>NZ_AJLJ01000158.1 GCF_000317245.1 Fischerella muscicola SAG 1427-1 = PCC 73103
CAAAGTTAAAACTCAAAATTTGTGACTTTTACTTTTAACTTTTTATTTTTATCTTTCCATCGGGGGGTTTTTTGTAGTACTAATGTTCTAAGGAACTATTTATTTTTACCTCCCTACAAATTTATGGAAAGACTAACTGAAGCGCAACGTGAACTTTACGATTGGTTAGCAGAATTTATCCGAGAACACCAGCATTCTCCTTCAATTCGGCAGATGATGGAAGCGATGAATTTAAAATCGCCAGCACCAATTCAAAGCCGCTTAGAACATCTTCGCACGAAAGGATACATTGAATGGAGTGAAGGAAAAGCACGAACAATTAGAATTTTACATCCATTGAAGCAAGGTGTACCGATTTTAGGAACAATTGCTGCTGGTGGATTAATAGAACCCTTCACCGATGCTGTTGAACATCTCGACTTTTCAAATATGTCCTTACCACCCCAAACCTATGCTTTGCGGGTAGCAGGCGACAGTATGATCGAAGATTCAATTGTTGATGGAGATTTGGTTTTTTTGCGTCCCGTACCAGAACCAGATCAACTTAAAAATGGCACAATTGTTGCTGCGAGAGTAGATGGATACGGTACAACATTAAAACGATTGTACAAAGACGGCGATCGCATTATTCTCAAACCAGCCAATCCTAAATACAACCCCATCGAAGTACCAGCCATGCAGGTACAGGTACAGGGTTCCCTTGTGGGTATCTGGCGTACTTATAGTTAAGGGGATCGGGGATCAGGGATTCTCCAGAGGAGACGCTACGCGTAGACGCGTCAGCGGCTTCTCATAGAGTACGGGGATCGGGGATTGATAAGACATTGGTGTTTTGTTTATCTTCTTCCTTGTTCTCCTTGTCCTCCTTGTTCCTTTCTCCGTTCCCCTTTCCCTGATCCCCAGTCCCCTTTCCCTGATCCCCAGTCCCCTTTCCCCTTTCCCCAATGTATCTGATACAGCCAAAAGTCCGATCAATCAATACTTTCACAACCACAGTTAATAAACCTTCGGGAAAGTATCGCCTGAAATTACCGTTTGCAGGTGAAAGTAAGGGTAATTATCAAACTCAGCAACCATTACCAGGATGTCCGCAAATGCCAGTATATCTGCAATTGCGACCATATCAGCGTCAAGCTGTAAATAATTGGTTTGCCAACAACGGTAGAGGTACACTCAAAATGGCAACGGGGAGTGGTAAAACAATTACTGCACTTGCTGTTACTTGCGAGTTATATAAACAAATTCACTTACAAGCATTGCTGGTAGTGTGTCCCTACCGTCATCTTGTCACCCAATGGGCGCGAGAATGCGAAAAATTTAATTTACAACCTATCTTAGCTTTTGAGAACTTACGCAATTGGCAAAGTCAACTTTCTAGTCAACTTTATAATGTCCATTCTGGTTCACAACCATTCATCACAATAATTACAACTAACTCCACTCTAATTGGTGATGGATTCCAATCTCAGTTAAAATATTTTCCCGAAAAAACTTTAATTATTGGTGATGAAGCTCATAATTTAGGCGCACCCAAATTAGAAGAAAGTTTACCCCGGCGTGTCGGTTTGCGCCTAGCTTTATCTGCAACACCAGAAAGATATTTTGATGAAACTGGAACCCAATCTGTTTTTAATTATTTTGGTTCGGTTCTCCAACCAGAGTTTAGTTTAAAAGATGCCATTAATCAAGGTGCTTTAGTTCGTTATCTTTATTATCCAATTTTAGTAGAATTAACTGAAACCGAAAGCCGTACTTATGCAAAAATTACCCAGAAAATAGGCAAGGCTTTATTGTATAGAGAAAAAGAAAACGCAAACTCAAGTTATTTTGAAGATAATGAAGATTTAAAACCATTGTTAATGCAAAGAGCTAGATTAATTGGTGCAGCAGCAAATAAACTCAAAGCTTTGCGCGAATTAATGGCTACTCGTCGCGAAACAACTCATACTCTGTTCTATTGTAGCGATGGTTCTCAAGAAACAGGACAGCGTTCTAATTTACAACAACTTAAAGAAGTTGCCAAGATTTTAGGAGTAGAATTAGGTTACAAAATCAACACCTACACAGCTCAAACTTCTTTAGAAGAAAGAGAACTTTTACGCCGTCAATTTGAAAGTGGAGACTTACAAGGTTTAGTTGCAATTCGCTGTTTAGATGAAGGTGTAGATATCCCAGCAATTCAAACTGCTGTAATTTTGGCAAGTTCTGGGAACCCACGTCAATTTATCCAACGACGCGGACGAGTTTTACGTCCTCATCCTGGGAAAGAACGAGCCACAATTTTTGACATGATTGTTTTACCACCAGATTTAGACAGAAAAACTTTAGAAGTAGAACGCAATTTATTAAGAAAAGAATTGCGACGCTTTGTAGAATTTGCTGATTTAGCAGATAATGCTGGTGAAGCAAGAATTAAGTTACTTGATTTGCAAAAAAGGTATGAATTATTGGATCTTTGAAAGGATCGGAGATTGGAAGGGGACAAGGGGGACAAGGAAGACAAGGGAGAATTATTTAACAAGTCTCTTCCCAATGATAAATGACAAATGACCAATGACAAAACAACTAACAACCAAAAATAATGAATAATCAACCTAATATAGATGATGTTCAAGAACCAATAATAACTGCTCCTCCAGAAGTACGGCAAATTATTGAACAAGTATGGCAATTAGAAAAAAGCAGATTAGATAAAAAAAGTAATAGCCATATCAATGATGATATTTTAAGGATAGTGAAGGATGCTGTGCGATGAAGTTAATTTCTATTAAATTATGCAACTTTCGCTCCTTTTATGGTAAAAGCCCAGAAGTAAACCTCGCTCATGGAGATGCTAGCAACACAACAGTAATTCATGGGAATAATGGTGCAGGTAAAACTAGTTTTTTGAATGCATTTACTTGGGTACTATATGAAAAATTTAGTGCGGCTTTTTCCTCGGCAGAACAATTAGTAAATAAGCGTGCGATCGCAGAAGCACAAATTGGACAACCTATCGAATGTTGGGTTGAAATTGTCTGGGAACATGATAATAAACGCTACCGCATCAAACGTGCTTGTCGGGTTTACAAAAATGAAGCCGATTTTGAACCCGGGAAAACAGAATTGAGTATGTGGGTAGGTAGAGATGATGGTTCGTGGTATTTTGTGCCACCCAATCAAAATCTAGAAGATATTATCAATCAAATTTTACCCAGCAGCTTACATCAATATTTCTTCTTTGATGGAGAACGTATAGAACATATTGTGCGTTCTGATAAAAAAGCTGAAATTGCTGAAGCTACGAAAATTTTACTAGGAGTTGAGGTAATTAATCGCTCCATTAGACATTTAAGCGAAGCCAAGAAAACCCTCGAAAACGAATTAAAAGTTATTGGTGATTCGGAAACAAAACAGTTGCTCAAACAACAAAGTAAAATCGAGCAAGAAGTTGAACGTATTAACACTCGCCAAACAGAGCTTAAGCAAGAACTAGAATATCAGCAAACTATCAAAAAAGAAACTAGTAACCGTTTACGAGAACTCAGCGCTGCTAAGGAATTACAAGAAAGACGACAGAGTTTAGTATCACAAAAAACTCTCAATCAAGAAGAATTGAAAAAAAAGTGGGAAACACTGAAAAAAACAATTTCCACACGTGGATATACTGTTTTACTTTCCGAGACTACAGTACAATTTCGAGAGATAATTTCCAATTTAAAACAACGTGGTGAATTGACTCCTGGAATTTCGCGAGAATTTTTAGATAATTTACTCGATTCTCAACGTTGTATTTGTGGAACTCCATTACACGAAGGAACTCATTCACACACCAGTGTTAAAATCTTGCTAGAACAAGCAGGTTCATCGGTAGTCGAAGAAACTGCGATTCGCATGAATGAACGAGTTGATGAAATTGATAAACAAGCAGTTGGATTTTGGGAAGAAATTGATCGAGAACAAGTAGGAATTAATCAGTTAAGACAATCAATCTCTCAAATCGAAGCAGATTTAGATAGCATCCAAGAAAGATTGCGAAAAGACCCCAGTGAAGAAATTCGTAATTTACAAAAGCGTTTAGATGAAATCGAAGAGAAAATTACTGATTTAACCTTAGAACAAGGCGCTAATCAACAGCAAATCGCTAACAATAAAACCGAAATTGAAACTTTAAATAAACAAATTACTAGACAAAAATTTAACGAAGAACGCCAAGCACTAGCACAACGCCGAATTGCTGCGACCCAAGACGCAATTGATAGATTAAATTTAGTCAAAGCACGTCAAGAACAACAATTTCGATTGCAACTGGAAAAGCGAGTTCAAGAAATCTTTAGCGAAATCTCATTTACACCTTACATTCCCAAAATTAGCGATAAATACGAACTGGCGCTAGTAGAAAATACAATAGGAATAGAATCACCAGTTGCAGCTTCCACTGGGGAAAATCAAATTCTCAGTTTATCTTTTATCGGCGGAATTATCGACAGGGTAAGAGAGTGGAGTCAAAAAAGAATGTTGATGGTTCCAGATACTAGTACCTTACCAATTGTCATGGATTCACCCTTTGGTAGTTTGGATGTAATTAATCGCCGTCAAATTGCGAGGGTAATTCCTAAATTAGCAAATCAATTAGTGGTGTTAGTAACTAAAACTCAATGGCGAGGTGAAGTCGAAGCAGAAATAGCCGGAAGAATTGGAAAAGAATATATCTTAGTTTATTATTCTTCTAAACCTGATTGCGAACAAGATTATATAGAATTGGGAGGAGAAAGATATCCTCTGGTCAGACAAAGTCCTAATGAATTTGAGTATACAGAAGTGATTGAGGTGAATCGTAATAGTCTGGCATCATCTTCACTATATGTGAATTAAGCTCTAAAAGTGAACAATAAAATCCCCGACTTTGCAGAAGAAGTCGGGAATTTAGCTGTGTCAATTTTTTCAAATTAGATATAATTGCAGTATTTAAAGGTTTTTGAATACTCTTATACCGATTCAAAAAATGTTTGCGACACATTCAGAATATGAGACGCGATTTATCGCGTCTGGTACAGAATTCATCTGTCGCATTCTTTTTTCAAATTGGTGTTACTCATCGGGATATATTGACAACAAAATTAAGCTGACCACAACCTCTTGTCTGAACCGTTGGATTTGTTCTGATATATTCCTGACAACTTTGATATTCCTCAAAATTGCGATAACCACTCCGTGACAACCTATAATCTTTAGAGTGAAGAGCATTGGCAATCTGATTAGAATCTAAACCAGTATTACTAGTATTCAAAAGAAATGCAATCCGTCTTTCATCTACTAAGACAACTTTAGAATCACTAAAAGTAAAACGCAATACTGGAGTGTTGTTAACTATTTGCGTTACCTTAAAAGGTATTACATTGCTTTCAGTATAACCAGACTTAGTTAAGACAACGCCATAATTTTTACTAGTAGAACGAATCGAAGAGGAATTTATCTGTTCTCCAAAATGTTTAAAAGTTAAACCCCCAGGCGGAAATTCATAATATTCAGTAGACACACCTTTAGACCTCACAAGATTCTGTAACTTTGTCAAATTAGTAGTACCCAATGGTACAGTTATAGTCTGTCGGGGATTTCCTGGAGGTTTAATTTTTTGATATATGCTTCCAACTAATTGATTCATATTTCCTGAACTATTAAAAGCTTGACCAACTTGAACTCCATTTGCATTTTTGATAGTTACTCTATATGAACTTTGCGCTGATACAGAAGTAAAAGCGAAAAATAAAGATATAAATGTTAATGTCATACTTTGAGAAAAATTAATTTTCATTACTGATTTACTCCATACTTTGAAGCTCCTAATTCAAATATTAACAGGTAAAAAAGTAAGTATTAGTAACAAAATCTATCAATTATCTGACTTAGAAATGGCACATCTAAATCCGTATTGAGGGTCACGTTGACTAATATCAGATAAAGGAGTTTGGTATACAGGACTATGTTGTTGCTCTCTACCAAATGAGCCTCCTTTTAAAGCTTGTTGACGATAACCAGATTTTGTAGCAGTAAGTTCCTTATTTACAATTGGTTCCACATACCAAATATCCACCCATTCAAAAGTATTTCCAATCAAATCAAAAACGCCATAAAAGCTGGCTCCATCCTGATATTTTCCTACCTCTTCTGTTCTACGCTCATTCTGATTAGGCCATTTGTCAATAGTATTTGCTTTGGTAATATCCGGTTCATTACCCCAAGGATAGCCATACTTTTTAGGTTGTCCTTGTTCATCTCTTCCAGAGGCTGCTTTCTCCCACTCTAAAACTGTTGGTAGACGTTTACCTTGCCATGCACAATAGGCAGAAGCATCATACCAATCAATATTTATAACAGGAGACATATCAGTTTTACTATATACTTGATACGGAAAAGTTCCCCATAAACCAGGTTTATGGCCATCTTTATCTTTTTTATATTGAGGTTGATCATTATAAAAAAATTGATAGCTTTCAGGATTAGCTGCAACTTCTTCCAGAAATTTTTTATAATCTTGATTAGTTACTTCATATTTATCAATATAAAAACTATCTACAACAATTGAACTTTTCTCTAAACTGTTGACTTCTGAAGGATTGCCAACAAGAAAGTTACCTTTAGGCACTAAAGCCATATCTTTTACTAAATCTATAGATAATTTTTCTGTAGGTATTTTCAGAATAACTGGCTGATTATAATTTCTATATCCATCTATTTTGACTGGTTGTTTAACAATATATCCATTGTATTTAACTTCTGCATAATAAAGACCTCTAGGAATTCCATCTAAATATGGGAATCCCCAAATAAACTGATATTTTTCTTTAGTACCATCATTTTTAATAGTAAATAATTCAGTATTTTTGTGTAAGTCTTCTCCTTTTAAAGATTGAACCCTCAAACGACCAATATCACGAGGTATCAGATAGAAACGATGAAAAAGTTGATCAGCCAGGAAAAGAAACAATCCAGAAATTGCAAATCCAATCAGGAAATTTGTACCATAATAAATTTGTGAACTACGTTTAAATAATTTTTCTCCCTCTTCATCTATACTTAAGTTTGACTTATATCTTTTAATTGCTTGAAATTGCTCTCTAGGTATTGGTGATTTATAAAGCTTCCAGTTTATTAAACATCTATCAAAAAGTTCTTTAGCTTTTTTAATTTCTAATTCTCTAATGTCATACCACTGGTTAACTTTCTGAACTAAATACTCATGAGTTAATGAATATTTTCTTTCGCTTGGTATAGTCTCAATCAGACGACTACGATCTAGTTGTTGAATAATTTTTTCTATATCATCTTCAGAAAGATTAAGCTGATTTTTAATTTCAGTTAGCGTTCTAAAAGCACGGGTTCCTTGTCCAGTTACCATTTGTTTAAGAATAGACTTAGCCTCTTCTCGCTCTTTTGGCGTAAACTGAGCAAGAATAGAATCAACGTACCCTAGTAATATTCCCTGAACACCACCTAGTTCTTGATAAAGATTTTCCTTGATGATTATTGTTTCACCATTTTGAAGTTTTTGTTGATTTTTAATCCTGACTTCATCAAATAATCGGTTACAGACAATTTGCAAGTGAACTGGTTCAACCTGTGCATTTGATTGTTTACCAGTATCTTTGAGTAAGTGAGGAAGCAATTGATTTTCTAAGAAGTCTGGATCGTATATAATATTGGGATATAACCGTTGTAAAGGCTTTTTAATTGCATCTAAAGCCTCACTACGACTTAGTGATTCTAAATAATACTGATAACTCTCTGTATTAAACTCAGGTGAAGCTTTCCAAAATTCCCCAAGATTACCATAAAAGTCTTGACGCACAGAAATAATAATGGCTATTTCATGAGATTTTATACTATTGAGACATTCACTAAACTCTTGAATAAACTGAGCTTGCTGGTTGACGTGAAGATTTAGAAAAAATCTTTCAAATTGATCTAAAAAAATTGCTATTGGACGCTTTGCATCAATGTGAGTCTGATGCAAAATCTCCGTAAGTGTTATACTGCCACTTAAATCAATCTCTACATTTTCCAGACTATCAATACCAGCTTTAATAATATCCGTTGGGTATCCGTAATCTCTAAAAATAATAGTGAAATAACCTCTTTCTGTAAGTCGAGGAACGATACCAGCATTAATTAAAGAGGTTTTACCGCTACCAGATTTGCCATTAATAAGTACTAACTTATGATTAGATATTTTGGAAACAAGTAAATCTGAAACTACTTCTCGACCATAGAATATATCTGCATCAAGGGTGTCATAGTAGCTAAGAAATTTATATGGTTCTTCTAAAGAAGATTGAGATTCCTGACGGTAACGATTCCAACTTGCTTGTCCACTCTCAGAACTAGAAGATAGAGCATAAAATCTAACTTCATATTTATTTCCGCCGACTACATCTCCTTGAACAACTGCTTGATCACCAAAGAAAATTCCCCCACTACGATTATCTATACTCTCTTGTTGACTTTCGCCTTGTTCTTCTTGGGAGTGAGATTGTCGATTTTCATCTTGACTTTCCATGTAAATTTCTGAATTAATAAATTACTAAATATTTTTTAAATTTAATTTTCTAAATCATTGTAATCCCAATTAACTTTGCTAGTTTTGTCAAAATCGAAAAAGCTTTGCTACCAATTTCTCCAATGTCTTTCACCCGATCCAGAATTGTTTTAGTGTCTGCTAGATATTTACTTATCTTTTCTTGAGTTTCTTGAGAATTCTTGACATCTACTTTCTTGGTTTCGCTAATTGCAGCCGCAATTTGACCTGTCGCAATATCTTTTTCGTCCTCATCAATGGATGCTTCTTTTATGGAAGTTTTTAACTCTGCAAGAAGTTGCAAAATCTCATCTTTTGGAAAAATTTCTCCTGAAGTTGTAGTAGTTATTGTGGTGACAATCTTGTCTCTGCCAACTAAATCACCTTGGACGGTTGCACTGTCACCAAAGTATATTCCACCACTACGTTTATCTATATTTTGTGTGGTTGAATCGTTCATTATATTGGTTTTTTCTTTAATTGGAGTTGGGGATTCTATGGGTAATGTGTTTGTTTGATTTGTTTTGAGTTCTGTCTTTTGTTGATCACTACTTTTGTGTTGATGAGCAAATTTTGTTCTAGCTTTAAGTACTGGAGTTTCTGACTCTGGAATTCCCTCTAAGTCAACAGAAGTACAGCCAACTTCAAAACAATCCTCGTAAGTTCTACCAGCACCTAACGCGTCATAGAATCCTACAGCAAACTCAATTGCTGCGCGATCGCCTATAGCCCGATTCATACCAATCACATAATCAATGTGTTGGTAGATGGCTTCTGCTTGAGCTTGTGAGTAACAGGCGTTGAGTAAAACACATTCAACTGTGTTTTTAAATAACTTAAATAGCTTTGCTAAGGATTCTGTAGTTACTAGTTGCATTTGCCCAAAATTATTTTCTAAGGCTAAACCAGTACTTCCTGAACCATGTCCACAGAAGTGAACTATTGTCGGTTCGTGATCTAACAGCGCACGACGCAAATCGTCAACTCGTACCGCCCATTCGGTGACAATTTCAAACTGTTCTCGATTGTTAGCGCGTTTTAATGCAGCTTGGATTTCCCGCACTTCTTCATCCAAGCGCAGCTTATTTGTGTCTTTGGGATTTGCTGATAATATTAATATTTTTTTCACAATACAATCTTTTATTGAATATAGTTGTTATTAAAATATACTCACTTCATAAGTAATTTTGGTCAATTGTGTTTGCTCTTTATAACTTTTAATATCGCTAAGTAAAATCCACATATCTACGTCGTCGCGCCTGTCGGGAAACAGATTATTTAGCACACCTTGTAGAGCAACTACTACTCTTGTCAAAGGCGGATGCGGGACAATTACCAATCAAACCGCAAGCAGTTTCCGCAGTGGCGATCGCACAGCAAATCTGTCAATTGTAAGGAGGATACTTGCAAATTAACAGCTAACCACAACAAGGTACAGTTGTGCAATTACTTTTACCAACTTGCCATAATTAAGATAAAAACTTAAGACTCACGCTTTGTCATTTGCTGAAACAATAGTTGAATCGCCAAAGCTACTAAACCGATCGCCACCAGTGCAAATACTCCAGAACCTAAAGCAACTATACCTAAAACTAAAGTACGTACAGCTGAAGAAATTCTCAATGCAAATACATTATCAGAATGAATTGGCTTGGCTGCAAAAGTTGTAGCGATGGAAATCATCAGAGAATAAGCAGCAAATGCTAAAGACCCTGAAATCACAGCACCGATTAAACTACGTAAGGGAGTCGCTTTTGCTTGCGTTTGCGTCTGTTCTGGATCACTCATAAAAATTACTTGTGGAGAAAGGGAAAGGGGAACTCTTAACAGGAAAACAATGAGCAGTATCCTAATTTTTCAACATAGCGCTAAGGGTTTAAACCCTTAGCTAATAGCAAAAGTCGTCTGAAAACGACTTCATAAAATCAACAGTCTGCTTCAGCAGACTTTAGCTATGAGACTGCGATTTCAATCGCAGGATTTTTGAACATTTGGGGTACTTAACAGGTAACTGATAACTGTTACGATGCTATCTTAATACCGTGGCTGACAAACTCACTCACAAATAATTCTAAATCTTCGTCAGGTATTGCTTCCCTAACACGTTGCTGAACTTGTTCTGCTTGCTGCTTTGACTCGCACAGTGCAAACACACTCGGCCCTGAACCAGACATCATGGTTCCTAAAACCCCTTCTTGAGTTGCAAATATTTCCCGCAGTTGCAAAACTTGTGAATAAGCTGGTAATACTATTTTTTCTAAATCATTGTGCAGTTTGTCGGCGATTTCTTTGACATCTTGATGCAAAATCGCTTTCACCATTCCTCCAGAATGCACAGCCTCAGCGCGCGCTGTCAAACTTGCTTTATCTTTGATATACGAACTACCAAATGAGGTACGGTAGGTTTTATATGCCCAAGCAGTCGATACTTCTAGACTACGGTACTTTGCCAATACTATATATATATTGTTTAAACCAGCCAGAGCAGAAAGTTGCTCACCTCTACCTGTGGCGATCGCAGTACCACCAGCTACACAAAATGGTACATCGGAACCTAAAATCGCTCCTAGTTCTTCTAATTCTGACTGCGTGAGTCCCAAATTCCACAACAAGTCTATCCCAACTAACACTGCTGCTGCATTTGTCGAACCTCCAGCCAACCCAGCAGCAACAGGAATCCGTTTGGTAATTGTAATATCTACACCACCATACTTAGCATAAGCATCAGAAAATTCTGTTGCCATTAATTCAGCCGCACGGTAAGCTAAATTACTTTTATCTGTCGGTACTTGCGGATGGTTGCAGTGAACGCGAATCGCTTCTGTATTGGCTGCACGGAGATCAATTTGGTCAGCTAGGCTAATACTTTGCAGTATCATTGCTAACTCATGATAACCATCAGGGCGATCGCCGATGATTTCCAGATATAAATTAATTTTGGCAGGAGCGATGAGAGTATAGCTACGCATTTTTAGGGATGGAAGGGGGACACGGGGGACAAGACAATACGGTTCGGATAAGACAAATCGATTGACGTTTAAATCCTGTAGAGACGCGATTTATCGCGTCTGGTACAACCCCAAAATCATGACGAAAATTCTTAACCAAACCGTATTGGGGGACAAGGAAAACAAGGAAGTTACGACAAATGACCATTGACAATTGTACAGACGCGATTGTTCGCGTCTCTACTATCCACTAACTATTAACCTCTAACTGATTGCTTAAAGCAACCCATTGCTCTACGCTGAGTTCTTCAGCACGAACTTGAGGATTTATTTGTAATTGTTCGAGTAATTCGGTTAAGCGATCGCGTTCTATAATTGATTGCAAATTATTGCGTAACATTTTGCGCTTGGCTCCAAAGCCTAATTTTACCAAAGTATCTAATTTACGCGGGTCATCGGCTGCGGGTTCGATTTTGCGGGGAATCAATCTTACTACCGCAGAGTCTACTTTGGGCGGTGGATAAAATGCTTTAGCTGGCACGATACTAATTAACTCACACTCAGCTAAATATTTCACCCGCACTGTTAACGCCCCACAAGCTTTTGAACCTGGTTTGGCTACGAGTCTTTCTGCTACTTCTTTTTGGAGCAACAAAACTATTGCATCATAAGGCTTTGGATTGGGATTCGCAATTGTACCCAAGAGTTTTTCAATAATCGGCCCGGTGATATTGTAGGGAATATTTGCCACAACTTTATTTGGGTTTTGAAAAGCTGGAAATCCTTCTAACAAAGATGGAACATCCAACTCTAAAAAATCCCCTTGTAAAAGCAAAAAATTTTCGCGCTTACCCAATCCTTTAGCTAAATTTTCACACAAATCGCGGTCAATTTCGACTGCAACTAAAGATTCAACTAAAGGTAATAAACGGCGAGTTAAAATGCCAGTACCAGGGCCAATTTCGAGAATGCGATTATTAGGTTCTAATTTTGCGGCTTGAACAATTTCTGTCAGTGCTTTTTCACTTTTTAGCCAATGTTGACCAAATATTTTGCGCGGTCGGATCATTAATTTTACTCTTTTTACAAAGAAAGGCAATCGCGGGTGTTCAGATCCCCGACTTTTTTAAAAAAGTCGGGGATCTATAAACCACTAGCATTTGATTGGAATCATCATTTCTACCGTTGTATATATAATTTATGGGGTAATTTTATCTATATACTTAACGCATTATGCCAGAAACACATAACATACTTGTAGAGACGCGATTCATCGCGTCTAAAACTAAAACCAAAACCGATTCATCGCGTCTTGAACCTTGAACCAATGATATGTCGCAACCCCTAATTGAATTAATATGAGATGGCGAAAAATTGGGCAATTACCATTGGTATTAATCAATACGAGTACCTGCAACCGCTAAATTATGCCAAGCGGGATGCACAGTTAATGCAGGAATTTCTGCGTCAGGAAGCGGGATGCGAGAAAATATTCTTTTTTGCGGATGATTCTCCTGATATTAATGGCAAATCAACTCGCCCCAACCGCACAAATTTGCTGCGACTCTTGCGCCAATTATTTGAAACTCCTTTTATGGGAGCAGGGGATAATCTTTGGTTTTTCTTTAGTGGTCATGGCATACGACACACTGACCGCGATTATCTCATGCCTTGTGATGGCGACCCAGAAGATATTGAAAATACGGCGATTCCCATCAACTTTGTTACTGAACGCCTGCGTCGCTGTGGTGCTGATAATATAGTGATGATTCTCGATGCTTGTCGCAGTCTAGGGACTCGTGCAGGCGAAGGAATAGGGCGACAAACAGCTGAACAAGCGCGTCAACAAGGAGTAATCAGCATTTTTTCCTGTAGTCCCCAGGAATATTCTTATGAAATAGAGGCTTTACAACAAGGTGCTTTTACCTATGCGCTTCTCGAAGGATTAGGAATTCAGGGTAAATGTGCCACAGTTGAACGGTTAAACCAGTATCTCAGTTTTCGTGTACCTGAATTGGTTCGTTTGCATCAAAATCGCAGGCAAACACCTTATATTATTGCTGAACCTGTAACTAAATCTCATCTGATTCTTGTACCACGGTATGCAACTTTGGCTGAAATTGCTACGTTGAAAAATGATGCTTATCGCGCTCAGGTTAAGAAGGACTTTAATTTAGCAAAACAACTTTGGATTCGGGTGTTAGCTGCTGCATCAGGCTCAGACATGGAAGCCATAGAAGCCTTGGAAGAAATTGCTCGGTTGCGAAACACTTCATTTCCTGATTTGCCTAATCCACCAAATCCGCAACCAGTTCAGCAGCCACTTCAAAGCTTAAGCACTGAACAACAGCGTCGATGGCAACAAAAACGAGATGGGCTGCAACAAGAGTGGAATCTTCGCAGTGAGAAAATAAGCCGAATTAGGAAAGCTTTAGCGATTGAAACTAGTGAGATAGTAAAGTTTCAGTTAGAACAGCAACTTCAAGAAGAAGTCGCTATGCTAGATGATCTTAATAATGAATTCAATAAAATGGATGCATTATTGTCTTCTCAACCCGGTGCTACTCAAAGTAAATCTAGCTCACCTAAAATTGTAGAAACTCCTATTTCCCAACCTGTAAAGAAACCCAATTTCTCACCAACACCACCACCAGGTATAACAACCCTACAAACCTTCCAATTTGAAACTGTCACCGTCGATGCACGAGGAAAAATCACCAACCGTCGTAACTGCGAAGCAAAATATTTTGTCGAAGATTTAGGGAATGGTGTCACCTTGGAAATGGTGCAGATACCAGGTGGTAAATTTCTCATGGGTTCACCGGAAGGGGAAGCAGGAAGAAGAGACAATGAAAGCCCACAGCATGAGGTTACAGTTCCTGGTTTCTTCATGGGTAAATATGAAGTTACCCAAGCACAATATCAGGCAATTATGGGTAATAATCCTTCAAACTTCAAAGGAGAAAAACGACCTGTAGAACAAGTATCTTGGAATAATGCTGTAGAATTTTGTAAACGCTTAAGTGAGAAAACTGGACGCGACTATAAATTACCCAGTGAAGCACAATGGGAATATGCAGCTCGTGCAGGAACTACTACACCCTTTTATTTTGGCGAAACAATTACCAGTGGTTTAGCAAATTACAACGGAAATGACACTTACGGCTCTGCACCAAAAGGTGAATATCGCCAACAAACAACAGATGTAGGAAAATTTCCTCCTAACTCTTTCGGTTTGTACGATATGTGTGGTAATGTATTCGAGTGGTGTCTAGATAAATATCATAATAATTACAAGGGAGCGCCAACAAACGGTAGTGCGTGGTTTGAAGGTGGTGAAGTTTATAAGCTGCTGCGCGGTGGTTCGTGGAGCGACATTCCTGAGGATTGCCGTTCTGCCAATCGCTGCTACTACTACCCAGCCTACGCTCCCGACGACATCGGTTTTCGGGTTGTGTGCGGTGTTGCGCCGAGGACTTACTAGCACTTGACACTTTTTGCACTTTTGCCCTTTACACTTCTTATTCTTTTCTCTTCTTTCCGCGCGCAGCGCGATCAAATATTTTTAAAAAAGTTGGGTGTCTTTCTCTACAGATTATCATACACTATTTTTAATCAGTTTTCTCACTTGATTGAGAAATTGAAGATGGGCAGTAAATCTTAAGTAGGGTGCGTTATGGCTTCAGCCTAACGCACGGGAGCATCCTAAATGTTCAAAAAACCCGCCTGCGATTGAAATCGCAGTAAATCTTAAGTAGAATGCGTTATGGATTCAGCCCAACGCACGGTAGCATCCTAAATGTTCAAAAAACCCGCCTGCGATTGAAATCGCAGTCTCATAGTGAAAGTCTGCTTTAGCAGACTGTTGAAGCAGAGCGTTTGATTTTATGAAGTCGTCTTCAGACGACTTGCGTTATTAGCAAAGGGTTTAAACCCTTTGCTTTACGGTATTTTGAAAAAATTGGGATGCTCCCTAACGCACCGCCCATAACTAAAATACGCGCCTAACACACCCTACAACTCAATCATTTTTTGAGAGTCAAATATCCAACATCAAAAATATTGTTTGCAGACGCGATAAATGCGCTCCCAATTTTTCAAAAATTGAGATTTTCCCTTCATTTTACGGAAATTACTACTTCTAGCGTTGTAGATGTATCTATAGGTAAATCTTGCATAAGCATCAACTATCTGGGTGCTAAAAATAGAGATAAAAGAACAGTTAAGCTGAGATTCGAGCAATAAGAAGCAAACAGGAATATTGTTGTGAGATTGAGGTACCCAATTTGACTGAAGAACTACCCTTAAGTCCTGGCCAACGGCGTCGATTGGAACAACAACGAGACACACTGCAAAAACAGTGGGATATCCGCCATCAAAAAATTGAGCGGATAACAAGAGACTTAGCAATTGAAACTAGTGCAACTGCTAGGTATCAACTAGAACAGCAACTTCAAAATGAGGAGGCTGAACGAAAGCGCCTTGGCAATGAGCTAGACGAAATTGACACAAAATTACAATCTTCAACCACTTCTACAAATCCCAACACTGCTCCCACTCTTTTATCACCACAGCCACAATTATTACCTAACTTGACTCGGCGTCGTGTAATTCAATATCTTGGGTTAGCGGGTGCAGGGTTTGCAGGATATGGCTCGGTACATTTATTAACACAACTTTTACAAACACAAAAATCTACCCTTAAAAAATTTAAATTTAGAACCGCTACCGTTAACGCACAAGGAAAAATCATTGAGCGCCCCAGCTATGAAGCAAATTACTTTGTGGAAGATTTGGGAAATAATGTCACCTTGAACATGGTACAGATACCAGGTGGTAAATTTCTCATGGGTTCACCAGCAGAGGAAAAAGCCAGAGGAGACGATGAAGGGCCTCAGCATGAGGTTAGAGTTCCTAGCTTCTTTATGGGTAAATATGCAGTTACCCAAGCACAATATCAAGCAATTATGGGCGAAAACCCTTCCAAGTTCAAAGGAGAGAAGCGCCCAGTTGAACAAGTATCTTGGAATGATGCTGTAGAATTCTGCAAACGCTTGAGTCAGAAAACAGGACGCACTTACAGATTACCCAGCGAAGCAGAATGGGAATATGCGGCTCGTGCAGGTACAACTACACCTTTTTATTTTGGCGAAACGATTACTACTGATTTAGCAAACTACAACGGAAATTATATTTACGCTTCTGGAACCAAAGGTCAATCTCGCCAACAAACAATAGATGTAGGAAAATTTCCTCCTAATTCTTTTGGTTTATACGATATGTGTGGTAATACGTATGAATGGTGTATAGATAAGTATCACGATAATTACAACGGAGCGCCGACAGACAGTAGCCCGTGGCTGGAAAGTGGTAGTGATAGTCGCCTGATGCGTAGCGGTTCTTGGATGAGTGGCCCAAGGGATTGTCGCTCGGCTAATCGCGGTAGGAACAACCCAGCTTATCGTAACTTCAACGTTGGTTTTCGGTTGGTGTTGGTTGCGTAAACGCTCTCAAAGATCAAAACTGGTGGAAAACCTAAATATAATTATGCTTGGCGAAATGGAGAAATGTAATCAAATCGCCATGACTAATTGCTGTACAAAGAATATTGCCCAAGTCTGATTTAGTAAGCAAAATGCCATTTCACCTTCTCAATATAAGCGATCGCCTACTCGAAATGCCATTTTACCTTCTCATTTCAGTAGATTACGCAAGTAGAAAGCCATTTTACTTACTTGAAATGCCATTTTACCTTCTCATTTCGGTAGAATACGCACTCATTTCGGTAAATCACGCACTTAAAATGGCATTTTAGCTTCTCATTTCGGTAGAATACGCACTCATTTCGGTAGATTACGCACTTGAAATGGCATTTTACCTTCTCAATATACTTGAATGCTTTCTTATTTAAGTAATTCAATTACTCATCAGAGCGATCGCACAACAGCAACAGTCATAAGCAATTCTCTCAAAAGGGAAACGCTAGGCGATCGCACTCGTCGCAAAAACCATAAAAATTAACTCACAGCATCTTTGACTTTGCGTTTTTTTAAGAAACTGGATATAAAGGGTCGCTCAAAAACCAAATAAAATAGATAGGCAAATACTAAAGAACCTCCTATCCCTAACAAATACAATGACACTGCAAATGTAGTTGGGGAAATATCCAAACTCAAAAGGAAGCGACGAACCAGCGTTATGACTGGGCCGTGAGTCAGATACAAACTGTAAGAAAATGCTCCGAGAGCGATCGCTAAAGGATGCTCAAATATTTGCAAAATTCGAGGCAATTTTTTGCCATCAATTACTAACTTAGTATAGAAAATAAAGAAGCAAGCTGTTGCTAAACCAAAGAAAAATTCACTAATCCATATATGCAAACCTAGTCTTCGCCATTCGGTGAAAAAAGCAACAACTGTAAAGATTATAGCCAGCTTATCCCAAGGCAAAGAATTTCTCAATTTAATTAACTTGGATTTTTGTGAAAATCCAATCTCAGCAGCAGCCATCCCGAAAGCAAATAATCCTATAAACCAAGGACTAGCTGAATCAAATAAACCGTTCAAAAGATACAATGGTGCTAGCCCAATTGCAAAGGCGATAATTAGCGTTGATAGTAAACCAAAACGTCGCCATACGGGTATTAATAAAAGTGGGAATAAAAAGTATAATTGCCACTCTGTACCCACAGTCCACAATGGTGGATTAATAGATAGATAACTATCACTAAGATTATGTATTAATAGTAAGTGATGAACCAGATCTATAAAAGAGAAGTAAGGGGAAAAATGCACTTCTCCAGTTTGTAATCCCCATTTAAAACTCGTAAATTTTTCTAGTGCTAGGATGGCAGCAGCTAAAATAATACAGAAAACAATAATCGCGTAATAAGCTGGTAAAATTCGTCGCGATCGCCTTTTTATATAGCTATTCTTCAGTCTATAGCACTCTGAAATGATTCGTGAACAACAAAATATTCGACAATTTCTGCGAAGTCAGTGATCTGGCTTTCTCAATTTTTACAACTCATTTAGAATTGCTATGTAGGAATCCGTCTTGATTTATTTGTACAGAGCAAGCAGAAAAATATGTAGAGTCAATCCAAAATCCATAGACGCACAAAGTGCGGCTTAAAGGGAGAGTAATCCAAAATCTAAAATCTAAAATCTAAAATCGAATGACTTTAATTCTCACTAATGATGATGGTATTGACGCCCCAGGTATCCAAGCACTCCACAAAGCTGTAAACAAACTTGGTATTAGCGGTTTGGAACTGTTGAATGGCAAATACCCAACACCCAGTACTCACTTATCAGTAATAATAGCTGCTCCTAGAGATCATCTCTCCGGCTGTGGTCATCAAGTAACTACAACAAAACCGATACACGTTCACCATCGCTCAGATTATGAGTATGCTATTGCCGGAACTCCTGCTGATTGCGTGAGAATAGCCATAACACATATTTGTGAGCATGTCAATTTTGTCATCTCTGGTATCAACGCTGGCGGTAATTTAGGAGTAGATGCTTATATTTCTGGTACTGTTGCGGCGGTACGGGAAGCAGCAATGCATGGTATTCCTGGGATTGCAGTATCTCACTATCGCAAAGGTAAACTCAACGTTGATTGGGATGTAGCAGCAGGGTGGACAGCAAATGTTTTGGCTGATTTACTCAACCGTCCTTTAGAACCGGGAAGTTTTTGGAATGTGAATTTACCCCATCTTTTACCAGGAGAACCCGATCCAGAAGTCGTGTTTTGTCAGCCTTGTACTAAACCATTACCGATTAACTACCGGATAGAAGGTGATGAGTTTCATTATGCTGGCGTCTATCAAGACCGCTCCCGCATTCCTGGGAGTGATGTTGATGTTTGCTTTTCAGGCAAAATAGCAGTTACCCAGTTAAAAGTATAAAAAAATTTCACCACCAAGCATGAAAAAACCTCACGCCTTTCTCCTCTACGAATTCGCGGAGAGAGGGGTGAGGTTATTTTCAAATCAAAAGGATTCAAATTAATACCGATTAAAAAAATGTTTGCGACACATTCAGAATATGAGACGCGATTTATCGCGTCTCTACTCTTCACCCATCTCCTGGTGCTTCAATGAGTTGCATCAGGCGATCGAGATTGTTTGTCAATTGGGATATTCTTTGCAGTGAATCATCCTGTGTTTCAGCCAGAGTTTGTACTGCATCACATAAAGCTAAGATTTGATAACCCTGCTGCTGCAACTGTTTTCCTTGTTCTTCAACTTGGGTGCTGAGATTATCAACTCTTTGAGCCAAACGCTCGATAGTTTCTGTAGTAGCGAGTACAGCTTCCCCAATTTGCTCAACAATTGATTCTAAGCGACCTACTCTTATGTCTGCCCCTGCTATAACCATTTATCCCGCTCCTCAATCTTGAGATCGCATTACACTAAATTTCTTGTTGCTTAATTTTTGAATAAGTTGAATGCAAGCAGCTATTGCCACTTTCATATTAGTCTGGGATTTTTCCAGACTTCGATTAAGATAAGTTACGCCCCAGAAGTACAAACTTTCAACTCGACACTCCAAAAAAGTAAAGTGTCGTGTTTATCCACTACGGAATATCATTTTTTACTTTGAAAGAGAAACAAAACGCCAGATTTACTGAACGTTTTTAGCATTTAAATTGCCTTTTAGACAAAGCAAAATCTTCTTTCTCTAACCTTGAGGTCAATATTATTAGTGGAAGATTTTAGGCTGATACTTTTATGTATCAGGTAGTAATTGAATGTGTTAAAAGTCACAGTCTTTTGATAGCAAATTCTAACACAACTACCTGTAATATCCACACCAAAAATGATTTTTCATCGTCCATAAGATATATTAAATATGCTTTATGTGAAATTTATAAAAAATGATGATCCCAATCAACTAAATGAAGATTCAGTGAATATACGGTTGTGCTTGCATGATTAAAAGAAAGCTGAGTCTATAGTCGAAATATAGATACATAAAAATACATTTTTCACTCAACACTCGGCTTGACAATGTACGAAATACCATTTACAACCGTTGTTGAAGGTGCCACCTCTAACACATGGGATTTATCATTTTATTCTCACCCCTCAGTAAAGTCTAAATTTAAGCGTTGCTTAGATATTCTGGGTAGCATAATTGGGTTGTTAATACTAGCTGTTGTATTTATACCAATCGCGATCGCCATTAAACTAGACAGTCCTGGCCCCATTTTTTTCACACAAAAACGTTACGGATTGCAGGGACGTCCGTTTTATATTCGTAAATTCCGCTCAATGCTTTCTGAAGCTGAACAGTTAAAGTATTTAGTTAAAAACGAAGCTAACGGACTTATATTTAAAAATAAAAATGACTTCCGGGTGACTAAAGTTGGGCGGTTTTTAAGAAGCACTAGCTTAGACGAACTACCACAATTTTGGAATGTCCTAGTCGGTGAAATGAGTTTAGTCGGAACACGTCCACCCACAAATGACGAAGTCGCACACTATAATCAGCGTCACTGGCAACGTTTAAATGTTAAACCCGGTTTAACTGGTGAATGGCAAACTAGTGGCCGTTCCCATGTGAAAGACTTTGAGCAAATCGTCGATTTAGACTTACAATATCAAAAGAAATGGCATCCCTTATATGACTTATTTTTAATCGCCAAAACTTTCTATATTCTTGTTGGCAGAGTTGGAGCTTTCTAGCTAATACTATTTATACTGAGTTTTATAATATACAAAATTTTGTCAGATGGAGGCTCCGTGTCCATCTGATTTTCATTTGACTATATTTAAAATTTGTTGACATCTATTCTTCAATAGTTTGACACATCTATGAAACATTAAGGTTTTAAGTTAAACATATTCACGTCAAGCTGGTGTTTATGTATTTAGTAATCATCAAATAAATATCAAAGATTATCTTGAATACTAGGTTATAAATCCCCAACTTCTTTAAAGAAGTCGGGGATCTGAACACCCGCAACTCATCAAAATTAATGAAACAGACCACTAGTACTCTGGTAGAAAAAAGTTTGATGCACAAAATTACTTCCAAGTATTGACTTTTAGTTTCTACAAAAATTTATGAATCATACGATACCTCTAAAGAAAGAAGCTCATATTAAAGCAAAAAACTCTACATCTCAGTTTGATATGGTGCGTACTTATCTTCATGAAATTGGGCGTATTCCTCTACTGAATTTGGAACAAGAAATTTTTTTGTCTAAACAAGTACAGCAGATGGTAGCCATACAAAATGTCCAAGAAAAATTGACATTGGAATTAAAGCGTAAACCTACACTACAAGAGTGGGCAAATAATCTCAAAATCAGTGAAGAGGAATTGCTTGATTTGTTAAATCAAGGACAACAAGCCAAGCATAAAATGCTAGTAGCTAATCTAAGATTAGTAGTTTCTATTGCTAAGAAATACCAAAAACGTAACTTAGATTTGTTAGATTTAATTCAAGAAGGGACTTTAGGTCTAGAACGAGGAATTGAGAAATTTGATCCAACAAAAGGCTACAAATTTTCGACTTATGCTTATTGGTGGATTCGCCAAGCTATGACACGAGCGATCGCACAACAAGGGCGTATAATTCGTTTACCTATTCACATTACCGAAAAACTAAATAAAATTAAGTCTACTCAACGAGAATTATCGCAGAAATTAGGGCGTACCCCCAGCACAGCAGAAATTGCCCAAGTACTTGATTTAGAACCTGATGAAATAAGACAACACTGGCTTTCTGCACGTCAACCCGTTTCTTTAGAAATGCGAGTTGGGACAGAATTAGACACAGAATTACAGGAGATGTTAGAAGATGATGGCTTATCTCCAGAAAACTACACAATTCAAAAATCTCTCAATCAAGATATTCAAAATTTATTATCTAAATTACCTCTTCAACAACAAGAAATATTGACTTTACGCTTTGGTTTAGTTGATGGAAATGAACTCTCACTAGCAGCAGTTGGTGAACGGATTGGAATGAGTCGCGAAAGAGTACGACAATTAGAACAAAAAGCCTTGCATACTCTCCGAAGACATCAGAATAAACTTAGTTGCTATTTAGCTAGTTAGTAAAAATAAAAAGCAGTAACTATTTCCTGTCTTGAAAATGGATTTGGGGATGTAAGGTTGTAAAGGTGTAAGAGGAGTCATCTGATTTTGGATTTTGTAGTATAAAGAATCATCAGTTATTATTTCATATTTTGTTCTAAAATTTTCCCATGAACAGCTAGTTTGAGAAAATAATAATTGGAGATAAGAGATATAGATTTCATACCCTCATTGCGGGTAAAAATGCCGTGAATTCATGTTTATCAAATATGATTTATTTTTGAAAATACAAAATTATTTAAAGTTGCATAATATATAGAACTTAATGCTATCTTTGATTATTATCTTTGTTAACGCTGAAAACTGAAGTTCATGGTTTATAGCGTTCAGTAACTTTATTCTTTTGAAAGGTCATGAATAAGAAATTAGCATTAGCTTTGCTTGCCAGTCCTACCATTTTCACTTCTTTATTATCTGTCATCGGAATAGTAAATCCTGCTCATGCAGCTTCACCAGTAATTCGTCTTCAAGATGGCGAAGCCTGCATCAGACATCCTCACGTTAGTTATGATCGCTTTGTATGTATACGGACTTCCAAAAAAAATGTAGATCCCCGTTACTCTACTGCATCTAAATTCAATGCAGTCAATTTTTCAAACGATAAGGTAGCGATGCTAAACTTTACCGATGAGGAAAGTGATGCTGCACTTGCTACATTTGGTTGTGATTGTCCTTATTGTATGAATGCTTTACGTGCTTTGCGTGGTCAAGCACCTGTGGTTTATTAAAAATTTTATGTATTTGTGAATGCGATCGCATAATTAGGGAAGGCATATATAAAGCATATAAAGCATCAGAGATGTTGCATTGCAGCATCTCTATTTATTAGAAACTATCAAAACAACGTGCCAGGGTGAGAACTCCTGCCACGTTGTTTTGATAGTTTGCGTAAATTTTGATTTTATAATTACTCGTACGTAGCTATGTATGAACTGGGTTTTTTGAATAGATTTTGGCTGAACCGTTATACTCCATCAATCCTAAGCACTAGTTTTTGAAGCACAGGGAAAAACAGAAATCAAAGTTATCGAATGTAAAAAATATTGAACTTCGCGCAGGCTGTTACTAGTTCCTTAGCTTGTTGCAAAAGCATGGTATCAAGCTTTCACCCCTGCTAGCACTACGCAGAATCAGCAAAAAGATCAGCAAAAAGGTAAACTTTTGTTAATTTTTGTAATTTTTTATGATACCTTGGTGATCGAGAGATAAGTTATATCGCCCAAATGCTCTCCTTGTTATCTTTTTGCCAGTTGCAAACCTAGTAAAGTAAATTTTTTTATGCCGTTTACTATTGACTCAGCCCGTGGTATTTTCCCAAAAACTCTATCTGCTGATGCAGTACCAGCCACGATCGCTAGATTCAATCAGCTTAGTGCTGAAGACCAACTAGCATGGACTTGGTTTGCTTATCTTGAGATGGGTAAAACCATCACGATTGCTGCTCCAGGAGCTGCTAGTATGCAGTTTGCAGAAGCAACTTTGAATCAAATTCGGCAAATGACTTTCTCTGAGCAAACGCAGGTGATGTGTGACCTAGCAAACCATGCTGATACACCGATTTGCCGCACCTACGCTACCTGGTCTGCAAACATCAAGCTAGGATTTTGGTATCAACTTGGCCAATGGATGGATCAGGGTATTGTCGCTCCAATCCCAGCAGGCTATCAACTTTCTGCTAATGCTTCAGCAGTGCTGCAAGCAGTTAGAGAACTGGATCAGGGTCAACAAATTACAGTCTTACGTAGTGCTGTGGTAGATATGGGGTTTGATCCAAGCAAGTTGGGTGACTATAGCAAAGTTACTGAACCTGTTGTTGCTCCCAAAGAAGTATCACAGCGAACTCAAGTCACCATAGAAGGAATTGACAATCCAACGGTGCTGAGTTACATGGACAATTTGAATGCCAATGACTTTGGAGCTTTGATTGATCTGTTCGCGCCTGATGCTGCTCTACAACCTCCTTTCCAAAAACCAATTGTTGGTAGAGATGCAATTCTTCGATTTTTTAATGAGGAATGTCAAAACCTCAAATTAATGCCGGAGCGAGGCGTTGCGGAACCAGCAGAAGATGGCTATACCCAGGTGAAAGTCACTGGAAAAGTACAAACTCCGTGGTTTGGTGCTGCTGTGGGAATGAATATGGCTTGGCGATTCTTGCTCAATCCTAAAGGCAAGATTTTCTTTGTTGCAATTGATTTGTTGGCTTCTCCCAAAGAACTTTTGAATTTAGTTCGCTAGAGAAAGCTCAGTATAAGTAAGCCGACTAATTACGTGAGCGCTCTGTGGTAAGGGCGCTCGCTTATTTGAGGTAAATTGCACAAAATAGTATAAAAAATGACTGCATAGATTGTAGGGTTAATGAAGCAAGTGAGTGACGCTGAGTGGTCTAAGACTGAGAAAGAAGTAGCTCAACAAGCCTTCGAGAAAGCTTATGAGCGAGAAATCGATACTTTGATCAACGAAGTTCGCGAAAAAGCAAGTGCGATCGCAGAGCTTGATCATATATGGCAATTACACAATTTCTTAAGTGCAAGGAGACACGAGATAGATGGTAAGTACGACTACAGATATTCAGTTCTCATCTTTGTGTTTGCGAGGTTGGTTAAAGAAGGTTGGCTACATCTCGATGAACTCAAGGGATTGAATACAGATAAGCTGACTAAGATAGCAGCTCTTACCCGTATATGATTGGTATTAGTCATTGACAGCAATTTCCTAAGTTCACAATATTTGACTTTGGCATTGAGATTGATATCATAAGTTAATCTTCCCCAATTTGTGGGATGTGTTTTGAATAGCGATCGCTCTCAAGTTTTCCAGGCTCAACGAGCGATCGCTTTTAGCATTTTGATATTCAAAAATCGAGTTCTCGATTTTTGAGATTATGACTAATAAAAATCGAAATCTTGATATTGTCAATACTCAGGATGAGGCGTGTTTAGATTGTGAATTAAAGAACTTGCAGCAGAGCGGATTTGGACTCTAAAAGAAGTATCTGAGCGTTCAGGACTCCCTTACAGCACTGTTGCAACTTATGCTAACTCTCCTGGAATGGCAATGGTTAACTTGATTTCTGTTCTAAAATTGGCGCGTGTGTTTGGTGTATCAATTGAAGATTTGATGGAAGTTGTAGAAGAGTAAGCGCTACTTGATAGTTCTGGGACTAGCCATTCCAATGTGCTTTTCGAGCAACTGAACTAATTTCGTGAGATATATATAGTTATGCCCATACTTCCTAATAATTTTTTCAGCGTCTGCGTCTGGAATTCCTTGGAGGTCATATCCTATTTGACTCACTTCTGGAAAGATTTTACATAGAACTGTTTTAGGATCTATTTGTTCATTAATTATTTGTGCTAGCTGCCATGCATGATCAAATTCCTTCTCTTGAACTAGGCTCTTAATTTGCTGTGATTCTTCTACGTATCCTTCTTCATATAATCGGTTAGCTATAGTAAAAGCATTAGAGCCATGCTCTAGTATCTGGCTACTATATCCTAATGAGCTAGCAGCGACATCGTGGGATTGATCTTCTAATGAGTTTGTCAAAAATTTACCATTCTGATTTTTTTTATTCTGATATCTAACTTGACGTTCAACAGCTTTAGCTGTCTCAATTCGCTTGCGGTGTTCAAACTCCCGTATCAGTTGAATCCCATCTTTGATACGATGTAAATTCTCATCAAGAACACGAGATTCAATTTCAATTTGAGAGAGTTTATGTCCAACACGCACAATAGGAACGTAATCTAAACCAGCTTCAATAGCAGCTCGGCAACGACGATGCCCAGAAATAATTTGCAGGTATCGGCCTTGTTGAGTTACCAAAATAGGATTATTTTGGAAAAATCCCCTTTCTCGAATTGATTCAATTAAATCTGAGATATTATCTTCAATTCCGTAAATTTCAATGTTGAGTGGATGAGGTTTTAGTTTCCTTGGATCAGCTTTTTCACTTTGGAGAAATACTACTGTTGAGGTGGTATCAGATAAGTCTGTAGTAGCAATTTTAAAGCTAGCTACTAGTAACTCTTTTCCTCCTTTTGATTTGCGTCCATCCACATTCGTCATGCTGTATAGCTTTTCCCAAGGATAAAAATTAGCCCAAGAATATAAATCAAGAATTCTAGGAGAATTATCAATGGTCATTAGCCAATCGTGAGAACAATTCCTTAGTTCTGCTGCCAAAAGCTCGTGATTAAAACCTGTGTGTAAATCTCCTGATTTTCCATATAACTTTGATGCTTCTGCTGACAAATATGGAGGATCAAGGAAAATAAACACGTTCTGTCCTGACTTGCGAATTAATTCTTGGTAATCCTGGCAGGTAAACAGAATGTTTTCCTTTTTTAAGTGTCCATTTAGTGCGCGTAACCTCTCGATGCTCGAAACTGTAAAACGATCGCAGTATGCTAATGGAGTTAGTCCACCAGATTCAGTAGTTCCACTTGATGTACTCCGATTCAGAATGAAAAATTTTGCAGCACGGTGTAAACGATCATCTGGTAATGAATCAAGCTTTTGGAGATAGTTACGACGAAACTGTGTCCATTCAGAACTTTTATGCTTAGGCCCACTGTAAGCTAAACGCAAAGAAGTGACTACTTCACAGAGAGATTCAACATCCTCTTGAGTTTGCCACCAAAAATCCATCAATAAAGAATGAGCATCATTTCCCCAATAGGACTCCGCAGATAAATTTGTAATTGCATAAAGTAAAACACTACCACCGCCAAGAAAAGGTTCACGAAATTCTTTAATACCACGTGCTTGATTAAATCGATCAATGACTTGGGACAAAAATGGTATATCCTTCTGCTTTCCCCCTGGATATCTTAGAGGAGACTTTAGTTCTTTAATCATAAGAATCCTCCGGATCATCAATTAACTGAGTTGAGGCAAGCCAGACAACTTCCTCCCAGTTTCCATCGTTGGGTACTGGCAGTTTGCCAAATTGTTCTTGAGCACTGTTAGCAAATGAAACGAGAAGATCAATAGGTAGTTCGCCAAAACCTCCATCGAATTCAATCAAGTCGTTTATGAATCTGTCGATGCAATCTGACTTGCTATTTTTAAAACTTCCGTCCATTGTTTATCCTCTTGATCATAAATAAGATATCCAAAACGCTGCTTAACTTCATGAGTAACACGCTCAAGTTTGTCACTATCTACTCCAAAGAAACCGCTTTCTAGGAGAGAAAGTCTGAATTTTCTTAAATGTTCCCAACGTTTAACAGGTGAATTGATTGCGATACTACAAGTAAAACATGTTTGCCTTTTCCCTGGAGGAGGAGCATTTGTTGACCAATTTTTAGGTCCTTTACCTGAAACTCCATCAAATACCCAAGGTAGGCACTTAGGATCATTTAAAATTCTATAGGCACGATCACTCTCTGTTTTGTCTTCTTGTCCAGGCCAATGTCTTATAAACGCAAAAGTAATCCAGTCATCTGCAAAGATGTCAAAAAATTCCTCAAAGTTATATACACAAATATCAATAACATGCTGTGTCACTGCGGGATGTGTCAAAATTAGCTCGGCAGGATGCCTAGAAATTCCCTGCTTTAAGTTCATATCCATCATAAGAATACGGAGTAATGACCGAAATCGGCGACGATCCATTGCCGTCTGCCAAGAAACATTACGGTTCTTATCTATGTTATGAATATCCTTAACCTGATCATCAAACCATTGAATATCAACACCCAGAGTAAGAAAATCACTTCTAAAACCTTTATTGTAAAGAAAAGATGACTCGACCTGCTTTAGAGATACAGGGATACCATTTAATAGAACATCAGCTTTTTTACGATTGTCGTTTACCTTTCCAATGGTTTCAACATGAGTTAGGACACCTATATGAGGTAACATAACCTTACCGCAGTTTTCTTGAAGCCATTCAATAACTTGTTTTTCGTTTCCTCTGGTCATCTCGCCTCACCCACTGTAATATTTAGCAAGCCAATCCTACCAAAGGATTAGATTTAGCTGTAGAGATTAGCTAATTAATGTGTGCCTAAAGATACTTTTTTGCTTACGTAGAAAATGATAGAAAGCGATCGCCATTAATAATCTTGTCTTAAAAGCAATAAATTCAGGATCTAAACACGCAAAAACGCCTGACATTTTTGTCAGGCGTCTTGTTGCAAAATATGAAACAGAGCAAGTATTTGCAATTAAATTCTACAGCCCCTCGGTTTGTTCGGTAGAAATCACATTTACTTGTGTACTAGCAACTGTTTTAGCTTGCAAAGTTGGAATATCGGTGACGGAATTGTTAGCCAAGGTAAATAATGGATTCGACAAAATTCCAGCAATTGTAGTGGCGATCAAAGTAGTTATCAAACCCACTTGCAAAGGTCTAAATCCAGGCAAATTCCAACTGATAGCGGGATAATTCTTCACAGCGTCGGACATTTCTTGGGGTTCTTTAACCACCATCATCTTGACTACACGAATGTAGTAGTAAATGGAGACAACACTAGTAATTAACCCCAACAAAACTAACCAGTAAAGCCCTGCTTGCCAACCAGCCCAGAATAAGTAAATCTTTCCAAAAAATCCAGCTAAAGGCGGAATACCACCCAACGACAACAGAGAAAGACTTAATCCCAAAGTCAACAGTGCATCTTTCTGATATAAACCAGAATATTCGGCAATTTGGTCAGTTCCCGTCCGCAAAGAGAAGAGAATCACACAAGTAAAGCCGCAGAGGTTCATAAACAGATAGACCAATAGATAAAATATCATGCTGGCGTATCCGGCTTGGGTGTCAGCAATCAAGCCAATCATCACAAACCCTGCTTGAGCAATGGATGAATAAGCTAACATCCGTTTCATGCTGGTTTGTGCTAAGGCGACGACGTTACCCAACACCATACTCAGTACGGCTAAGGCGGTGAAGACAAACTTCCACTCTTCGGCAACAAGAGGGAAAACAGTTGTCAGCAAACGAATAGCTAAAGCAAAACCAGCCGCTTTGGAACCGACAGATAAAAAGGCAATGACTGGGGTGGGTGCGCCTTCATAAACGTCTGGTGTCCACTGGTGGAAGGGTGCGGCGGAGATTTTAAAGCCAATACCTGCAATGGTAAATACCAGGGCAATAACTATACCCAATGATTGAGACAGGTTAGCTGTGGCGATACCGTTAGCGATCGCACTGAGTTCCGTTTGTCCACCAGACAAACCGTACAGCAAAGAAACGCCATACAAAAATACCGCCGTACTCGCTGCACCAATTAACAAGTACTTCAGTGCTGCTTCATTAGAACGGGGATCGCGCTTGGTATAACCAGTCAGCAAATAAGAGGAAATACTCAGGGTTTCTAGTGAGATGAAAATCATCACTAGTTCATTCGCCCCTGATAAAAACATTCCTCCCAAGGTAGCTGTCAGCAAAATCGCTATGAATTCCGCTAAAGCGGTGCCACTTTGTTCAACGTAACGAATTGACATCAAAATTGTCACAGCTGCGGACAAAGCCACAATACCGCGAAAGACAATACTGAGGTTATCGCCGTTGAAAGCACCGGCAAAGAATAGGGGATTGGCATTATCCCATTTAAAATAGAGGGCGACTATGGAGGCAAACAAGCCTGCGATCGCTAGATATCCAATCCAGCGTGAAGAACTGCGCCCCAAAATCAAGTCCACTATCAAAACCCCCAAGAGGGTGATGATGACAATTCCCTCTGGTAATATCGTTCCAGCATTCAACTGGGATGCAACATTAGCAAAATCCATGAGCTGTATAGGTTTTGGCTATTAGACATTTAAGGAATCAACTGTGTTAATTCTATTGTGTTTTTAACTAAAGTTTTGCGAATATATCTGTATTGCGGGATCAATACCATCAAATTAATTTATGCTTAAGTTTGTTATTTATTGTTAGTTGTTGATTTTTTACTACTAACCAATTAACCAATATCCACAACCCACTCACAAATTTCAAAATAATAAGCAGACCAGTACACAACTGAATCTGCTGTTCTCGCGTAATTATATTGCGCTTGGCCAATAGTTATAATTTATGCCTTTTCGCAATTGCTGTTTAGATTGAACTTTATTATTTCATTCAAAACTTAATAGCGTCGAGAGTATCCACCAGTGTTAGCTTTTCCCCAGCTATTAGCGTTAGAACGCCCGCCTTTTTCCTCGCGTGGTCTTGCTTTATTAACTTTCATTACGCGACCTTTCCATTCGGCACCATCCAAAGCGTTAATAGCAGCAGTTTCCGCTTCTTCCGATTCCATTTCTACGAAACCAAAACCTCGTGAGCGACCTGTTTCCCGATCTGTGGGAAGTTGAACTCGCGTCACAGTGCCATACTCTGAAAATACGTCGCTTAATTCTTCTTGGCTAACGTTGTAGGATAGGTTGCCTACGTAGATTGACATTCATCTCTCCAAAATTCGGTTATGCAGAGCCGTTCATCCGGAGAGCCACTTGCAGTTTTCAACAAAAACAAGAACACTACCGTCGAACTTTATTCTCCGACCCTATTTTAACATAAACTCGATTTCGGCAAAGCGAAATTTGCCCTTTTGTGTCGTATTTTTAAGCAAAATGTATTATTGTTTACGGTTAGTTCTATTATTGTTGCTTATGCTCCAATTTACACAATATTTTATTCATATACTATGATTTAAGAAATATAAACATTAGATTTTATAATTGTTATTAGTTTTAGTTTCTATAGAAAAAGTAAAAGCGATGCTGCAAAGCAGCCGCTACGCGAACGCAAACTCTATTTGAACTAAATAAAAATCATAATTTATATCTTAAATAAGATGATAAACAGAGCCTTTTATGTGTTTGTAAATTAAGTTAACTTTTTACTTTAAATCCAAGTTTCGTATTTTCATCCTATTCTTTAGAAAAAGACAAATAAAAATTGACTCGTCAACAACAGATCCCCAAGCACTTCAGCAAATTCGGGAATCTGACTCTCTCAATCTTCACAACTCCTACACGGATTACTATAAAAAATATACAATTTTGCTAACAGGTATCTATATGTCATCCAATATCCAAAATTGGATGACTTCCACAGAGAAATCTAGGAGCCTGTATCCTACTCGAACTTATTTATTAGTCAACTATTATACTTAAGTGAAAATCTAAAAAATTTTATTTATATAGAAACTGTGAAACCTAATTTTTCTAAAACTCTATATTAAAAAATTAAAAAGGTTGATTTACAACAATAAAAGTAGACTTTCAATGCACCATAAACTTAATGATGCATAACCATGCAATATAAATGAAAGATTTGCAATAATAAAAACTCAAACAGCAGTCACGTACTATACAAACAATGTTTTTCAATCTGCCACATATCGCCAACCTTGAGGTTGATATTCTCGCTGAAGTCGCACCATCCACGTACCTTGAGGAATAGAAATCGCCTTATGCTCTTCGTGAACAAGTGTTGCCTCTTTTGAATAGACACGCAGGTAGAGAGTGCCATCTTTTTCGTATAATTCCGCCTGTCCCTCAATGATGCGGTGTTTGTGTCCCGTGACCTCACCTTCCGCTAAAGTCAAATGTGGTAGCTTTTGTCCTTCGATTTGCTGTATGGTGTGCTGTACAGGCAGTAAAATCACATCACCTTGACGGATTGGTTGCATGTCTTTATTCTCCCACTGAATATACGCAGACCGCATTACAGACTCTTACAAAATTTGATTTAATTTTGCCACAACCTAGAGATAAAGAGTAGGAAAAAGGGAGGAATGGGTGATCTGGAGAGGTGGAGCGAGTATGTAAAATACTCTCTTAGGCTTCTCTTTCGCTATCAGGTGTTCTCGTAGGGTAGGGTGGAATGTGAGGTCTGATTGGAGCGGGAATTGGGCATTGGGCAGCCAATGCGCCCTTGGAGGTTTCCGAGGGCTGGAGCCGGAGCTTGCATCCGGCAAGTGTTTCCCGTCCCGTTGTAGCACCTGGCGTCATTGGGCATTGACCATTAACCATTGACCTAAAAATGCAATTTTCAAAATAATAGTCGCCAAATATGCCTCAGATAAGTTAAAGATTGAAATAACTGGAAATTCGCAGTTGTGCTTACCCCACCCTTTGGGACACTACCTGCGGACATGGCAAATGCCTAACGCTGAATTTTTAGGGGATTACTTTGCGAGTAGTTTGTGTGAGGATGAAATCACATATCTCTAGTGACTGATAATCTTGACATTTACCTCCCAATTATTTCAATTTGACTGTTTAGTGACTGTTTAGCTTTGCAGCTATTCTTTTTTTTAAATTTCCATGTCAACTCTTGTCATCGTCGAATCTCCGACCAAAGCTCGTACCATTCGCAACTACCTGCCAAAAAGCTATCGGGTAGAAGCATCTATGGGTCATGTACGTGACCTACCCCAGTCGGCTAGCGAAATTCCCACCAATGTCAAAGGGGAAAAATGGGCGCAGCTAGGTGTTAATGTAGACGCCGACTTTGAACCACTGTATGTCGTTCCCAAGGACAAAAAGAAAGTTGTCACCCAGCTCAAAGAGGCTCTCAAAGACGCATCTGAGCTGATATTGGCAACAGACGAAGACCGAGAAGGTGAAAGCATCAGTTGGCATTTGTATCAGTTGCTCAAGCCCAAAGTGCCAACTAAGCGGATGGTGTTTCATGAAATTACTCAAGAAGCCATCAAAAAAGCTCTGCAAAACTGCCGCACTATAGACGAGCAGTTAGTTCGCGCCCAAGAAACACGGCGAATTCTGGATCGACTAGTGGGTTATACTCTGTCTCCTCTGCTGTGGAAAAAAATTGCTTGGGGATTATCTGCCGGTCGTGTACAGTCCGTAGCAGTGCGGTTGCTGGTGAACCGAGAACGGGAACGCCGTGCTTTCAAACAAGCAACATACTGGGATTTGAAAGCTACTTTGGCCTCTTCGCCAACTGAAAAGAGCAAAGAGCAGTCCTTTACTGCTGTACTTGTTACCTTGGCAGGAACCAGACTAGCAACTGGTAGCGATTTTGACTCTACCACAGGAAAAATAGTCAGCGATCGCAAAGTCGTGCTGCTCAACCAAGCCGAAGCTGAAGCCCTCAAACAACGCCTAAGTGAGCAAACTTGGACAGTTACAGATATCGAAGAACGTCCAGTCACCCGCAAACCTGCACCACCGTTTACGACTTCCACTTTGCAGCAGGAAGCAAACCGCAAATTGAGGCTTTCGGCAAGGGATACAATGCGGGTTGCTCAAAGTTTGTACGAACAAGGGTATATTACCTACATGCGTACAGACTCGGTGCATTTGTCGGAACAGGCTATAGCAGCTGCCCGTAGCTGTGTAGAACAACTATACGGCAAGCAATACCTTAGCCCCCAAGCACGACAGTACACCACCAAATCTAAAGGCGCACAAGAAGCTCACGAAGCCATTCGTCCTGCGGGAAGCACCTTCCGCACCCCCCAAGAAACAGGCTTGAGCGATCGCGAACTCAAACTCTACGATTTGATTTGGAAACGAACCGTCGCCTGCCAAATGGCTGACTCTCGCCAAACCCAAATCACAGTGCAATTGCAAGTGGAAGATGCTGGGTTTCGTTCTTCTGGTAAACGCATTGATTTTCCTGGCTACCTACGCGCCTACGTCGAAGGATCTGATGATCCCGAAGCTGCACTAGAAGACCAAGAAATCATTTTGCCTGACCTCAAAGTAGGAGAGCATCCCGATTGTCAAGACTTAGAAACAATCAAACACGAAACCCAACCCCCAGCCAGATTTACTGAAGCGACTTTGGTCAAAACCTTAGAAAGTGAAGGTATTGGACGTCCTAGTACCTATGCCAGTATTATTGGCACCATTATTGACAAAGGTTACGCCCAACTGACCAATAATGCCTTGATCCCCAGCTTCACTGCTTTTGCTGTGACTGAACTGCTAGAAAAATACTTCTGTGATGTCGTTGATCCCAGTTTTACCTCCAAAATGGAGCAAACCCTAGACGATATCGCTACTGGTGAAGCTCAATGGCTACCCTACTTGCAGAAATTTTATCTCGGAGAGCAAGGTCTAGAAACACTAGTCAAGCAAAAAGAAGACCAGATTGATGCTAACGAAGCTAGAACTGTTGAACTAGAAAATATAGACGCCAAAATCCGTATTGGTAAATTTGGCCCCTATATCGAAGTTGAAAATGGTGATGATGTTATTACAGCATCCATTCCTAGAGACTTGACTCCTGCTGATCTCGATCCCCAAAAGATCGAAACCTTGCTCAGACAAAAAACCTCTGGGCCAGACGAGGTAGGACGTCACCCCGAAACAGGTGAACCCATTTATTTACTCATTGGCCCCTACGGCCCTTACGTGCAATTGGGTGACAAGTCTGATGAAAATCCTAAACCGAAACAAGCTTCTCTACCCAAGGCTGTGAAGCCAGAAGATGTCACCTTAGATATTGCTGTTGGTCTTTTATCCCTACCACGGACACTAGGCACACATCCAGAAACAGGTGCAACCATTCAAGCAAACTTGGGACGCTTTGGCCCTTATGTCGTGCATAATGCCAAGGAGGGTAAAGACTATCGCTCCCTGAAAGCAGGTGACGATGTACTGACAATTTCCTTTGATCGTGCATTAGAATTATTGTCTGAACCGAAAAAAGGACGCAGCACAAGTAGTAAATCTAAGACGGCTTTAAGGGAATTGGGAACTCACCCAGAAGATGGCGAACCTGTAAACATCTATGATGGTCCATACGGACCTTACATCAAGCACGGCAAAACTAATGTCAGTCTCCCAGAGGATACATCACCAGAAAATATCACGCTGGACACAGCATTAGAGTTGCTAGCAACTAAAGCATCGAGCAGCAAATCCACTCGCAAAACTACTAAATCAACAACTAAATCCACAACTAGTTCTCGTAGCAAATCAACAAAAGCCAAATCGTCAACGACAACTGCCAAAAAAACTAGCTAAATCCAATAGTTAAATTCAGTAATAGGTGACAGTACTAGCCGCAGTTATCAAGCCTACTCTGGGGGACTTATACCAATTAATCAAACTGATAACTGATGACTGATAACTGTTAATAGTCAATAGGGGATAGTTCACGGTCTTTACTATTGAGTGTTCTATGGGCGAAGCATTGAGGTAATATTTAATGAACTAACTAAAAATATTACTTATCTAATGCTTCGCTCCTACTGACTATTGGTATCAATACACGAAGCAAACTTCCATAATCTCTGGTTTCAACAAACATATTGGAAATCCTTATAGATTTGGAATTTGAAATTTGAGAATTTGCATTGTTAAATATCTAATGAGTAAGCTTTTGAGTTAATAATTTGTCGCAATATTTTTTCAAATGGGTAACATGTATCCAGTAGAAATTTATTTGAAAAACAGCTTTTAAGCCATAATTACAGCTTTAATTGACTAAAATCAACTTTATAGCCCTTTATTATTGGCTCTGTCTTGATAATACTCACCTAAAAAAATTATTTACTATATACCTCCAACCTGTAGTCTCTAGGGCGTGTTTTCAAAAAAGCTATCTTTAGTCAGATGAGCCGTCTAGGTGAAGGATGTGATACTCTAAAAAGTAACGGAGAAAATAACACTAATAATATTAAGAAGTGGCTCAAGCCCGGAGTACGGGAATAAAAATTGTCTGATCGAAAGCCAGAGTGCAAAAAAGCTAAGTTTCTCCGTAGCTGATAACCGAAAAAATCGAGTTAGTATTTCAGGAGCGGTCAGTCCAATGGACTATATTGAAAAGGTGCTAGAAAAGGTTAAGGAATTGGCACGTAAACTGATTGAAGCCCTATTAGGGCCAGAAGCAGAGCCGGAACCGGAGCTAATTCCCATTCCTGTAGACGATCGCTCACGCCGTCGCTAAGAGAGCAAAAGTGCAGGAATTGAAATTAAGCCCCTTAAACGTTCTAGTGCTGCATGGGCCAAACTTGAATCTGTTAGGACAGCGAGAGCCTGGTATTTATGGCTCCTTAAGTTTGGCCGAAATTAACCGCCAGTTAGAAGCGGAAGGACAGAGACTAGTGGTGAAATTATCTACCATACAGTCAAATCATGAAGGGGTATTGGTAGATGCAATTCATGATGCTTTGGGAAAACACCAAGGGCTTTTGATTAATGCTGGAGCTTACACCCACACTAGTGTAGCATTGCGAGATGCGATCGTTGCTGTAAATCTACCTACAGTAGAAGTACATTTAAGTAACATTTATAAACGTGAGGAGTTCCGGCATCACTCTTATATAGCCCCAATAGCTATTGGTCAAATCAGTGGTTTTGGAGCACAAAGTTATATCCTGGGATTACAGGCATTAGTGTGTTATTTAAGACAAAATATATTGGTTAGTAGTTAGTCATTGGTCAAGGGTCATTAGTTTTTCTCCGCGTCTTTGCGGCTTTGCGTCTCCCTTGTCCCCATTGTCCCTCTTACCAATTTTTAATTTTAATTTTTAATTTTTAATTGATAAGTCCCCGATTCCCTATTCCAATTAACTATGCGTTATTCTCTTGTTAGCCGCATCAGAGGCACCATACTAGGGGCTTTAATTGGGGAAATCTTAGCCTTGGAAGGCGGGCAGATGCAAAAATTAGCACCTAGCTATTGGCATAAAATGACGATTCTGGGTGCTGAGAGTCTAATCGAACTGGGTAGATTCGATTTAGATGATTGGAGAAAGCGTCAGCAACAATCAGAAATTATTATTGAAAACAATACACACGCTTCATTACAAGTAGTTTTGTCCGCACTACCAGTAACATTGTTTTTTCATGAACATACTATCAAATTGCGACAAAACTTGCTCAATGTAATCAAAATTTGGCATGGTAACCGAGTTATAGAAGATTGGACTCTTGCAGTAGGCTATGCGATCGCTCAATCTTTCACAGAAAAACTTACTCCTGTTACCCTGATTCCACAAATAATTGGCTTTTTGGGAGAAACACCCACACCTGTGCCACAGATTTTATTGAAATTACACAATTTGTTAGAAAAACAAGTTGGATTAGAAATAATACAAGCTGAATTCTGTACAGAAGAAAAGCTCAGTTATAACCTAGCAATTGCTTTTTATTGCTTTCTTAGTAGCTTAGAAGACTTTCGCCTTTCAGTTTCACGAGCTACTCAAGTGAACTCGCGTTCGGTTTATATGAATGCAATTACTGCTGCTTTATCAGGAGCCTATAATGCTACAACAGGCATTCCTGTCAGTTGGCGGTTTTTACTTGCTAAAAACAGTCCGGCACAATGGCAAACAACGGACTTACCCCAAATGGTAAAATTAGCTGATATACTTGTGGCTACTTGGTCAGGAGTGTATCATTCTAGTTTGGATCAAGGTGAAGTGAGAGCGGAATGGCCTATAACTCTGAGTTACGCCTCCCTAGAGGCGATCGCAGCTCCTCGCGTAATTCGACTACGTTAGTATCACTTCTGAGCAGAAAATAGGGATCAGGGATTAGAGATCGAGCATAAGGAAGAGGTTTTCATAATTAGTGATGAAATTTTTTGATCGGGACTACCTTACTTATCGTGCGAAGTATAAACTATAAATATTATTTATTACAATAAATTAATTCTTAGTAAAAAAATATACTATATAAGGGAAAAACCTTAAAATGCAATTCGGATTCTGTAGGTAGCAATTGTGGCAAGCGGGCTTCAAGTGTTTTTCCTCAAAGCAATCAATCAAGTAACTGCGGTCAGAAACGATGAAAACGCAGCCTTTTTTGCAATCGTTGACTCAGCGATTTATTCACTGGAAGCGACTTTCCAAAGCCCTACACCGTTTACATTTATCGAAATCAACTGTGAAAGGCAAATATAACAAACAAAGAGCGCCAAACTCAAAGGCAACTACTAGTTGTCTATTTGGAAAACCTTCTCCTGTTGTTTTCGTAATTGCAGTGGTGTCTCTTACTGGTGTAATGGGGCAAAAGTTATACAACCAACCCCAATTAAAGATGGGTAGCACTGCACCAGATACTATTCGGGCGCCCTACAGTAGTCTGATTGAAGATACAAACAAAACAGAAGCACGGCGCAAAGATGTCAGTAAAGCATTTGTGCCAGTGTTGATGGTTGATGAAAACATTAATAATCAAATCAAGCTTAAATTACAAAAACTTTTCGCCAAGGGTAATGAAATTCGAGCTTCTGCCGGTGCTTTTCCTTTTTTTGATACTTTTGTTTTGTCCGTTTCTAGTCAGCGTTATCTGCGCTCCTGTGCTGACTCAGAATGGCAAGCCCTGGTAGTAGCTTTAGAACATACCAATGAACAAAAGTCAGGAGTATTAACTCAAAAACTCAAAGACATTTTCGCCAAAACCAGAGAACAAAATCTTAATAAGCCAAGAGTTGGAGACGCTGAAAACGTTTCCATACCATTACATCCAAATCGTACCGTATCCTCTTCGGAATCAAAGCCTTCCTTACTTACCATTACCTCAAAGCCGGAAGCCAAACCCATTGATTTTTTCCAAAGTGCGGAATTTACGCAAGCAATGGCAGAATTAGAAGCTTATCGGCTGAAGACTTCCACACAAAAATTGGTTTCACTCTTAGATAAAGTTTCTCAAGCACGCCAAGGGTATACCCAAGCCACCATCAAGTTGTCACAACTGCTGAGTGAAAACCCTCAAACTGCCTACGAATCAACTTTCTTCCTCCATTTATCTGATGAAGACTGGGCAAAAACCCAAAAGGGGATTCAGCAAAGTGCAGAGCGGATTTTAGCTCAAGGTATCCCCCCAGGACTACCTCCCTCTATTTTACAAAATGCAGTTAATTTGCATGTGCATAACTTGGTACCAAAACAAGCAGAATCTTTTGCCCAGAAACTGCTAGTGAATATTTTGGAACCGAATCTCAAACAAGATGAAGAACAAACCCAATTACAAGCAGCAATGGCAGCTGCGGAAGTCAAGCCTGTAGTTGTGGCGGTAGAGCAAGGTGAAATAATTATCCGCAAGGGCGATCGCATTACAGGCTGGCATTTAGATATACTAGAACACTATCACCTGCTGCGTCGGGAAATTAACTGGCTGGGATTGCTATATTTGGCAGGAACAGTCAGCAGTGGCGTCGGAATTTTTACTTTAGTTGAACGAAGTATTAAATATCGATGGCGACAAAGCGATCGCCTGTTGGTATTGTTGCTGACTTTAAGTACGCCTTTGGTACTTACCATGGGTACACCTTACACCACTTGGAGTGGTGTGGGTTTATTGCTGGGTAGCTTTTACGGTGCAACTGCGGGTGTGACAGTGGTAGGATTGCTGATGATATTATTAGGTATAAGCCTAGAAATCAGTAAAGTATCACTGTTCGCAGGTGCTGCTGGGGGATTGTTAGGCAGTTGTATGGCCCATCGGCTGCGATCGCGTGAGGAATTAGCACTCTTGAGTGTGGCGATCGCTTTAACTGAAGGCGGTGTTTACCTACTCGTTCAAATCTTCTTAGGTGCAGCATTTGGCCCTTCTTTTTATGTTGTACTCAAAGAAGCAGGGTTTTTTGCCTTATCTGGTTTAGCTTGGAGTATTGTGGCTTTAGGGTTAAGCCCTTATTTAGAAAAATTATTTGATTTAGTTACTCCGATTCGCTTGGCAGAACTAGCAAGTCCTAACCGTCCTCTATTAAAAAAACTGGCAACAGTCGCTCCTGGGACTTTTCAGCATACGCTATTTGTCGCTACTTTGGCTGAAGCTGCTGCCAAAGAATTAGGATGCAACATTGAATTAGTCAGGGCTGGGACACTATATCATGATATTGGTAAAATGCATGACCCCCTATCATTTATTGAAAATCAAATGGGGGGGCCAAACAAGCATGATACAGAAATAAAAGACCCTTGGCATAGTGCTGACATCATTAAAAAGCATGTCAGTGAAGGTTTGGCAATGGCAAAAAAATACAGTTTACCTTCCTCTATTCAAGCTTTTATTCCAGAACATCAAGGCACGATGCAAATAGCTTATTTCTATCATCAAGCTCAACAGATGGCAAAAGAAGATCCTAGCTTGACAGTAGATGAGGCAGACTTTCGCTACGATGGGCCTATTCCTCAATCACGGGAAACAGGAATTGTCATGTTAGCAGATTCCTGTGAAGCAGCATTGCGATCGCTCAAAGATGCTAGTTGTGAACAAGCTTTGGTAATGGTTAACAATATTCTCCGTGCTAGATGGAAAGACAAGCAATTAGTAGATTCAGGGCTAACACGGGAAGAAATGACCAGAATTGCCGAAATTTTTGTCGAAGTTTGGCAACAATTCCATCATAAACGTATTGCTTATCCAAAATTAAAATCTGGAAATTAATGCTAGAGACGTTGCACTGCAACGTCTCTACAAGTCCAAAATTATGACTAAGATTGCAAAGCTAAATCAGGTTGTTCTGCTTTTGGTTCTGGCTGTTCCTCTTCTTCAGGCAAGCCTAACATTGAGCGATAGAGTTTCACGTACTGTTTAGTAGAGCTATACCAACTAAAGTCCTGGCTCATGCCGCGTTTTTGTAAATCTTGCCAGTAATCTTTATATTGGAAGCCTTCCCAAGCGCGAACCATACAGGTGAATAAATCTAATGGTTCATAGCGGTCAAAACAATAACCAGTACCACTATGATGCGCGGGGACATGGTGGGATACAGTATCCACTAATCCTCCGGTACGGCGGACAATGGGTATGGAACCATAACGCAAAGCCATCATTTGGCTAATACCACAGGGTTCAAAACGGCTAGGCATTAGAAAAGCATCGGAGCCAGCATAGATACGACGGGCTAGGGCATCATTATAAAGTAAATAGGTTTTCATGCGTCCAGGGAAGCGCGATGCCATCTGCCATAATTGGCTTTCGTAGTAGCGATCGCCTGTACCCAAAACGATAAACTGGGCATCGGTATAAGACATAAACCGATCCAGAATATTCAAGACTAAATCAATGCCTTTTTGTTCTACTAGGCGCGTCACCATTCCCACCAAAAAGGCGTTTGAGTTAACTTCTAATCCTACTTCTTCTTGTAAAGCAATTTTATTGGCTTTGCGCTTATCTATGGTGTCGGTGGTAAAGTTTTGGGCAATATATTTGTCAGTTGCTGGGTCGTAAACTTCTGTATCAATCCCATTGACAATCCCAGATAATTTACCACTGATAAAGGACATTAAACCTTCTAAAGTTTCGCCATAGGTAGCTGTTTTGATTTGTTCGGCATAAGTTGGAGAAACAGTTGTCACCCTATCAGCATATTGGACAGCCGCAGCCATGGTGTTGTGTCCTTGCATATACCAAGGACACCAGGTAATTTTCTCTAAATACCAGCGCCACGGGCCTTGATATGCCAGGTTATGAATTGTGAATACACTGGTAATATCAGGAGACTGGTGCATCCAAACGGGAACCATCCCTGTGTGCCAATCGTGACAATGAACAATCTCTGGCTTCCAGTAATTCCAGCAAAACTCGGCTGCACCATTAGCAAACAAAGTAAACCGCCAGTGTTCATCTTCTCCAGAGTAGATGCGACGAGGCCAAAAAGCTGGGTGTCCAAAGAGATACAGTGGCACATCAGTGCCAGGTAGGACACTTTCGTAAACTGTAAAGTCCTGGAACATGGCATATCCATGCCAAATAGGGTCTTTGGGAATCTCCATTTTGTCTGGCAGAAAGCCGTAGTAAGGCAGGAAAATCCGGACATCATGCCCCATTTTTCTCAGGACTTTAGGTAGTGCGCCGACGACATCACCCATTCCACCGACTTTCGCAACGGGAGCTGCTTCTGCTGCAACAAATAGAATCCGCATGGTAATTTTTGCTTCCCCAAATTTGCCTACGTGTTAAAATTTACTCTGCTAAAATACCAGTTAACTCTGGTAGATATATTTAGCAATTGCAATCTTTCTTAATAACATCACAATAACAGTTATCAGTGACCAGTTATCAGTTGTCAGTTTTATAACTGTTCACTGTTCACTGTTCACTAATAACTGAATTTAAGAACCACGCTGGATCTCGGCAAAAATTTGATCCAAAATTTCCTGCGCTCCTTGTCCCCGCATTTGCTTGGCTAGTTGTGTGCCTAGCTGTTCTGCGTCTTTGGTTTCGCCAGAAATTGTATCTTTGACCACTTTTTGACCATCGACACTGGCAACAATACCTGTTAATGTTAAATTGCTACCATTGATTTCAGTATTTACACCAATTGGTACTTGACAACCACCTTCGAGTTCCCGCAAGAAAGCGCGTTCTGCTAAACAGCGATCGCGTGTTTCAGGATGTTCAATGGCTTTCAGTAAAGATATCAGTTCTGTATCTTCAGCGCGACATTCAATACCCAATGCACCTTGGCCAACGGCGTGCAGGGAAATTTCTTTGGGGAGAACTTGATGAATGCGATCGCCCATTCCCAAACGTTGTAACCCAGCCACAGCCAAAATCAAAGCATCATATTCACCTGCATCCAGCTTGGCCATGCGTGTGTTCAAGTTACCACGCACATCTTTAAATGTGAAATGGGGGAATTGATGCCGTAACTGTGCTAAACGTCGTAGAGAAGATGTACCAATCACCGCCCCTTCTGGTAAGGTGTCAATTTGCTTGTCTTTGTGCTTTTCATGCACTACAAGCGCATCGGCAGGATTTTCCCGTTCGGTAATTGCTGCTAAAACTAAACCCTCTGGTAAGCGAGTCGGTAGATCCTTGAGAGAATGAACAGCAAAATCAATCTCCTGATTGATCATTCCCAGTTCGAGTTCTTTGGTAAACAGTCCTTTATCACCAATCTTGGCTAATGCCACATCCAAGATTTTGTCGCCATGAGTGGCCATCGTGTGGACTTCAAAAGTAATATCTGGAAAGCTTTTTTGCAGTTGTTCTTGTACCCAATAAGTCTGAATCAGAGCAAGTTGGCTTTTACGAGAACCAATGCGGATTGTACGGCTCGGACTGGAAACCACTGATGTCATAAATCAATTATGTCAAAGGGCAGAGATAAATTCACTTCATCTAGACTACCGCAGTGGGTGACGTTCGGCGTTGCACTCTGCCAATAGCTATTAAGTTTCTTTTTTTAGCTTTACTTATCTTTACAAGTTTTGTTGTTTGTAGCCAAGATTAAAAAGACTATCGTAAGGGAGAAGCTTTAATTCTACAAATGCGCTACGAATTAATTTGATAACTTTGAATATTTTAAATGAATCGCAATATATGAAACGTTCAGCCTGCCTCATCTTTAATCCAGTTGCAGGTCAGGGTGACTCCGAGCAAGAACTGGCACAGATTCGAGCTTTGTTAGAGCCAGAAATTGACCTGGATATCCACTTTACAACTGAAGAAATTTGTGCCGATCAACTAGCCCATGAAGCAGTGGAAAGAGGGGTAGATGCCATCATTGCTTCTGGAGGAGATGGTACTCTATCAGCAGCAGCTGCTGCTGTAGTGGGTAGTGATATTCCTTTTGGAATTATTTCTCGCGGAACAGCAAATGCTTTTGCTACAGCTTTAGGCATACCAGACACAATTGAAGGTGCTTGCAAAACAATTTTGCAGGGTGGCACACGAATTGTAGATACTGCCACTTGCAATGGTTATCCCATGGTACTGCTGACAGGCATTGGCTTTGAAGCAGAAACCGTGGAAAAAGCAGATCGGGAATCGAAAAATCGTTTTGGTTTCTTGGCTTATATCATAGCTGGATTCAAACAATTAAGTGAATTACAGTCATTTGATGTCGAAATTGAAACTGAAGATAAGGTAATTTCAACTTGTGCAGCAGCAGTGACAGTAGCAAATGCTGCACCTGCGACATCTGTTTTAGCGCAAGGGCCAGCAGGACTGATTGTAGATGATGGATTTTTGGATTTAACTATAGTAGCTCCAGTGAATAGAGCAGCTGCGATCGCAGCAACATTTCATTTGTTTCAGACTGCTTCTGCGGGTAATCCAGCTGAAAGAAATGATATTGGCTACCTACGAGCTAAAAAATTTAAAATTACAACCGACCCACCTCAAAAAGTTGTTGTTGATGGTGAAGTTTTAGGTAAAACTCCAGTTGAAATTGAGTGTCTGCCAGCAAGTTTAAAAGTTTTTGTACCACTCTTGGAACAAGAACTTCCACCTCTAGAAAAATTAGAGGGATTACCTAACTTAACCATTCAGGTTAAACAAGCCGATAAACCTCTTAATTTTGGGGTATTATCCCGCCCTTGAATCTGATTTTCACCTCATGTGAAAAATTACTAATACTTAAAAAAAACTACACTTTGTAGGGGCAATTAATAGACCTCTTGCAAAAGTCGAATGAACTCCCCTCAATCCCCTTGTCAACGGGGGGAAGATTTAGTTCCCTCCCCGTTTAGGGGGAGGGTTAGGGTGGGATAAAAATATTTTTGCAAGAGGTCTAATGAATTTCCCCCACCGTGAAAATCAGAATTTAGACTTTGTTTACATAAGTCCTAAATTATCCCTTGACTTAACTTTCTCGCTCTCCAAACCAATTATATTTGCCCAAAACTTTTCAAACATCCTCTTAGTATCAAGCTAAAATTTAACTATTATTTTACTATGAGGTTGATGTTACATTTACTTAAGCTTAATGTTCACAGTTTATTCGTACTGTATTAATATTATTTCAATACATCTAATAAAATAAGAATATCTAAAAGTCTTACTCGTATAAATTTCTCAATTAGCAGTTCAGGAAAAATATACTGACATTGATTCTAAGAAAATAAATACTAAGTAGTATAGTCTTGGATGTTGTCATGTGTAATTAAAAAATTACACGTATAAAAAATACTTATTAAAAATAATACTAGCTAATTTCACTGGTTAGTAATTTAGCATTCAGAATGCACGATATGAGTCAGTATCTTCTCTCTCTAATTGGGATCACCCTTCGGAATCGTTACAAGATTATTAAACTTTTAGGGAGTGGAGGTTCTGGCGATACTTACTTGGCTGTTGATTTAGATTTGCCAGGGATACCTTATTGTGTAGTTAAACATTTTAAGCCTAAGAATCTAAATCCGGCTCATGTGCCAATTGCTAAAAATTTATTTGCAAAAGAAGCAGAAGTTTTATATCAGCTAGGCGACAATCACAACCAAATTCCTCGCTTATTTGCCCATTTTGATGAAAATGGTGATTTTTATCTTGTTCAGGAATTTATTGATGGTCATGACCTAACCCAAGAAATTTCTCCTGGTATATGTCTAAATGAAGATGTGGTTTTTAACCTATTACGGGAAATTCTAGAAGTAGTGGTTTTTGTCCACCAAAATAACATTATTCATCGGGATATTAAGCCTCAAAATTTAATGCGACGACATAGTGACGGAAAAATTGTATTGATTGATTTTGGCAGTATTAAAAAAATTGGTGGTTTGGGAATCAATGAGTTTGGACAAACTAGTGTCACGGTTGTTGTGGGTACTCCTGGCTATATGTCTAGTGAACAGAGCAAGGGTAAACCACAATTGTGCAGCGATATTTATGCGGTTGGGATGATTGGTATTCAAGCTCTGACAGGATTAAAATCTGACCAAATACCAAAAGATCCCAACACAGGAGAAATTATCTGGCGCGATCGCATCAGGGTAAGCGACAGTCTCGCAAATGTGATAGATAAAATGGTGTGCGATCGCTCTAGTAAGCGCTATCAGTCAGCATTAGAAGCTCTAGAAGCACTGATTGTTGCTAGGGATTTATCTTTGTCTTCTTTACGTGTGATCAAAGACAAAACCATTCATAATAATTCTTCTGTTGCCTATAAAAAAAATCTTTTACTTCTGGGCTTGGGGTTTGGTGCTAGCACAAGTTTATTGATAATCTTCATTTTTTATATATTCTTACAAACAAGTATATTCAATGTAAATCAACCTCCATACTCGCTCAGGTTTATCAAACAGTTTTTTGAACCAGTTCGAGAAAATTTACATAATTTAAAAATTCCAAAATCAGATAATTAAGATTTTCAAGTTTTTTGCATCTACCATTTCATAATTTCCGGCTAGATACCGGAAAGGCAATTTAACAAAGCAATAAAACAATAGTTATGGAAAATACAAATCAAAGAAGAACACCTATTAATGGAGAAATTTGGCTTTTTCTTAGAGGCTTGATAATTGGTAAAATATTGACCATTTTGGTACTGGGTGGAGTGGCATGGTGGCTGTTAAGACCATACACATTAGTTCGCAAAAACACAGTTGCTACCTCTAGTCAAAATTCCAATCCAGCCTCATCTGTTGGATCTAACTTTCAGAGTGTTGCGAATGTTCCAGTTGCAGCAGCTAACTACGGTGGTAGTGCAGCTTGGGCGCCAATCCGCCAATTAATCGATTCACAAATCCAAAGCGATCGCCCAGAATTACAGTTGCGCTACCAAAACCCAAATAATAGCAATCCCAGTTCTAGTTCTGGTATACGTATGTTGCTAGATGGGAAACTAGATTTTGCTCAGTCTTCCCGTCCCCTCACAGATGCAGAGTATTCTCTAGCCAAGCAAAAAGATTTTACCCTTGAACAACGTCAAGTTGCCACGGATGGTATTGCAGTAGTAGCCAACCCATCTTTGCAAGTGCCAGGTTTAACCGTTGATCAGTTGCAGCAGATTTATTTAGGGCAAATTACTAATTGGAAACAGGTAGGCGGGCCAGACTTGCCCATTACCCCTTTCTCGCAACGTTTAGAAAAAGCAGATACAGCAATCTTCTCTGGTAACAAAAACTTGCAGAGTCAACCACTTGGCTCTAATGTCAAATATGTTTCATCAACTACAGAAGCAATACGACAAGTCAGTAAAATCCCTGGTGGTGTATATTATGCCTCGGCTCGTGCAGTAGTTCCCCAATGCACCGTCAAGCCTTTACCATTGGGTCTGACACCTACACAATTAATTTCACCATACCGTGAATCATTAGTAACACCTGAACAATGCCCACGCCAGCGTAATCAAATCAACACTGAAGCCATCAAAAATGGTAGCTATCCAATAACAACTAACTTGTTTGTAATTATTAAGCAAAACAACGGACAAGCACAGCAAATTGGTGAAGCTTACGCCCAAATTTTACTCACAGATCAAGGACAAAAAGCGATTGAGCGAGCCGGGTTTGCAGGAGTTCGCTAGTGGGGAATGTGGAAGCAGGGTGGTTTCATACAGACAAAGAAAAATTAATTCGATTTTGCGATCTTTATATTCAGATGTCTTGGCGATTTGTTTGTTTTATTACCTGGAACAATGGCGACGAGCAAACTTTTGACGGTAAAGATGCTAAAGCCATTGCTCAAACAGTGAAAAAAATCACACAAAATAAAGATTGAGCTAGCGTTACCTTAAAAGGGAAAGATCCCCGACTTCTTAAAGAAGTCGGGGATCTGATGTATTTGGAGTTGCAAAATTGTTTTACTGATGAGCATCGCGTTCCCTAAATTCACCTTCATCACAAATGGGAACTCATCCATAGAGAACATCAACACATTTGTAACTAACGTCTTCATGTTGTTTATGAATGGGAACCCATTTGTAATAAATGGGAACCCATTCATTACAAACGGGAAAGCAATGGTAAAGACAAAAAAATTTATAGATCCCCGACTTTTTTAAAAAGTCGGGGATCTGTCCCCTCGCAACCTCTGATAACTAATGAAACAGACCACTAGTCGCGTTCGCAAAAGCGATCGCATCCGTAAAAGCAAAGCCACCCGCTTAAAAGCTTCTCTAGAAGAAGCACCTACTGAGAATGTTCAAATTGCTGGAAAATAAAATTGATAGGAATTTAAATCCCCTAGCTATGGGGATCAGCTCTCCAATGTTTAACCAATGACAAATAACCGACATTGGATCGGTTTTCCTCCCATCTGCTTTCCCCTCATTTGAAAATAATTTCGTCAGAATTTAAGTAGGCTTTATTTGGAAAGGTAGCTATGTTTCCTTTTAATTTCTGGTATAACTCTTGCTATGATGGGGAGCCTATTTCTCGGAAAAATCGTTTAGAGCGCAAGCTAAGATTTCTCAAAGCAATGCGTGATGACTTAGAAACAAGGCTTGCTGGTTTAAATGGTGCGATCACTAATCTTGAGCAGCAAATTAATCAGGAAGATGCTACTCAAGTTTAGTTAGCTTGATTTAAATCTACGGAAATTTATAGTAATACGGGTGAAATATTGTGTTAAATAATACATATTCACCCTTTTTTTGACTTGACTCATACCAAGAAGATAGGTCATAAGATACCAAAGAAATTTTGGTTGATTTCCGGATCGGGCTAAAACAAAGTTGATGTTATTTTTCAGTAGTACTATTTTTTAAATTTACATTTATGCGTCGATTTATAAGTGTTCTTACTTTAGTAACATTAATACAATCTTTTCCAGTTGTAGTTTCTGCCCAAGTTCAACCACAAGACAAACAATCATCTGATCCAATTCAAATGGTAGTGGCTGCGAATTGGATGACTAACTATCCAGATAATAAGTTTTATCCAGAAAGGATAATCAGTCGAGCAGACTTAGCCTCAATTATGGTGAAAGCATTTCGACTAGATAAACGACAAGCAGCCAGCAAAGAAAATGTTGTGGTTCCAGATGTACCATCCTCTCATCCGGCGTATAAAGATATTCAAACTGTCTTAAAAACAGATATTATGAAAGGCTATCGGGGTAATTTGTTTTTCCCTAATCAAAGAGTAACAAGAGCAGAAGCTTTGGCAATTTTTGCTCAAGCCTATGGTGTATTTCAGTTTCCTAATCAGACTGTGAATGAAATTTTAGCTCCTCACCCTGATGCAGCTACTATTCCTTCTTGGGCAAGAAAAGCGATCGCCACAGTTGTATCCGAAGCATTTGTTAATACAGATACCCAAGGAAATCTTTACCCATTAAAACCCATGACTCGTGGTGATATGGCTTATGTACTGAGTAAATATCTGCAAAGACAAGGACAAGATGCAGAAATACCAGATGCACCCCCTGCGCCTCCTCAGCCTTAATCTCATCAGGACTTACGCAAGATGTGACCGAAAACCTTATTCTTGCGTAGCGGTAATTCATGAATTACCGCAAATGCGCGTTATGTTTTGCGTAAGTCCTGCTCATATCAAGATTTTGGTAAAACAGTATCAGAGTTACAATAACGTGAGTCTCTAACGGAGGCGCACGTTAAAATAATTCAAAATTAGGAGCTTTAAAAGACAGATTCGGATTGTAGTAAGGATCTGTACCCAATTGATCAAAATAATTTTTCCACTTCTGACTTAATTGATTCCATTCACCTGGTTTTAAACCTTTTTGCCTACTAGCAGATTCATAGTGAATCAGTTGAGCATAAGGTGTAACTACATTGCGGTATCCAGCTTGATGCGCTTTTAAGCATAAATCGACATCGTTATAATTCAGGGGAAATGTTTCATCTAGTCCCCTCAATTTTTGATATACTTCTTGTCGCATCATCAAACAAGCAGCAGTTACAGCTAGGTAGTTTCTATTCACAATATTTGAGCAAAAATAACCAGATTGTTCGTTATCAAAACCATAGAAAGCATGACAAGGATTGCCCTCAAGAATCATTACGCCTACATGCTGTAATCTGCCATTTGGAAATAAAAGTTTTGCTCCGACTGCACCAATTTCTGTTTGTTGTGCAAGTTCTAACATTGATTCTAGCCAATCAGAAGTAATTACTTCTGTATCGTCATTTAATAACAACAGAAATTGCCCTTTTGCTTCAGCTGCACCTCGATTAATTCGCATTGAAAAATTAAAAGGTTCAGCGCAACGAACTAATTTCACATCTAAAGCAAGTATTTTATTTAAACTTGCATCTGGAATGTCATACCCATCTACCACAATAATTTCAAAGTTGCGATAGGTACTAACTTGCTGAACACTACGAATGCAATTTTCTAAAAGACATAATTTACCAGAAGCAGTATTAATAGTTGTACCTGCACTGGGAATAATTATACTAACTAAAGGATTTCCAATTATATTGCGTCGCACTCTGTAAATACCTGGATTCGGTGTTTCTTCGACACGTCCTGGATATACGCTACGCTCTAGCATTGATTCTAAAGCTTTTCTACCAGCAGTATATGCCCATGGCTTTGCTTGTGAGCCAGAAGCAGCAGAAACAGATATACTGCGCCAATGATAGAGAATTTTAGGAATATGAAAGATGTTTTTCGTTTTTTCGATGAATCTTAATACCAAATCATAATCTTGTGAGCCATCATACTCACTACGAAAACCACCAATTTCACGAATAATACTAGTACGATAAACACCTAAATGACAGGTGTACATGCAAGAATAAAAATATTCTGGCGACCAATCAGGTTTGAAACAAGGAAAAAAACGTTTTCCTTTGATGTCTATTTTGTCTTCGTCACTATAAATAAAATCTGCTTCTGGGTGTTGGTTAATTAACTTAGCATTTTCAAATAAAGCGTTAGTTGCTAACTCATCGTCATGATCTAAAAGTGCAATATAATCTCCTGTAGCCAGTTCTAAAGCAGAGTTACTTGCTGCGGAAATATGTCCATTTTCTGTACGAAATACAACTTTAATGCGTGAATCAAGTTTACTATAATGAGTTAATATAGAACGAATATGAGATTGGGGAGAAGCATCATCAGCAATACAAAGCTCCCAATCAGGATAAATTTGATTGCGAACTGATTCAATAGCTTGTGTTAACCATTTTGCCTCTACATTATAAACAGGCATAATGATAGAAAATTTAGGTTGGATTTGCCATTGAGTGATTTGCTGATGAGCAGTGAGAATTTCTTGTTGACTAAGAGTATTTTTTTCTATCCATTGTTGATATGCTATTTTATTCTTGATGCGAGAGGCAGCGTTTTGATAAAAAAAATGTAAAACTCCTAGTATTCCCCGTCTTCTCCAGATACGTTCTATTTTTTGAAGTTTATAACTCATGATTATTGGTATTACCGATTAATTATTACTTCGCAAAGAATATATTTTTTTCAAATTCAACCATTGATTACGCAACTGCCAAAACTTACTAGTTTCCATAGTTGTAACTAGGTTTTGTAATCTTTGAATTTCTACGGTTTGATATTGCAGTTCTGTATAAAGATTATCAATATTTGAGGAATGCTTACGCCTCTGCATTACATGAGCTAATCTATTTTTGATCTTTTCTCCAATGGCTTTTGGACTTAACACAGACTTGATATGCTCAGATGCTTTTTTGCCAATTTGTTTAGCGTCTTCATAATTATTAAATACATACTGCATTAAGTATGCAGCATGATTAATGTCTGGTTCTGCCCAAATATTGCCTTTTTTGTAAGGGCCATAATCTTCTGCGATAGTCACTAAAGAATATTTGACTAGAAAGCTATTATTAATATTCATGAAATCAAGATTGGCTGAATAACCAGTTGCTATAACTGGTTTTCCATAATACATAGCCTCTGCCATAGTCAAACCAAAACCTTCAGAGCGATGTAAAGATATATAGCAATCACAATGATAAATTAGAGCATTCAGTTCTTCTTTGAGTAAATAATTATCAATGAGTTTAATATTTTTGAAATCCTCTACTAAGTCTTTTAATTGTTTGAGTTTTTCTGGAAAGTATTTACTATTAGAAAACTTAATTACTAATTGTACATTTTGATTATCTTTACCAAAAGCTTGTTGGAATGCTTCAATAGTTGCAAGAGGGTTTTTCCGTTCAAATACACTACAAAAATCAAATATAAATAGAAAAATAAATTTATTGTCTGGTAAGCCTAATGATTGTTTGCTGATTGAAGGTTGAGGAAGTGAGATACTAGGCATCACCTTGATTACAGGAATAGGTGAAGTAGGTGCGATCGCATCAACACAATAACTACTGTAAGTCCATATTTCATCAAAAAGATTAAACGCCGACAACCATTCTTTGGGAAATTCTGGTAATTCCCATGCCCAAAATCCGATATTATACTTGTTTTGGAAATATTCAGGCTTAGTAGAACTGATAAAAGTGTTAATCATATCTACATTTACCTGAATAATATTTATTGGATAAGGATTCTCATCAGTAAAATCTGTGTAGGAAGAATCCATCTTCCTATGCATAGTGTTAAAAGTACAATTATTAATCACAAAAGGAATTTCAGCCGCTTCAACGGCTCTTATTGTTCCTCTGACTCCTTCACCAAGTCCAAATTCACTGTTAACATAACCTGAAATATTCACACCAAAATTACCGTTATTGGTGTTGTTGCTAATTTCAGGTTTTGGTTCCATTTTTTTCTCCTCAAATGTCGTTTATATTTTCACTGTGATGCTTTAAATGAGCGGTATTTGATATTATTTATCACTTAATTCTTTCAAATCATTTTCTACCATTAATTGCACCATCTGTTCAAAGGAATACTGCGGTTTCCAACCGAGTTCCGCTTTAATCTTATTAATACAACCTACTAATTGCACTGGTTCATCTGGACGGTAAAATGCCGGATCAACAGATACATAATCTTCCCAATTCAAGTCTAAATAGTTAAACGCACATTCTACCAGTTCCCGCACCGAATGAGTTTCACCACTGGCAATGATGTAGTCATCTACTTCATTTTGTTGCAACATCAACCACATTGCATGTACTGCATCTTTGGCATAGCACCAGTCACGACATGCATCTAAATTACCAAGTTTTAATTCTTGGGCTAAACCCAGTTTAATCATTGCGGCTGTATGGGTGATTTTGCGAAATACAAACTCTGTACCGCGACGAGGAGATTCATGGGTGTAGGTGATCCCGCAGCAACCAAAAAGACCATACTTTTGGCGATAGTTAACCGTCATCCAATGAGCATAAGCTTTAGCTACGCCATAAGGATTGCGTGGACGAAAAGCGGTACGTTCGGTTTGGGGTGATTCATCCGGTTGTCCAAAAACCTCACTACTGGAAGCTTGGTAAAATTTAGCATCAGGTTTACAGCGCCGAATCGCTTCTAGTAGGCGTGACACCCCCAAAGCAGTATATTCAGCAGTAAGGGCTGGCTGTGTCCAAGACAAAGGAACATAACTTTGAGATGCAAGGTTATATATTTCATCTGGTTGACAATCAGTCACCACATCCATCAGGGAAGACTGATCTAACAAGTCACCAGATACTATTTGAATCTGGTTTGACAAATGACTAATGCGCTCTAGGTTACTGGTGCTAGAACGACGAACTAAGCCGAATACTCGGTAGCCTTTTTCTAAAAGGAGTTCGGCGAGATAGGAACCGTCTTGTCCGGTTAATCCGGTAATGAGAGCTTTTTTGGTCATTATATTTTGGATAAAGTTAAAAAAAGCAAAAAAACTTATGTAACAATGCTTTATCAGTATAGATAAATATCACAGCGTTACAAGAATTATATTTAAATCTTACCCAGGTCAATGAAATGATTAACGTAGAAAGCAGTATTATATTTAATTTTTCCAATATCAATAAGTTTTATCTTTGAAATGCCCATCGAGAATTGAGAATAAAATTACTAACTGGCACAAAAATAATTGATATTATTTGACCAATCATATACCATAAACTGAAAATATCTACTATCAAAAACATAATCGTTAAATTTAAAATAAAGCCGCTTAAAGAAACAGCAGAATAACGAATCAAAGTGTTGAGATGTTTACCTTTTGAGCGAAAAGTCCACTTGTAATTCAATAAATAAGATGCTATAAACGAGGCTATAAATCCAGCAGATGTACTGAAAAGTGGAGGGAGCGAAAAAACCTCTACTAGTAACACTAGAACTCCTGTGTGTAAAGAAGTACCGAGAACGCCGACAATCGCATAACGAATAAATTTATGTTTTGTTTCCATTTATCATCAATTAATTTTTTCTGAAATAATATATCGTGGACGACCTTTGACCTCTTCATAAATTCTGGCTAAATACAAACCAATAATTCCCAAACTAATCATCAGTAAGCTGCCAATAATTAGCTGTAGTAAAATCACCGTTGTGAATCCATCTACTGCTCTCCCTATTAATTTGAAAAACAGAGTCTGTAGACCTAAAACTACAGCAAAAATCAGAAACACACATCCAGAAAAAGTAATTAAATGTAATGGTAAAGAGGAAAATGCTGTTAATCCAGTAATCGCCAGCTTAATTAACTTAAAAATAGACCATCCTGACTTACCACCAATGCGAGGTGGAACTTCAAAAGGAATTTGCACACGCCGAAATCCCAACCAAGCAGTCATCCCACGAAAGAAAAGGTTACGCTCTCCCATTTTGAGCCAAGCATCTACCACTTTCCGGTCAAGAAGTTTGTAGTCTGATGCACCTCTTAGGTTATAAGCAGATAGTTTATTCAAAATTGCGTAAAATAATTGAGCGCCGATCTTGCTAATCAAAGATTCTTTCCCACGAGATATTTTTATAGCTTCTACTATATCTGCATCTGATTTATGCCAAAGACGCAGCATCTCTGGAATCAACTCTGGAGGATGCTGCAAGTCTCCATCCATAATAATTACTACTTCACCTGTAGCTATTTCTAAACCAGCACACAGGGCAGACTCTTTACCAAAGTTCCGGCTTAAACGTACAGCCTTGATTATATAAGGATGTTGTTGAGCCAGTTCTTTTATTACATCCCATGTATTATCCGGCGAACCATCATCTACTAAGACAAATTCATAGAGCGTTTGTAGAGAGTAAATTACTCTATTAATTGTTGTGAATACTTTGGATAGGTGAGATGATTCTGAATAAACCGGAATGACAATAGAACATACAATATTATGATTTTTCTCCGCTTCTTTAAGCATAAAATTTTCCATAAAGAGCGAGAGTTGTTGCAGGCATCCATAGATTAAATTTACTCAACCTAGATGGAAGTTTTACACCTAATTTTGCGGTTACAAGGGGCAGAGGGAAAGCATGAGGATAGGGTAAAGGTTTAACGTTTGCCAACCCTGCTTGCTTCATGAGAACAGATAGTGAACGCTTATCAAAGTAGAGTACATGTTCTGGTAGCTTGAATGAAGGCCACTTATGTGCCATTAAATAACGCCAAAAACTACCCATGTCCGGGGTAGCAATAACAACAGAACCACCTGGCTTAAGATGCTTTAATATCTCCTTAACGAAAGCTTGTGGTTGATAGACATGCTCTATGACATGCGTAGCGATAATTAAGTCGAATTTCTCTTGAATAGGAACTTGCTCTATTCCGCCACAGTAAATAAAATCAGCTTTACTTGCTGCCAGTTTGGTTGCTCTTTCAGAAAAATCTGTTCCTACTCGAACTGTAAAGAATTTCCTTGCTTCATCTAAAAGGTAGCCGTAGCCGCAACCTATCTCCAGCAAACTTCCTCCTGTCAGTTTGTTTTTCTTTAAATTAATCATCAAACGCTGAAAGGTAGTACGTAAAGCTACTTCTTGACCTGAATAACTTGTGTAACCTGCATGATCGCCTTCAAAGTAGCTATCATCTGCGTATAACTTGAACATAGCTGTTTCCGTTAAACGTGGGTAAAGATAATAAAATCCACAGGAACAACAACCTACTACTTTGTAAGTTTCAAATCTTGAATAAGCATAACGGCGATTTTCACTATGGCAAAGGGGGCATGAGGGATATTCTAGTTCCATGTAATTCATAAATAGCTAAATCTCAGTTAGAATTTTTAAATTTGTATTTAAATGATAAGTATCCAAGTAAAACTAAAGAAGCAGTACAGATTCCTGCACCGAACTGAAAGCTTGTAGGTTTATACTCAAACTCAACCACATGATTTCCTTCAGGAATTAAAACACCTCGCAGTACATAGTTGGTTTGAAAAATATGTGTAGATTTTCCATCGATTTTGGCTTTCCATCCAGGATAATAAACATCACTTAAGACTAAAAATGCCGGAGATTGTGATTTTGTCTTTACCTGAATATGAGTATCATCTAGTTTTACCAAATTACTAGTAGCCCCCAAATCAAAATTCTTGGCTTTGAAATCTAAATCTTCCTCGACAAGGGCTATTTTGGAGGGCTGATAAGAACGTCCGTCAGGTAACCTCGATGATTTGATAGCAGTAAGTACTTGCTCAGGCTTAAGACTGATCACTTCTGGTACTAACCAAGCGCGTGACATCGCACCAAGGTTTTCATAGACACTAGTTCGATTGATATTTTCCACATGACGCCAACGTTTTGTGTCTGCTAAAAAATTATTCTTTTCTGTTATGGGGTAGGATGTTTTAGTATTGTCATCAAAGAGACTAATTTTTTGAATTCCAATTGCACCTGATTTTCCTAACCATTTCAACTCTAAATTTTTCACATTGCTGAGTTTATTTAAAGGTAGGATGCTGACATAATTATGAGCATCACATGATGAGATATTTTTTCTTTCATAGGGTGTACTGTCAAAGATTACGGCGCGACTATGCCGCATCAAAGGATGTATATCACTACAGTCATAAGCCCATTCAGAAGTATCGCGCCCCGCACGCAGATTTTGAGTGGTAATTTTGCCGTTATTATCTGTGACTTTAACTTGTAAAACTTCTGTATTATTAGGTATCTCTTGAGAGCAAAGTAATGAACTAACTATGCCAATTCCAGTCACATTAGTAATAGGTTCACCAGGAGGAATGAGAAACTTCACAGAGTTTAGCTGTTGACTACCACAAGCAGAACCTAGCTGTGTAGTCATGTTTTGTTTAGACCAATTGATTCCTTGCAAGCTGGTTACAGAAAATGAGCTTTTTGGAATAAAAACATAGCGTATGGACATAATATCTAGGCTAAGTTTAGCTTTTGAAGTCCATGCTTGGTTTATCGAAATATCTCCTGGTGTACCCATTGATAATAACTGGCTAAACCTAGACAGAATCAATGGCCCGTAGCCACTAGCACTAGGTACTCCCCACAACCTAGACATATTAGGTGGAATTTCGTCTACAGAACCAAGTCCACCGCGAATCGGTAAGATTCGCTGTTGGCTGTGACTGAGAATATTCTTGTATCGCTGGACGACATTTGTTGGTACTAGCATCGCCTGACTAGGAGCATCAATTTGCCACTCATAAAACCAGCCAAAGCTTCCCAAGTCGATGATTAAAGCTAAAACTAGAAGCAGTTTTAGCCCCTTAGAATTCGGAGATTTACTCCAACAGAGCAGAACAATTACTGCTAGGAAAAAAATGACTAGTGGTATACCTACCGCCGGATTTAACCAGGGTATTAAAGTAAATTGAGTAACTTCTTCTGTAGTTAATAATTTCTGAATTTGCTTTAAGATTGTGTTTCGCCAGAGAAAAATGCCTGTTAAGCTAACAAGCATTACTCCCATACTTCCTAAAATTGTTTTAGTTAACAAAAGATGAGAAAATGCTTTCCTTTGGATGACGGCAACACCCATACCTGTGAGTACACTGACAGCTAAAGTCATCTCTATAAAGTGACGTGCTGGTACACGAAACTTGTTGTACGCAGGAAGGTGGAAAATTAGCCAAGTAAGCGGTGTTGCATCGCCGAGAGTCAACAGAAGTGCAACAATAGCAACTACTAACCAAAACCTGGCTATAGTCTTGCGGTGGTTCGATACAAAACCAACAACTGCTAGGATTGGCGGAAGTAAGCCAACGTAACCAGTTAATTCTGTCAGATTCCACTCTCCGATGTAAGGGAGTTCGTAAAATAAATACGGACTATGGCTACCAAATAGGTAGGGAAAGAAAAGTTGACTAACTTGCTTTAAAGGAAGTGAATAAGCAACAAAATCTTTAAACTCAAGCTTTGAACGTAATCCTAAATTCATCAGTTCAACTGTGGGGATAATCTGAACCGCTGATACAGTTATCCCGATCACCAGAACAACAAGGTATATTTTGTAATAATTCCATCGACCGACACTAGCATTCCATCCAAACACCAAGGCGTATACAGCACTTAAACCCACAGCATAAACAGCAATTTGTGGATGTCCCGCAAGAATGCAACAGGTGATCGCAAAGCATCCAGCCATAAACCACTTTATACTGAATTTATAATGCAACTTTTCCAATGACCAAATCATTAAAGGCATCCACGCAGCAGTATGAATCATTGAAGTGTGGCCTAGATGAGCTATCATAAAGCCGCTCATGCCGTAGACAATTCCACTAACAGTGCTAGCTAACCTAGAATTAGTGATTGTATAGACATAACCATAAGTAAAACAGCTGGCTAGTACATAAGCCGAAATAACAAAACTATTCCAAGAGTGAGGAAGAAAAGAAAATAGTAGAGATACAGGATACCAAGTTTGAACTGTTGGATCTGCTGCTACGGGAAATCCTGAAAGAATTAAATCTGTCCATAGTGTTCGAGCAGAGTAGAAAGCAGGGACACTCTGGATTATGCCATCCGCAGGTGCTAATAGTTTGTCCGAGAATATAACAGGAGAAAAGAAAATAGTGTATGCGACAGAAAACAATAAAGCGACTGATAAGATATGAATAATTCCGCAGTGGTTCGGAGTAAACTTATTTAATAGCTTCATATATTCTTTACATACATGTATTCTGCATTTGCCGATGGTAATCTGCTAATAAAGCTCTAATTGTACATATTGTCTAAACACTTCAATTAAGAATGGGCTTAATTACTAAGCTTGCATATTTTAAATGAGCGATCGCACCTTAAGGAAGATAAATAGCAGAAGTATTTACTCGTAAGTTAAATGATTAATATTTCTTTACGCAAATCAATAATTTTGATCTAATTTGGAAAGGTAAATATATCCATAGTTAAAATATTCTTTCCAAGAAAGTTTTTAATACTTATCATCTCTGTAATTCTCCTAAGAAACTTAAGTAAAAACTATCAATTTCAACATTATATTTATTTGCACCTCTGATCAGATGTTTCCGAAAACCAGGAGTATTTTTATAGTGAGACTCCATCATAAATAGTTTTCGATAACGTTCAGGATGCTTTTTCATCAATAAAACATCTTTTTCAAAAAAGCGACATCTTTCTTCAAGACTTTCACGATGATCGCAACGAAGATGAGGTGGGTGAAAAACACATACATCATGGGCAAAAGGAATTTTGCCGTAGTTACTAATTCGCCAACCCAAATCTGTATCTTCGCGAAAATGAGGATTTTCAAAAGACTCATCAAATCCATCAACTGCCATAAAAATTTCTCGTCTAACTAGTAAATTGGCAGTCATGAAACCAATTCCTTCAAAACCTATATTGGTTACAGGACGATAGTTTTTATCTTCTAATTTGTCTGAAATAATCAGTCCTTCTATTCCAACTACTTCTTGATCATGAAAATATCTCAGACTATTCTTTAACCAATCAGGTTTCGGCTGACAATCGTCATCTGTAAAGGCAAGTATTTCACCCCTAGCATAGAAAGCGGCTGTATTACGTGCTATGACAGCCCCTTTGATATCAGTATGAATGTAAAGTATCTCTAAATCAGGATAACTATTTTTTCTTTCCCAAGGTTTTCGACTTTGATCAACTATAATTATTTCAAAATCTTGGCAAATTTGATTCTGCAAACAGTTTAGTAATTCCTCTAATTGGTGATGTCTTTCGTAAGAGGGAATAATTACACTAAAGTAAGGACGTTTCACATCAATATTGGCTCTATTTATGGATAACAGCAGCCCTAATTTTTTTGATGTTCTTTCCCATGAATATTTCCTTTCTGCTAATATCCTAGCTGAATTACCAAGTTCCTTAGCGTAATCTTGATCTTGAAGAAGAAGTTGAATACTTTTCACAAAATTTGCTTCTGTCGATATATGATACGCTGCTTCTGAACCTTGGAATATACCCCTTGCTCCTATAGGAGTTGACACAATAGGTAGACCCGCAGCCATAAAATCAAACATTTTTATATTTGTGCCTGAACCAGAAAACATCGGGTTGATGGCTAGATCGGCCGCAGCTAAATAGTTAAGTTTTTCTTTTTCTTTTAAAAAGCCTGTTAAAATTACATTAAAAATATTTTTATTAATCAATTCCAACTGATTAAAGTTAGTACATACGCCTCCACAGATGGCAAATTTAATTTCAGGAAGTGCAGGAGCTAACTTTTCAATAATAAACCTGGCAGCTTCAATATTGGGTGTATAGGAACTGCCAACAAAAATAGCAAGTAGAGAATTTTCTAGACCTAGTTTCTGTTTAGCTCCATATCTAATGCTGTCGTCAACTTTTTGAATTTTCTTTGTAAATACACCATTGGGAACAATAGCTATTTTGCTAAATGGCACTTTATATAATTTATGAAATAGCTCTCTATCTTCATGGGAGCAAGCAAGAATTAAATCGCAATCATGACAGATCTGATATTCTATATTGACTACGTTTTTAGCAATTTCAGTCCCAAAACCATCATCATCCAATAAATCTGTTCTAAGTAATCCTTCTACGTTATGAGAATCATAAACGATTAATTGAGGACGCGATCGCAATAAATCTTTCACCAATGGATAAATCCAAGGATGAGAGAAAATGACAATATCTGATGTAGCGACTCTTTTTCTAACTGTTTCTACAAATTCCGGTGAATGATGAGCTAACAAGTTAAAACAAGAATCTATTATTGTTTTACCACCTACTTTTGATTGCCATTCAGCACAAGTAGCAAAGTGTGCATCACTCAGTGGTATATTAATTTCTTCTAAAGTATCGCTCAATTTATGTCTACGATATTTTTCTCCTTTCCAATCATAGGTACCTATGTAAGTAGTAGGAAGCTTACTACCCATATCGTGATACAAACCTAATAATCTCAGTCTTCCTCCTCCTACTGGAGGATCAATAGGCTGCATATCTAAAACAGTGACTTGAAATTTTTGATTTTGACTCACTTTACCCTCTTTGACTCTGTAAACAACTTAAAAGGGTTTGAGATACATTTGACCAAGTAATGTAACTAGTATCTTCCTTGCCTTTGTGTCCCATGCTTTTAGTCTTTTCTGGGTTTTCGACAAAATAGTTAATTGCTTTAGCAATTTCTTTGGGATGAGGAGGAACAACAAAACCTGTGTCACCATTTTTCACAAATTGCAATGGTTCACCAGAATCTTCACAAGTAATTACTGGTTTAGCATGAGCAAAAGCTTCTAAGGTGACATAACCATAATCTTCTCGAATTGGGACAAATGGTACTGCTAAAGCATTTGTATATAAATCCAACAGTTGTTGATCTGAGACTCGACCTAAAAATTCTATTCGTTCGTCATTATTTGCAAGTATGCGTAATTGTTTTTCATCTTCACCTGTACCAACAATTTTTAGATGAACTGGATGTTTGACATAACGCATCGCTTCAATTACTAAATCCACACGTTTCCAGCGATGCAATCTTCCAGGTAGCAATAAGTATTCGTAGTTTCCTAAATTAAAATTATTCAGAACTAAAGGAGGATGTAAAACCTGACTTTTTATACCGTTCCATTTCAGCAATCTCTGACTTACTTCATGTCCAATACAAAAAACTTTTTTTGTTCTTGGATATTGTAGTCCTCCCGTATCTAATTTTTGAATAGTTTCTTGCTGAGTCTTTAAAGTGTTATTGCTATGACCAAATTCTTGGTCAAACATATCGTAAAAGACTCGCATGGTATGAACTAGATAACATATATGATTAGGATGACGTACTAAAAACGTCGGAGATTTAGTGGATATGACTGCATCATAGTTAGACAGTTCTAAATCATAGCAACGTAAGTAAGACTCTTGTATTGTTTCAAAAGTTGATTCATCAGTCATAACTTCAACAAATTCCGCATAGGTATTTGCAGAATTTAACGACTTTACAAGTCCTGTAAAAAAGCGTTCTGCACCTCCTATTTCACCATTTGCCATCCGAGGAACTACAACTGCAATTCTATAAGTCATTTTTATATCCAATTACTGCATAATCCTGTGGGCCATAAAATAAATCATTCAACCGTTCAGCCAGTTCCGAACCATCTTTTTTGAAATTCTCTGCATAGGGGTGAAGTTTAATAATATTGACCCTGCACAAACCAACTGATTCAGCCATAAATTTGACTGTAGTACTTGGTAAAGGATTACGATGAGTTGGATCTGTATAAAAGTTATGACTAGCAACTAATATGTTTTCTGGATTAGGAGTTTCAAAAATTACTAATCCTCCTGGTCGAAGCACCCTAACTGTTTCAGTAAACAACTTCATCAGTATCTGGAATGGTAGATGCTCAATGATATGAAATCCTGTAATTGCTCCCAAACTATTCTCAGGTAAGGAGTTTAAATAAGAGATGACATCTGCTTCTATCACTTCTAGACCTCTAGAGCGACATTGCTCTAGCATCACTCTATTAATATCTAAACCACGTGCTGTGTAATTATTATTTTGTAAGAGTTCTAGCCATTCTCCACGACCACAACCTACATCTAAAATCGCAGAATCTGATTCACCAATTTTTGCTTCTGCAATGAATGGCAAATAAACTTTTAACCTATTGAAAATATCGTCGCGAGTACCGCGAAACTGATTTTCAAATGCGACGTAAAATGCATCTAGTAAGTGGTTTTCTTCATTGACAAAAGTCTCTAACTGCTGTTGATTTAGAGGTTCTGGTAATCTTTGCCGTGCTTCTTCTAAGAATAGAGTAATTAAACGCTTTTGCTGCCAGAGATCGCTTTTGATATAATTTTCATTTATCATGTAGCGCTCACCCAATTCTTTCAGATGAGAATCTACATAATCTAAACGTTGCTCTAGTTCTTTAACAGGAGTATCTACACTGTCAAAGCGTTGATCTAATTCTTGGATGCGGGTATCTACAACAAAGAGATGCTCTTTTATGCCTTGCATTCCTTTGTACTCATCCAGTTTTTGCAAGTGAGTTTCTATAGCTGTTAAACGCTCATCTAGTTGCGATCGCAAAATTGATATTTGTGCAAGTAGTTGTTGATTGAGCGCCACAGATTCTTTTAAGGCACTGATGATATTAAAATTTACTTCTCGTTGATCTTTAAAGATAAAATTGAGGATTTTGAGTGCTATATTTTGCAATCCTCTACTGAAATTGAAAGGAAATCGATTTAAATTATCAGGCCATTTTGTACGGAGAATAGCTCTAAATTCTGCATTTTTCAATAAAGCCTCAATGTGATTTATTGACCATTTTATTCCTGAAGTTTCAATACTAGAATTGACACTATTAGAGTTTGAAATTACTTGGATTTTAGATTGTTGATGCTTCCTCTGGGCTACTTCCTGACGGATTTTCTCCATTAATTCATCAATATTAATTTCAGGTTTATGTGATTCCGACATATTTTTTTATATTTCTTGAGCTATTGCATAACATTGTTGTATACCAACATCGATAGTGGTATTAAAAAATAGTATTCCGTCGCTATTAATGTTATTAATGACCTCAATAACAATTAGTTCATCAATCCAGTCATAGCTAATCCCTTCTTCAGAATGTACACCGATGGTAAATGTATAAACCCCTTTATTGAGATAACAAGGGATTTGAAAACATACTGTTAGTTTTTTACCAGTTGTGAGTTTTGGTAATTCAACATTCATTAATTGAGTATTGACCCCAAATATTACCAAACCCATGAGATTTCTCAAAGAAATACCTACAACTAAATCACTTAGGTCTGCTTTCGCTTCCAAACAAACCTTGACTTGGAAGATTGCTCCGGTTTCTATTTTGGTAATTTCTTTGTTATCTAAGTCTGTAATTTGGACACTATCAATTACAGCTAGATTATTTCCGTGTCGATGCAATACTTTCTTTTGAGCATTTGTGATTACAAAATCATCATCATTTTCAATCTCTTTAATTTCTTCCTTGCATTCTTCTGTTGGTGGGATACTATAATTTTCCGGTTGGCTGGAACTCAACAAAGCAATATAATGATTTGCTACTTCTTTGGGTTTACCTATTTCTAATACTCTGCCATGATTCATTAACACGGCTGTTTTACACAACATCTTGACACTTGAAGAGTCATGAGAAACGAATAAAATAGTTACTCCTTGGTCTTTCATTTCTCGAATGCGCTTCATACAACGGGCTTGGAATTTTGTATCACCTACAGCCAAAGCTTCATCAACTATTAAAATACTCGGTTCTGTATTGGCAATAACTGCAAATGCCAACCTGACCACCATACCACTAGAATAGGTTTTGACAGGATGTTCTATAAAATCACCAATTTCAGCAAAAGCAGCGATATCATCAAACTTAGCTTCTATTTGTTCCTTACTTAAACCTAAAATTTGCCCATTAAAAAATACGTTTTGTCGTCCTGTAAACTCTGGATTAAAACCGCTACCCAGTTCTAACAACGCCGAAACTCGCCCATTCACCCACACTTCACCTCTAGTAGGCGTTAGGGTTCCAGCAACAATTTGCAATAGCGTACTTTTACCAGAGCCGTTTTGACCAATAATTCCAACAGTTTCACCTTTAGGAATTTCTAGGTTAATATCCCGTAAAGCCCAAAACTCTTGAGCATGATTCTGACCACGTAACAAAATTTCTTTAAGCTTGTCTACAGGACTAGCATAGCGCTTGTAGCACTTAGAGATATTCTTTAGTGAAATTGCAATCTCTTCACTCATATCACTACACACGCTCTCAAAACTAACTGTGCTAAATTCTACACATTGATGTCATCAAAACAGTAAAAATTTTATGTTTATCTATTTAAGTTAATTGCCTACAGCTATTTACAAAACATCTGCAAAAGCTGGACGCAATTTTTTGTAGACTGAAAAACCTATACAAAATACGATTGCAGATATTACACTTGCAACCCCCCATTCACCCCAGTGCTTTACCTCTCCCACTAAAATTAAATCCCGGTAAACTTCACTAATAGCTGTCATGGGATTTATCCAAAATACCAAGTTTCGCCACTCTTGTGGAATTGCTGTCGCAGGATAAAGAATTGGCGTCAAATATAACCACAAATTTAAAACAACTCCCAAAGTCTGAGGAATATCTCGCAAAAATACGGTTAGTCCCGCCATGAGATAACCTAATCCCGCCGTCAATAATAATTGCGTAAACCAGATTAACGGTAAGAGTGCTAAGGTTGAATGTAAAGTATGAGTAGATAAAGCCACAAAAAATATCAACGCCATTAGTCCAAAGGAACTCTCAATAAACGTTGATAAAGTTGGTACTAGCGGTAACAAAGCCAGAGGAAATACTACTTTTTTCACTAAATTAGGCTGTGCTACTACTGAATTTGCAGCTTGAATTAATCCACTACTAAAAGCAATCCAAGGTAGTAAACCAGCAAATAACCACAAACCAAAGGTAAAATTGTTTTCTGGAACGCCTTTAAGACTGAGTTTGACCTTTAAAACTATCGAGAATACATAGGTGTAAATCAATAACTGCGATAGTTGATTCAAGAGAGGCCACAAATTGCCCAGGATAGAACCTTTGTAGCGGGCTTCTAAATCGCGTCTTACCAACGCTCTTAATAAATCAAATTTTGCCCACCACAATTCACTGATTGGTAGCCATTTTTTCAACTTACCTGCTTTTCGGACAACTCCTCGCATTGTTTGCAGCAATTTTTGCTTCCTCGCTCACTACCTACACACCCAATTGCTTGTTTTGAAGCCAATTTTTTACGAAAGTTCCTTGGTTATTTTGTTGAAAATAATCGCTACTCCAAAATAGCGACCAAAATATTTAGGTGATCTTACCACAAATAGTTATTAGATCTACTCTGGTGTTTCTCAGCTTTGGTTGTGTGAGGCTAAGTTAAATTATCAGGTTCAATTCCCAAAGAAGGCAATTGTTCAGCTAAAAGTTGCGATCGCTCTCTTTCCTGTTCTAAAAGTAATTCTGTATCATTTGCCTAGCTTGTACTTAGTCATTGGGCATTGGTGTTTATTTTCCTCCATGTCCCCCTTCCCTTGTCTCCCCACTCCCCACTCAGCACCGGATTCCGGTACACTGAGTCTTGGTTTATTGCATTGTGAGTTGGCATGGAAATCGGACAAAAAGTAAAGGTTTTTCGTTTGCGCGATCGCGTACCTGCTTCTATTGTGAAAAGATTAGGACAAGTCGGTATCATTGAAGGTTACAAGATGACCGATGGTAGCGGTGTTGGCATTGTAGTCAAATTTGATGATAATTTTGCCACTTGGTTTTTTGAAGATGAACTCAAAATAGTACAGTAACTGCTTGGCGAGGTATATTCTGAGTGCTGAACTTCAGAAGGAAGTTACTCAAATCAGCCGAATGCTAAGTTGGAGTTGAAAAAATCGGCGGTAAAAATAGGAATCAAGTAATGGCCCTGATATTAACATTTTTGGGCAAAAGCGGTAGCGCTAGGACAAAAGTAGCGATCGCCGCTGCCAAACAATTGGCAAGCCAAGGAAAACGCGTACTTTTAGCTGGAAGTGCAGAACCAGCGTTGCAGATTTTGTTAGGTGTTCCTATTGGTTCTAACCCTCAAGAAATTGCTGCGAATTTGCACGTCGTTCAATTTCAAACTTCTGTACTACTAGAACGTAGTTGGGAAGATGTCAAAAAACTGGAAGCGCAATATCTCAAAACGCCTATCCTGAAAGAGGTTTATGGTCAAGAACTATCCGTTTTACCAGGAATGGATAGCGCCCTTGTCCTCAATGCTATCCGCGAGTACTACGAAAGCGGCAAATATGACGCGATCGTCTACGATGGCAATGGCGATAACTCAACTTTGCGAATGTTCGGAATGCCAGAATCTCTCAGTTGGTACGTACGGCGATTCCAGAAATTGTTCGTCAATTCCGATCTCGGTAAAGCAATTTCCGAATCGCCCTTGATTCAACCGCTAATTAGTACTTTTTTCAATATCAACTGGACTTCGGATAACTTCGCCCAACCTACTAACCAAGTCAACAACTTTTTAGACAAGGGTAGAGCCGCCCTCGCAAACCCCAGGGAAGTTGCTGCTTTCTTAGTGACAACCGATGACCCCGTTGAGATTGCTTCCGTCCGCTATCTTTGGGGTAGCGCTCAACAAGTTGGTTTAACCGTGGGTGGCGTTATCCTTGTATCTAATGACACAAATCACCAAATTTCTGAGCAATTTGCCCCCCTAAATGTGAGCTTAGTTCCAGATATCAAAACAGAGGACTGGCAAACAATAATAGATACTCTACCCAACTTTGTAGACCAAGCAGTGCAGGCTCCCAAACCTATTGAAATTAACATCCAAGAACACAAAGTAAGCTTATATTTGCCGGGATTTGACAAAAAACAGGTCAAACTTACCCAGTACGGCCCAGAGGTGACAATTGAAGCCGGAGATCAAAGGCGAAATATTTTTCTACCTCCTGCCTTAAGTGGCAGACCTGTTACTGGTGCTAAATTCCAAAATAATTATTTGATAATCTCGTTTTAGGGATAGGGGATCGGGGATCAGGGATCAGGGATCAGGATCAGGAAAAGACATAAGGAGAAATTCTTCCTTGTCCTCCTTGTCCTCCTTGTCTCCCTTGTCTCCCTTGTCTCCCTTGTCCCCGTACTCTATGAGAAGCCGCTTACGTGTCTACGCGTAGCGTCTCCGTCAGGAGAATCCCCAATCCCCAATCCCCAATCCCCGATATGCCTTATGTCTGAATCAACTCCCATTACCCCTGATTCCACTACGCCCACAGAGGAAGCAAATGCTACTGTTGACCGCAGTGCTAAAACCAGGCAACTCTTGGGTATGAAAGGTGCGGCACCTGGAGAAAGTTCGATTTGGAAAATTCGCCTGCAACTGATGAAGCCAATCACTTGGATTCCTCTGATGTGGGGTGTAATCTGTGGCGCGGCTTCTTCTGGTGAATATACCTGGACACTCGAAAATGTTTTAAAGGCAGTAGTTTGTATGTTGCTATCAGGCCCATTGATGGCAGGTTACGTACAAATCATGAACGATTACTACGATCGCGAAATTGATGCCATTAACGAACCCTACCGCCCTATTCCTTCTGGTGCGATTTCTATACCCCAGGTGATTACGCAAATTTGGGTATTACTTATTGCTGGTATTGCTCTAGCATTTGCCCTCGATAAATGGGCTGGAAATGAATTTCCTACAATTACAACGATCGCCATCATCGGTTCTTTTGTAGGCTACATTTACTCTGCCCCACCTTTAAAGCTAAAACAAAATGGCTGGTTGGGTAGCTATGCCTTGGGTGCAAGTTATATAACCTTCCCTTGGTGTACTGGTCATGCTTTATTTGGCGAACTCAACTGGAAAATAGTTGTTCTTACCCTGTTCTACAGTCTAGCTGGTTTAGGTATTGCCATTGTTAATGACTTCAAAAGTGTAGAAGGCGATCGCAAACTCGGATTAAAATCACTCCCTGTCATGTTTGGTGTCACCACCGCCGCTTGGATTTGTGTCGCCATGATTGATATCTTCCAGATTGCGATCGCAGGCTATTTAGTCTACATCCACGAAAATTTGTATGCAGCAATTCTGTCATTGCTAATCATCCCGCAAATTACTTTCCAGGATATGTATTTCCTGCGTGATCCCCTAACTAACGATGTCAAATATCAAGCCAGCGCCCAACCTTTCCTAGTTTTGGGAATGCTTGTGGCTGGTTTAGCAATAGGTCATGCTGGCATTTAGTGAATAGTTTAAGTTATCAGTTATCAGTTTTTGATAACTGATATCTCTTTAGTAAGAAGTCACATACAGGGAAGGAAAAGTTAAGATCATTAATAATATTAAGTCCGGCTAATCAATTTTTTTGTAGGTTTTCGCAATTATTGCCGTGTTGCAAATACTAAACTTTCTTTTTCTGGTAATTCCAAAGCTTCTAGTGCCGATTTGTTTCGTCAGCGCTTGGGTGTTAATGATTATGGTGGTTTGGAGTCTGTGGACTGCAACCCGTGATGGTGTTAAAACAGCCCAAAAAATGCATCAAATTCCTTGCGCTGGCTGTCAATATTTTACAGATGATCATCGCCTCAAATGCACAGTTCATCCTTCCATTGCTAATACGGAAGAAGCTATCAATTGTATGGATTACCAGCCACAGACGAATTCAATGCTTTATTAGAAACTGAAGACTAGTAGTCTATTGCAAGAGCAAATTTCTAGCCCCTAGTCCTTAATTCATTTCCAACAAAACTTTTAACACGCCTCTAGTTTGAGCGTGAGCAAAAGCTGCTATTGCTTCCGTAAGTGAGTAATGGGCTTGAATGAGAGGTTGTACGTCCACTTTTCCTTCTGCCAAAAGTTTGAGTGCAGGTGAAAAAGGGCCGCAGCGTGAACCAATCAGGGTAATTTCATCTACTACCAAAGAAGAAGCATCTAGACTGAGATTGCCAGCATAAGTACTTTTGAGTACTAACGTACCACGAGGACGTAAAGCGCGGCGAGCGATCGCAAATCCTTCTGCATTACCAGTACACTCTACAGAAATATCAAAAGTCCTGTCTGTCACTACATCTGCAAAGCCTGTTTTGATACCCCGTGCTTCCAGATGAGCTAATTTATCACGATGTCGCCCTACTACTAAAAGATCACAACCTGTCAAAGCTAAAGTTTGGGCTACCAATTGTCCTAGTTTACCATCCCCAACGACTAACACCCGGTCATCTGGATGCAATGCTATCTGTTGTTGAATTTCCAACGCCGCAGCTACAGGTTCAGTAAATGTTGCTACTGCTGTGGGAACACTCTCTGGTACAAGATGAAGATTTTCTACAGGTAAACAAAGATAGTCAGCAAAAGCACCATTGCGGTTGACAATACCAAGCACAGTCCGGTTTTCGCAATGAGTTGAGTTCCCACTACGACAAAAACGACATTTACCACATACAGCGTTAATTTCGCCGACAACACGACGATTCACTAAGTTTTCTGGGCCTCGTTCCACAACACCGACAAATTCATGACCTAAAATGCCAGTGTAAGGGTAATAACCTCTGGTGAGTTCTAAATCAGTGTTACAAATACCAGCACATAAAACTCGTACTAATGCTTCCCCTGGCGGTGGTTCGGGAATGGGGATATCAGTACGTAATTGGAGTTGCTTATTTTCCAGCCAGAGTCCTTTCATATTCATAGCTGAACTTATCCAGCGTTGTGTAAAGAAAATGACACTATTTACTCAAACCAAATTACTGACGTACGCAAAAATATTAACAAATCAACAGCAAAGCTTCCAAACTAGAAGATTATTTTTTTACTTTTTTGCTTTTACTTTTTACCTGATAATCTCGACCTTACCTGCTTGTGCTGAAACTGTCAAAATTTCTTGTCCTCCCAAGTTAGTCATGGCTGCACCGCCCATTAATATAGATGCTATCTTTCCTGACTGGGATAAAAGTTGTGGGAAACCAGAGAATTTTATTTACAGTCGCCCACAGATGTTATCGGAACTAGCACAAGCAAATGTAGTGTATCTGGGAGAAACTCACGACAATTCAGTTGATCATCAAAATCAACTGCAAATTATTCAACAACTCCAGCAGCATCATCCGAAAATTGCTATTGCAATGGAAATGTTTCAGCGTCCTTATCAAGGCGTTGTTGATCAATATTTAGCGGGTAAACTTACTGAACAAGAATTATTAGCGAAAAGCGAGTACGAAACACGCTGGGGTTTTCCTTGGGAATATTATGCCCCAATTCTCCGGTTTGCTAAAGACAAACAACTACCAGTCTTAGCTTTAAATACTCCAACGGAAATTACACGCAAAGTCGCAAGTCAAGGATTAGAAAGTCTCACGGTATCCGAGAGAAAGTATATTCCGCCTTTGGCGGAAATTAATACCAGTAACCAAAAGTATCGCCAATTATCATTACAAGCTTTTCAACTGCATCAAAGTGCAGGACATGGTAACAGTTCTGGTGCGGAACGCTTTTTCTTGGCTCAAGTGTTATGGGATGAAACAATGGCAGAAGGAATTGCTAAATTCATCAAAGCGAATCCAGATTATCAAGTGGTGGTGTTAGCTGGACAAGGACATATTGTGTATAGTTATGGAATTCCTAGCCGTGTTGCACGTCGTCTTGGAAGTCAGAAATTAATGCAGCGATCTGTTTTACTCAGTCCTCCTCAAGAAGCAATCACAGGTAAAGATGAGGTGGCGATCGCGGATTTTGTTTTTAAATAGATTTTTTCTTGAGATGGTTATCCAAAAAATATTTGTGCTTCTTCCGGAATGCTGAACTTTGGCTTTGTAGCCTACAATAACACCACTCGATGGTGATTATTCATTAAATCTCCTAACTTCAAAGTGCTATATCCTAACTCACCACACTGCTACAACAGTGTGGTTTTATATTGAGAGTTTAACGAGAATCTTCGCGGTTCATCGAAGAAGACGCGGGAAATGGGAGATGCAGTGACGCGGGGACTCAAATCTTTAATTTTTCGAGATATGGCTTAAACGTAGACACCAATTCTGGACGACTGACTACTAAAGTGGGGAAAGAGCGATCGCTATAATCAACTCCACTAGACAAAGGAAAAGGTTCAGATTTGAGTGAAATCCAACTTCCACCCGCCGCTTGAACTATAACCCAAGCCGCAGCAATATCCCAAACTTTTGGTGTTGCTTCAATACCACCAAGCACAGCACCTGTGGCAACTGTCAGAAAGTTGTAGCTAGCAACGCCCAACATCCTAATTTTACAGGGAAAATCTTTTTGAATTACCGAAGTGCTACGGGAACAAAGGTTAAAAAAGTGATGCTGACTGGGTGCTTCATCGCTAGTTTGAATCGGCTGATAATTACGAAAAGCCCCAGTAGATGCGCCTAATCCCGATGAACCTTCCCAGAAGCCGTGAAATGATTCTTTCAGTGGCGGCACGTAAACATAACCAAAAACAGGCGTACCTTGATACAATAACCCTAGTGAAATTGACCAGATAGGAATACCCCGTGTAAAGTTAGTCGTGCCATCCAAGGGATCAACAACCCAACACCATTCTGTGCCAGGGAAAACTTTATCACCCTCTTCCGTCAAAATTCCATAACCGGGAAATGTAGAGGCGATCGCATTCCGCAATTCTTGATCAGCCCATTTATCAGCACGAGTTACTAAAGATCCATCCGCTTTATGGGAAGCCTGTACTTGCCCAAAATCTTCCATTAACTGCTTACCTACCCTAGCGGTAGTAGTTTGAGCAAACTCTAAAACTGTAGTCCAAAGTTCTGTCATTTTATAAATGGTGAGTGGTCAATGGTCATTAGTAGAGACGCGATTATACTCTTGCGAGAAGCCGCTCTTACGAGCGTCTACGCGTCTGTACAATAGTTAAGCGATTAATCGCGTCGTACAATAGTCATTGGTGTTTATTCCTCCCTTGTCTCCCTTGTCCCTGTTCTCTGTTCCCTTTTAAAATTGACTATTGACCACTAAATTAATCTAATTCGCTTTCCAAGATAGATGCGATCGCTTGTTTTGCATTCTGCTGAAATTCTGTGACATTTACGCGAGTTAATAAGCTAACTGCTAATAAAATCACCACAGCCTGGGTAGCAAACACCAATCCATAAGCTAATAGTGGTGTTGTCAGTAAAGATTTACCCAGGTTTAGCACTGCGCCACCAGAAACTGTAGCTAAGGCCCTCGCCATTGCTTGGGCTAACCCCCAAGCACCAATGAATGTGCCAGCAGTTTCCGCAGCAGTTAGATCCAGCATTAAGCTTAACGCTCCAGTTGTAGTCACACCAGAAGCAAAGCCAAACAAGGTTAAACTCCATTGCAGGAATTTAGGATTAGCAGTTGTCCCGGCTAGGAGAATTATTATCAGGGAGACTGCCACAGCGATGCATCCGAGCTTAGTTGTATTTTTCTTACCTAAACGAGGAGCTATCAAAAAGCCCGTTACACTCAAGCCAATTAGGGTTCCTGTACCAAAGAAAGCATTGAGTTTTGTGGTTTCGGCGATCGTCATCTTAAAGACTTCACCGCCGTAGGGTTCCAAAACAGCATCCTGCATAAACAAGCTGAGTGTCATCAACAGCAAAAATGTGAAAAAGATTGCTGTTTGGCGGCTAGCAGTTAACACCCGTATTGCCATACCTAAAGAAATCTTATCTTCGCGGTTAATTGCTGTGGAACGCATCGTATAGCGGGAATATTTCTTTTCCACACCGATAGTTCCTAATAGGCACAGTCCAAAAGCCATACCTGGGACAATCAAAAACAGGCGATTGACTTGGGTTTGGACGACCTCTAGAGGTGCGTTTAAGGCAATTTGTCTGAGTAAACCACTGCTGATAATTGCTCCAATAATAATACCCACCATCAGCATTGACCATACAACCCCCACCAATTTTGAGCGGTTGTCTTCATCAGAAACATCAACTAACAACGCTGCAAAAGGTGTGGAACTAGCACTAATAGCAATTCCATAGAGGGCAAATATCAAAGCTAGAAGTAGCGCCCAACCCGAAGATTGAGTTGTCCAACTTCCTGATTGCAAGCTTAAGCCTAGTTGCCAAACGACTTGTACAGCTATAAATGAAATGATCGCAAATAAAGCCGCACCTACCCAAACATAACCACTACGGTGATAGCCGAGTAAAGGCTTGGTGTCTGACATTTGCCCAAACCACACTCTCATCGGAGCCACAAATTGATGCATTGCGATCGCCCCAGCTACGATTAGTGCTGGTACTCGCAACTCCTCAATCATGACTCGATTTAGCACTCCCAGAGTCAGAATCGACATGATGCCCAATGCCATCTGAAACAGGCCTAGTCGAAACATAGTCCATAGTTTCACTTTGGGAATGGATGTGGATTTTCCTGACTCGTTTGATTCAGAATTGGGTGACACATCACTAGTTGCCATAACCACTCCCAATCAAAACAGCAAAATTATTTCCTCATAACCAAGATAAACCGTAATCAGTTATCAGTTATCAGTTATTGAGCAAACAGGATGAGAAGATAGCTGTAAAGTTAGACTAAATAAAGTAAAAAAATGTAAATAGGATTTATCAAAGTGGAAACCATCACATTGGGGCAAAATGGGCCAGTTGTTACACCCCTGTGTATCGGTACTTGGGCTTGGGGCGATCGCTTATTTTGGAATTATGGCAAAGAATACGGCCCAGAGGAATTGCAAGCAGCCTTTAATGCTTCTCTAGAAGCAGGTATCACTTTTATTGACACAGCAGAAGTTTACGGTTTCGGGCTTTCAGAAGAATTACTAGCGCAGTTTCTGCAAAAAACAGACCAAAAAGTTCAGATTGCAACTAAATACGGGCCTTTTCCCTGGCGCATTACAGGACAGTCTGTTGCTGATGCTTTAACAGAAAGTCTCAAGCGCTTGCAAGTCCAAAAAGTAGCACTTTATCAAGTACATTGGCCTTTCACTTTTTTAATGAGTCAAGAAACTTTGATGAATGCCCTTGCAGATGAAGTGGAACGGGGCAGAATTGCAGCAGTCGGAGTGAGTAATTACTCAGCTTCACAAATGCGAGAAGCACACCAAATATTAGCTAGGCGTGGCGTGCCTTTAGCTGTCAATCAAGTGCGCTACTCTTTGCTAACTCGCCAAATTGAAAGCAATGGTATTCTCAACACTGCTCGTGAATTGGGCGTCACAATTTTAGCTTATAGTCCTTTGGCACAAGGATTACTAACTGGTAAGTATAGCGTTACTGGAAGTGTTACCCCCAGTGGTGCGAGAAAATTAGACTCACGCTTTAGCAAAGAAGGCTTACAAAAAATTGAGCCAGTCATCTCTTTGCTACACCAGTTTGGAGAAAAATATCATCGCACTCCTGCTCAAGTATCTCTGAATTGGTTGATAGCCCGAGGCAATGTTATTCCCATTGCTGGGGCGAAAACAGCGCAACAAGTACAAGATAACGCAGGCGCTTTGGGATGGAGATTATCTGACGATGAAATTGCCCAATTGCAAGAAATTAGTCGCCCTTGGCTCAATTAAGTTAACAGTCAAGAGTTTATGAGTACAGAGAATTTCAAATTGACCCTTGACCATTGACCAATGACTATGAAGCAGACTCTCTAGCTGGATGAGAACTGAGCTTTTTCGGCATCGGAGTATCCCCCCGTCGTCCTGTCTTCAGTTTGGGCTTGGCAGAACCACGTTTGTCTCCTTCACCTGCTTCTGATGATACCCAAGAAGAACGGCGGGAGCGGTGTTCACCACTAGATTCACGATTAGAATCACGACGGTTTCCACCTCGTAGTTTGGGTTTGGGGGTGGGTCTGAGGTCTTCTTCGGGGTAGTCGGCTTCTGATAGTAACCAAGCGGGACGGGTTTGGTCGTAAGCAATTTGTAATGCAGCCGCAGCTATAGCATGAGAGTCATATTGTTCGCTCAACTGGCTAACGATGGATAAAAATGAAGCCATACGTTCACCCACCAAAGCTTCCTGCACTTGGGTTTGTAATTTCTCTAGCTGGCGGGTTTCAATTTGCGCCCGTGTGGGAATCGAGAGTAGTTGCCAACTTTGACGCACATGGCGTTCAAACAACTGCTGTTTGCGTCGTTCAAACGGCTGCACCAAGGTAATAGCAGTACCTTCTTTACCCGCACGACCAGTACGACCGATGCGGTGGACATAAGTTTCTACGCTATCGGGTAAATCAAAATTGATGACGTGGGATAGTTGGTCAACATCCAAACCCCGCGCTGCAATATCAGTAGCTACTACCCAGCGCACCTGACGATTGCGGAATCTGTTTAACAAACGTTCCCGTGCTTGTTGGGATAAATCACCGTGGTATTCATCAACACTGTGACCAGCAGCTTGTAATTGGTTGGTGAGTTCAGCTGCGGTGCGTCTAGTACGAACAAAGATCAAAGCCGTTTCTGGATCTTCCATTTCTAAGATGGGCTGTAAAGCTTTGACTTTTGACCAATGGCGTGGTACTAGGTAAGCTACCTGATTAATTTTATTCGGAGCAGCTTTTGGCTGTTCAACAGAGACTGTTACTGGATCGTTGAGGAACTTATTCACCAACTGCCGAATAGATGGCGGCATTGTCGCGGAAAATAAAGCTGTCTGCCGTTCTTTTGGTGCTTGGGAAAGAATCTTTTCCACATCATCGATAAAGCCCATACTCAGCATTTCATCAGCTTCATCTAAAACAAACCATTTGACATGATCCAGTTTTAGACAACCCCGTTCCAGCAAGTCTATGACTCGCCCTGGTGTACCCACAACCATGTGAACACCACGCTTGAGTTGTAAAATTTGGCGGTCGATAGATTGACCACCATAAATTGCCATGACACGCAATCCTTCGTTGCCAAGAAACTCACTGATAGCAGCTTGAACTTGAATTGCTAACTCGCGAGTTGGGGTCAAAACAAGTGCTTGTACTGCTTTTTTACTGACGTCTAGCCGTTCTAGAATTGGCAGAGAAAAAGCAGCTGTTTTGCCTGTACCTGTCTGGGATTGACCAACTACATCACGACCGGCTAAAAGTTGGGGAATCGCTTGAGCTTGAATATTGGTTGGTGTGGTAAAACCAAGTTTTTCAATCTGCTGAATGCGTTCTGGTGAAATACCTAATTCTTGAAAAGAAAGGGTCATTAAATCTCCTAATTTGTATTTAGTTATGACTTATTGATTAGTAGTTAGTAGCTAGTAGTTAGTTACTAATTACTAACCATTCCGTACAAGTCGTACGTATCAGCTTCTTTGATGGCTACTGGTACGATAGTTCCCAATCTCGCTTGCCCACTAACGTAAATTTGACCATCTACTTCGGGGGCAAATCTTGCAGAACGACCGATTAATTCTCCTGTTAAGGGATTTTCTTGCTCAATCAAAACGTCAACTACTCTGCCAACTTCTTGTTGATTTTTACGTAGAGAAATCGGCTGTTGCAGTTCCATCAGTACGTCCCGCCGCTCATCTTTCACTATTTGCGGCAACTGTTCGCTGAGGCTGTAGGCTGGTGTTCCTTCTTCTGGTGAGAAGGTGAAAACACCCACATGGTCAAATTCATGGCGTTGGATGAAGTTAAATAAATGCTGAAAATGTTCATCACTTTCGCCAGGAAACCCAACTATAAATGTTGTCCGCAGTACCGCCTGTGGTAGTGCCTCCTTGATGCGTTCGATAATTGCATCATTGACTTGTCCTTGCCATGGACGGTTCATAGCGCGGAGAATTTCGGCATGGGAATGTTGTAAGGGCAAATCCAGATAAGGTAAGACATTGGGTGTTTCACGAATTGCCGCAATCACATCTGGAGTCAGTCCTGTGGGATAAGCGTAGTGCATCCGAATCCAGGGTATATCTACTTTCCCCAAAGCACGGAGCAATTCGGCTAATTTGGGCTTCCCATAGATATCTATACCGTAATTTGTGGTGATTTGGGAAATCAAAATGATTTCCTGCACTCCTTGAGTTGCTAATTGTTCAGCTTCCGCGACTATTGATTCTATAGTACGCGATCGCTGATTTCCTCGCAGATGCGGAATGATACAAAATGCACAGCGATAATCGCATCCTTCCGCAATTCTCACATATGCCACACCTTCGGTTGTGGTGCGATAGCGGGGTGTGGTTTCATCGGCGATGTAGGTTGGTTCGGCGCTCACTTCTAGTATGCGATCGCCCTGTTCTACTCGTGCAATCACATCAACTATTTTGTGATAATCACCTGTACCTACTACCGCCACTGCTTCGGGCAACTCTTCCAACAATTGCTCCTGGAAATGCTGCGCCATACAACCTGTGATGACGATTTTTTTATTGGCTTCTGCCAGGTCTACTAAAGTCCTAACAGACTCCTCCCGAGCTGCTTCGATAAAACTACAAGTATTAACAATAACGTAATCTGCTAACTCTTCATTAGAATCTACGCCATAGCCTGCTTCTACCAGCAGTCCTAACATATGTTCCGTATCTATTCGATTTTTTTCACAACCCAGGTGAGATATTGCAATGGTTGGTTTTTCACCCATACTATAAATATAAAGTTTTAGTTTTCTTCACTCCAAAAGTTAAATCTTAACTAAGGATTTTCAGACATTTGCTCCAGAGGCAACTCTTTGACATCATGCCCACATCACAAAATCCAAACGCACCCAAAGGAATCTATGATCCCGATGAACTGCAACAGAGATCATGCTAATATTTTCTTACTATTCTGTGTTTCCCAGGGAAAAACGAATAGCTGTTGGGTAAAATAGACACTCGTAACTTTTTGTTGCAAATTGCTTTTGGTATTTTACATTACCGCAGCGCGTGCGTTGTGAATCTACTCTACCCTAAAAGGAGCCACTTTCCCCTATGGGATGTGTGGTGAGAAGTCGCTACCATCTAGGAAAATACGCACTAAACTACGCCTTGACAGCGGTAATGCTACCAATCAGTTCAGGTTTCACCTGCAACTGTAACAGAATTGTTACCTGCTCGACCAGAAACAGCCACCTTGTGGAAAGCCGCTCGGCGCCTTGTGCGTCTTGTGAGTTGCAAACTCCTCTTGTAACCAGTTTTTATCTTAACATATCTTATGGAAGGTTTTACGTTAATTTCTTTCTTAAGGGGGAGGCGGAAAACCGACCAATACAAAACAAAAGTTGAAAAAGTTAGTCAAAAGTCAACAGTCTAAAGTCCTAAGTCAATAGTTCAGAATAATCAGTCTACAGGTTATTGACTACCAATTCTTGATTCTGGATTGTAAATTTTGGATGAAAATTTTTGAGTAAACACTCCGACTGCAAATCGGATATAACAAAACCAAAATTGATCATCCAGAGTCGGTAAGCCCTGTACCCTTGTGGTCGGCATCAATCCAAAATCTAAAATCCAAAATCCAAAATCGGTAGACCATTGACTATTGACCATTGACTATTGACTATTGACTCTGGACTGTGTGTTACGGATTAAAGACGTGGACTTATATCAGCTGTTTAAAACCCGCACACCAATTATTGGTGTAGTTCATTTACTACCCTTACCTACCTCACCTCGTTGGGGAGGTAGCCTCAAAGCGGTAATTGACCGTGCCGAACAAGAAGCAACAGCCCTAGCTAGTGGAGGGGTTGATGGCATTATTGTAGAAAATTTTTTTGATGCGCCGTTTCCTAAAAACCAGGTTGATCCTGCTGTTGTCAGTGCAATGACTATAGTAGTGCAGCGAATACAGAATATGGTGACGCTACCAGTTGGTATTAACGTTTTACGGAATGATGCCAAAAGTGCTATGGCTATTGCTAGCTGTGTAAGAGCGCAATTTATCCGTGTGAACGTCCTCAGCGGGGTGATGGTAACCGATCAGGGTTTAATAGAGGGAGAAGCCCATCATTTACTACGCTATCGGCGCGAATTGGATAGTGATGTCAAAATCTTCGCTGATGTCTTAGTTAAGCACGCTCGTCCCTTGAGTTCTCCAAATCTGACTGTGGCTGTGCAAGATACCATCGAACGAGGCTTGGCTGATGCCGTCATTTTATCTGGTTGGGCTACAGGCAGTCCACCGAACCAAGAAGATTTGGAATTAGCTGCACAAGCAGCAGCAGGTACACCAGTATTTATTGGTAGCGGCGCATCTTGGGAAAATGTTGCGACATTGTTACAAGCAGCAGATGGAGTGATTGTCTCTAGTTCCTTAAAACGTCATGGTCGCCGCGAACAAACAATTGACCCGATTCGTGTTAGTCAATTTGTGGAGGCCGCCCACCGTAGTTGGAACAACAGGAGCGATCGCAAATCTATTTCTTCTGTAAGCTTAAAATCTTAACTGGGGAACGGGGGAAAGGGGATCGGGGATCAGGAACAGATTTATTAAATAATTCTCCTTTGTCCCCCATGTCTCTGGTGTCTCCCTTTCCCCAATCCCCTTTCCCCGATCCCCAGTCCCCTATCCCCGATCCCAATTACCAATACCTGCTTATGAGTCGCCGCCTTTCTTCTACCCCTTGGATTTATCGTCGATCGCGTTTAATCATTGGTGCGATCGCCACTTTAGGTGCTTTGACTACTGCTTATCTGACCGTAGTTAAATTTAGCCAAAGCTCTGCTGCTTGTCCGACACAAAGCTGCGATATAGTATTACAGAGCGATTATGCTACAGTTTTTGGTTTACCTTTAGCTTTATTCGGTTTTTTGGCTTACGTGGGTATGGGAGTTTTTGCCTTAGCTCCGTTGGCTATAGACCCAGTTAAAAAGAAAGAATCTCGAACAAAGCTGGAAAATATCACTTGGTTGCTGCTTCTGATCGGAGCGATCGCCATGTCGGTATTCAGTAGCTTTTTGATTTACCTATTGGTATTTAAGATAAAAGCACTGTGTATCTACTGTGTGGCCTCAGCAATTTTTTCCTTCAGTATGTTGGTGCTAACAATTGTTGGTCGTGCTTGGGAAGAAATCGGGCAAATCTTTTTTACTGCCATTGTTGTCGGTATGGTAACACTAATTGGTACTCTCGCTATTTATGCTCCTCCACCAAATAACAATAGTGGAGTCACTATTGTAGAAAATCCTGGCAAACCAGCGATCATCAGTTTCAAACCAGTAGAAGAACCGAAACCAGGTGTGGGTTGGGAAGTTACAACTACTTCTGGTGAGGCAGAAATTGCTTTAGCACGTCATCTTAAACAAATAGGTGCTAAAGAATACATTGCTTGGTGGTGTCCTCACTGTCATGAACAAAAATTGCTTTTTGGTAAAGAAGCTTACAGTGAAATTGATCATATCGATTGCGCTCCTGCTGATAACCCAAATGGGCTAAAAGATGAATGTCGGGCAGCTAAAATCCAAAGTTATCCCAGTTGGATTATCAATGGCAAAACCTATGCAGGAGCGCAAAATTTAGAGGAGTTAGCAAACATTAGTAATTACACAGGCGCACGGAATTTTAAGTACACTCTAAGACGATAATAATTTTTTCTTTTATTTCAGTTGAGAAAGCCAAATCCCCGACTTTTTAAAAAAGTCGGGGATCTTGTTATTCACGAATAATTTAGGAATGCTATAACAACCAACACCTATTCCAATACAGGCGCTTTCCACCAATTTTGGTACTGTACCAGTGTATGGACTTGCCAGTTAGGATCTGGTTGGGGATAGTCTAGGCGATAGTGTCCTCCTCTGCTTTCTTTTCTAAAAACAGCACTTTTGAGGATTAAATAAGCTACATCTAATAAATTATAAGTTTCTGCCCAGAGTCTTAATTGTCGTTCTACATCTGGCAATTTGAGAGTAACGTTTTGTTTTGGAGATAAACAAAGTAAAAATTGACTTAGTTGTAGATCTGCAAAATCTTGCTGCCAAGATTCTACAGTGGCGATCGCAATTTCTAATCCTGATTGTTCTCGACAAATACCAGCATATTGCCACACTAAACGAGGAATTTTTTGGCGCAAATCTTCTAAATATGCTTGTTGTTTTTGCCAATCATCCACATCTATAGTAAATTCCTGTGCTGTTGGGACTGCTTCTTCACTGATGAACTCATTCTTAATTTCCAAATGGCCCATCTGGGCGCCGAAAACAATACATTCAAGTAAAGAATTACTAGCAAGGCGATTAGCACCATGTACCCCTGTACTCGCAGTTTCTCCCACGGCGTATAAATTGGGAATATTGGTACGGTTCATCATATCTGTGAGAATACCACCCATCCAGTAATGGGCAGCAGGAGCGACGGGAATTGGTTCTGAAAAAACATCGATACCCCAACGCTGACAAACATTAATGATGTTGGGAAAACGGTGACGAATTTTGTCAGCAGGGATAGGGCGCATATCTAACCACACGTGGGCTGTTGCGGGGTCAGTAGTGGTATTTTGTAAGTGACTAAAAATTGCTCGACTTACAATATCTCTGGGGGCTAGTTCACCAGCTGGATGATAATCAAAGGCAAAACGTCGCCCTTCATTATCTATTAAATGCGCTCCCTCACCACGCACAGCTTCACTAATTAAAAAGCGTTCTGCTCCTGGTTTAGTTAAAGCAGTGGGGTGAAATTGGACAAATTCTAAATCTCTCAAAATTACCCCAGCGCGAGCTGCGATCGCAACTCCATCTCCTGTACTCACAGCTGGGTTAGTAGTTTGAGCAAATACCTGACCACCACCACCTGTTGCTAGGACGACTGCACCAGCTCTTACCCATGTAATTTTGCCTTGATAAAACAAACTAATTCCTTGACAGGCTTGGGATTGAGGATCTATCCACAAACTCAATGCTAAAGCTTGTTGAATGACGTGAATATTTTTACGTTGTAGTACCTGGGCTGTAAGAGTAGTAATTACTTCTCTACCTGTAGTATCGGCAGCATGGAGAACCCGGTGCTTAGAGTGGGCTGCTTCTAAAGTTAAAGCTAAATTACTACCGTGGCGGTCAAAAGCAACCCCTAGCCCTACCAGAGATTGAATGCAACTTGGGGCGTGTTCAGCAAGAAATTCGACTGCGGGGCGATCGCATAAACCCGCACCAGCTTTGATTGTATCGTCAATATGTAAACGCGGTGAATCATCTGGAGCGATCGCAGCAGCAATACCGCCCTGCGCCCAATCACTAGCAGACAAACTCACTGTTTCTTTGGTAATCAGACCAACTCGTAAGGATTTTGGTAGACAAAGTGCTGTATACAGTCCAGCAGCACCAGCACCGATTACTAAAACATCAAATTGGTTAAAAGTATCTATTTGCACTAAGGTAAAAATTATTCAAAATTCAAAATTCAAAAAATATTAGGTGGAGTGAATGAGACGCTTCGCTTAATTAAAGATGAAAAATGTGAAATTAAAAATTCAGGCGATTAAATTTTTAATTTTTAATTTTTTATTTTTAATTCCGAAGGTGTCCTACTTACCTGTCAGCTTGACTAGTCCAATTCCACTAAAGTACAGCCCTAGTACGGCTCCTGCTAGGAGACTTTGGGTAAGGGGATCTGTAGAAGGTGTAATGACAGCACCTAGAACTACTGCACCTAAAATTACATAACGCCAGCCAGAAAGCATTTGTTTTGACGAGACAATTCCTAAAGTACCAAGTAAAAGCTGAATGATCGGTACTTGGAATGCTAGCCCTGTACTGAACAGTAACAATAAAACAAATTCAAAATATTTGTCGATTGACCATAGCTGTTCGACGACATCTGCACCGTAGCTAATGAAGAATTTTAAAGCAGCTGGAATCAGTAGGAAATAGGCAAATACTAAACCTGCTCCAAACAGAACGCTTGATCCTAAAACTATAGGCCCCAACAAGCGGCGTTCTCGGCGAGTTAATCCTGGTAGTACAAATTGGATGATTTGGTACAGAATAAAGGGACTGGCAAGAAGCAAGCCAGTATAGCCTGCAACTTTCAGAGAGACAAAAAAGTATTCTCCGGGTGCAAGTTGGAGAAATTTTACTCCCTGGGCTGGTACTTCCAATAACTGAACTATCGGCTTGACAGCAAAAAAGCAGCCAATAACACCTACTGCTACAGCAATCAGCGCATAAAAAATCCGCAGTCGTAACTCCTCTAGATGCTCAAAAAGGGTCATTTCGACCTCTCCTGGCAATTCATCCAAAGGATTAGTTTCTTTTTGCTCGTCGGTTTCAAAGTCGATATCAGAAGTAACCGGAGCAGTTGCAGTGTTTGCGTCTTGTGAAGGCGTCATGAGTCAGCTAGCAAGCATCATTATGTTAACTATTTTATCTGGGGTGGCAGCTACCGGATCTCGGACTTTGCGGAGAAGTTGAGAATTTGAGCAAAAATAATTGCAAATTTAATTTTTATCAGTCGAGCATCGCGGTCACAGTGCTGTTAACCTAGTTTTAGCTGTTCAAAATCTCAAATCTTAAAATCCAGATGATTGTGATTGAAACACCTCGCCTAATTTTGCAACATTTCACCCTAGATGATGTAGACGAGTTAGCAGCTATTTATGCTGATCCTATTGTTACGAAGTTCTACCCCAGACCATATACTCACGAACAAACACAGCAGCAGGTAGAAATAATTATGAATATGTACAAAGAAAAGGGGTGGAGTTTGTGGGCAACTATCTATAAGGCTGATCATAAACTGATCGGTCGCTGTGGACTCATGCTCCAATTAGTAGATCAACAAGAAGAAGTAGAAATTGGCTATCTATTAGCTAAAGAATACTGGGGACAAGGTTTAGCAACAGAAGCCGCTATTGCTTGTCGAAACTATGGTTTTCAAGAACTTGGTTTAAATCGTTTAATATCGTTAATTGACCCTGGAAATATTGCATCTCAAAAGGTAGCCATCAAAAATGGCATGAATTATGAAAAAAATGCTCAAATGTGGGGTAAAATCGTGTGCGTTTATACGATACAGAAATAAGTAATACCAATTTGAAAAAACAGCTTTACAATTCAAAAACCTGATTTAAAACTCAAAAACTTGATTTAAAA
>NZ_AJLJ01000159.1 GCF_000317245.1 Fischerella muscicola SAG 1427-1 = PCC 73103
GTACGTCCCACAAGACTAGCTACAACTGTAATTAACTCAGAAGGATCAACAGGTTTAGGCAAATGTAACTGGAAACCTGCCTGTATGGCTCGACGCCGATCTTCTGCTCTCGCATAGGCTGTTAATGCTGCTGCTGGTATTTTTCCTCCTTGTTCTTTGGAGCGCGATCGCAATTTGCGAACTAAGGAGTAACCGTCTTCCTGGGGCATTCCAATGTCACTAACTAGAACATCTGGTTTCCATTCCTCAACAGCTTCTAGTGCTGCTTGCGCTGAGGCTACTGCCAGCACCTCTGCCTGATACTGTTTAAGTAAGGTGGTGAGATAATCACGTGTATCAGCTTCATCATCTACGACTAGTACACGTATACCATCTAGAAGCGATTGGGAAACAGAAAGACAATTCCCAAAAGCCTCTTGACTCTTGAGTGTAGGCTCTTGAGTGTTGAGTATTGAGTGTTGACCCTTAAGGAGGGGTAGTTTGACTGTAAATGTTGTACCTTGTTCTTTTCCCAGACTTGCGACATTAATACTACCACCATGCATTTCTATTAAATGACGCACGATCGCTAAACCTAATCCCAACCCACCATGAGATCTAGTACTAGAACTGTCTGCTTGTCGAAAACGATCAAATACGTAAGGTAGAAATTCAGGACTGATACCGATGCCAGTATCTTTCACCGTTATTTGGGCATAAGTAGTTTCAGAAGATTCAGAAGATGCGGATAGGGAAAGAGACGGTGATGTTTGTAAAGGGGCAGAAATATTGAGACGAGGTGAGGCAGAAAATCTATCAAATAAACTCTCTGTCTTTTTATCTTCCCATGTCTTTGTTTCTTCTTTTACCAGAGATAATCCTACCTCTACTCTGCCGCCAGCAGGTGTAAACTTGATGGCATTAGATAGTAAATTCCAGACAACCTGTTGTAAGCGTTCGGCATCACCGGAAACTAGTGCGGCTTGAGAATTAAATATAGTTTGAATCTCAATATCTTTTGCTTGAGCCGCTAAATTTACTGTATCTAGAGCAGCTTCTATAATGCCTATTAAGTTGCAAGTACGTACATTTAAACGTAACTTGCCTCTGATAATACGCGAGATATCTAGTAAGTCTTCTATTAATTGGGTTTGGGTTTTGGCGTTTCTCTCTATAGTTTCTAAGGCTTTAGTGATTTGAGTTTCGTTGAGTTGGCGAGAGCGTAGCAATTGTGACCATCCGAGAATTGCATTGAGGGGCGATCGCAATTCGTGGGATAATATTGCGAGAAACTCATCTTTCATCCGGTTTGCTTCTTGTAACTGCTCGGTTTGTTGTTGCAAAGAAGTAATTAAACGCGCTCGTTCCATAGCGATCGCTACTTGATCGCAAACTGCTTGCATCATGCCAATTTCATTTTGGCTAAATCGCCAGCGACTGCGACTGCAAAAACATAAAGTACCCAATAATTGTCCTTGGGCAATTAATGGATAACCATAATAAGTCTTAATACCAATTGCCCGCAAAAGTTCTATTTTCGGATCAGTTGATTCTTGGACATTCTCAATAGAAATGGGACGGCGTTCTTGGGCAACAGTACCACACATCCCTTGACCAATCTCTAGCAATTTTGCTGCTTGAGCGGTTTCTTCATCAATTCCGTGCCAGGAAGCTAAATGCATTACCTGGGGATTTTCAGTCACTAAAAAATTAAAGTAAACATCTAAACCAATTTGCTCCGCCAGTTTGTGAAACAAACCTTCAATTAATGCCACAGGCTCTTTGCTAGAAAGTAGATCACTGGCTGTACCAAATAACAGCTGTAGCCGTTTGTAACCTAAAGATAGAGCTTTTTCAACACGTTTGAGATTAGTGATATCTTGAAATGTTAATACACAAGTAGTTGGATAACCGTGCATGGCTGGTAGAGTATCTGCATAGATCAGCAAAGAGCGGATACCTGCTGGTGTATGCCAGTCTAGCTCGACTCCGTCTAAGCGTTCGCCACGGGCTACTCTGACCCCTGGTGCTTGTTCTTCGGGAATGTGATTTCCGGCGGCGTCAGTTGAATAATAAAGAGCTTGATAATCTGCGGCTGAATCTGCTTTGGGAAATTTCCCCCCAGCAACTTCGTCAGCAGCTTTATTGGCAAAAGTAATTCGCGCTGTTCCTGGTTCGATTAATAACAGGGGTGTGGGCATGAGATTGAGTAAGTCTTCCAACCATTTTTGTTGATTGCGGAGTGCTTCTTCTGCCTGCTTGCGGATTGTGATATCTTCAGCAAATGCCAAAATTTGATAAATTTCCCCTTTGTCATCTAAGATTGGCACATATTTAATGAGTGTGGTCAATGTGCCATCTTCAGGAAAATTAATTGTGGTTTCTGTTGTTTGAGTCGTGCGCGTTTCAACTGCTTTAAACAGAATCGGAAGATAAAGTTGTGTGATCTCAGCCGGAAAGATTTCTTCGTCAGTACGTCCGATAACTTCCTCTTTCGCCTTACCGAGACGCTGCAAAGCCGCCGCATTGACAAATTGAAACCTTAGTTGGGCGTCATAAATGGCAAAAACATCTGGCATGTTATCAACCGCCAATCTAAATCGCTGTTCTGTTTGGAGTAGGGTTGCTTCTGTTTGCTTGCGATCGCTCAAATCTAGGATAAAGGCTACTGACTCTTGTTGTTTTTCTCCTACTAACGTATAACCTACTAAAACAGGAATACGGCTGCCATCACGCCGAATATATTCTTTTTCGTAGGGTATGCAAGCGCCTGTTGCTTGGGCTTCAGCAATACCTTGTGCATCCAAAGGCAAATACTCTGGTGGTGTAATATCCCTCCAATTAATACCACCTGCTTGTAAATCTTCTCGTGTGTAGCCAATCATGTGCAGCAACTTGTCATTAGCCTGGTTGATACCACCGTAAATGTCACCATACAAAATGCCGATGACGTTTGAGTCTACAAAACTTTTGAGTTTTTCTGTATTTGTTTTTAGTGCTAATTTGGCGCGATCGCGTTGGTGACTAAGCTTTTGAATTGCTGCTGCATTTTCCCAAATCACAATTGCCAAAATTGTAATTAAAACGATTGCAAACAGGGAAATTGCAAACTCTGACTTGTATCGTCCAGCCCTTTCTCCTTGCAGAATTAACCAGCCTGTGATTATAGGTAGTGCGATCGCGGCTATCAATAAATGACGTGCTAGCAAACCACCATCTGTTTGACTGGTGATGACTTTCATCACTCCTCGTTCTGGCTGACTCCACAGAGTACCCACACAAAGTACAATCAACCCGATGGCTGTGTGTAATGCCATTGATGTGACATGAGGGAACATCCCGTAAAAAATCTTTACTTGATAGGCATAACCAATCAAAGCTAGTAAAGCAATCAAAATTGTGATCAAAGTGAAAATCTGAGCAAACCAATAACTGCGACGGCTTTTTGGTTTCTCTAAAAGCTCTAAAGACAAACCTACCAACAGAAAGCTCAGTGCTGTATTCACACCCATCCGTCCTGGCTGAAAAGTCAGTGGGGTTTTTGCTTTTTCGTAAAATAGCAACTGATCAATACCAAAATCCCAACCAAATAAATATTGAGTTAATGTGAGTGATGCAATTGTCAAGACAGTAAACGCACAGACTCGACCAATAATTTTGAGATGGGTTGTTGGAATAAGTAGCCACTTTGCGTCTACGTATCTACCCGTAGGGCTGGAATGAGCGGGAGAAGTTCTCTCCCTACCTCCATCAACACTAAAAAACAAAAATAGCGATAAACCTGAGAGAAAAAAGCACAGAGCTGTATTACCTTTCATAGTCACTGTGCTGAGATAAAAGCAGTTTTTGAAAAAGTCAATATCGAACCACCAGCCAAGCATGACTGAGCAGCCGATCACTATTGCGATTATGGTTCCAGTTCGTGTAATCACTGAAGGTGAAAAGACTGAGTAAAAACCGTGCTGGAGTAAGCGGTTGACTTTTAGCATTGAAAGTGTTTCAAATGCGTTGATCGATAGCAGTAAATTTGAAGACGGATTGCAAATCAGTACTAGTGGTCTATGTCATTAATTTTGCAAGGTTTGTAGTGAGCGATTTATCGCTCAATTTCAAGGGCTAAAGCCCCTAACTACAAACTTTCACAACTTATCAAAATTAATGGGACAGACCACTAGTACTCTGTCTCATTAGTTCTGAGAGGTTATAGATCCCCGACTTCTTTAAGAAGTCGGGGATCTGAACACCCACGACCCATCAAAATTAATGACATGAACCACTAGTACTCTGGGAAAAAGTTTAAGGGGAAGCATCCCAATTTTTTCAATATACCGCGCTTGGGTTTAAACCTTGAACTACTAGCACAAGTCATCTTTATACGACTCAAACAAATCAAACAGTTAGTTGGTTGAAGCAGACTTTTAGCTATGAGACTGCGATTTGAATCGCAGGCGGGTTTTGTTGAACATTTGGGATGCTCCCGGTTAAAGGTGAAGGAGTAACAGATAAATAACCGTCCCTTTCCCCTAATCTCCACAGAGGGTTATGAGTTTCCCTCAACTGAAAAGTGTCGGGTGTGGTATTGAATGAAAGTTCTCTTTCTAATTGTATATTTCCAACAAGATGCAATAGATGACTAATGTAATATGTGAATATATTAGATTTTTTTGAATCTATCTTTATACAGATTTTTCTAATTAAGCAAAAAATTATTAATGCTTTGCAGGACTCAGCTTCTCCTAGAGTAAGGTTAGTTCGCCCCTACTTTTAGAAAAATAATTTAAATCGCGCTAGCAAGCTTTCAATTGTTGGTAGCAAAATTTCATTTAATTCTAGAGTATCTTGAAATTGTAAAATTTGTGTAGGTGGTAAATCAAAAGGAAACTGTCCTGGAAAATCAGGGCGCTGCATTTGCGCTAGTAAAATTTGCTCAGATCTTTTGCTGCTAATTGCATAGCCAATTTCCACACAAACGCTTGGACTAGGAATTAATTGAGCAGTTTGTTTACCTTCTATATTAGCAATAGGTGTGGTATCTGCAATGAACAACAAACTTCTACGAATTTTTCGCATCATAGTGCTTCCTAGTCGTAGAGGAGCCTCTTGAGGACGGTGAGATTCTACTAATTTTAAAGGCAGACGCGATCGCAAGTTCAATTTTTCCACGTTTACTAATAATGCTTCTCGCAATGCATCCGTTGCTGGTGCATATTCTGTCTGATAACAAAAAAATATTGTCGGTTCTAATTGTGCTAAAATTGACTGTTTAGTAAAATAAATCTCGTGACTAATCAAGTCAATATTAGCCACACAATAGCCACCACTACCTTCTATATAAAATTCAATATTTTCCCCTTCTAGATAACGACCAAACCAAGTTGATTTCCTGATAGCTTCGCTGTCTTCTAAAAAATCTGCTCTTAGCCCCGATTTCAGCAGACTCTTTTTGTTGAGGCGAATATCCGGTGGGCGTTTTTCCAGTTCTTGTATCGGCTCGTAATTTTCAAGATACCATGCCCTAAGAGCAATTATTGACATAAGGCGCTATTTCAAATATTTCAAATGTCTCGTGCGATTCCACTTCGTACCAGCTTACACCTAGTCGTTCAAAATGGGGAAAGGTTATACCATTTTGGATTTTGGATTTTAGATTTTGGATTGGGTAACTCTTTGGTGCATGAGATTTATGTCAGTCTATCTGTCGCATTCTTTTTTCAAATTGGTATTAAGGGCAGAAAAAAAGACTGATTAATTGTACTGTTTTACCCTTGCCCTTTTCTGAGTCAAGACCAGTCTATTTTTGGGTTTGTGAAATACTAGGTGCGTTTCAAAAACAACAACACCTAAGCAACTAATAGCTGAGTTATTTCCTCTCATCGTTAATTCTAGCCGGGGATGTACTGGGTGAATCACCTTTTGACTTCAGTAAAGTCAATCAGTTACAGTGCCCCCTTTTTTCCACTATGAGGAAATATCGCTTTTAGAGTTAGGTGTTGTTGTTTGATAACGAGACAGATTGAGTTTCAACAGCGTCTTTACCTCTTTTTTAGTTTACTCATCTAGCTGTTTTATCTGCCAGGGAAGCTTTGTTTGCTTCAACTATTAAATTAGCACTATCTAGAGAAGGGTGTGTTTGTTTGAAACTAAACTTTACTTTTGAAATAAAAAGTCAATATTTAATCTTCAAGAGCTTTTTAATAGAATATCTTTATCAACAGAGTATATATACAAAACTAGAGAAAAATAGTTTATAAGTCTTATATTTTTCATATTTTATGAGTATTGACTCATAAAATATGAACTTATCAAAATAAAATTATTGTTAAAGGTTAGTGGTTGGTCAATCGTCAATTATCAAGGGTAATTAGACATCAAAATTGGTCATTGCTTATTCTCCTTTGTCCCCACGTCTGGCTGCTTCCTTGTCCCTCCAACCGGGAACCCTCACTAGGATAACAAGCGTCATAGTCTCAACTGTGGTTTCTTCACTCTTCCCATTCGGGCAGTGCGTAGTCCAAAATGGGTTGCATGTGTTTCAAATGATTCAAACAGTATGCCTAGAACTCCTAATGAATACGCAGTACACTTACTAATGGAAAGTGGTCATCGGGAAGAGGTGCGGTTTCCGACAATTCAGGATTTTCAAAAATGGTATAGTGGCGAACTGATGCCAAAATCCGCCTCAGATGATTTTATAAACGTGCCGATCAAAAATATTCAAGGTGAATACATGGTTGTGCGTCCCTTGCGGATTGTGGCCATTCGTGTGGAACCACTTTTTAGCTCTAGTGTGGAAAGATAGATTTACATAAATCATGAGAAAAACGCTTGCTTTGGTTTCCTTGAGTTTAGGAATTAGCTTTGTAAATCCTGTTTTCTCTGGGTTGGCTCAGATACCTATCCCGATTAATGTACCGCCTTTGCCATTGCCACCAACCAACTCCACCGAACCCTTACCACCACCAGAGTTATCACCGCCACTAAAACTGGTAACTTTAGGTACTGATTGTAAACCTATTCATGAATGCTTGGGTTGGGATGAACAACTTTGGAGTGGAAAGAGCAAACGAGGCGATCGCAAAGCAATGTTGGCATCTATTGACAACAGTTTACGTTATCTGACAACAGAGAAGGCACGAGCAGCGTATCAAAATTATCCTATCTCTGAAATCACCCTTGCTCGCGTCCGTCGTAGCTTGCTGCGTTTTCGTGAGTTGGTGGTTAGCTCTAAATCACCAGCTCAACTGCAAGCAGCTGTACGTCGAGAATTTGATTTTTATCAATCAGTTGGCAATGACGGTAATGGTGCTGTCAAATTTACTGCCTACTACGAGCCAGTTTATACTGCCAGTAGAGTTCGCACTTCAGTATATAAATATCCTCTTTATCGACTACCGCCCGATATTGACACATGGGTAAAACCACATCCCAAACGTCTAGATTTAGAAGGAAAAGATGGTTTATTGGGTGATAAAAGTCAATTACACGGCTTGGAATTATTTTGGTTTCGCGATCGCCTAGATGCATATCTAGTACATATCCAAGGTTCTGCCCAGCTAAGATTAACGAATGGAAAAAGAACCTCTGTTGGCTACGCCGGAGGGACTGATTATCCTTGGACTAGTATCGGCAAAGAACTAGCTAAAGATGGCAAGTTACCTTTACAAGGTTTAACAATGCCTACTCTCATCACATTCTTCCACCAGAATCCCAAAGAGATGAATAGTTATCTACCACGGTGGGAACGTTTCGTTTTTTTCAAGGACACTGGTGGTACACCTGCAACTGGCAGTATTGGTGTACCAGTTACACCAGAACGTTCCATCGCCACAGATAAATCTCTCATGCCACCGGGGGCGCTAGCAATAATTAATAACTCATTTCCTTATCCTACTGGAAAGGGAACACTAGTTAAACGCCGAGTCAGCCGCTTCGTTCTCGACCAAGATACAGGTAGCGCCATCAAAGGCCCAGGACGGGTAGATTATTTTATGGGAACTGGTAAATTAGCAGGCGATCGCGCCGGAATTACGGGTGGTAATGGTACTCTATATTATTTGTTATTGAAGGAGTAATGGGGATTGGGGAAAGGGGATCGGGGAAAGGGGATCGGGGAAAGGGGAGATAACAGAGAATAATTTAATACCCATCCCCAATTCCCAATCCCCAATTCCCAATCCCCTTTCCCCGTTCGCGAAGCGTCTCCGTAAGGAGAATCCCCTTTTTTAATATGAGGACTATTTACCACTATGAAATTTAGCGATATACTGGCGAAACTTGGTGATGCTGCTGCCTCCAATAGTCTTGATTTCGACAAAGACAATAATCCAGAAATTGTTGGGATAGCAGCAGTTGATGAAGCTACAAGCGGAACTCTTAGTTATATTGAAGGGCCAAAATTTGCCGCAATGGTAGGTAAGACTAGTGCAAGCGCTTTAATTTTGCCCAAAAATGAAGCACTACAAGCACAAGCACAAGAACGTGGTATTGCTTGGATTGCTACTCCAGAACCAAAGCTAATCTTTGCAAGAACTCTGAAATTTTTCTACCAACCTTGGCGTCCGACTCCAGAGATTCATCCCACTGCTGTAATTAGTCCGAATGCGAAAATTGGCAATGATGTTTACATTGGCCCTCATGTTGTAGTTCATGATGGAGTAGAAATTGGTCATGGTGCATATATTCATGCCAATGCTGTGATTTATCCTGATGCCAAGATAGGCGATCGCACAACTTTACATGCTAACTGCACAATCCACGAACGTACTCTCATTGGTGCAGATTGTGAAATTCACAGTGGTGCTGTCATTGGTGCGGAAGGATTTGGCTTTGTACCGACTGCAACTGGTTGGTTGAAAGTTGAACAATCTGGTTATACAGTTTTGGAAGATGGTGTTGTAGTTGGCTGTAACAGCGCCATTGATCGTCCCGCAGTCGGTGAAACACGGGTTGGTCGCTATACAATTATTGATAATTTAGTACAAATTGGTCACGGTTGCCAAATTGGTGCAGGTTGTGCGTTAGCAGGTCAAGCCGGAATTGCAGGAGGCGTAGTACTTGGTAATCGCGTCATTTTGGCAGGACAATCAGGAATTGCCAACCAAGTGAAAATCGGTGATGGTGCGATCGCTTCTGCGAAAGCTGGAATTCACAGCGATGTAGCACCAGGAGAAATTGTCTCTGGTCTTCCCGCCGTACCCCACAAACAGTTTGTGAAAGTATCTGCTATTTTAAATCGCTTACCTGATATGTATCAAACATTGAAACAATTGCAACGACAAATGAAACAAAAATAATTAAGTCATTTGTCATTAGAGACGCGATAAATCGTGTCTGTACAATGGTCATTTGTCATTGGTGTTTATTGTCTCCCGTGTCCCCCTTGTCTCCCTTGTCCCGCATGTTCAGTTTCAAGTGTTGTTGAAAAAACCTACACTTGCCAGGGGCTTTTATTGCTGCTGTAAATAAGCAGATCTACCATTAGATAGATTTTTTAATTGTTGTGCTTGAAATTGAAAACAAGCCTATTTTGGCTATTCAATATCCTGCGATTCTGAGCGAAAGAAGGCGATTTCAGTTCGGTAAAAAGGCTTAAAGTAAATGTTAGTAATATAGCCAGTAGGATTCTTTCTAGCATAGTCTTACCCACAGCCACACAATTAATAAAATAAAATCTACTTTTAGTTGTAGCTAAGATAGATTTTTTTCTCAACTAAACTAATCACAATGTTTGTAGTTAGTGATTTAGATTAAATAATATTGTGATAAAGATCACTAATTTGTTTAACAAAAAAACTGTTAGGTATATTTTCCACTAATTTAGCAAGAGGTTATTTATAAAGTAAAAATAAAATTACCGTAGGGAAGCCAGTGCGTTGTGCAAGGGGAATTTTTTGGCACCAATAAGACTCCGCGTCCCTCTGCGTTTTAAATCGCTACGCTTTCACGCAAAGCTGCACTAAATCTTGCATAATCCTCACCCTCACTTGGATAATGCGATCGCATTTTAAAGCTAGAATAATCAGGTCGTTAAAGATATCTCATCACTTATCGCCTGCTTCCCAACAATATATATGAACGCTACACAAGAATTATTAAAAGAAAAATTACAGCAAGCTTTAGTTGCAGCTTTTGGCGCGGAGTTAACTGGAGTAGATCCGGTGTTGGTTCCAGCAAGCAATCCGAAATTTGGTGATTATCAGGCGAATGTAGCTTTATCTTTAGCCAAGCGCTTAGGACAACAACCACGAGCGATCGCTCAAGCTATTGTTGATAAACTGGATGTAGCTGATATCTGCAAACCACCAGAAGTGGCTGGGCCTGGCTTTATCAATCTCAAACTCACTACCGAATATCTGGAAGCGCAAATAGCTACAATGCAAGCAGATTCTAGATTAGGAGTTGCGAAGGCGAAAACCCCAAAGCGCGAAATTGTGGATTTTTCCAGTCCCAACATTGCCAAAGAAATGCACGTCGGACATTTACGTTCCACTATTATTGGCGATAGCATTGCTCGTATTTTAGAATTTCAAGGACACGATGTGCTGCGCTTGAATCACGTTGGTGATTGGGGAACGCAGTTTGGGATGTTAATTACGTATCTGCGAGAAGTTTATCCAGAAGCTCTGACAACTGCTAATGCTTTAGATATTGGTGATTTAGTCACTTTTTATCGACAAGCTAAAAAGCGGTTTGATGAAGATGAAGCTTTCCAAGAACAAGCACGCCAAGAAGTTGTCAGGTTACAAGCAGGTGCAGAAGATACAATTCATGCTTGGAAATTGTTATGTGAACAATCAAGGAAAGAGTTTCAAGTTATTTACGACTTGCTAGATATTAAAGTGCAAGAACGGGGAGAGTCTTTTTACAATCCCTTATTGCCAAAAGTTGTAGAAAATTTAGAACAGACTGGATTGCTGGTAGAAGATCAAGGCGCAAAATGCGTTTTCTTGGAAGGATTCACCAACAAAGAAGGTGAACCACTACCCTTAATTGTGCAAAAATCCGATGGTGGTTACAACTACGCAACCACAGACTTAGCCGCTATCCGCTACCGAATTCAAGAAGATCATGCCAAACGCATAATTTATGTTACAGATGCTGGACAAGCAAATCATTTTGCCCAGGTATTTCAGGTAGTCCGTAAAGCCGGGTGGGTTCCCGATGATGTCGAACTCGTTCACGTCCCCTTCGGTTTGGTTCTGGGTGAAGATGGTAAGAAATTCAAAACTCGTTCTGGTGATACAGTAAGGTTACGGGATTTATTGGATGAAGCGATCGCTCGCTCTCGTGCAGACTTAGAAAATAGATTAACAGAAGAGGGACGCCAAGAAACCGAAGAGTTCAAAGCCAAGGTTGCCAAAGTAGTTGGTATTAGTGCGGTGAAGTATGCAGATTTGAGCCAAAACCGTACTAGCAACTATGTCTTCAGCTATGACAAAATGCTGTCTCTCAAAGGTAACACCGCACCTTACATGCTGTATGCTTATGTGCGTACCCAAGGAATTAGCCGCGGAGGTAATGTTGATTTTGAAAAGTTGGGTACAGATGCCAAAATAATGCTAAAAGAAGACACAGAATTAACTTTAGCAAAGCATCTGTTACAACTCGACGAAATTATTAGTGAGGTTGAGCAAGATTTATTGCCGAATCGGTTATGTGAATACTTGTATCAACTCAGCGATAAGTTTAACAAGTTCTACGAAAATTGTCCTGTTCTCAAATCAGAAGAACCAATCAGAACATCACGTTTAGCACTGTGTTATTTAACAGCTAGAACTTTGAAGTTGGGATTATCTTTGTTAGGAATTCAAGTGTTAGAGCGGATGTAACTATTTTAGTAACTAAATCGCGTCTTCGTTTTGAACTAACTACGAAGACGCGAAGAAAGTAAAAATTTTTGTTAGGTTATTTATTACTTAAGCGAACCTACTGACCATGTTAATTTTGGATTAATTCCTTTGCAAAGTCAGCCAATAATGCTGCTCTGTTTTCAATGAAAGACTTAAAATTATCATCGAATACATTTGATGGACATAAGGCACTGGTTAAAATATCTTTCAAAGCATCTCCTTTGGGCATCATGATTGCATATTCGGATGGTTTTTTCCGTCCAATCTTTTTATTCTCTGAAGTACTCAAAAAACAAAAATTAGCAAGGCAGTTAATAAAATTATCCTCAAATCTTAAATCTTTAAGATATGCTCTAGGGTAAATATGATGAAATTCTGCTTTATTATACTTTTGTAAAACTTTATCTAAATCAATCAATGAGCCTGATAAAAAGGATTTTGGGGTATTATTGGCAAGCATTAAAATAAAAGTTTTAGTACTAGCATTACTAAGACGAAATTGATTCTCTATAAAAAACTCTTTGTCTAAATTGCAATCAATATCACCCAAACGACTATCTTCTCCATGTTTAAGCTTAGTGACTTCTTCTATATCACTTATAATAATTTTTTTAGTTTGAGTGCTATATCGATTTGTAAAACAAGATTTCCAAAACCATTGTTTTAATCTATTATAGACTACTGCATCACAAGAAACTTCTTTTCCATCAGGTTCTGCAAAAAATGCAGATAGAGGAATTATTAGTCCGGGATATGGAAGGTTTTTTAGAGATGCAATTTTCAATTGCTTTCTCATAAAATCAATTGCACCCAAAATGCCATTTTTAACTTTTGGGAAAGCTTCTCTAACTTGTTGACCACTCAATTCTAACAGACTTTCTGGAGTTGTTTCTTTTTTTAGAATAGCGGCAGCACACCTTAATATTAAATCGCAATCTTCACCGACTTCAGAGAATCCAAATTCTTCTAATTCTTCTTTCAGTGTTCTGAAGTTTTCTAATAAATCAAAATCTTCATTCCATGTCCATGCTGAAAGTAATTGAAGTGTATCTAGCTTCATTCCAAGTCTATTAACACGTTCAAATACGATAGCAACAATAGGTCTATCTTCTGTTTTTAAAATTTGTACAGGAATAGATACTTCTTTAAATTTTTCTTGTAGTGTATCTAAGCGTATAATTTGCTCATTAGTACATTTGGCTGTAGCCTCTCTGTACCTTACAGAATCGAATAATACATTTAGAGGGAAGTGCTTTCCCGATATAACTTCTTCATCACGTAGTGCTTGGAATTGACTTTCTTGGGCATCTTCTTCTGCTTCTAAGTCAAAGTATATTCCAGTCCATTCGTTTTCTAGTGTTGGTTTTAATTCTGTCTGAAATACAGAGAAAATCGATGTAAGCCTTTGCTGACCATCCAAAACATAATCTATAGGGTAATCCTCTTTTGGATTTGGAAGCTCAAATACACCGAGTTTTCTTTCAGTTGCAAGTTTTGACTTTGTTCTCCAGAATAGCAAAGAACCAAAAGGGTATCTTTTATAAATACTGTCCATTAAGTATGCCACTCTATTCATATCCCATACAAAACCACGCTGGAAGGCTGGGATTCTAATACTACCGCTACTTACCGAATCCAGTAGTTGTCTAATGGAATAAGACTGATACTCCATACAGTTAGTAATTAAATAGTGATTTTTAGCACATGCATTTTATCATTAACACATCACAATAGTAAGAGGTTATTAACTTGTCAATGATATTTTTTTGTGGAACGCTACGCAAACAAACAGAAAGTCGAGCCACAGAGTGAAATACTACACCAAAGGTATGATTCGTATCATCAACGATCTCACTACAGTTGGTGGTTTTGCTGTCTTATACGCTAAGACTTTTATGTTATTAGTCTCAGAATGAATTCTGAGGCAGTTGTGGAAACTGCGATCGCAATACATTTCTCAGAAAAATTACTTAGTTTTCTCAAAAATTTATAAAGATAATATTAAGTATATAACCAAAAAAATATTCAATTCCGTAAACTCAACATTCGGTTTCCGGTAACGCATTTGCTAGGATTTTAAAGCCTCGTAGTTATGTATCTCTGAATTAATTTTTATTCGGATGTACTTTAATTTTTATCCTGATTTTTCCAGAATTTAATCATCACGAATCTTACTACAAATGCTAACTTCACCAATCCAAGAAAAAGTAGAATTAAACCAATCAATCAATACACCAATTAACCATGTTTTCATCTTTTTGGAAATTTTTTCCTGTGAAGGTGGAATTCAATCTTATGTGAAAGATATTTTTCAAGCTTATTTGGAATTAACTAAACCAATACATGCAGATATATTTATATTACGTGATGCTCCTGATTGCACCAATCCTTTTATATCTGAACGCTGCCAATTTCATTATTTTAAAACTTTGTCACCCCAACTTGGACGAGTGAAAATGGCGATCGCATTACTCACTCATCTGATCCGTCAACGACCCCAGCGTGTTTTTTGTGGTCATATCAAGCTAGCACCTTTGGTGGGAATGTTATGTCAATTTCTGGGAATTCCTTATACTGTGATCACCTATGGTAAAGAGGTTTGGGAACCATTACCAAAGTTCATGCAATCCAGCTTGCAAAAAGCAGCCCAAATTTGGACAATTAGCCGCTACACTCGTGAAGTTGCCTGTATAACCAATTATCTTAATCGTGATCGCGTTAAAATTTTACCTTGTGCTGTGGATGGCGATCGCTTGACTCGTGGAGAAAAACCAGTTAATTTAATCGAACGCTATAGTTTACAAAAAGCTAAAGTATTAATGACTGTAGCGCGGTTGTGGTCTGGTGATATTTACAAAGGCGTTGATATCACAATTCAAGCCTTACCACAAATAGCTCAAGTTTTCCCAGAAGTGAAATATTTAGTTATAGGTCGTGGTGATGATCAACCCCGTCTTGCCAAGCTAGCACAAGATTTGGGAGTTAGCGATCGCGTTGTGTTTGCTGGCTTTGTACCCACAGAAGAACTAGTGGAACACTACCGCCTAGCTGATGCTTACATTATGCCTTCTCAGGAAGGGTTTGGGATTGTCTATTTAGAAGCAATGGCTTGTGGTGTACCCGTACTATCTGGTGATGCCGATGGTTCCGCAGAGCCATTGCAGGATGGTAAACTCGGATGGCGAGTTCCATATCGCGATCCTGATGCTGTAGCTACGGCTTGTATAGAAATCCTTAAAGGCGGAGATCAACGTTGTAACGGTGAGTGGTTGCGAGAAATGGCGATCGCAAATTTTGGAATGGAAGCTTTTCACAAGCGGTTACAACAGGAATTATCTTAATTTATTTGTAGGGGCGTCTCCACCCCTACCAGCCACTAACAACTAAACCCATTCCGAAAAATCTTGTCCAAATTGAGACAATGATAATAACTGAATGCGTGGGTCATTTTGGGCTGTAGTTTTTTCTAAGGGAGTATTGTAACCCCAGTCTGCGAGGAAGAGTTTTACATCTTTCAAGTCTGTTTGCTGGTCTACTAACTGTAATGTTTTTAATCGATCTTCCACAAACCAGACTGTTTCTTGTGGTAATTTGTGTAGTTGAATTAATTCACGTAAAATTTCATATTTTGGACGTTTCACTTCTTTCCCGAAAATAACTTCGGAACCTAAATTTACTCCTTCTTGCTGTAATAATTGCTGGACAAAACGTCCTTCCTTTGTAGAGATAATATATAGTTTACTGGTACTGGCAATTGTCGTTTGAAGTTTGTCAATGACACCTGGATAAAATTGATGCAAACTCAACCAACCTTCTAAATCATTAGCAATCCATTCATCGCGTAATTTATCTAATGTGGTGCTGATTTCTTTGGCGTTGAGATTGTCGTGAAGCAAAATTTTCTGGTTAATATTATGCCAATCTTGGAGAATTTCTACTTCTGCAATTCCATCTAATAAGGCTTTGACTAAAACAGGCATTTCCCAACCTGTTTCAATTACGGGTCTGAGTCGATAAAATTGAGAAGCCAAATCATCTGGTGGTGTTTCGTTTGCAGGGAACCAAACTTGGCAATAAGTACGCCATGCTACCTCAAAATATTCAATTAGTCCGTCGCAAATTACACCATCAAAGTCTAGAGCGAGAATTGAGGGAATATTTGCCATTGTTTTTTTCGATTAAAGCTGCTGTCGTCAGCTTAACTCATTCATCATGCTATTGATTCATGTACTGTCAAGTTTATTGTGACAGACAGTTTTTCACTGTTCAGGATTTTACTTTTCCCTTTTGCCGTCAATTGCCAATTGACAGGCTACTAGCTATCCCAATTTTTGGTGATACACCATCTTGCTCATTTAACGTTGTGTTACCTTAGTATTACTAGTAAAATTAAACTCTTGAAAAACTGAGAGGAAATCACTATCGTAGTCCAAAAGCAACTAATTAACTCCCAAATCAAGTCACCTCAAGTCTTATTAATTGACCATGAAAATAACAATCGTGGTCTGATAGACACCCGTGAAGCTCTAGAGCTAGCCCAGAGTGTGGATCTTGACCTGGTTGTAGTCTCCCAAGATAAAGAGACTCCAGTGGCGAAGATTCTCAACTATGGTAAGCTTCAGTATCAAAAGAAAAAACGTCAGACTCAAAGTGCTAGACCCACGGTCAAGGAAGTACGATTCCGTCCAAATGTGGGTGCAGCTGATTACAGTTTACGTATTAGTCAAGCAACTCAGTGGTTAAGTAAAGGCGATTCTGTCAAGTTTGCTATTCGTTTACGGGGTCGAGAACATCAATATCGTGATCAAGCAGGAAAATTACTAGACCGCATTGTCGATGATCTCAATTCAGTGGGTAAAGTCCAGTCGCTTGATAAACGCTCACTGATTCTTCAAGTCATTCCTGCTTAAATTAAGCTTTTACCAATCTCTTAGAAAGATCCCTCAACGAAGAAATTGAACTAGATGAGGGTTTAATAAATTGAACGGGCGAGAACCCACTTCAGCCATCAAAAATTGTTCTGGTGGTATGGGCTTCTAGCCCGTTATCATTTAGCCTAGTAAATCCTACTGTAGTGAAAAGAGTTGTAAATTGAATTTAGATTTTTCAATTCCTGGGGATGAAATCTAAGTTTATCACCGTTCCCCGTTCCCCATTTTCAAACCAGGCTAATAAACTTTTTCAGCTACGTTGATATCTCATTCCTGGTTGTTGTGAAACTAAACCCATCAATTCCAACTGCAACAACGCACTAGAAACAGCACTCGCAGCCATACCTGTTTGCTGGATAATCATATCGAAGGGTAAAGATTCTGAAGAAATTATATTCATTACTTGTTGCAGTTCTGGTGGCAAATCAGGCAAGATTAATTGTTGCGGTTCTGGGGAAGCTAAAGAAGAATCTATTTTTGGTATGGCTCCCAGCATTTTTAATAATTCATCTAGTTCTTTTAAAATGGGAGCAGCACCTTGACTCAGTAACTTTAAGCATCCTTGAGATGGGTAATCATCGACTCTACCTGGTAAAACATAAACATCTCTACCAAATTCATTCGCATAGTTCGCAGTAATTAATGCACCCGATTTTAAAGGCGCTTCCATCACCAAGACAGCGCGACTCAACCCAGCAATAATCCGATTACGACGGGGAAATTGAGTACGATCAGGTGGGGTTTTGGCTGGGTACTCACTCAAAACTAACCCTGCACTTAAAATTTGTTTGTACAGTTGCTGATTTTTTGCTGGATAGATGACATCTACACCTGTACCTAAAACTGCTATAGTGCGTCCTCCAGCTTTCAAAGCAGCGGTGTGACTTTCTGTATCAATTCCTTCTGCTAAACCAGAAACAACTGTAAAACCATTTTTAGCTAAAGCTGTGCTAATTTGACGAGTCCAACGGATACCATATTCTGAAGGTTGGCGCGTACCAACGATCGCAACTAGTGGAGTTTCGCCTAAATTTTCTCCAAGTTCGACTTCACCACGAAAATATAACAATGGCGGTGGACTGGGAATTTCTATTAACAAGCGGGGATATTCTGGATCTACTGGTGTCCAAAAATTCGGGTTTTGTTCTTGGTGTTGGATGAGTAATTGTTCAGGATGAAGATGCGATCGCTGTCTCACCACTTTTTGCAATGTCTGAAAACCAAAACCTTCCACCGCTTGTAACTGTGCTGGACTAGCTTCCCAAGCTGCCTGGAGCGTGCCAAAATGCTGTTGTAATCGTTGTAGTAATACTGGGCCAATCCCTGATATTTGTGACCAAGCTAGCCAATACGCACTTTCAACTACCAATTCTCAATCCTCATTGAGTATGAGTCAAGGTTACTCGTGTTGGTTGTCATTTGTCATTACAGTGAACAGTTAACAGTGAATAATAGAACTGATAATTGTACAGACGCGATGAATCGCGTCTCTGCATCACGCTTTCCAACTCACGACTACAGCATAAACATAAGCTACTATCTCATCAATGATTGATCGTACACCTGCACTATAAATCCACCATTGGCGCGGATCATAATTTTGTGGTGTACTGCTAATGATCCCAACTTGAATTTTAGGGGCTAGCGCTTGTTGGAATATCAACCAACTTCTGCGAGCATGGGTATCATGGGTGAACAGATTGATTGCGGTGATTTGGGAATTTGATTTTTCTAACCATTGGCGAAGTGCGATCGCAGATGCATAAGTACGATCTTTGACAACTTCTGCTGAGGGAACAGCGACAATTTGTTCTGGTTTTAAACCGATATTTTTTAAAGTAATGGCAGCAAGTTCTGCATAATTTTTATATTCTAAAAGATATGAGCCTCTTTCTAACGGCACTCCTGTAGTGATAAGTTGACTGTAAGATTTTTCTTGAAATTCTGTTACCGCCTGTTTTAATGCATAGTCTGGTATCCAGCCTTCTACAACTAAAACATCGGCTTGTTGAAGTGGTGAATTAATTGCCAAAAAAGGATGTATTTGAAAAAAAATCAAACTCGCAATTACACCAAAAAAAGTTATGATAATTCCCCATCCCACTATAGTCGGCATCCATAAATACTGACGCTTAAATAAACGCATGATGGGAATTTTTTTGATCTATATTTTACATTTTTCTGCATTAAACTTTGGCAGAACGTTTTGATTCTAAATAGGCAAACACTGACTTATCTCCAATATCTGCTGGAATTGCTTGTACTGTCTTCCGTATAGCAAAAACTACAAATAAAATTGCCCAAATTCCTAACAAAAGCTGTTCTAACTGTATTGGCAATATACCAACTAAATGTCCAAGCAACAGTAAAGGTACGACGGGAGTTAATAATTTTGTTTCCAGACGATTGAAACAAAATGCTTCTTTAAAATAAATACCAGTCAAAGCTGCGAAGGTAAAACCAACACCCAATAATGTTAATGGTTGAGTGTAAATAGTAAGAGCTAAAGGCTCACTATTTGTAATTGCCAAAATAATTGCGGATATACTACCAATGAGCCAAAAAACTTGTAAAGCTCGGTGCAATTCCACCATGTAAATATGAATGGTAAGTAAGCTAATACCAAGTCCTAGACTGAAACAGGTGTATAAAGGTGTTAGTAATTTAAAAGTAGTGGGATTAGGATTCAACAATACTAAAGCACTGCCTACAGCAAAGCAAATTGCAGCTAGCATTAACCCACTACGGTAAATAATCACACCTTTGCGATCGCTCTCAGTAATCGTAAATTCGCCAAATTGACCTTGATAAACTTCTGGTGCTGATATTGTTTGAGTAGTCATAAGTCATCCTCTAACAGGATTTTGGATTTTGGATTTTGGATTGCTCCCCAGGATTTATCCAAGGGCTTTAGTTATTCTCCCTATCTTCCATATTTACCGCATCCCCCATCTGTTTCTAATCACTATCGATCACTACTTGTATGGTATCTCCCAAATTCATCTGCAACAGTGATCGCGCATTACCAGTATTGATAGCCAATTCTACCCAACCGTGACTACCAACGAGGGCGATCGCATCGCCAATTTTCCCATCTCCATAAGTTTTACGTCCTGGTATGATTTTGTCACCCACAAGTACGCCCCAACTTTTGTTTTGTATGTAAGTTCCAGGAATATTGCTGACTAGGTTACCAAAATGATCAATATATTGAATACAACCTATGATCATATTCTCGCTTTGAGTGCATTTGGCTATCTCTAGCTTGACTAAGCTTTCTGGATTGATTTGTGTTCCTAGCTGTTGCAGAGGAACACCACAAGCTAGATGCGCCCCTACTGGAGCAAAAATATCTCGACCATGAAATGTGCTGCTAGCATTTGGAATGCGCCAGTAATTATGATTTGTTAGTTCTACTGCTGCGACAGCAGGACTTTGACTCAACACTCCACTAAATAAGCCATTGTCTGGCCCAACTAAGAATCCATGGGCAAATTTTACAGCGATCGCCCTTCTTTTTCCCCCCACACCCGGATCTACTACTGCTATATGTACGGTTCCTACAGGAAAGTAAAGATAAGCATCCATGAGACAAAACCTAGCAGCAGCAATATTTTGCGGCGGAATCTGGTGTGTTAAGTCTACTACCTTTACTTGGGGGTTAATTTGGGCGATCGCTCCCTTCATCACACCTACATACACATCGCGATCGCCGAAATCAGTGAGTAAAGTCAGCAGTGATTGTGGATTTTGTTGCTTATCGAACATGTGATCTCATTTGCTTTATATGACTAAGTTTGATTTTTCTGTAACATATGCAACTAAAATTTTGATATGTTATGATCACAAGACATAAGGAAATGATGATTTAGACCAAAGTAATTTCTATGATTACAAGCAGAACAGAAGTAATTAAAAAAGCACGGGAAGCTCACAGAGAAAGCATTAGAAGAAGTTTGCAGCATCGCTTGGAAGTAGCTAGAGCTAACGGTGATCAAAACCTCATTCGTCAGCTAGAGGCAGAAATGAAATATTTCAGTTAAACCTTAAAGTTTACAGCACATAGGTTGTTCATAGTTCTGTTGTGTTTCTGCCTGCTGTTTTAGCAGGCTTTCTTATCTTAAGTTTGTAGTGAGGACTTTAGTCTTCAGAATCAGCGCTAGAACTGATTACTACGGACAAAAAGTGACACCAGCGTCAGTCATAAACAATATGTGCAATATATTAATTTTTGTAAAACTTAGCTAATGGCAATATTTTTGGTATTCTCCGATTAGTTAGATTTTTGAATAAGTATTATTGCTCAGTTAAAAAATATTTAGTAAAAATTGGGTCAATCCTAGTAGCTGCAAATATTGTGGATATTAATACGCTGTATATTAGTTTCTGATGACTGCTGTGTGCTGATAAAGCAAATAGCTATCAGTTAAAGGAACAAGTAAATGTCTAATGGGTAGATCTTTGTAGGGTTTAACCTTCATTCTTCCCTTGTAGTAGGATAAAGTCAAAGCGGACAAAGACATATAAGCCCCTGGGCTAAGTTAGCGAGCTTTGTTACAAAACTTTATCTATTCCACAGGAAACTACTCAAAAGGTCTTTACAACCTTTCACTAAGCGCTACTAGCTAAAAACTTTTTATTTCGGTTTGATGGAAAGAGGTGGAAAAATCGTGAAAAAATTGGTGCGTTTATTAACAGTCTTTAGTTTTTTGTTGGTAGGATGCTTGGCATGGTTAGGTACGCCTCAGATAGCCCAAGCTAGCAATTTTAACAGTTTTGCTTTACCATCGGTTTCTGTTTTAGCCTTGCAGAATCCAGCAGATGCAAAGCTTGCAGATGTATATGGCAACAGAATTGATTTAAACAACACCAATGTGCGGGCTTTTCAGAAATACCCCGGCTTGTATCCTACCCTCGCAGGCAAAATTATCAAATATGCTCCTTACAATGAGGTAGAGGATGTATTAAAGATTGAAGGATTGAGTGAGCGTCAAAAACAAATCCTGCAAGCTAACCTAGATCACTTCAAAGTTACAGAAGTAGAACCAGTCTACACCGAAGGATTTGACCGTTATAACAACGGAATTTATAGATAAGACATAACCGTAAATACGGTTATTTGCTATAAAACAGTATCCCACTCCTTTTTCTAGGGAGTGGGATTTTTATATTTTTGCAAACAAGGAAGACAAGGGGGACACGGGGGGCACGGGAGAAAAGTTACACTGTATGAGCGCAACTTCGTGTGAGTGCAAAATAATCCTTCAGACATACAGAAATTTCAGGTAAACCAGATTTTGGAAAGATGAATCTGTACCCTTATTCTTTTTAGACTGTTTGCAGAACAAAATAATAAGGAGCTAAAATTCATGTCTGCTGAAGGAAACAAGAAAGAAACTACACCATCTAATTCTGGAGCTGCTTCTGGTGGTTATCAAACCCCGATTGAAGAAGATATCCGCAAAACTGGTAACGCTGCTCAATCTGATGCTAAACAATCAGCTACACCAGAAGCACCAGGAGAAGATACTGTAGCAGGTAGCCCCAATCAAGGTACAGAGTCTCGTTAATTGCTTGAGGCTATCTTCAAAAGCTAACCCGTGGGGTCATCACTAGATGAGTGCGTTAGCAAAAGTTATTGAGTGGAGTTGTGTCTATCGAAGACACGCTTTCCACTCTATTTTTATTTTTGTTGATATTTTCAGAGATTCTCTAAACTTAAAAATTTTTTGATACAAGAAAAGTGTTAATAATTTATCTGAAAAAAAGAGGTTGCTTATATATCAATAAATATCATTCTATACTCCAAAAATTATGCAACCGAGAGTTTGGGCTTGTAGCATTGGATTGGCTTTGTCTTGGCTGATATCACCAGTTATGGGTGTAGAAGCACTCAAGCTTCCCAGTAGACAAGCACAGAATTCTACAACTGTTAAACCAATTATTGTCAGTAAAGTTGAATTTGGGGTTCTCAGGGTTGAAAAAGATGGAAAAACTACCCTCATCCCTACAAAAAAAGTACCACTTCAAGAGGGAGTTGCATATGGCTGGCGAATTCAACTTAAGAACTACCAAGGTGAGGTAACATGGCGAGAAGTCCTTCAGTTGCCAAAACCTCCTGAAAGTTGGGCTACAAGTAACACTGAAAATTTCTCATTGTCACCTGACGGTAGAGCAGCAAATATTCAACGCACAGATAAAATTAAAGATGGTGTGATCAAAAACTCTTGGACGATCGCCAATGGTGATCCTATAGGTAAGCATAAGATAGAAGTTTATATTGGCGATCGCCGTATTGCTACTTTTGAGTTTGAGGTACTTCCTCCCATCAGACCACAAAAGCCAACTCCAAAAGCATAATGGCAAGTTTTAATATGTATACTAGGAAATGTTTTGTATAAGTTCATCAGTCAACAAAAGACTTGGAGAATTGAGTCAATGAGTAATGCAGAAGTTGCTGCAAAACTTCAAGAAGCTGCTGATGGTTTACTAATGCCCAGTGAATCCGAATATCCTTTTGAATCAGTTCACTGGCAAATTGCTCAACAAGAACCTTTAAATCCTAATCAAATTTTAGAGTTCACAGATCATTCCTTGGATGTACCAGTAGAAGTGGTAGATGTGGATTATTTGTTTAGAAATCTTGCTGTTGAGCAAGAATGGCATGATGACCAACAAAAAGAGGATGTTAAAAAATATAAAAAGCTTGTTGAAACTATCAAAAATAATCTCAGCGACGTTCAAGTTTACCGTGTTGGAACAATAAACATTGATGTCTATATTGTTGGCAAAACACAGTCAGGTAATTTCGCAGGCTTGTCAACCAAACTGGTAGAAACCTGATAATCAAAGATTAGTAATTAACAAAAATATCAACCCGTCTAATATTAAGACGGGTTATTTTTTGAGTGCTATTAAATTTTACTGATTATCAACTCTAGCTTCAATTGTGTTTTCAATGATATCCGAAACATTAGAAAACAAGTTGTAACCTGTTCTTGCTTCAATTGTATCTACACTAACTCTGTATGAACGCCAGTCATTGAATCTAATCCCTTGGTCATTGGGCATATCGACAGCGATGACTCGTGTATTCACTGTTACACCACTAATTCCAAGTCCAGGTTGATCTAAGACTAGAATAGCTTTCCAAACTCTGTCTGGTACTGTAACTCTACCACTTGAAATTGTGCTAGCTCCACCATTAGAACCAGTTCCACCTGAGCCGTATCCACCAGAAATGATATATAGTTCTTTTCCCTCGTTAACTACTAAATTTCTACTGTAATTTTCTAAATTCGCCCAAGGCCCTTGATTATTATCAGGAGCTTGAGGGACTATATTTGTCATCAAAAATGTTGCGGAATTGTTCGCAATTGTGTTTGTCCGATCTGCTGAGGGTGTCATATGCCCTCGATCAAATCCACTACCAGTGTAATCAGAACTGGTGACTCGATAGCAACCACTTGGTAATGTGGTATCAGCACGAAAATCATCCTGGCGAGGTGCGCTCCCTAGCCAAGACGAATTCAATTGCCAACTCACCCAGTTTGGTATACCTCTAGTACAGTGGTGTGATGTTGCGTATTGTGACTTAACCAATAAATAGTTACTCAGGCTAGAACTTCCTGCATTGCTAGGATTACCCATTATTAAATGCACAGAAGTTTGAGCAGGTGCAGGAGTGGGTAAAGTTGCAAGTAAAATAGTAAGCAAACAAGCAGATGCACAAGAAATCAGGAAAGTCGAAAACTTCGCTTTCTTCATAATTATCTACTTGAGATTGTAATTATGTTTAAATTTTTATCTCACGAGAGAGAATAAACTTTACAAATTAATTCTGAGTTAAATTAAAAATAAATATTAGTTAATTAAAATCTGAAATTAGAAAATTTATGTCTAAGTAAATACTATTTTGCTTGTATAAAATTCTTCAGTTAACAGCATTTGAAAATTTTTATTTTAGATGAAATTATTTCACCAAAATTCATCTGTTTGGAGCGATCGCTCCCCTTGGCACTTCACAACAAAAAACCTCGGTGTTAACTACCGAGGTAAAAGAGAAGTACGAATGACGATAAGAGATATGGCGAGAAATAAAAAATCTTAACTAACGCTAAAACCAACCAAAATTAGAGTAGTAACAATCAAAGAAGCAAAAACAGCTTGGATAACGTATTTGCGTTGTTCCCAAATTGCAGGGTACTCGGCGTAGTACATTTTGGGTTCAGTTGCATAGTTATTGAGAACGCCGTCTTCATTAACAGTAGTATACATAGCTTGTTTCCTGTATTTGTTATCTTATGTAAATAAATATAACAATATTGTTACAAATGGTCAATATGAATTGACAAAAAAAGATTGATAACCTTTATAAGACTCACTTATCAGGGATGGAGACGATAAGCCTCCGGTACGCTACGCGATCGCAATTATCCAAACAAGTAGCGATAAGCCTTCGGCATGGCTTCGCTTACCGCACTCTGAGAAGTTTCTCAACATCATTTCCACTTTTCCGAAATCAGCAAGTGGGCTGTGGTAGTAATTAAAGAACAAGCAACTATAACTAATCTCTATAAATAAAGCGCGGGGATATACCCCAACAAAAGCCCAGTCTTGTGACCGGGTTTTTGAGTTTGAGTGCAAGCGATCGCATTAAACGTCCAACTTCGGGTGTTTGCACCCCATATCAAAGAGCAAAATTTCCAAGTGCATCAATACCTACAGTTCTTGAGGCGATAATACCAATCAGCACTACCAAACCTAGCGCTCTACGAAAATAATTAACGCCTTGAAATAATTCCAGCCATGCCCAAGTAAACAAAGAGCCATTTGCCAGTACGTCTAAACCTGTATTAATTTCGCCTGTTGTAAAAACTAGTTTGAGTAAACTAGCTGTTAACCAGACAATAATTGGTAGATTTGGCATCTGAGCTAAAACAATTTTGCCATCACTATCACGGAAGGTTTTATCAAATAATGTATTGTTCATGACTTTGTCTCCAGGCTTACGTACTCAAAACAAAAAAGTAAGGGAAAAAGTTTTTCCCTTACTCCTTTCCCATTACCCTTGACACCGAAGCTTTAGTATGCTCTGCGAGTAAATTGGTAGTACAAAAAGATTGCAATAATCGCACCAATCACCGCTACAAACAAACCGGGAATACTAAAACTTGCACTCGTTATTGCCAAAGTTCCCGTTTGCAATAAATTCAGTAAAGATCCTCCGATGATTGCACCTACAATTCCCAATAGCATTGTTGCTAGAATGCCACCACTTTGATAACCAGGATAAATTGCTTTAGCGATCGCACCAGCCAATAAACCTAAGACAATCCAAGCAAGAAGACTCATGATTTTACTCCTTAATAGTTGTGAAATGGAATATAGTTGAAGATAGAGTTTTAGAAGTAATAAACTTGGAGCTTTATAGACCCTAGACGTTCGCAAATACCGACCGCGAATACAGAGGTTTTACCTCTCTTTATTTGCGACAAAATAGAGTTAGCTAGCAACACTCTATAGCCGTCTATGTCTGTGTCATATATGCACCGTTAATAGTTTTAACATCACTTTTGATGGTAACTACTATCAAGAACTTAAGCGGTTTAACGTTCTGCCAGTGCGGTTTTCAATCATGATTACAGATTAACAGACTCAATCAGCCGACCTAACCATCTTTAGTCAGATAGTCCTTATTTCTAGAGTTAGAATCACAAAAACAATCATTATCTGTCTTTACACATAAAAAGCTACTGTTATGAGCTAATTCCTTGAGTTAACACTATACATAAATGCGATCGGTAACTATTTCTTATAGATCATATAGAGCAAAGTTGAATCTGCCCTTGCTATCTTCCTAATTTGCTCATGTGGGTGAAGTTATTGTGATGCAAAAACCTGCGAACGTGAGTAATTCCTACCCCGAAGTTTAGTAACAAAATTAGAACTGGTGGATCACTAGTGTGAGATTATGGGGAAAATCAACGGTGGTCAATGTAGTCTGAAGAGAATGGAACACAATCGGAAGTCAACGGTCGTAATTACAGGTGCTTCCTCTGGGGTGGGTTTGTATTCTGCAAAAGCCCTTGCCAAAAGAGGATGGCACGTGGTTATGGCTTGTCGCGATTTAGCGAAGGCAGAAAAAGCTGCTCAAAGTGTGGGAATTCCACAGGACAGCTATACAATCATGCATATCGACTTGGCCTCATTAGAGAGTGTGCGACAGTTTGTCAAGGACTTTAGAGCCAGTGGTAAGTCCTTGGAGGCTTTGGTGTGCAACGCCGCAATTTATATGCCTTTGTTAAAGCAGCCATTGCGAAGCCCAGAAGGCTATGAATTGAGTGTTGCTACAAATCACCTTGGTCATTTTCTCTTGTGTAACCTCATGCTAGAGGATCTGAAAAACTCACCTGCTACGGACAAACGGCTGGTGATTTTGGGAACTGTGACGCACAATCCAGACGAATTGGGCGGAAAGATTCCTCCACGTCCAGACTTGGGCGATCTCAAAGGCTTTGAACAAGGATTTAAAGAGCCGATCACAATGATTGACGGTAAGAAATTTGAACCTGTGAAAGCCTACAAAGACAGCAAAGTCTGCAATGTGTTGACGATGCGGGAACTACATCGACGCTATCACGATTCAACTGGTATTATCTTCAGTTCTTTGTATCCAGGGTGTGTTGCAGAAACACCTCTATTCCGTAACCACTATCCCCTGTTTCAGAAGCTCTTCCCCTTGTTCCAGAAGCACATCACTGGAGGATACGTATCTCAGGAATTATCCGGTGAACGCGTTGCAGCAGTTGTTGTTGATCCTGAATACGCCCAATCTGGAGCCTACTGGAGTTGGGGAAATCGCCAGAAGAAAGACGGTAAGTCTTTTGTGCAACGAGTTTCTCCCCAAGCTCGCGATGATGCTAAGGGCGAACGCATGTGGGATTTGAGCGCCAAGTTGGTTGGAATTGCCTAAGAAAAACAGAGTTTGAATAATTTCAAGAATTTGATGGGGCGATCGCTCCATCAAATCTCATCAATTCTTCGGTTTAAAATCCACCTAACGATTAATAAAGTTAATAACTCTTGAGAGAGTCCCGTAACCATAGAGATTTGTTACAGTTGCCTAGTTGGTGAAAGCCATGTAGTTTTGATTCTCAATGAGGTTTTGGCGTTGACATCCCAATTGGTTAATCATCGTGTTGATTTAAAAGATTGCAGCATCTTTTATAAGCAAGATGGGGTAAATTCAAGTTTAACTCCAATCTTATTTCTACATGGTTGGGGAATTTCCACTGAGCCTTATCACGAAATTTTGGAATTACTGGCACAGCACCATTCCGTAATCGCTCCAGATCTGCCTAGTTTTGCCCGTTCACCCTATCCCCAGGTGATTCCAGACTACGAAAGCTATGCCAAATTTCTACTTTCGTTCCTGGAAGCTCTCAATCTTAAACAAGTGCATCTAGTGGGACACTCATTAGGTGGAGGAATTGCAATTGCTTTATCTAATCTTTGTCCAGACAAAATCAGAAGTTTGGTTTTGGTAGATAGTACTGGAGTTCCATCTGCATCCATCCCAGAGATCATACCCCGCAGAGCGATCGAAATGATCGCTCAAGTCTCTATCCCCAAGCTGAAATTACAACTGGTTGATATTCCTCAAGTCTTCTCCCATAATTTGTTGTTTAATACTGGCAATGTCATTCAAGCATTGCTACTTTCGTTACAAAAAGATATCAGACATCTGTTACCGACAATCACAGCTCCGTGTCTATTATTATGGTCAGAAAAAGACCTAACCACACCACTAACTCTTGCTCAGGAAATGGCTGGAATGATCCCAAATTCTAAACTAGTTACTGTCGAAGAAGGTTGGCACGAATGGGGACTATGGCATCCTGAAAAATTTACATCAATAGTGCTTGATTTTATTCATCAGGTTGAACAGTGAGTAAAAGCGATCGCTTTCACCTAACGCTACACAAAAGAGCGATTGCAGAATTTTTTGGTCTACTGAAAGTAGTTCATACCAATTCCCTTTAAACGTGAAATATATTTGTGTTGTAGAGACGTGCCAATAGCGCTGTAGCGCATGGCTTCACTAAGGCACGTCTCTACAGGATTTAAATGTATTGTGATTAACGTGAAATGGTATCAGTCAAATTTAATTTAAAAATAAAAGCTTAACTAGATTTTACTGAATATTAGGAATTCGTTATTGTGATTTAATCGTACTCTCTGGAGTAGGGTTGGGCTGATTTGAATTTTCAAATCCTGGAACGCCAAAGAAGAATAGAAGTAATACAAGGACAAATGCTGCAAATGCCCCTGTTGCTTTAATTTGAGTTTTACTTAAAGGTATTTTTCCTTTTAAATCAAGAGTACCTGTAAAGAAGTAAGCTCCAATTCCTGCTAACGTGGCTGCTAAAAACCTTACTATTGCTTGGGTTCCACCGTCCATTTGTCGGGGATAAAGTACAATAACGATGAAAAGAACTAAAACTGCCAATGCCATCGCTAGTGCTATTCCACGTTCAGCAGGTGAGGGTTGCGAGGATGGTTTACGCTCTTCTGGTTGGTTGTTACTCATAGGAATATTTCTAGAATTAGTATCGGGAATATAGGGTTTGTTGCGGTTCTCTATGGGTTCAATGCCGTCCAACAATTGTCGAGGATCATACTGTCTTTTTGAGCCTTTAGGAATAATAGGTAAGCCTTGCTTTTCATGTTCAAGCACGTTTTCATAGTCCTCAAAACAATCAGGGCCTTCTGGAAATCCTACTTGCTCTTCTGCCACCAATCCTTTGATAGTTTGGTGGATATCATTGAAATTAGAACGGATTATTGCTAGTAATTCTCGTCGATTTGAACCAGAACCTTTAATATAGATAACGATGTTGCGGTCTTCTTCATCACTCCTAACTAGCGCTCGGCTATTGTTGTGTTTAAGGACAATGCCACTGCGCCACCAAGTTTGGCGATCGCTGTAGCGATGCATCCGTACAATAAAGCGGGAGATAATGCTGCTGGGAAGGACGTTGTAATGATACCGAAATCTCAAGATGTCTTGCCATTGAACTGTAGTCGGTTCTTCTTCATCAGGCAATATACCTGTAGCTGGTTCTTCTTTAGGCAATAAGTCAGGAATGAGAAAACGATCTTCTTTATCTTCTAGTCGAAAACAGAGTTCAAATTTCTGTATCATATCGACGATAAACAACTGTTTATCGTCATAACGACGATCTTCTACTTCTAGAATTCGTTGAAGTTGCTCACAATCTAAAATGCCCCGATATTCAAGTATCAGCCGATTGTCGTTGAGAATTTTGTAAACACCGTTCGTCACCCATTCGGGATTGAGAACTCCCATTTCTGCCAAACGCGGATCTTTGCGGAAATTGAGAATAATACCCAGATCATGCAGAAAGTCAATGAGAGTGGACTGTTTATACTTATTAATAACTTGCTCTTCGCGGCATATTTCTTCATATTGCTTGTAGGAAATATAATCTTCTGCCATTGTTTCCAGGCGAGTCTTCACCTTAAACCAACTCTGGGGCAGGAGATCGTGGATATGTTCCAAATTCTCAAGTTCGTCAATAATGGCTGCTCGCAATTGTTCAATTCCATCTTTGGTTTTGCAGGAGACAGGCAAGATGTGGCGAATGCCGTATTTCCGTCTAAGTTTAGACTGATCAATATCAAGGGGGTGTTGATCTATCTTGTTACCAACAATAATAATGGGAGAATCACCACCAAAACTTTGAATAATTTTGAGCCAGTATTCCAATCGGTTGCTCCGTTCATCCTCGCGCGCATTGATTACTACTAAGTAAAGACTGCGTTTAGTGAGAAAGAATTGATGGGTGGCGTGCATAATTTCTTGTCCGCCAAAGTCCCACATATTCAGACAGATGATCTCCTCATTAACTGGAATCTGCCAGTTTTGAATATTTATGCCTTCAGTCTTGCCTTCGTGGGGGTCGTAGGAATCCTCAATCAGTCTTTTGACGAGAGAGGTTTTGCCCACATTGCCTTGTCCTACTAGTAGTACCTTTGCTTCATTGAGAGGTTTTGTCTCCTCAGCCTGCAAAGAGAAATAGTAACTGAGAATATTTACAGGATCACCCAAATTTTCCCTGTCTTCGCCTAAAATTTCAGGCGGAATATTCAGTTGATTGCCACGCAAATCCAGCTTCTCAAGTTTGGACAATTTCTGAATGGTCGGAGGCAAATTCACTAGTTGATTGTTGCTGAGTTCAAGCCATTTCAAGTTGACCAGTTGCCCAATCTGGGATGGAAGTTTGGTTATCTGACTCCCAGTTAGAGTAAGCCTTTCTAAGTTAATTAAGTTTCCAATAGCTTCTGATAACACCCTAAGTGTTGAGTTACCACTTATATCAAGCCACGTGAGACTTCTTAGCTCAAAAATTTCTACAGGCAGTTCTGTTAACTGATCAGAGTTGAAGCTAAAAGTTAAGGCTCTTCATTACATATTATGCTAAATTGCCTTCTAAATGCCTCTAAACCCTTGCTATGCAATAAAAATGAACATTATTTACTCAGATTTTAGGGCTTTGGCAGTGATTTACGGTTTTGAACTTGATTTTAGAGGCAAGTTTTGATGTTTAACTAATAATTTGGCATAACAGATACTGAAGAACCAAAGTTAATAGATTAACCAACTGAAGAATTTCGAGAGGCAATGTAGTTAATGGATTTTTCCAAATATGTAGTGCAGTAAGTTTGGTAAGTCGCCTGATTTCACAGGGTATATTACTCAATTGATTTTGCCAGAGGTAGAGCGATTGCAAGTTAGTGAGTTGAAAAATTTCCGGTGGCAGACTGCTCAGTTTATTGTAGCCGAGGTCGAGCTTTTGCAAGTTAGTGAGTTGTCCAATTTCCGGTGGCAGACTGCTCAGTTTATTGTCGTTGAGGTTGAGCGTTGCCAAGTTAGTCAGTTGCCCAATTTCCGGTGGCAGACTGCTCAGTTGTTTTCTGCTGAGGTCAAGTTCTGTTGTGCCTTCTCTTGCTACTTGTTTAATTACCTGTAGCAGTTCTTTCTCTGTCATGAGCAATTACCGAACTCTTATTCAGTATTATAAAGTTAAGCTCAAAAGAAAGGAATCAGGATACAAAGGAAGCAACTGCAAATAATCCTGTTCGCCAAATCAAATAAAAAGTAAATTCCCCAAAATAACAACTAATCTCATATTATCTAGAGATAAAGTTACACAATACCAGAACATCCAATGCGATTGGTCGCCTGAAGTTGTCGTTAGCTCAAAACTTGCTGTCGTTACGACACAACTTGCTGTCGTTAGATCACAATTCATTGTCGTTAGATCACAATTCATTGTCGTTATGACACAACTCATTGTCGTTATGACACAACTTGTTGTCGTTATGACACAATTTGTTGTCGTTATGACACAACTTGTTGTCGTAATAAACTATTGTCTTGAACTAAAATCCTTTTGCTTGGTATCTATACTGATAGTGCGATCGCAATGCAAGCAGCCTAACACTCATTACACTTTCACATCAATAAAGCGATCGCAGCTAAATATCTAAACCCATTTACTAGGATCTACCTGATAATAACCTTGCAGTAACTCATACAATCCCGGATGCATTTTCAAGAACTGCTGCGGCTTTTCAAAAAATGTCTCAGTTGCAACAGCAAAAAACTCTGCGGGATTAGTCGCACCATAATTATTCAAGACATTTTTTATACCTCGTTGCACATCATTGCAGAGTTGTTGATATGCTTGTGTCATCACCCTAGACCAAATGGGATAATCTGATTTTTGTGGCAAAATTGGTACACCTTGGGCTTTACCTTCCTCTTGATCTAACTGGTGAGCAAATTCATGCAAAATCACGTTATGTCCATCACTCCAGTTACGAGTATCTTGTTCCACCTGTTCCCAAGATAATACTACCTGATCACGACTCCACGACTCACCCAATCTTGCGACACGCCTTTCTTCAACAACATATTCACTAGTTGCAACAGTTTCGTTGACAAAATATGCGCTGGGATAAATTAAAATCGAACGTAGCTTGGGAAAATATTCGCCACGTTCATTCAGCAACAGTAGACATGCGACAGCAGCAATAGTTAACTTCATTTCTTCTGTCATCTGCAATCCTTGACAGCCAATGAATTGTTTTTCTGCTAAAAATACTTGCACATGTCCTTGTAGGCGTCTGCGTTCATCGGGAGAAAGACGAGTGTAAATGGGAAGATTATTTTCAATAATAGAATTCCAAAGTGGAGGAAAAAGAAGTTTTTTCAGACGATTTCTTCGTTTTTTGGTAATGATAGGACTGATTAAGATTCCAGTGACAATTAGACCAATAATAAGTAAAACAATAATAGTTGGAATCATTGTTTTTTGTTTGCTGTCTCAGCTTAGTAGATGCATCAGGGACAATAGTCCCTGTGCAGTATCTTGTAAAAAACTATCCTGCTAAATTACTCATCACAAAACTATTTTGTTGAGTACATAAAATCTCAAAAATTGCCATTGTAAAATCTACTAATTCTCTATCATTCAATTCTCGGCGCGATCGCTTGCCATATTTCTGTTGTAAATACCGTCTTCCCTGTTCTGGCTTCCAGCCTAATTGTTTTAGATAAGTATCAGTTTGTGCCATCATTATTTCTCGTAATTCAGGACTTGTGGCACTCTCAGGCTTATATATCTGATTAATTTTCTGACTAACTTTTTGTTCTAAAGATAGCAAGTCAACTTCATTGTGTTCATCCCAGTTGATCTTGATAGCTTGATAAGTTATTGGATTATAAATTGTACAAAATACAACCTTTTTGTCTCCAGGAGAAACTACAATTGTCAATGGTTGATGCAGTTGCTCACTCGTGAGAATATCCAAAGATAGCAATAAACTTTTAGAGAAGAAAGAATCTCTACCAGAACGGATAATATAAGGTTGTTCTGCTAAAATATGCAAATCTATTTTTTCTGTTTCTCCATATGTCGTTTCAACTTTTTTATTACATTCTATCCTCGTGATTACTCCAGTCAAAGCTTTGTCATAAATTGGAATATGTCTCTGTTCTTCAGAAAGCATATACCAACAGTGATCTGCTTCTCTACTAACAAAAACATATTGAGGTTTTGGTACGCTTCCAAATCCTAGTTTAATTTCCATTTTGCCTCTGTGTGATGCGATTTAGTTATTTACCAACAGGTTTTACAGATGATTCTGCAAAACTAAGAGTTTGGTTACACATATAGTTCCCTGATGTAGAGAGTAATTATTTATCGGGAGCAAAATAAGTTCACATTTGGATAAGATATATTTTAGTATTTTTGTACTAGTAAAAGCAAGATAAGTAATACGATTTCGCTTTCATCAGCCTAGACAAATGCAGGGGTGTATAGCTTATACAATCCTACGGGTATCTGCTGCGATGCTCCTTTAGGAGCAGTATTGGACCATCACAAAAATTTAGTTCAATACCCCAATTTCCTATTACCTATTACCTATTACCGGCTTCAACGGTTAGAATATTGGCTTCTAGTTTGCGTGTTGTATAAAAATTAAGGTGTCAAGTGGCACAGGAATATTTTTCAGAAATAGCACCACCATCACTTTTAAGTGGTAGTGATCGCGATCTTGATTTAGAGTCTACTCTCCAAGAGCTACAGCTGTACAACTTCCAAGTTGAAACCAGTTGTACAGGTACAGAGATAGCCAAAGTTTTTGAGAAAAACCCACTGTTACCAGGAGTAATCTTAGTAGAACAGGGAAAATACACTGGAATGATTTCGCAGCGACGACTGCTGGAATTTTTCATCCGTCCCTATGGACAAGAGTTATTTTTTAGTCAACCTTTAAGTGTGATTTACAGTTATGCTCGTACTCCTGTTTTAATATTGCCTGAAACTACGCCGATTTTGGCAGCAATGCAACTAGCGCTGAGGCGATCGCCGGAACATTTAGCAGAACCAGTGGTTGTACAAACTGTGCATGACACTTACACATTGTTGGATATACAGCAATTGAATATTGCTTCTTGGCAAATTCGTGGTATCGAAACTCAAGTGCGCTACGAACGTAGCCAAGCCCAGATGATTCAAAATGATAAAATGGCAAATCTAGGACGCTTGGTAGATGGGATAGCTCATGAGATTTTAGATCCAGTAGGTTTTATTTGGGGTAACTTAACTTATGTCTCCAATTACAGCCAAGATTTACTCAAACTGATCGCAGCTTATGAAAGTCAGTTATCATTACCTTGTGAAGAAATAAATTATCTCAAACAAGAAATAGAATTTGATTTTTTAGAACAAGATTTATTACAAGCTCTTACTAGTATTCGTGCGGGAGCAGAAAGATTAAAAAAATTAGTGATTAGCTTACAAAATTTTTGTCATATCGATGAGATTTATCCCAAGCCTGCCGATTTACATGCATGTATAGATAATATTCTGTTAATCATCAATAGCAGGATTCAAGGAGAAATAGAAATTATTAGAAATTACGGTCGTCTACCTCCAATATCATGTTTTATTGGACAATTACATCAAGTATTTATGAATCTTTTAAGTCACTCTGTAGACTCATTACTTGATGAAGCAGTACGATATCATTTAAACCCTATCAGACAAGCTAATAAACCGCGAATTGAGATTACTACAGAAGTCGTCTCTCAAGAATCTACTATATCAGAAATGCCAGATTCACGATGGGTTGCCATTTACATTCGAGACAATGGCCCAGGAATGTCTGATAAATTAAAACAGCAAATTCTAGAATCTTTTTCTGTGGAAAAAAGAGCTAACAAAGAAACTAGTCTTGCAGTAAGTTATCGCATTATTACAGCCAGACATGGTGGTAAATTTAATTTATCTTCAGAAGTTGGTATAGGTACGAAATTTACAATTTTATTGCCTTTGTTATAATTTGTTAGCTTGTAAACTTTCAATTGCACTTTAGTTAAAAGTTATATCAAACCCAATCTTTTAGATCATTTACTATCAGAAATGAGGAAAAATAAAAGCCTATCTCTTTATAAGAGAAAGGCTTACCAAAGAGGATTTGAGTTTTATCATTTACGATAAATATTACTTAATTGACGTACGTTCAAACCACTCCTCATATTTTTTCTGATATTCTTCATTTTCGACCACAATCGTCACTCGTACTTTTTGACATCCATGATTTCGTTCTAATGCGATCGCATTTAAAAGCAGACTAGCAATTTTTGGTGAATTAAAGTCTCCACTTACAGTCAAATTATCATCATGTATATCAACTTCGTGTTCGTGTTTTTCTAGCTGGCTCAGTTCAATACCAGAAATTTCTCCTTGACTCAAAGCGAATTCTGCAAGTAATTTATTTTCTGGACTGACTTGTTCAATCACAAGTTTTTCATATTGCACTGGGACTTGTACCATTCGTGTTTCGATTTCTTTACGAACAATGACGTCACCAATTTTTCGTTTTTTTCGATTCACAATTAATCGTTCACTTAACAAACGAATAATTTCTTCTTCTGTTTTTTCACCAATTTCATTTTGTTCCAAGTTGATATCTTGAGCAGTATTAATTACTGGCTCTACATTGGAAGTTTCTAAATTATTATTAGTCATTGGTGATTGGGAATATTCAGGCATATGTTTAATGTGTGATTTATCTACGTCTAATAAAACAGATTTAGTAGCTATGTCAATTTTATTGATTAATTTGCTAGGTAACAATAGGTAACTGTGATGTTCCGAAGGATGTTCAGAAGATTGTAGACTTGGTAACGGTGTAAAGCTAGTGACTATCAAATTAACTTTGTGATTGTAATCTATAATTAAATCTCTAACTCTACCGATTAGCAAACCTTGCCTGTCAATGACTGCAAAGTTTCTAATCTTTCTGATCAATTTGTGAAGCAAATCGTGAACATGAACTTGATTACTATTGATTAATTGTTTTTTCATTTCATTAACAAAAAATATTAAATTAGAAGAATATTATATTTATTTATATTTATAAGTCATTAAGTGCAGGTAAATTAGATTAAATTTACCTGCACTTTTATCTAACTAGCGATCAGTTCCTAGTGTATAGTCAATCATTCGACTCATGCATCACACACTATAAACAAACTTAGGCTAGTTACATCCATCATTAACGTTGTTCATCAATTGGGAGATTAGGGCTATTTACATCCAATTCTTCACGACGAATTGTGTCTTGAGCCTCAACAGTCTCGCGATCTATTTCTTTTCTTACTCTGACTTCTTCACGCAATACAGCTTCTTTGCGAATTTCGGGAGTTTCTTCGTAGATATCTACACGAGCAACTTCACCTTCACGGAAGTTGGCTTCACCAGGAGCAACTGCTCTACCTGCGTCATTAGGAGTAACTCGTTCAACGACTACTCTCTCTTTTTCTACAGGAACTGCAACTCGTGCTGTTTCTGTTTCAACGTGCTTACCAACTGTTACTTCCCCAACTTTCTGGCGTCGTTTATTGGCGATTAAGCGTTCTTCATATAGTCTGAGAGTTTGATGATTTTGTTCATTCAACCCAAACAAAGAAGGTTCGCGATCATAGGTGTAGCTATCACGATCATATACGGGAGTAGCGCCAGTATAACCAGCAGTAGAAACTGGCTGATATGGCATTTCGACACTAGTTTGATCAGTTAGAGGAGCAGATGCTTCTAGTGGTGCAGGATTACGATATACACCTCTTACTCGTTCTTCATAATCGTAATCAACTGTTTGACGTTCGTCGTATTCAGGTAAGTTATCAGCTTGCTCTCTAGTCATACCAATAACATAGACGCGATCGTTAGTATGATCTATGCGAGAACGTCCAACTGGTAACAATACTTTCTTACCAAAAATCCAGAAGCCCATATCCACAACTAAATAGCGAAAATGACCTTCTTCATCTACTAAAACATCATGAACTGTACCAATCTTTTCATCAGTTCCTTCTGCATAAACACTCATTCCTTTGATGTCACTTCCACCAAGAGTATCGCGGTAGTTGGGATCAAAATCTGTTAGTTTATAAAGAGCCATATTGAATCTCCCTAAGCCGTTTTTTATCTGTTCAGTACTACGCTATTAATTTATTGAGTTTTATTTATCTTCCTAACGAATGAATCAGTTTCTTAAGGATGTTATCTATGGATGTATTTTGGTATGAGGGATTGGGGACAAGGGAGACGGGAGACAAGGGAGAATAATTACAACCAATAACCAACCACTAAGTACAGCATTTCATTAATTCGTAGCGAATTATATGTACAAATACTCTGCGTCCCTCAGCGCTGACTTTGCGTTCCTCTGCGTTTAAAATACGATTTTACGCAAAGCTGTACTTAAGAATTAACTTGACTATAGGGAACAGGTTAAGAGTTTTTTCATGCGTTGTTGGTGTACGCAGTTCATGATGGCTACTAATCGTAATTTCAGGTATCACCCCACTACCCTATTGTCAATGAGTACATCTTTCATATACTGGTGAGTAGATAGTAAAGATGAAGTTTTATGAAGCGAGGGTAGGGCATGTACATTGTGCAAATCGCCTCCGAGTGCGCTCCTGTAATTAAAGCAGGGGGTTTAGGCGATGTAGTTTACGGACTGAGTCGGGAATTAGAAGGTCGTGGGCATTCTGTTGAGATTATATTGCCCAAGTATGATTGTATGCGTTACGACCATATTTGGGGACTTCACGACGCCTACACCAACCTGTGGGTACCCTGGTATGACGCTGCAATCCATTGTTCTGTGTATTGCGGTTGGGTACATGGACGGTTGTGTTTCTTTATTGAACCCCACTGTGAGGATAATTTCTTTAACCGGGGCTGCTATTACGGTTGTGATGACGACAACATGCGCTTTGCGTTCTTTTGCAAAGCAGCTTTAGAATTCTTGCTCAAAAGCAACAAGCGACCTGATATCATTCATTGTCATGACTGGCAGACGGGCTTAATTCCAGTCATGCTTTATGAAATTTACAAATATCATGGCATGGAGTATCAGCGCGTTTGCTACACCATCCACAACTTTAAGCACCAAGGAATTGGTGGTATTGATATTCTCCGGGGAACAGGTTTAAACCGAGAGTCTTACTACTTCCAGTATGATCACTTACGTGACAACTTTAATCCCTTTGCTTTGAACTTGATGAAGGGGGGTATTGTTTACTCTAATGCTGTTACCACAGTTTCACCTCACCATGCTTGGGAAGCACAAACTACAGACATTGGCTGCGGTTTAGGTCATACCTTACATCTGCACAAAGACAAATTTAGCGGGGTACTCAACGGGATTGATTATGATTTTTGGAATCCCGAAATTGACCGCTACATTCCTTACAACTACACCCAGGCTGATTTTGAACAAAAAGCATATAACAAAAAAGCTTTGCAAGAGCGATTAATGCTTGCTCATAGTGATAAACCAATCATTGCTTATATCGGTCGATTGGATAATCAAAAGGGCGTGCATCTTGTTCATCACGGAATTTATCATGCACTCAATAAAGGAGCGCAATTTGTTTTACTAGGTTCTGCAACAGAGCCTGGAATCAACGCTCATTTTCAGCACGAAAAACAATTTTTAAACAGTAATCCCGATGTTCATTTAGAACTAGGCTTTAATGAAGAATTATCTCACCTAATTTATGCTGGGGCAGACATGATTATTGTCCCTAGCAATTACGAACCCTGTGGTTTAACTCAAATGATCGGCTTAAAGTACGGAACTGTACCCATTGTACGTGGTGTCGGTGGACTCGTAAATACGGTATTTGACCGAGATTATGATCAAAATTTACCCCCAGAGCTACGTAATGGCTATGTATTTTATGACACTGATTATCATGCTCTAGAATCAACAATGGATCGAGCGATCGCACTGTGGTATGAAAAGCCACAAGAGTTTCGCCAACTAGCCCTTCAAGGTATGGACTATGACTACTCATGGAACCATCCAGGAGCAAAATATGTAGAGATTTACGACTGGATTAGACATAAGTGGTAAACCTGTGATCATCCTCTAGCTTCAAGTTATCTACTCCTTAAAATTATCCCCCGGCTGAAGCACCGGGGGATTTCGCAGGTATGAGGTATTAGGCGTTCAATTACCTGTGGTTGCTTTGGGGAGCAAATAACACCTTTGTTGCAGATTCTCGCGCTTTTTGCAATTGTCTTCGCAACTGCAATATCAGTAATCCCAATATCATTACTTGCACAAAAATTACAAATAACACACCGAGAGAATATAATGACTCTCTATCGGGTGTATACAAAGCAAGAAGCGGTGCTGCTACTGAGAATAACCCGATAAAATTGCTATTGCCAGGATAATTAGACCAAAACATCAGCATAATAAATACTGGCAAAACAATTACAGCACCAAGACTACCAACTGCCCAAAATATCCGATGTCGAGTTTTTTTAATTAACATGAGTTGGGCTAATGCTGCATAAAGCATAGCTAAACTACCAGCCAAAATGAGAGCATAAACAGCACTCATTTTGGTTTGAGTGTTATTGTTAGCCAGAATAATTAATGAACTAAGGAAAGTTATGGCAATACTTGCATTTAATGCGATCGCCACCAAAGAAGGGCTTTTTTCTCCCCAAATCAAATCTTTGATGACATAGCTATTCCTCAAACTCTTATGATCAGCAAGGTGACGGTAGCGCGCCCAATCTTGTAACGTTTGGCGATGAGGAGTTATAGCCGCAATTAAGTACAAAAATAGCCAAAAATGTAAAAATAACAGACAAGCAAGCTCATCTCTCATTACCGATGAATAAGAAAAATTATCCCCAACAATTGATTGCCAATTCGCACACCCTAAAGATGAAATAGTGAAGTAAAAAGTAAGTAAATAACTCTGTTGCTTACTCAGCATAGTAGCGTTAGGATTCCGAAAACAACGCTGTAAAGCTTGCCAAGTAAAATACATTAGAGAAAATAAATTTACAATTGCTAAACCAGTAATTACGATTTCGCTATTTCCTAAAGGTAAAACGAACCAATTAAAATCAGTCCATTGATATTTAGAACTAAAATCAGAACTGTATGATAATGCAGGAATAAAATAGAATGGGTTAAAAAACCTCAAAAAAATAAATGCAAAATTAGTCGAGATAGAAACAAGTGACTGCTTAGTTATTAGTAGAAAACCAAGAACAACTCCACTACCCAACCAAGCTTGAAAACCACCTAACCAAGAACCAAGTAAGCCAAATAGCAACGCCGCACTGTAATAGAAAAGACAAGCAGCTAAGACAACAGTATCAAAACTTAAAATTGACCCGAATGAAATATTTGCTGCTAATCCTGATAATAAATGCAGAGGAATTGCCAAAGCGATCGCCAGATAAGGCAAAATTGGCACTCCTAACATTTTTCCTACTAAAATACTTTGGGATTCTTGGGGACTCAGACGAATAAAATTCAGCGTTCCACGTCGTTCTTCATTCGCTAAATCGCTAATGAGTAGGTAAATTCCGATCACCAAAAGACTAAAACAGGCAAAAATACTCAGCCATGTAAATAAATCGAGCCACCACAACTGCCAATTGATGATTGTATCGCCAAATTCATCTGACAAACATCTCGGTAATCCATACAAGAGTTTGCCTGTACAATACTTATTAGAATTATTGAGAAATTTCTCTTGAGAAATTGGTAATTGAGATTGAAAAGCTATAAATAGGAAAAATTGACTACATAAGGAAACGATAGTTGTCAGTATTATGTTGCGTAGTTGCAAACGTCCTTTGAGTTCGCGCAACAATTGTGGATTCCAGTCTCCCAATCGATCTAGAAAATTGTTTAGCATGGCGACACTCTTTAATTAAAGTGTATTTTGTTAAGTCAAATTTTCCTAGTTCGTAGTAAGCGCTTTAGCGCTTACTACGAACTTCACTAAATTAGCTTTTTGCTAGCAAAGCTTTAGTAGCAGATTCTCCTGCTATTTTGATTTGACGTTTCAACTGTAAGTTTAACAATCCTAAAACACTTAACTCACTCAAAAGAGCGATAAAAACAGTTGTACTTGTCGTATGCTCTAATCCTGCCCAAGGAAAACTCGAAAGCAACCATAAAGTAGAATATTTATCTGGATTCAGACTCAGCATTCCTAAAAACATGGGCGGTAAAAACATCACTGTAGCGACACTTCCAATCGCCCACACAACACGTTTGGAATTTTTCATCAAGAGCATGATTTGCGCGATTGTGGCATAAATCATCGCCATACAGATAAACAAAACTATACCTAAAATTGCTTTAAAGCGACCAACATCGTTAACTAGCCAGTCTAAGCTATTACTGTTATTCGCCTGCAAAGAAAGTGCAACTAAAACCCAAGTTACTAACGGAATAGTGACAATAACAAGATTAATTGCGATAGTAAGAATCGCAGGACTCTTTTCACCCAAAATAAAATCTAGTAATAAAGAATTTTGCCAAAATCCTTTGCGTTGAGAAAAATCCTGATGTCGATACCTAGCCCAATCTTGAATTGCTTGCCGATGCGGTGAGAGAATTGCAATTAAACCAAACAGTAACAGCAAGTTAAAAAATAGTATCAAACCAAAGTTTTGCGTTACTTGATAATTTAAATCGTAATAAGCAGGAACAGCATTTTCAGCGAGATTGTAAGAATAATGTTTTTTGGCATGTTGAAGAGTAAAACCCCACAGAATAAGTTGCGAGTAGGCAACAAGCAAATAACTTTGCCCCTTACTTAGTATTGCAGAATTTGGGTTACGAAAACGGCGCTTTAAACCATACCAAACCCAATAACTCCACAAACCATAATTTACTATATTTAAACCCAGTAAACCAAGAAGATTTTTGCCAACAGGTAGGTAGAAAAATTGTATTTGTTCCAGTAATTCCCAATTATATCTACGGAATAAATTGGGGAATAAATAAGCTGTCATATCAAAGGGACTGAACAGTCTTAACCAAGCAGCTGCATTATCTAAATATGGCCCAGAAGATGCAAATTGCATCGTCACAAATAAGAAAATGAGAACTGCGCCACTACCCAACCAAGGCTGAAATCCACTGAATAAACGACTAAGAAAGCCAAATAATAATGCGGTGCTATAGAAGAAAAAGCAACTAGCACCTAAAATGACATAAAAACTCAAAATGTGACTAAAGGCAATATTGGCCGCACGACCTGTTAATAAATGAAAAGGAATTGCGACTGTAACTGCCAGATAAATTAATATTGGAACTCCCAACATTTTACCAGTCAAAATAGTTGTTTCTGACTGGGGACTAAGACGCAGAAAATTTAATGTACCACGATTTTCTTCATGAGCTAAGTTATTAATAAGTAAATAAGTCCCCGCAACTAACAGAGTGAAAATAAAAATGACAGTCAGTGATAGGAATATGTATTCCCAGTGGTCTCGCCACCACTGTTGCATATTAATTTGCTCTAGAGGGCAGTACTGATTGTACAAAATGTTGTTAATATTTTTCTCTTTATCCTTAAGTTGGTCTATTTGTTGTGTTAGAGATCGAATGGCTGATCCATCATAATTTTTAGATTTATTTAGCCAAGATAATTGTTGTTGGAGTTTACTAATCTGTGGGTAAATATCATTTACTTGTTGTTTATAAGCTTCTCCTAAGCGGCAATAAGCACCAGACATTTGATATTTTTCGCCAGGTATTTCCCGCAATTGATATAGGAACAATATCAACTGACCAACTAAAGATGTAATACAGGCGATCGCCACAGGAAAGACTTTCAGACGACCTTTAATTTCCCGCAATAATTGCGGATTCCAGTCGCCTATTTTATCCATAAAATTGAGTAACATAGGTGAAAACTCCAAGGTTGGAAATCGGGGATCAGGGATCAGGGATTGGGGATTGAGAAGTGTGTAGAAATTTTAACTTGTTGCTCAATGACCCTTGATTATTGACCATTGACAATTGACATTTGACTAAGATGCTTGTTTGTGACCAAGCTTGAGGAAGATAGTTTCTAGGTCTTCTTGGGTGCAGTGAAATTCGCTAATCGGAATGTCAGCTTGAATAAGCGATCGCAACAAATTAGCACAGTCTTCCTGCTTACCAGAAAAATTCACCCGCACGCTATTTTTGGCAGTGATTATTTCCCACTCTTCCACAAAAGAATTATTCTTAAGTTCTGCTAAAAGTTCCTCTTGCTTTCCTAAAGTTGAGATGACAATTTGCTGACGCGCAAGACGTTGATAGAGTTGTTGTAGCGATGCACTTTCTACTAAATAACCAAGTTCCATGATTCCCACCGAAGTGCATAATTCTGCTAAATCGCTGAGAACATGGGAAGAAATTAAGATTGTCATTCCCGCTTCTTGCAAGACTTTGATGATTTCTCGAAACTGCATCCTCGCAATTGGATCGAGTCCTGAAACAGGTTCATCTAACAGCAGCAAAATCGGTTCATGAATGATTGTCCGCGCCAAACTCAGGCGCTGTTTCATCCCCCGTGACAAAGTGGAAATTAAGCTATTGCGTTTATTCCCCAGCTGGATTAATTCTAAAACCTCATGCAGACGTTTTGTCCGGCGTGGTTCTCGTAAACGATACAAACGGGCAAAATAATCTAGGTAGTCCCAGACTGTCAGTTCTTCATACAGAGGATAGTCATCAGGTAAGTAACCAAGACGACGCTTAAGAGTGGGGTTACTTTGGTCACGTAACAAGCGATCGCCATTAATATAAATCTCACCCGTGGTCGGTTCTTCTGCGGCTGCTAACATCCGAATGAGAGTCGTTTTACCTGCACCGTTGGGGCCGATTAAGCCATATACCTCACCTGCATAAATCTCTAAATCAACATTATTAACGGCAACGTGCCTGTCAAATTGCTTCGTCAGTCCATTGGTGCGGATTGCTAATTCTTTTACCATAGCTGCTGAGTGCCGCTTGTTATTATCAAATAAGCTACTCTCTTCCTACAGCTTTTGTCAGCTTCGTTTCGGAAATTGAAACTGTTTTTAAAGAATCCCGGTGATCATTTCTTAGGTATCAATGATCCTAAGTAACCACCAGTAGGTGCGTAGCGGCTATGTATCTACCGTCACGAACTACAAGAGCCTTATTAGAAATAAAATAGTATATTAATTAATTCAACGTATAACATGACACTACTAAAATTATAGCTACTATCAAGTCAAGTTTTGTTAAAATTAGATTTATTTGCAAAATATTGTGACTTTTGTGTGAAATTGAGGTATTGTTGCAACCTCAAAACTAATCAAGTTTTCCAACTCAAAAAAATTGGGTAGAGAAACCTTACCCAAAATGCGATGGTTTGAATTTGATTCAACTCACATATAGCGATCGCGATAGTAAGCCAAAATTTGTTCCACTCTTTGCTGACTAGCAAAATCAGAGTTGGGAGAAACTGAAATCAACAAACCAGCAATTTGGCTTTGATTGTAATCAAACTGTGGGGAAGATTGGGGAATCAATTCTACTTCCACTCCTTCTACTTGCCGCAGATGAGCTGCTACCTCACGATAAACTGCTAGAGGTAAACCAGTAAATTCTACCTTTTCTTTTGTCTTCATCTTGTTTAGCTAGTTCCGACAGAAGCCCCACAATCTACTTTATCCTATCAGGTAAGTAGTTCACGAAGATCCAAGATGAACCGGATTTGAGGCTGGTGATGCTGTTGAAACAGGATTACCAGTAGTGGCTGTTGTCGCTGTTGGTGGACTGCTAGCAGGTGCTTCACCAACCATTCTGGTAACTTCAATACCATATTGTTCCAGAATTATGATCGGTTCTGAACCTTCATTCATTTCAATACGTTTGATTAAGACTCCGTTTGCTAGTCGTTGTCCTGCCTGTACGTAACGGCTAGTTGGCTCATTTGGTACTTTGATAATAGCTTGGGGTTGATTACCAACCATAACCACACCACTCACGAAAACAGCTTTGGCTAAGTCTGGTTGTGGTGCTGGTGGTAATACAGATGCTAAACGTTGCTCAGGAACAACAGGGGGTATGACTTTAGGTAAGACAGCAGTTAGTTTTGGAAGATTGTTGTTTGAAACAGCTTTGTTGATATTGTTTTTTGATTTATTTAATTTGGCATTTAACACTACACTGCTTTTTTGCGCTGTTCTTGTCGCTATTAATTTGCTTCTAGGGTTGGTAATTGGTAAAGGCAGTAATCTAGGGACAGGCCGCAATCCCATGTTAGAATTCGCCACTATTAGCGGAGATTGTCCAACAATTTGAGCAAACGGGTCATTACGTCCTTGTGAGACAATATTTATCCGTTGTTTCGCGTTTGTGGGTTGAATCAAGCCAGCAGAAGCAGAAGTAACCGAAGTTACTTTCGCAGGCACTACAGGGTTATTAAATGATTGTGCCGATGGTTTTTGCGTTTTTGCTGGTGTATTCAGTGGTGGTGTTGGATTACTAGATTGTTGTTCACCTTCAGAAGCACAGGAGGCGATCGCTAAAACAGAAATGGCTGCAACTAATATTTTTAAATTTATACCCATCAGCCCCTCTCTATCACCAGAAAAAGCTTATGTATCAAATTCAACATACTTGTAAATTAAAGCTAGTGTGAAATCTGATACCGTTATAACCTAAGTTTTGGTGTTTAATCTTCTGCGACACTCATTGACTGTTTCAACAGATCCAGCCCTTTTTTAACTCTGCGAGAAACAGTGACAACACTAATACCTAACTGCTCTGCTACTTGTTTTTGTGTTAAATCGTGTAAAAACACAAATTCCAAGACTTCACGGGTACGTTTTTCGAGCTGGAACAGCGCTTGTTGTAAGCGAATTTGATCTTCTTGTGCTAGCTGAAAACTACGATAGCGATGATCTACAACCAACTCTCCCAAGCAAGTAGATCCCTCTTCTCCATCCTGGACTGGTACATCTAAGCTTAAAGGAGCACGATTCATCCATGCCAATTTAATTTCCTGCCATTCCTGGGTAGAAATTTCCAGTGCTGCGGCTAATTCTGCGTCGGTTGGCTGACGATTGTATTTTTCCTGCAAAGAGCGTGAAACTCCTATAGCCTGCTGTTGCAGCGCTAAGTAGCGTCGGGGAATTCTTACGGTAACACCTTTATCTCTAAGATAATGTTGAATTTCCCCCCGAATGTAGGGAATGGCAAAAGAACTGAAAGCATGACCTTTAGAAATTTCAAATCTTTCAATTGCTCGAATTAGACCCAGACAGCCTACCTGGAGTAAATCTTCATAAATTTCATGGCACTGGTTTATCCAATAGTGAGCTTCTTTTCTCACCAGTCCAAAATTGAGTTTCACTAACTGATTGCGAACATTTGCCGAACGAGATTGCTGATATTCTCGTAGCAACTGTAAGATTTCATGTTTCAGTTCATTGGTGAGTGTGGTTGGCATAGCACCGTTTTGTTGTTCTTGGCAAACAAACAGTCAAATATTCACTGCTAAACCAAGCTCCAATTGTGCATGTCATGCATTTAAAGATTTAAATCAAAATACGGACAGGTCAACTAACCCCCATAGCGGACACAAAGAAGTCTGATATAAGTGTCTGCTATTAGGAGTATGACAATGGAAACTGGATTTAAATCAGCGAAAAGAGTAATTATTTAGTCAACTTTGGTATGACCTACATTTTTTTCAAACACATACAAAGGATATAAAATTTTTTACTTTAATTAAAACCGAGATTGTACTTAAGTTAAGTAATTAGAGATAAATATGACGTATATATAGAAACTGATATTTAAGAGATAGCAATTTAGATAAAGAAAATTTTTATCAGAAAAAATACTTAAACAGAATCACCCTTATGATACTTAAATCATAAGGGTGATTAGGGATTAGCTACTGCGATCGCCACAAAGACCATAACAATAGCTATCTTGAGTTTGACTCAAGTTTTCTACTGAAAATCATTTAGCTACGAGCTTGTTCCAACCGAGCGTAGAAGATACCACGAACTTTCACATCTTTAGGCTCACCAGCACCTAAATCAGTGTCAGAGGGTTGGTCGCTCTCAAAAGTACCCGCAATTTCACCACTAGAACTATCTACTTTGGCTACAGAGAGGGAGATTTTACCGTTAAGAACATCAGCACGCTTAACATTAGCGCGAAGAAGCTCTTCATCATCAGACTGAGCAGGGAGAGCCACAGCATTGTCATAACCACTGGCGACACCACGACCTTTAGGATCTAAGAAGGTAGCACCACGATAAGAAGGAACTCTAAAAGCACCTTCAAAATCTGTTGAGGTATTAATGCTGGTCATACCAGGTTGTGACTGAGCAACTAAACCTTTGACGGTAAACAAGAAAGGTACTCGCTCGCCTCCGGGTAATTGCACGGTGGTAGCTTGGAAGTCAAAGCCATCTTTTTCCACAAAGGTAAGACTACCATCAGAATTAATCTTTAGGTCGCCTTCGATTTGATCCAACGAATAGGTCTTGCGAGTTACTAATTTACCTGCAACAAATTCGGCTTTTTGACGCTTATTAGCAGGTTCTTCTTTTACAAAGAAATTGGTTGGTTCTAAGCAAAGTTCTTTTATGACGTAGGATTGGCTAGCATCAATGGGAATAGAACCACGACTCGTTTCTGTGAGTTGGGGACATTTGTTAGCCAAACCAGTTCCTTTAATTTGATCGTAGGTGAGTAAATCTGTACTACCAGCAGTCGGACCCTCACTACAAGCAGTTAGTAACCCCAAGCACAAAGCCAAGAGTGCAACAATTACAGCGCGAAACCTCATGGTCAACCTCAATGTCAAAAATTGATATCTTAAGTTGTAAAACTGCAACTGACTCAAAGTTTTACTTGTTGAGCCTGAAGCTTAAAACACCAGACTGGCCAAGACACAGTATCCAATTAGGAAAGCATCTTAAAGACAAGCAAAAACTAGCAGTTTCATTTTTGGCGGCATTTGGTTAAAGTTAGGGTGTGTTTATGGATGAGTACACCCCGATACACAGTAACTTGAGCAGATTCATCGAAAGAAGATACTGTTTAGACCTTTGGACATCTTTGTCAATTTGTAAGCAACTGTAATATGGTTGCTACAATTTGTTTAGGTGATCACCCACTGTCCGTGAGTCTGCCAGTATTTTTACTTTCGTGGTATCGCCTTTGTCGTTTTGTGATATATGTGCCGCCACTACATACAGCCCATATTTTTATGGGGGATCATCAGCCAGATCATACGATTTTTTTTAACTCAAAATCAAAGCGATCTCACATTTACCATGTATTTATCAAAAATGCTGAGATCGTGTTTAGCTACCCAATAGGCTGTACTGAGTATCTCTACTGTAACTTATAGTTCAGAGCAACACACTTTGCATAAGCTGATGGAGAGCTAAATTACGGGTAATTATGCAACTTAAAAGCACATTTTCTTTAGTTTTCCGTAAACACGTCTTTTAGTAAACAATGAAAGTAAAATATCTTCGGTAAATTTGAGTTGATCTAGTTTATATAAGCTGGCATGAATCAAGGCAAAATTTTTGGGTCAGAGAAATTATCTTGTAAATTGCAAGACATCGTTAGCGTGGTACATGATGCAGTAGCATTTTGTCAAGGTGATACTATTGCTCTTTTGGCTTTATTAAGACAGTTGGAAGAATTACACCGAGAGATTCGAGATGGAGCTTTTCAGAATAATTTGCCTAATAATCGTCAAGCACTGTACTCACTACTTAAAGATATCGAGTCAGAGGGGGGCTGGCCTTACATAGAACGGATGAGACTGCAACAATTTTTAGCAAATTTGCCACCAGAGGCTGCTTCTGGAGAGGAAATGGAGATGTGAGGGAAGGGGGATAAGGATGACAAGGAGGACAAGGAGGACATGGGAGACAATGGAGACTACGCCACTAACTACTGACTTTTGACACCATAACAGAGCGAGCGATCGCGTTGATCGACGTTGCGATTGTAGCGAAGATAATCACTTACCCAATTACAACCATGCGCCAGTAAGTCATTCATATCTAAATTCCATAAGATGATGGTATTGTCATCACCAGCAGATGCTAATGTTTGACTATCGGGACTAAAACTAACACTCAATACCGGAGCATGATGTCCATTGAAAGTTTTAATCAATTTGCCATCATGACTCCAAATTTTCACTGTGCTATCCCAGCCAGCAGCAGCGAGAATCTCGCCATTGGGACTAAATGTTACAGAGTTAACACTATCACTGTAGCCCTTTAACAAAGTTTTCAATAATGTACCGTCAGAACGCCATAACCTCACGGTATTATCCCAGCTAGCAGAAGCTAGTAAATGATCAGTGGGACTAAAACTTACACCCAAAACCCAACTATCATGTGGTGAAAAAGTTTTCAACAAAGTACCGTTTCGTCGCCAAAGTTTTACCGTTTGGTCATCACTGGCGGAAGCAAGAATTTGACCATTCGGGCTAAAACTGACACTATTAACCCAACCCTGATGTCCTAATAAAGTTTTAACTAACTGACCTTTACGATTCCAAAGTTTTACGCTCTGATCTTTACTAGCTGATGCTAATAACTCTCCGTCTGGGCTGAAACTAACACTCATGACACTATCGCTATGTCCTGTTAGGGTCTTGATGAGATGACCATCTAACCCCCAAAGTTTCACGGTTCTGTCATAACTTCCTGAAGCTAACATCTGGCCTTGTGGGTCAAAACTAACACTAGGAACTCTGTCAGTGTGTGCAACTAGAGTTTTATACAAGCGAGTTTTCTCACTATTGAGTTCACGTTGCCAGAGTTTGACAGTGTGATCCTTACTACCAGAAGCTAACATTTTGCCATCACGACTCCAAGTCACACTCAAAACTCGGTCTGTATGACCTTGAAGGATAGGTAATCTTAAGGCATTTAGACTCCATAATCTTACTGTTTTGTCATAACTAGCCGATGCCAATAGCCTATGATCAGGACTGAAAGCTACACTAACAACTGCATCGCTGTGTCCTTTGAAAGTTTTATAAGGTTGATTTTCAAACTCGCCTTTTTCATTAATTTTCCACAGATATACAGTGTTGTCATCACCAGCACAAGCTAGCTGTTGAGCATCAGAACTAAAATTGAGATTCCAAACAGTAGTGTTGTGTTGTTGTAAAGTTTTGTAAAGACGAAAATCATAACTATCTTTACCACTTTTACCTGAACGTCGCCAAAGCTTGACAGTTTTGTCTCGACCTGATGTTGCTAGTATTTGACCGTTAGGGCTAAAAGCTAGGGTTGTCACTCCCTCTTCATGCGCTAACAAAGTTTTCAGTAGTTTACCGTCGCGTCTCCAGATTTTGACTGTTTTGTCGTCACTGGCTGAGGCGAGAAATTGACCATCAGGACTAAAGCTGACCCAATTCACCCAACCTTGATGTCCCCGCAGTGTTTTAATTAATTTTCCATCCTGACGCCATAATTTAACATTTGTGTCTTTACTACCTGTAGCTAATAGTTTGCCATCTGGGCTGAAATTAACGCTGAAAACCCAATCTGTATGTCCTTGGAGAGTTTTTTCGGGTTGGGTAAAAAATTCTCCTGTGATTGGATGACGACGCCAAAGTTTGACTGTTTTGTCACGACTAGCAGAGGCTAGAGTTTGACCATCAGGACTAAAGCTCAGACCAGTGATTGCATCGCTATGATTATTAAGAGTTTGGATTAACGCACCATTAGGATGCCATAATTTGATTGTGCGATCGCGGCTACCTGATGCCAATAATTTGCCATCAGGGCTGAATGCAATACCCCAAACAATATCATTATGTCCCTCTAGTCGATTGACCTCAGTGACTCCGTATACTGCTTGCTGTAAAGCGGTTACTACTCGCATCCGGGTATCTGGTTGTACTCCATTTGCTTGCTTGAGTTTCTGCCATGCCCGTAAACTTTCTAGAAGAGCATCAAATTCTTTATTGGAGGCAAATAAAGCTTCTGAAGAGGCAGTGATCGCACTAATTTTCAAGTTAGTCTCGCTACGTTCTGCTCGCATTGTTTCGCGAATGGCTGCCCTTTTTTGTAAGTCAGCTTGCCACCATAACCCTGCTATTGTCGTTGACATGATTGCCAATACTACACCTGCGACACGTGCTTCTCGCAGTCGTCTTTGTAAAACCAAATTTAGTTTTTCTTGACTGACTTTTTGGGCTACTTCAGCTTTGGTTTTTTCAAATTTGACTTTGGCAAGTTCTGCAACTATGCCAAAGTTATTTTTTTGACGAATTGGTTCTACTAAATAATCATGAACTAATTGATAGCGATCACCTGATTCTTCCCGAACTCGCAATACTAATCCACTACCTACCAATATGTTTAAAATCATTTCTATATCGATGATAGATTGATGGATATTTCGAGATTGAGTGATCGTTTTACTCACCCCCTTATCTCCCCATTTCTCTATTTCTCCGTCTCTTTCTTTAATCAGTGCGGCTACTAACTCAGTTTTTGTTTTAATCGGTCGTGTACCTTTTTCATCAGTTAATTCAAACAATAATTTCCAACTTAACTGTTCGTTTTCCTGACCACAATCTTTGATTACTTCTTCTAACCAACGCTGTACTAATTTCTTGGAGCCACCACAACGCTTATACTCTTCAATAGTAGTAATATTTTCTGTTTGTAATTGGGCGCAAACTATTTGTAATTCAATCGGATTTACTTCTTCAATATCTCCTGCTAAATCATCTACTATTTGGTTGATCAACTCATGACTTAATCCATAATAAGAACGTTGGTTTAGACTTTTAATAACAGCAATTGCATCTTTTTTAGAAAATTTGCCTAAGTAATAGCGAATATCTTTATCTAGAATATTTTTATTAATTACATCTAAATCATAGCCACGAGCATTATTCTGATTACAGAAACGTTCTAAATCTAATAAATAATGTAAACAATCTTCTCGTAATGATAAAATAATTTTAACAAAAGCAATATTTAAACATTCACTGAAAAATTGGTAAAATTCGGTTCTAGCTAACGCATTTTTATTAACAAAGAAAAACTCTTCAAACTGGTCAAAAATCAAAATTATAGTATAATTCCGGTCAGTTAAAGACTTTAACTGCTCGATAATAATATTGTGAGCAAACTCACGATGAGAAGTAATTTCTGTTTGAGCGATCGCCTGGTTTAAACTATGTCCTAAAGTTGTTTGCCAATCTGTATAACCAGATAAAACAATCTGTAAAGAATGGCGTTCTCCGATGACTGTTTGTTTTAAAGCTGGTACTAAACCAGCTTTGAGAATGGAACTTTTACCAACGCCACTAGGCCCATGAATCACTGTGAGTTTACAGTCTGCACGGGTAATTCTTTCAATCAAGCGATTAATATCTTGCTGCCTTCCAGAAGCGGCTATTTCTTGGGCAATTTCTTCGGGAAAGGTTGTGCTTGTTTGTGAGTGTAAGGCTGAATTAATTCTGTAACGTTGTGGCTGTAGTTGACTAGCGCCAATAAAGGCACGAAAGCCGTACTGATGCTCAATCTGAATTTTTTCTTGCTTGAGATTAAATGCCTCTAAGTAGTCATGGTGTTCAAAAAAGTATAGCGATCGCAATTCATCCACAATTTCTAAGTACAGTGATGGCTCATACTGTGGTTCACAAACAATTTTCGCCCACTCAAGGTTATTGACTGCTTCTTCCCACTCACCCATCTGTCGCTGTGTTCGCCCTAGTAAAAGCAGATGAGAACTTTCTTGTTGACGGGAAACTTCTGGTGCTTCTTCGGCAATAGAAAGTGCAGAATTAGCTAATTCATGAGCAGCTGTCCAATTTGACTCAGAAGCAGCCACAGCAGCTAAAAAACCATAGTCTTGTGCTGCTTGCACTTCATCACCATAGACTCGATGCAACTCTAGAGACTTGAGAGCTAATTCTTGCAAATCTTGCCAAGCTTGTAAACATTGCAACATTTCGCAAGTTGGCAAAATGAATTTAGCTACTAAATCTTGTCTGTGTGCTTTTTCTAGAACTCCTAGACATTGCCTAAACCAAAAGAGTGCATCTTGCCAATATCTTCTGTTGAGTGCAGGACGTAATTCAGCCATCCGACGATAGCACAGTCCTTGGTGAAAAAGTACAACGGCTTGTTTTAGTAGTGAGTGATCTGTAGAAGAAATGGAGAAGTTCTCCGTGTTCTCTTCCTGCTCCCAAAGCTCTAAACTGTGCTGAAAATAATCTAAAGCTTCCTCAATTTCATCATTAGCATACCGATCGCGTCCCAAGACAAATTCGAGACTTGCTGTTAATTCTGATTCTAATTTGACACCATAACGCGTTTCCAAATCGTGACGTGCTGACTCTATTTCATGACGTTGCTGAGATTTAGGATCTAAATCAAGGGCAGCATTAGATAAAAACTGTTCTGCTCCTGCTGTTAAGATATTGGCAAATAAAGATTCTGTCTGCTGCTTAATTAAAGCAATCAAATCTTCTTTTGTCATTTCAAATTTGATCGTAGTTGCTGCCCAACTTTTAAAATCAGGTGCTAATCTCGACAGCAATGTTGCCACTTCATCTGTGAGCCACAAGATCACGGGAAAAGGAAAACTATCAGCATAGGTATCTCGTGCTTGGTTGATACCAATTAATAAGTCTTCCAAAGCACTGACTGTCTCTAGACCGAAAACCATCACAGCAGATGGTAAACAATCTGTAATTACAGCAGGATTATCTAAAAATAGTTCTGAAATAATAGTGGCATGTAGAGCAGTGGATGAGGTCGAAAGAAAAACTTCTCGTAAGTAGATATCTTTAGTTAAAAAACGGAGGTTCTCTAACATTTGCTCGCATAGTTGCCTATAATTGCATCGCACTAAAATTAGAGCAAATTGACCTTTGGAAAGTGCGATTGCCCGGATCAACCTTTGCACAGAACGCTGATTTTCGCTGGTATTGTCAGTAGCTGTGAATTTCCACTCTGTCATCCGATTTTGGATTTTGGATTTTAGATTTTGGATTTTGGATTTTGGAATTGACCCCCAGATCCCCATTCCCCAAATTGGGAGTTAGGGGCTTGAGGATTTTGGATTTGAGAAAACGTCAGAAATAGTTATGATTTGTGAATAAGTTTGCTTTGTTGCCAAGTAAGGATTTTTTCTGTTTCCGCTAATGCTGGACTGATACCAAACCAGCGTCCTGTAAGATCACGGTATTCAAAGACAAACATACTGCGTAGCAATGTCTGGTAATCAGATTCGCCTTTGACACTTTGTTGATTAACTACTTCTAATAGCAATTCCCAGACTTGTTCATCAATTGCTAATAGCAGGTCATCACGATAGTCTTTGATTACTGCTTCTAAACAATCCTGAGAAAAGGGTGGATCTTGCCGTTGCAGACAACTGTATAACAGACCTAGCAGGTTACGAATATGACCACCACTGATCCGACATAGTCTATCTAGAGTTTGGGGCTGATCAAATAGCTCTGTGATTAAGCCTAGCCTTGCATTCCAGGAAACTTCAGGAAAAGCCCTTGTTAGTACTAGTTGCCGTAACAGAGATATTCCTGGTTCGTAGTCACTACCATCTCTTTGGCGTACAAGTACCATTGGTAACACCTTCGGAGCGATACCACCCCCAAGACGGTTTTTGAGTGTTTCGTACTCATTAGAAAAAATTAATGCCAGGGGGATAGTATAGACCATATGGCATTTGAGTCGGCGTAACTGTTCGCCTCGGTCAATGAAAAGATATTCTGGTAGCGATCGTCCCGAAGCTAAGGGGCGCATATCGACTCGATCTAAGTTATCGACAATCACCACCAATCCTTTTTGACCACGCTGCTTAAGCTGTTGAACAGCTTTGTCTAACAATTCTTCGTTGATTGCTTGCAAAATACTATTGGTGCGTGGTTCCAAGTACTGCCGCAGTTGATTGCGTAATTGCGGACTGTCTTTGGTTTTAGCACTAATTTTCGCAATACCTAAAGACAATTCTGCTTCTGCTGATAATTCTATTGGAGTCTGCAAAAAATCCCCAATTTCTCGAAACAGATTGGCAAAATAACCCGATTTTTCTTTGATGCTAATTGCTTCTAAACTAGTGCTGACTTGACGAGCTATACTCAGCAAAATATCGCTGACGTCAATATCAGCCATATCTAAGTCTTGACTGGATTCAAAATAGACGACATGAAAGCCTGAATGCTCTAGTTCTGTCTTTAAGCGCTGTAATTCTGTTGATTTACCACAACCAATATGACCTGTAAATAGTTGACAAGTTGGGTCATCTGGAGAAATACGGACTATTGTGCGTTGCAGTTCTTCCACAATTTTGCAACCACGCACATCAGAAAAGTCTATGTAGTATTGTCGATCTGATGCATCACCCATTACCAGGGTTTTGCTAGGATTACAGGCTTGATAAAAGCGTTGCAAATTTAGTGATGTTTTCATGTAGATGCAGATTTGTTTTAAGTATAAAACATACAAATAACCCTTACCTTCCTAGAAAAGTATGCATGAGACTTCTTCTGCATTTTTTGCGTTCAATAAGCCCGTAGCACGGTAAGAATTTTATCATCCCTGATTGGTAGATTGTATCTTGTCTTTTTTACACCTTTTGTTAAGATTTTGACAATCTCTAATTTTAATCACAGATAGGCTAATGTCAATATATATGACTTTTACGATGAAATATACTAGACAGCAAATTTAAATTAAAAGTACTATTTATAACAATTAGCTCAGAATAAACACAAAGATACATTAAGTAAGCACTATATTTTTATAGTTATTATTTTGACTTTTTTAGCAATAAAAATTACAGTATATCTATTTATTTTTATTTTTCGCAATAACTAGAACACATGTTTTTTTGTTGTCATATATTATACTATTAGCTATTTTAATAGGAGTCTTGATGAAAGATAATTCTCTGAACGATGCAAAATCAGAGTATAATTTCGTTTTTGCTGATTACTTTGTTCTGGATGTAATATAAGTGCACAAAAGCATCTATTTGTCAATAATTATTGTAGGTTTTTTAATTATAATGATGACCGATAATTCCGAGCAGGGTACAAGAAAGCGGACTTATCCGTAGAATCAATCCAAAATCTAAAATCTAAAATCGCATGGCCCCAATGCGTGGAATCGGGAGTCTTATACCCTGTGAAGAATGATTGATCTTGATCACTCATCAAACAAAAACTACATAAGTTCAAAGTCTAGATTTCAGAACAATTGTGAATTTCAAATTGTATGAATGTACAATGGCTAACTACTAAAATCTTGATTTTGTTGCTGTACAGTGTTGAAAAGGCAGCTTTGACTACAATTATTGAATGTTACAGATTTGCAATTAACGACTTGGATTAAGAGTGTGGAAGAGGTTTGAATGGCTAGCATAGTATCAATTTCCCGCACAATCCTAGCAGGACGCCGTAAGAAGTTACGTAGAAAGCGGCTGATCAAATTTATTCAAGCGATTTGGCGAACTCTGGCCGTAACTAGTTTGGCGGGTGGTTTGCTTTGGATAGCAATTCAACCGAATTGGGTTCTCAAAACTCCTAAAGATGTGGTGATTACAGGAAATCAATTGCTTTCGGATCAAGAGGTTCAGTCTTTACTAGTCTTGTCTTATCCCCAATCCTTGTGGAAGATTGAACCGTCTCGGATTGCTCGTTCTCTACAGCAACAACCAAGTATTGCTCAAGCAACCGTGAGTCGTCGCCTGTTTCCTCCTGGCTTGATAGTCCAACTTCAGGAAAGAACACCAGTTGCGATCGCTCAAATGCGTCGAGAACAAGCCAATAGTAAAAATGCCAATACAAAAGTAAGCATGGGATTACTAGATGCTTATGGCGTATGGATGCCTTTCAAAAATTTGACTTCCCTCAACTCTAGAGTCAAGTTGCCAACTTTAAAAGTGATCGGATCACCAGAACAATACCGTCCCTATTGGAGTTCTTTCTATGAAGCGATGAGCCAAACTTCCTTAAAAGTGACGGAAATAGATTGGCAAGATCCAACAAACTTAATTATCAAAACAGAATTAGGTTTGGTACATCTCGGTACTCCAACTCCCCAGTTAACAGAACAAATTAAGGTACTTGACCAAATCCGCCATCTCCCTTCGCAACTACATCCCAATGAAATAGAGTATATCGATTTGAAAAATCCAGAACACTTGCTAGTACAAATGAACCAAAAAAATAGTAAACCCATCTCCAAACCGAGCAAAAAAAACTTGCGTGTTTGATGTTAGAAGATTCTTAAGCTATAAAGAAGTTTTATGTTGAATAATAAATTTATCGTTGAGTTGGGTTTGCCCAGTCACCTATGTCAAAATCGGCATTAACTTCGTAATTACAACTGGAGGATTAGTTGCAAAACCTCTCTTTGGACAGTAAAAGGTCTTATTGTTATTTAACTAACATCTAGTGATGGGTAGAAGATGTTAGCTTCTTTACTTATAGCATCTTACCTAAAAGCAATTTTTAACTACCCAATCTTCAGTTTAGCATAATACTTGCTATAGTGAAGTTCTTTTTATTACCTGCCAATTCATGTAGGTAAACTATTGCTTTTAAAGACTTTTCGAGAGTTGACTGTCAGCTGGGTGTTTTAATTGAGCTAAGTAAAAGAGTAAATCAATAGGATGTTTCAAAACCTCACTAAAACACTACAAACATATTTTTCTGTCACCTCTATTTTGAGCATAAGTAAATAAAATATTAAGACACTAAAATTTGTCTGAAGTTGCAATTATCCCTAATGGTGAATCCGATTAAACATATCATCAACCGAAAACTGACGTGTCATCGTCAGTCTTTGCAAGTAATACAATTAGCTCAGTGTTTTACGTGCAAAAATTTGATTTTGAATACACATGTATAATTAAAGACCACAAAACCATGCGATTTTTGAACTTGGAACTGTCTATTTTTGGCTTTCAGCAATGTTTTAATAGTTTTATGCCTAATATTTTTATACCAAAAACTAGGATTATTTTAATGAGAAAAGAAAAAAAATACACTTATAACAGTAAAATTAATGACCAATATAAAGCAATGGCAGCAAAACAAAAAAGTTATTGGGGTTACCAATGGTATACCGAACCAAATCGGTCAAAAAGCAGTGAATATATTAATGTCTGGTGGAAGTGATACAGGTCATTTTCAAGTAAATAGTAGGTATACTTCTCTAGAATTAACTGTGCAAACAGGTGCCTTGATGACTTACCTCATAACAAATGTTTCTACCTCTAATCCTGAAAGGGTTGGAAGTGGGGAGAACAAGAAAAAACAATGTCATATTGTTGATGGCAGCGTCAAACTATAGTTGACTCTTAGGTGAATAACACCTTAAAAAGCCGTTTATCTACCTTTGTGAATCCAATGACACTTGATAATAACCAAGGACTTACCTATAAAAACTCCCAATCTCCAGGACAGTCTGCTTTTTCACTGGCTGTGAATTCCACAAATCCGTTTAATCATTCAGGGTTGAGCTTTGGGCAAAATAATGACAGTAAAAAAATTGAGCGTGAAGATACCCGAATCGGCGACATTGTTCCCGGTCGAGTTGCCAACATTAAAGTCATCGGTGTCGGTGGCGGTGGAAGCAATGCTGTTAACCGCATGATTGCATCAGATGTCAGTGGCGTAGAGTTTTGGTCTATCAACACAGATGCTCAAGCTCTGACTTTGGCAGCAGCTCCAAGCAGACTACAAATAGGGCAGAAACTGACACGGGGGTTGGGAGCAGGTGGTAACCCTGCTATTGGTCAAAAAGCTGCTGAGGAATCACGGGATGAGATTGCTACGGCCTTAGACGGTGCTGATTTAGTATTTATTACCGCTGGTATGGGTGGTGGAACTGGTACAGGTGCAGCTCCGATTGTGGCAGAAGTCGCTAAAGAAATGGGCGCTCTTACCGTTGGTGTAGTTACGCGTCCATTTATTTTTGAAGGGCGTCGCCGAATCAGTCAATCAGAGCAAGGGATCGAAGGGCTAAAAAGTAGGGTAGATACATTGATTATCATTCCTAACAACAAGTTACTGGAAGTGATCCCCGAACAAACACCGATGCAAGAAGCCTTTCGCTATGCAGATGATGTGCTACGTCAAGGGGTACAAGGCATTTCCGATATTATTACCATCCCTGGTTTAATTAATGTTGACTTTGCAGATGTGCGAGCAGTAATGGCAGATGCAGGATCAGCATTAATGGGGATCGGTATTGGTTCTGGAAAATCTAGAGCTAGAGAAGCTGCGATCGCAGCGATTTCTTCACCATTACTTGAGTGTTCGATTGAGGGAGCTAGAGGTGTTGTCTTTAACATCACTGGTGGTAGCGATCTCACACTACATGAGGTAAATGCTGCTGCTGAAACAATTTATGAAGTTGTTGATCCCAATGCCAATATTATTTTTGGGGCAGTAATTGATGACAGACTCCAAGGAGAAGTCAGACTTACCGTGATTGCAACTGGATTTACAGGTGAAGCCCCAACCGCACAACAGCCAACCGTTACCCAAGGGCGAGTAATACAACCCCCACCACAAAGAAAACCAATGCAACAATCTCCTGCACCTAATCCACCAACACCAGCTCCAGAACCAAAAGAAAAAGGAACCATATTGGATATTCCTGATTTTCTGCGGAAGCGCACACCACCACGCAATTAAAAGATTAACTGTTGGCTTGCCCGCTGCTCATATCTAATTCCGCTAGTTGATAACAGGAATTAAGATCGGCAATTTAGTTACCATTTTTGGTGTAGCCAATCAGTATCTAAACTCATCTACCGACCGCATAGACTGCAAATACATTAGGCTGGAGTCAGCTTGTTTAAAATCATCAGTGTGTTTGGTAAAAAACGAAAGTGATCGCCTTTGTTTTGGTTATTGATCAGTTGTCTTAATATTGTTTTGGGTCTGGATAAGTATTGTTAATGGTGGACTTATTTTGCTTTTGTAGTCTTTCAACACAGAGCTATTTTTTAACTGTTCGGTCTAAATTTCACTACCGGATGCCACTGTAACTCTCTATTTATTTGTAATTTATTGTTTCGGTTTCCAGGGTGCAAGGGTAATTACAGATGAAGATGAATTATGAAGGTTGAAAAATTTCATAATTCATAATCAATAATTTATAAATTTTTTGTCTGCTCGACCCATTTAATCATCAGATGACCAAGGCTAACCCCCTCTAGTCGATCAATTTCACGTATTCCTGTCGGACTAGTGACATTGACCTCTGTCAAGTAACCACCAATTACATCGATCCCGACAAAAACTAAGCCGTCTTGACGTAAGGTTTCGGCAACTTCGGAGCAGATTTCGTATTCTTTTGGGGTAATCTCGGTTTTGGCAACTGTACCACCAGCAGCCATGTTATTGCGAAATTCACCACTAGCAGAAAGGCGATTAACTGCTCCAATCGGTTTGCCGTCCAGAAGAATGATCCTTTTATCTCCTTGTTTGGCCTCTGGGATAAAATTTTGTACCATCACAGGTACTCCACCCCGAAGGGTACTGAGTTCGATGATGGAGTTAAGGTTGCGATCACCTGGTTGCAAAATTAAAATTCCCTCACCAGCTTTATTACCTAGTGGTTTGAGAACTGCTGTACCTTTTGCTTCCACAAAATCTCGGATAATCTGCTTATCGGCAGTAACAATGGTTTCTGGTATGACCTTGGTAAATTGAAGGGCATACATTTTTTCATTTGCCGCTCGGATACCACTAGGACTATTAATTACCAAGGTTTTGTCTTGGTCAATGTAATCCAAAATGTAGGTGGAATAGAGGTATGAAACTGTAACTGGTGGATCAGTTCGCATGAATACAGCATCCATTGTTTCCAAAGACATGCAAATGCGATCGCCTAGTGTGTACCAAGGATTCGCTGCTACCCAGCGTCCCTCCACCAGTTCAATAGGCACAAGTTCTACCCGTTCCAAAATAGCCCAAGCTTTACCTGCTACTACACTTAGTAAATTCGCTTGGGTAATCCAGACTTCATGTCCCATCACATGTGCTGCTTCCATTAGGGCGACACTTGTGTCGTGACAAGGGTCTAGAGTCTGGATGGGATCAATAATAAAAGCCAATTTCACGCTTTCTGCCTCAATTGCCAGCAAGTTCCACAGCCATTTTATTTAGATTATCCCCTGATGGTTAAACAAGTTTTGCGACGACCGCTCGCCAATCAAAATACCATCAAACTCCTTCATCTAGACGCTATTGGCAGAAGCTAATAAATTATCTAGCTGATCTCTAGCGTCTAAAGCGTATATATCATCACAACCACCTACGTGAACATTATTGATAAAAATTTGTGGTAACGAGCGTCTTCCATTTGCTCTTTGAGCCATTTTCTCCCGTGCTGCCTCATCTCCATCAATGCTGTACTCGGTGAAGTCCACCCCCTTTTTCTTCAGCAAGCTTTTAGCGCGGATGCAAAATGGGCAAGTCCTCCAAGTGTAAATTTCTACTTTCGCAGCCATAATATCCTCAATTTTATTTAATATTTCTTAAATTTTAGAATGTTATTACTGGCTATGGCTGCTTTATCCTGCTTTTATCTAAATTCTAAGCGAACATTTTATTTTTCATACTCATTTTTTGTTTGGATAAAACAGAAATTTTTATACCATGTTTAAATATTTTATGTAAGGGCATTTGCTGTTGAAGATGTCACTAAATAATCATAACAAACTCATGCAAATGCTTATCCTGAACAACTTATATGAATTGCATTTAGTTGCGTAACAAACTGATAATATTCGATTTATAATACCTACAGCCTCAGAAATTGCACTGATTAAAAATTAGAATAATCAAAAAAGATTTCAGTATTTGCCGCATAACAACTAAAAATCCAATACACAAATTTAGCCTTACCACACTACTATGAGGTGTTATAGATCCCCGACTTCTTGAAGAAGTCGGGGATCTGAACAATATTTATATTTCCGACTCCACTAGTACTCAACCACATCAGTTTTGACAGGTTGCGAGGGGTTAGATCCCCGACTTTTTTAAAAAGTCGGGGATCTGGCCAACCTATCAAAATCAATGTGGTGAACTACTAGTGCTTTACAAAAAATCCGGAAATCATACCAAGAAGTAGGTGCGTGCTTCATCCTTACCAAAAACAGTTAAAGACTAAGATATTCATATTCTTATATTTTTATCTTGGGAATTAAATATCTAGCTAATGGCAACAATTATCACATTACCTAACTACATCAACGGTCAATGGTGTGCATCTAATACTACAGAATTTTTAGATGTAATTAACCCAGCAACGACAGAAATATTGGCGAAAGTTCCTCTATCCACTGCATCTGAGGTCGAGCAAGCCACGGAAGCAGCTGTCGCAGCTTTTGTTACATGGCGACGGACTCCACCGACAGAACGGGTACAGTATTTATTTAAATTAAAAAATTTATTAGAAGAAAACTTTGAAGATTTAGCCCGTACAATTACCCAAGAATGTGGTAAAACTTTGGCGGAGTCGAAGGGTGAGATGCGCCGCGCCATTGAAAATGTCGAAATTGCTTGCGGTATTCCGATGATGATGCAGGGGACAAACCTGGAAGACATTGCGCGGGGAATTGATGAAATGATGATTCGTCAACCACTGGGAGTATGTGCGGTGATTGGGCCGTTCAACTTTCCAGGGATGATACCATTTTGGTTTATGCCCTATGCGATCGCCTGTGGAAATACTTACATTGTCAAACCTTCGGAAAAAGTGCCACTGACAATGCAAAAAATCTTCCAGTTACTAGACAAAACTGGGTTCCCCAAAGGCGTGATCAATCTTGTGAATGGGACGAAACAAGCTGTAGACGCAATTTTGGATCATCCCCAAATTCGGGCAATAAGTTTTGTTGGTTCCACACCTGTAGCAAAATATATTTATAGTCGAGCCGCAGCCAACGGTAAGCGTGTCCAGTGCCAAGGCGGCGCGAAGAATCCGATAATTGTCCTACCGGATGCAGATATGGAAATGACTAGGCGGATTACTGCGGATAGCGCCTTTGGTTGTGCAGGACAACGTTGTTTAGCAGCCTCAATCGCTGTTACTGTGGGGGAAGCACGGCAAAGTTTTACAGAAGCGATCGCTGAGACTGCCAAAAAGCGGGTCGTAGGTAATGGTTTAGAACCAGGGGTAGAGATGGGGCCAGTAATTTCTGCCCAAAGTAAGGACAGAATTGAGGCTTTAATTCAAAAAGGCGCAGACAGTGGTGCGACGTTATTAGTAGATGGACGCCAACCAGACATTTTTGGACATGAAGAAGGTTACTTTGTACGTCCCACAATTCTGCAAAACGTTGATCCGGCGAGTGAAATTGCCAAAACTGAAATTTTCGGACCAGTACTGAGTTTAATCCATGTAAATAATATTGATGAGGCGATCGCTTTCGTCAACAGTGGTCAGTATGGCAATATGGCTTGTTTGTTTACCACCAGTGGCGCAGCAGCGCGGAAGTTTCGTTATGAAGCAGAGGCTGGTAATATCGGTATCAACATCGGAGTCGCCGCACCCATGGCATTTTTCCCTTTTAGCGGCTGGAAAGACAGCTTTTTTGGTGATTTACACGGTCAAGGTAATCACGCAGTTGAGTTTTTTACGCAAACGAAGGTAGTGGTAGAACGCTGGCCCAGTGAATGGTCACGTCAGTTTTGATTGGGGATAGGGGATCGGGGATTGGGGATCGGGGATTGGGGATCGGGGATCGCAGGGTGATTTAATACAACAGAATAAAAATTACCTTAAATCATATATTGCATCAGCTTTTCATCACGCCAATCAATAAATTTATTGGCTAATAGCTAAAGTCAGAGAAATCTGACTAGGACAGTGTTTGAGTCCGTTTTAACGCAATACGGTTCAGTTAAGGCTAGAAAGCTGATTAGTAATGTGAAATTTCGGAGCTTCTACTCTTT
>NZ_AJLJ01000160.1 GCF_000317245.1 Fischerella muscicola SAG 1427-1 = PCC 73103
CCGAATCATTACCCTCAGTGGTTTTCATATAAAGTAATACTCCCTCTGGTTGCACAGGTTGGGGAGTATGGGCGCGAGTAGAATAAACCACATTTGGCATTTCTTCAATCATCTTTTTCAAAGTTGGATTATTATCCGTAGCTTTTTTCCAAATTTGAAATGCTTCCGATGTTAAGTCTACTTCTGTGTCTTCTTCGCCATCCAAAATTCCAGATTTTTCATTATAGAGGTCGAGAATTACCTGTGTATCATCATCTTCAAAAAATGCTTCATCGGTTCCTACTACTTCCGCATTTTCTTGTAGTCGTTGACGCAATCGCCCCCGTAAATTAATGATGCGTTCTATTCCCTCTGCTGGTAAGAAAGAATAACAGAGAATGTTTTCAGCATTTTGTCCAATCCGGTCTACTCGTCCCGCCCTTTGGATTAGCCTAATAATAGCCCAAGGTAAATCCCAATTGATGATAATTGCACAGTCTTGCAGATTGTGACCTTCACTGAGAATATCGGTAGCGATTAAGATACGTAATTCTTGAGAAGGGGTGATGTGATCGCCTTTTCCATTACTCACAGGACTAAATCTTCCCGTCAATTCCGTAGGGTTTTTTGATTGACCTGTCACTCCTGCTACATGAGTAATCTTGATCGCCTGTAGATTCTCAGTCAGATAACGTACTGTATCGGCAAATTGGGTAAAAATTAGTATCTTATCTTTTGGGTGAGTTTTTGTTAGTAATTCGACCAAAGCAGCAAATTTTTTATCTTCTTGGGAATTCCACTCGCCACAATGTTGCAACACATTGATCAGTGCTTTAGCATCCGCCAACAAATCCCGTTTTAATTTTTTGATATCAAATAGTGTAGAACGCAACCACCTAAATCGCCGTTGATAGCGAGTTGCATATTCAGTATAAATTAACTCTGCTTTTTGGCGAAAACTTTGTTCTGTTAAGTTTGCTGCGTCTGTTTCTTTTTGCACGGAAGATTCTTCGATATCATCTTCGGTTTCTGTATCAAAGAAAGTTGCTGTAATCGACTCAGTATCTTCATCGTTATTACTTGTATTTAATAACTCAGCATCTTGAGTACCAATAGGAAGATCAAGTTCGTGTTCTAGAGCATATAAATAAATAAAATTTCGTAAAATATGACGTTCAATTGATTGGAGAAAAGCAATTCCACTGCTTTCTAAACGTTTAAATAAATTGGTGCGAGAAAATCCCATCAATCTACGTCCACCACGAAATAATGCATTTATAAATCTTTGTTCAGTTTCTGTTGGTGGTTGTTTGTGTTTGGTGATAATGTAATTTCCTAATCCATAACGAGGTAGATTTAGTTGATTAATTATCTCTACAATTGACTCAGAATAAAGGCGAGAATAAACGTCATTATTAGAACTATCTAAAGTAAACTTGACAGTACGAGGAATGCGATATGGGAAATAAGAACGACTCCCGTCAGAAAATTCTAAATACTTACGACCAGTTGCATCTATGTAGGCATAATTATCTTTAATAAACGATCGCGTCCGCCGTACCATGTAGCGTTTCATCAACTCTCGCCAGTCGTCGGAATATTCGCTTTTTTCAAACGCTGCTAAAGAACGTACAGAACATTGATGTCTTCTAGTAAACTCTAATTCTCCAAGTTCATTGATTAAAGCTTCTGGTCGAAAACCTAAATCTTGATCTTCTGGCACAAATAATCTTAATTGGGAAGAAAGGTCAAGATAGGTTTTGTTGTAAGGAGTAGCAGAAAGTAGAATACATTTACTTTCGTTAGCATTAATATATTCTGCGATCGCTCCATATCTTTTTCCTTCCCGGTTACGTAAATTGTGACTTTCATCTATTAACACAACTCGGTAGCGACGTAACTTTGGTAATTCGACAAGTACTTTACTAATCGGCAAAACTCTAGCATATAACTTATAGTTATCAACATATTCCTGCCACATTTGCACCAAATTTTTCGGGCAAATAATCAGCGTTTCTAAAAGACAATCTTCCTGTAATATTTTTGCAAGGGCGGTTCCCACTAAAGTTTTCCCTAAACCAACCACATCCCCCACCAACACCCCACCACGTCTAGTAACATGACGCGCTGCTAGCTGTACAGCTGCTTTTTGGAAATCAAATAAATTGTTAAATTCACGGGGAATGCGAAACTCTGAAAGTCCAGCGATCGCCTCATGAGATAAGTGATAAGCAATCTTGAGGTAAATGTGGTAAGGTGGAATTAATTTTTCCCTCGCCCAACTCTCATCAATAATTTCCGCTAGTTCTTTGGAAATATCTATACAACCGTATTCTTGCCAACGATCATCAAACCATTTTTGCAGTTTGTTGCAAGCATCGTGGTCTAAAATATCAACATTCAATTCCCCTTGTTTAGCCAATCCCGGCAAAGTTAGGTTACTACTACCCAAAAATCCGACTATTGGTGCATTTGGATCTTGTCGGTGTACAAGGTACAACTTGGCGTGGAGAGGGTGACGCAGAAACAGTTTAATAATTAGTTTCTTTGTTTTTAGCTGATAACTTAACCGTCGCAAACCCGCTTCATCTTGATTCGTAGGCGCACCGATAGTTAACTGCTGGCGAAATTCACTAGCCATCTGTTTTTTATAACGCGCGATCGCACTATTATCGATCCGCCCATCACCACTACCAAGGGTGAAAGCTGCATGGACTTCATCACTCTCACGACTTTGCATCCCAATCAGCAGACGACAACAAGCTTTTTCGTTGCCAACATACTGTTCAATTAAATCATCTATTTTTCGCCAACCTCTGAGATTGAAGTAGCCAACGCAAAAATCTGCCCGATAAGAGACTTTCAGTGTCTCTCGCAAAATCGGTAGCAGTTGCAAATCTATGTTATCAAAGATGCGTGGCATGGTTTTATACTCAGTAGGAAATGTTGTGGCGAGTTATTCACCGACAATGTTCTACGAGTATAAGCAACAAAAAGTTGTTCATACCATATCTGATATATTGCACTTACCACATATCCCGCCTCAGAATTAATTCTGAGGCTAATAGCATAAGTCAGTTAAAACTGACTCAAACACCGTCCCGTCCTAGTCAGATTTATCTGACTTTCGCTATTAGCCAATAAATTTATTTATTGGCGGGATGAAAAGCTGATGCAAGATATGAAATGTGGGATAAAACGAGAATCCCCAATCCTCAATCACCTATTCCGACGGTAAATTTGCAAACACTTGTTCAACTAACTGCTTGGCCTTGTTGTCTAAACGTTGCCAATCCACATCACCCACTTCATCTATTAAACTAGTATCAATCTCAACTGCATCATTGTTGGGAGAAGTGTAATCAAGAAAACACACTTGATAACATAATTCCCATAAATCTACGCTGACTTCTTGCTCTTGACGCTGCAAAAACAAGTGATATCCTGGATGGGGAATTGGCAGACGAGCTAGTGTCTCCCTAATTTCTAGGGCTTTTTCTGGTGTTGCAGCTTCTAGTTCTTGCAAAAGCTTCGTAACAATAGCTTTTGTATCTTCTGTGGTTTCTAGGGGCCAAATCAGTACATCCTGGTAAGTTCCTTTCCAATCAGATAGATCCAGTAGCTTGCGAATGTTATCAACAACGCGAATGAAAGCAGGTTGCATGAGGAGTTCAGCCTGCTGCCATGCGAGTGAGTTGGTGATTTTAGGTGGCATGGGTACTAAAAAATGTTATTGAAAAATAAATTAACAATTTGTATCTATTAAAAAGTGCGTTTTACGTGCAAATCTTTTTTCAAGATAACGGATTTTATCGAGCAAAGCTTGGAGATATTTATTACCATTCGACAAAACTGGGTGTAAACACTGGGGAGGGAATATGATTGGCAAGTTACTAGACCACCGATACCAAGTTATCCGAGTTTTGGCAACAGGGGGATTTGGAGAAACCTACATTGCCGAGGATACGAAGCGACCGGGTAATCCTATTTGTGTGGTGAAGCATCTCAAGCCAGTCAGCACCGATCCTGCAATCTTTGACACTGCCAAGCGATTGTTTCACAATGAAGCCGAAACTTTAGAAAAATTGGGTAATCATGATCAAATACCCAGGCTTTTGGCTTATTTTGACGAAAATCAAGAATTCTATTTAGTACAAGAGTTTATTGAAGGACATCCTCTCAATGATGAACTAATTGCCGATGAAGCTTGGACTGAGGCCGAAGTAATTGATTTATTAATAGAAGTTCTCAATATTTTGGAATTTGTTCATAGCCACGGGGTAATTCATCGGGATATCAAGCCAGATAATATAATTCGTCGTGCCTCTGACCATAAATTAGTTTTAGTAGACTTTGGCGCTGTCAAACACTTACGTTCTCCTTCTGGATATCCCCAAGCATTGGGTGGTGGACACTTCTCCGCAACAGTGGCAATTGGCACTCCCGGTTATATGCCTACAGAACAAGGACAAGGTAAACCCCGCCCCAACAGTGATATTTATGCTTTGGGTATTATTGCGATTCAAGCATTGACAGGAGTAGCACCAATCGATTTGCAAGAAGATACTCACACTGGTGAGATTCTTTGGCAACATTTAGTACCTGTCAATCAAAATTTGGTTGCAGTTTTAGACAGGATGGTACGCTATCACTTTAAAGACCGCTACCAAACTGCTACAGAAGCACTACAAGCATTGTATTCTCTGGGTATGCATTCTGAGTCTACAGCAAATCCCAGAAAGTCTAGCTACCAATCGATTAAATCTCCATCGGTTCAGTCTCAGCAGAGAACTGTCGCTGTTGCACCTGTAAATCGTGAAATTTCAAAACCAGAAACCCCTCAGCCTCAGCCTACTACCATTCGCAGAAGTTCTGGTGGTCTTGATTTACTACAGCTATGTATTCTGGTGATTTTGGCTGGTAGTGCAGCTGTTGTCGCCCCAGCTTTAGTCAAAAATGTCGAAAATTTCACTACTAATTTTTCGGGAGGTAATGACGTTAGCACCAGTAACTGTTTTGTTGTGGTTGGTGCAAATAAAGTTAATCTCCGTTCGGAACCAGTTGCGATCGCCAATGACAACATCGTAGAAACACTTAGTAAAGGCAAGAAATTAGAAGTCACCGGCAAACGGACAAAAGCTGGTTGGGTAGAAGTTAAAATCGACCCTAAGAACTCAGCTTGGATATATGCGGATGCAGTAAAAAATAAAGAAGAATGGGTTTCTTGTCTACGAGATAGAGGTATTGCAGTTAAAACAGTAGATGATAGTACTGTGATTGCTAATCGCCCCCTTTCTACAAAACCTGTTGTTGATGTAGAAACATCACCCTCACAAACATCACAACCTATATCATCACCTTCACCACCATCAGAATCAAATCAACCACAAAATCAAGCTTTGAATAAAAGCGCTACCGAAATTTTAGAACAAGCAAAAGAGAAATATGAATCTGGAGATTTAGACAGTGCGATCGAACTTGTGAAGTCTATACCTTGGCATTCATCCGACTTTAAAGAAACAGCAGATATCATTACCCAATGGCAGCAAGATTGGACAAAGTCAGAAGCTTTATTCAATGAAATTAATAAAGCACTAGATAATGGTCAATGGGATAAAGTTTTAGCTTATAAAGATCATCCTGATAAATTACCCAATATTGAATATTGGCGAAATAAAATTGAACCATTATTCAAACAAGCAGCCAATAATCAGGCTAAAGAAAAAACTACTAAACCTATAGCTACTCCACAGTAGAGATGGGATATGGGATAACGGGGACATATCAATTAAAAATTAAAAATTAAAAATTGGGGACAAGGAGGACAAGAAAGAATTATTTAACAAGTCTCTTTCCATGCCCCATGCCTAACAACCAACCACTAACAGTTCTATTATGGAGGAATAGGTTTTGTTTGGTGTTGCTGCGTCCTCGAATCACGGCTGACAACGGCTGGTAAATTGGAGACAGGCACGCCAAGTTTAAAACTGACCAAACGGATAAGGACTGCTATATGAAGAGCAAGCATCAATTTGTCTACGCATTTCTGTTGCAAGGCGCTGTAGTATTTTCTACTATTTTACTATCCGTTGGTGATGTTATCGCTCAAGTTTCGCCATCTCCTACAGTAACTCAACAACCGCAACAGCAACAAATCCGAGAACTAGTCCAAACAGAAGTAGATCGGGCTTTTGGTCGTACGCGCAGTTTACTAAATATTTGGGTAATTATACTGACTGTATTTCCCGTCGCTGTGATTGCTTCTTTTTGGCTATTGCGGCGGGCTGTGGTACGTGAAATCGTAGATAAAGCTACACAGCAGTTTAAGGAATTAGAAGAATTACAAAAACAACTACTCAGTGTCAGAGAAACTGCACAACACAGTATCCAACAAGCCAAAAATCTGACGACTGATTTAGAACAAGAAGCCAAAGCGGTACGAGAACAGATTATCTCTGTCATTCCATTGGAAATCTCTGAGTCAAAATTACATTTATTAACAGAATTAGAAACGCAAATAAATGCATCTAAACAACAATTAAAAAATCTAGAAGCAGAATTTGGCTCTCGATTGTCGGAATTAGAAATAGATGCTCAACATCAAAAAAATATCACGCTTGACACTTTAGGAAAATTAAGATCAGAACTAATATCAGAAATATCCGGTCTTCAATACGAACATCAAACACAAAGAGAACAAACCTTTGCCGAATTAGACGCATCTAGACACGAATTTACTTCTCAGTTAACTGCTTGGCAGTCAGAAGTAAAGCAAAAAAATGAACAAATTCGAGAAAATTTAAATCAAACTCAGTTAGAATTTGCTGCACAGCTATCTGCAATTCAAACAGGCACTCAGCAACAGAAAGAACAAGCTTTTACAAGATTAGAACAATCAATCACAGAATTAACATCAAAAATTACCGAAATTCAGTCTGATACTCAAAAAGAAAAACAGCGAATCATAGCAAATATAGAAAATTTACAAGCAGAGTTTGTTGGAAAATTAGCAGAGTATCAATCAGCTAATCAACAAAATCAAGCACAAACAGTTGCTGATTTAGAAAAATCACGACAAGAATTTAGAACTCAATTAGTAAAATGGCAATCAGAATTTGAGCAACAACAACAGCAAGTTTTAGCAAATGTGACTAATTGGCAATCGGAATTTGCCACACAGCTTGCTAATTTAAATGTCATCACGCAACAACAAAAAGAGCAAGCATTTGCAGATTTAGAAACTTCCAAGCAAGAGTTAATATCGCAATTTGCATCTCAATTAGCTGGCTCAAATTTGGCATTAGAGCAACAAAAACACGAAATTCTCGCGAGTTTGGAAAGTTTACAATCAGAATTTTCCTCTCAATTGTCAAAGTTACAAACAGAGACTCGGCAGCAAAAACAACAGGTCTGGACTGAAGTAGAACAATCAATTTCTGAGTTAACATCTCAATTGAATAATGTCCAATCAGAAATTCAAGAACAAAAGCAACGAGTCCTAAAAAGATTGGAAAAATCACAAGCAGATTTTACAGCCCAGCTGATGCAATGGCAGATAGGAACTCAACAACAAAAAGACCAAGTTTTAACGGAAATAGATAAAACAGTATCTGAGATTAAGTTTCAACTCAGTGATGTACAAACAGAAGCTATACAGCAAAAGCAGCGTATCATTAAAAGACTGGATAAATTACAGACTGAAATTGGCTCACAAATTTCTAAGTTCTTAGTAGACGTTAAACGTAGTAAAGAATTAGTAATTGAAAATCTAGAAAAATCAGGTTCAGAATTTGCTTCTCAGTATTCCGAATTACAGTCAAATGCACAATCACAGAAACTGGAAATTCTAGAAAAAATAGAAAAAATTAAGTCAGATTTTCTCTCACAACTTACACAGTTGCAAACAGAAGCTCAACAACAAAAAGAAGAAACTCTTAAACAACTGGCTGAAATTACACCTCCAGCTAATTTAGAAGCTGTCACTGCGGAAGTGCAAGAAATATTAGAGCCAGCACCGTTACAAACAGTAGATTCAGAAACTACCGAAGCACAAGATATATTGACTGTTGATGATTACCTCAAACAAGCAGATGTGGTGTTTGCAGAAAAACGTTATGAAGATGCGATCGCTCTTTATAAAAAAGCAATTAAACTGAATCCAGACGAGCCAGTAATTTGGTTGAAGCGGGGTATTGCTTTGGGAAGATTAAAACAATACCAAGATGCGATCGCTTGTTATGATCAAGCTTTACAAATCAACTCTGAATATCATCAAGCTTGGTGTGATAAAGGCGTCGCACTAGGCTTATTAAAGCGCCAAAAAGAAGCTTTTCAATGTTTTGATAGAGCCGTAAAAATTAAACCAGATGATGCTGTGGCTTGGTTAAACCGAGGATTAGCCCTAGAAGAATTAGAAGAATACGAAGAAGCGATCGCATCTTTTGACACAGCGCTACAATTAAATCCCGACTCTTATAAAGCTTGGAATAACAGGGGTTACGCCTTAGTTATGCTTGGTGATGACGATGAAGCAATTCAAAGCTTTGATCGCGCATTGAATATTAAACCAGACTACGCCAACGCCTATTACAACAAAGCAGCCTGTTATGCTTTACAGTCACAGCTAGAATTAGCCTTAGAAAATCTCCAACAAGCAATTCATCTCAATCCTAGATATAAACAACAAGCAGAAACCGACATAGATTTTGAATTAATTGCCAAGGAAAAACGTTTTCGGCAGTTAATTGCATAAACTAAGGTGCAAACATAGCTAACAATAATTAACAACTATTGGTCTGACAATCTAACTTTGAAGGGTAAAATAACGAACCACAAAGAACACAAAGAACACAAAGAACACAAAGAACACAAAATTCAATTCACATATCATTATGCCTTTTGCCATTGACACTCAAGACACAGCAGCTATCAAAGCAGCAAAAACCACAGTTGCAATATGCGATCGCTCACACTGGGGACGAATTACAGTATCTGATGATGATCGTCTGCGTTTTCTGCACAACCAAAGCACCAACGATTTTCAAACACTGCAACCAGGACAAGGCTGTGATACAGTTTTTGTCACATCGACTGCTCGTACCATTGACTTAGCAACAGGCTATGTCATGGAAGATGCAGTCCTACTTTTGGTTTCGCCTAACCGTCGTGAGTATCTGTTGCAGTGGCTGGATCGTTATATCTTTTTTGCTGACAAGGTACAACTTACTGATGTCACTGATGAAACTGCGACTTTGAGTCTGATCGGGCCAGCCAGTGACGCTATTGTAGAAAAATTAGGTGGTAGCGCCATTATTGGTCAACCCTACGGAAATCACCAAGTATTTGATGGTATAGATATTGCTGTGGGTTGTGGTTTAGCTTCTCCTGGCTACACTCTGATTTTGCCAACCTCGATCAAAGAAACCGTCTGCAATAAAATTGTTGAATTCGGCGCAGTACCGATGAGCGATCGCGCTTGGGAAGTGTTACGAATTACACAAGGTCGCCCTGTTCCTGAACAAGAACTGACTGATGATTACAATCCCTTGGAAGTGGGTTTATGGCAGACAGTTTCTTTTAACAAAGGTTGTTATATTGGTCAAGAAACTATTGCCCGTTTAAATACTTATAAAGGTGTAAAACAATACCTTTGGGGTATAAAACTGAGTGCTGCTGTCGAACCAGGAACAGCAATTACAGTAGGCGATGAAAAAGTCGGTAAATTGACCAGTTGCGTTGAAACTGTCGATGGTTATCGTGGTTTAGGCTATATCCGTACTAAAGCTGGTGGTGTCGGTTTGCAAGTTAAAGTTGGAGAAGTTGCAGGTGAAATAGTAGAAGTTCCCTTTGTTTCTCACGAATACCCAGATTGAAAGTAGGGAGCGGGGATCTGGGATCGGAAAGGGGGACAAAGGAGACAAGGAGGTAGGGAGCAAGGAGCAGGGAGAATAAACCAATGCCCAATACCCAATGCCCAATGCGCCTACACTCCCTTTTATTGGCTATTCCACAACTTCATTGACTGGGAATCGATCAATTAACTGGATAGCACGTAAAGCATTACGTCGTAAGGACTCTGACATATAAGGTACGTGGGGAATTTGGGATAATAAATCCAGCGTCCGCCTCAAAATCCGCACGACATCACCTTCATCTAGACTGGTATTGTCGCACAGTTCAACCCAATCCATCCCTAATGCCCACTGTTCAACTAAGGCGATTAATTCAAACTCCAACCAGATGGGTAAAGCGACGTTATAGCGGCGTTGTAGTTGGAACATTTTGCGGCGAATACCACGCAACTTTGCTAAGGCTTCTGCAACTTCGTCACTAAGTTCAAAGCGTACTCTACTATCTGGACGTGGAGTTTCTGTCACTAATGCTGCTGCTGCTGCTGCTAAACAGTGGGGATCGAGGTCATCTAGTTCTCCACTAGCAAGGACTAAACCAAGCCACAGTTCATTTTCACCCCGAATTGCTGCGGCAATTTGTCCTAATTGTGTAGGTAATAAGTTATCTAAGGCTTCAAAATACTGCAAAATTTCAATCAGGTTAAGAAACTCTTCCCAATGTCGCTGGGATTGTTGCTCTATCTGTGTTTGCAATTCTTGAATTTCTTCTTCTAGTTCAGCAGCCCGTACTTTACGTTTGAAAATAGTACCGACATTGCCAGTTTGATGCAATGGGTGAGCTTCTATTTGCTCTCGTAAACTTGCAACCACGTGGAGTTGTTCTACTACTTCGGGAGCTGTGTATAGAGACTCTTCTGGTTCGGGAATTTGGTTAGCGATCGCTCTACTTTCTGCATCACCACGACAGGATTGTCCTGGTTTTAAATTCATCTGTGCAGGTGGTAGCAAGTCAGGAGGTACATCTATTCTTGGTAATTCTGCATATAAATTGACTACATCTGCTGTAGTTGCTACATACCAACGGTTATCTCTCCCTAAACACACTAAATAAGATGTTTGGCTCGCACCTTGAGTTTTACCTATTAGGACTGCGGTAACTGGCAGAGACATTGTTAAGTATTTACCTTTGAGACCAAGTAATGTCCCTGAGACAGCAAAGTTGAGCATCATTGTTAACTCTTCTTGCCGCCCTTCATCTGCTTGTTCTTGCAGTGTGTTTAATAATTTTTGTTCTACTTTCAGGCGTTGTCGCAGTTTTTCATAGCTAGCAATTTCGCTTTCTTCTACCGCAGCAATTTGTGTATTAATTTCTTCTAATTCTGCTTGCAACTGGGCAATATATTGCTGCCTTGGTTGGAGATGTACGTTTGCTAAATACTGACCAAAGCTGCGCTCGATAAGTTCTCTAGCTTCGTCAAGAGTGTGAATTTGCAGCAAGTTCAACACCATACCATAACTAGGTGTAAAATGGCTAACCAACGGGTCTGGTTTTTTGATCGCCAAAGCTGCTGCATGTTCTGCTCCCTCAAAGGGAGTTTGTAGTGTCACCACATGACCGACTTCATCCATACCCCGACGCCCTGCTCTTCCTGCCATTTGTAGAAATTCAGAAGCTGTCAACATCCGGTGTCCAGTATCAGTACGCTTAGATATGGTAGAAATAACTGTTGTCCGAGCAGGCATGTTAATTCCTGCTGCCAGGGTTTCTGTGGCAAATACGACTTTAATTAGTCCTTGCTGAAATAGTTCTTCTACTAGCACTTTCCACGCAGGTAAAATGCCGGCGTGGTGTGCAGCGATACCACGGTAGAGGGGAGCGATATGTCCGGCTCGCCCCGCATCTGGGTTACGGCTGAAAAAGTCGTCAATCTGTCGCCGTAACTGCTGTGCTTCATGCTCATTCACCAGCCACATATCACCTACTTCTGTCACTGCTTTATCACAGCCGCGACGACTGAAGATAAAGTAGATTGCTGGCAGCATATCTCGTTGCTGGAGATGACTAAGAATAAAATTTATACTAGGTGCTTCTGGTCTGCGATTGCCCTTGCCTTTTTCTAATTCTTTTTTTCTATTCCGTTTGAGCAGACGGGGGTTAATTTGGGTTTTATTGTCATTCAGCAGTGGAAATACCCCTTTGAGATTGCCAAAGTGAAATTCCAAAGGAACTGGACGAAAATCTGAGTAGATCAGATCAGTTGGCCCGTGGACTTGATTCAGCCAGTCGGTGAGTTGTTCACTATTAGCGACTGTTGCTGATAGAGCAATCAGTTGAATTTCGTGGGGACAATAAATTATCGATTCTTCCCAAACTGTTCCCCGTTGGCGATCATTCATGTAGTGGCATTCATCTAACACCACTGCTTCGACGTTTGTTAAGGAGATACCAACTTGCCCAATGGGTGTCCCGTAAAGCATGTTGCGGAAAATTTCTGTAGTCATGACTACAATAGGCGCATCCCGATTGATGGAAGCATCTCCTGTTAACAACCCAACTGCGTCAAAGCCGAATTGTTCACGAAAATCACGTAATTTTTGGTTAGAAAGTGCCTTCAAAGGGGTAGTGTAAAATACCCGTTTTCCTCGCGCCAAGGCACGATAAATACCATACTCTCCAACTAAGGTTTTACCTGAACCTGTTGGCGCACAAACCACCACAGAACGCCCAGCATTTAGAGAAGCGATCGCATCTAGCTGGAACGTATCCAGTTCAAAAGGAAATACAGAACTGGGGTCTACTTCTGAAGACAGTGCAGAATAATTCACTCAATCACAATTGCAACCAGACTTTTTACTATATTATATGAGGCCTTAGCAAGTAAGCCATTAGGGATT
>NZ_AJLJ01000161.1 GCF_000317245.1 Fischerella muscicola SAG 1427-1 = PCC 73103
CTGCTCCCTGCTCCCTGCTCCCTGCTCCCTGCTCCCTGCTTCCTTGTCCTCCTTGTCCTCCTTGTCTCCCTTCCCGTTCACACTCCTCTCACTTCCCCAATTCCTGAGAACGGATGGTAGCAGCTTTCACAGCTTCAATCAGAGCAGAGCGAAATGCTGAACGTTCTAATTGGGCAATACCAGTAATTGTAGTTCCGCCGGGACTGGTGACACGATCTTTGAGTTCTGCGGGGTGGAGTTTAGTGTCATGTAATAACTGAGCAGTTCCTAAGACTGTTTGTAAAGCTAGTTGATTGGCGATCGCTCTAGGTAAACCTGCGGCGACTCCTCCATCTGCAAGTGCTTCTACCATTAATGCCACGTAAGCGGGCCCACTACCTGACAAACCTGTTACTGCATCCATCTGTGATTCCGGTACTTCTACTACTTCCCCTACTGCTGAAAATAACTTCCGTGCTATTTCCAGATGTTTAATGTGGGTGTAAGCACCAGGAGTAATAGCAGTAATCCCTGCACCTACGGTAGCTGGCGTATTTGGCATTGCTCGAATCACAGGTAATTGCCCAAAAGCTGCTTCTAAATGGGATAAAGTTACACCCGCCAATACAGAAACTACTAGCGGTGAATGTCCTTGATCGAGTACATCTGCCAGTTCTTGAGCGATCGCGCTGAAAACCTGCGGCTTAACAGCTAAACATATTACATCCGTTGTTTGGCTAAAAACCAAGCGGTTATCACCTGTTACAGCCACATTGTACTGATGCGCTAAAAAACTTTGGCGTATGGGCTGTGGTTCACTAACCATCACTTCTGATGGATGATAAATCGAGCGAGTAATAAGGCGGGATAATAAAGCTTCTCCCATTACCCCACCGCCAATTAATCCAAATTTATGAGTCATTGGTCATTAGTAGAGACACGAGGAACATCGCGTCTGTACAATAGTCATTGGTCAATAATCAAGAGTCAATAGTCAAAACTCTGGACTGTGGACTCTTGACTTTTGACTAATTTTAGTTTACTGTACCATGCGATTGGGTTCATTTCCCCAAGTTTGATTGCCAGGTGCGGGACGTGGGGTGCGTACTGGTGGTTGAGGTACTTCGTGAAGAACTCCGCCTTGGGTACTGACTTGGACGCAACTGGGTGTAAACAAAAAGATGCTTTCGCCAATACGTTCTTGATGTCCATCCAATGCGTAAGTGCCACCTGCAACAAAATCAACTGCTCGTTGTGCTTGATCAGGGTCCATGATTGTCAAGTTTAATACCACTGACTTCCGCTCTCGTAAGGCTTGAATTGCCTGTGGCATTTCTTCAAAAGTACGTGGTTCTAGTACTAAAACTTCTGAAATACCATTAATAGCACCGGGCATACCAATAACATTACTCATTGTTTTTGCAGAAGTAGTTGCTGCTACATCTGGATTTGCATTCATTGTAGGCATGGGTTCACGCCAACGCCGATTTACTGAGGTAGCTTCTTGGGGTACAGGTTGTTGATTTTGCTCCTGATACAGATTCTGATAGGTTTCTGCTTCAGGTTCTTCTTCATAATACTCGTATTCTACTGGCTCATTTAAACCAACAAAGTCTCTCAGTTTAGAGAAGATATTGTTCATAATTGTTACGCTCCTGGTGCAAATCACCTTCTGGGATATGACAACAATTAATGCTGTCAACCTGTGCCGCTATACAGAGCGGACGTTTTTGCAATTCTATAAGTTGTTTGTAACATGTACTACAGCGCAAACCATTGTAACGAACGCCCCCCTAGAACGTTTGTATCTAGCTTGCACGCAATAATGAGTCAAGATTATAGCCTAACTATTTTTGAATGCAAAGTTGCTTTAACCCCAAAGTTTTTATGTGTTTGCTTTTGTTTATACTATATACTCAGTTATTTGCTACACCAACATCTTTAAGAATTTATTTGCAACAATTCTTAACAGAGCAAGCGTTACCATTTCCTCTCTCAAAATTAAAGAAAACAAGTTCAATGCTTCATTTATTACCAAATTATGATGAAAGCGAGAAAGCAAAAAAAATGTAGAGGAAGCTTTGAATATCTACCTCTACGGATATAATTGTGTAAAAAAATACTTTTTTGAAGACAGAATAATCAACAGACAATCAAAATCGTGAGGCAGGGAAAGGGAACAAGGAAGACAAAGAATTTTAGATTTTAGATTTGTGATTTTGGATTCCAATCTAAAATCCAAAATCCAAAATCCAAAATTGTTTCCAATGCCCAATGCCAATAACCGATCCCCGATTTAAACACCACGCTCCCCAAACAAGATTGTTCCCAAACGTATCATCGTTGCACCTGCTTGTATGGCTAATCTGTAATCACCTGACATTCCCATTGAAAGATGCTGCATTTGAATATGGGGCCAGTTTTGTTCGCGGATTTCTTGAGCTAGTTCACGTGTGCGATTAAACACTAGCATAATTTCCTGCTGAGTTAATCCCAGAGGCGGAATTGTCATCAAACCTTGAATTTGTAAATTTTTGCATTGATTCAGTGTTGGTAAGTCAGCTAACAGTTGAGATACATTCCAACCCGACTTATTAGGGTCAGGAAGAATTTTGACTTGCAGACACACATAGGGACTCACACCTATTTGCTGCGCTAATTCATTCAAGCGCTGTGCTAGCTTCAAATTATCTACTGAGTGAATCCACTGGAAATTTTCTAAGGCTTTTTTGGCTTTATTGCTTTGCAAATGTCCAATAAAATGCCAATTAATATCAGATAAGTCTTGTAACTCTGCTTGTTTTGCGATCGCTTCTTGAATGCGATTTTCGGCAAAATCTCGAATTCCCGCAGTATAGGCAGTACGAATGACATCAGTTGGTACTTGCTTGCTAACTGCAATCAACCGAACTGAAGGTGGTAGTTCTGCACGCACAGTATTAATACGTTCGCTAATCGAGCTGCTCATTGGAAGGTGCGTTGGAAGATACTCTGCAACTGATCGTACTCCTGAGCTTGTCCTGTACGACGAAGGTTACGCAAGCGATTTTCTAGCAACATTCTGGCTTCAGTACGTCCTATAGGCTGAAATTTGACACCTTTAGCATCAGTTATTACTAAAAAAAATAGGCGTTGAGCATACAGTGTAGTGAATAACTCTTGGTTTTCATCCACCATACAGATCCTATAGAGCAAACCCCAAGTTGGATGATTGATGTAAGTTTCTGAGCTTTCTGGGTTCATTTAAATACTTGAAGGTAAGAATAGTATAGATAGTATGTTTTCGCAGTTGAATGCCAAGATTGGTGAGGCTGACAGTTTCATTTGCAAAAGTCAGGTGTAAAACAAAAGGTGGAACCTCCTGGAGGGGATAAGGGAAAAAGGAACTAGAAAGCCTTTGGCTTCTAACCTTTTTCCAAACTAATAGTAATCCTTTACCCTCTAACTTTTACCCAAACCGTAGATAATGCGTAGCTAAGGCATATTGCCGTCGTAACTAAATGGCACCAGCATTTGGGGTAAAGCGTTCAGAGGGCTTGGGGAGGTAGAGACATGAAAGGAAAATTTGCCCATTCCCTCCCGTTTTACTCTCATCCTCTGTTTGTTTCCCCTCTACCAATGCTGCCATAATTGCCGTCTTTTTGTTATACAAATTCGCAAACAGCCTACCAATTGGTCAACGGATTTTGGATTTTGAATCTGGGGGCTTGTACCCTGTTCGGAATTATCGGTCAATGATCAAGGATCACTCTTCATATTCCCCAATTCCTGATTCCTGATTCCTGATCCCTGATCCCCGATTGTCTAAAACAGTTGCTAGCGCTTGTAGTTGTGCTTGAGCTTTATGTAAAGATTCATGCCATTCTCGTTCGGGATCACTGTCTGCGACAATTCCTGCTCCCACTTGTCCCCAGACAATATACCTGCTTGGGGTGCGTGGTGTGTAAGTAGAATTTATTCCTCCTTGTCCCCCATGTCGTCCTCCATGTCCCTCATGTCTTCCTTGTCCTTCGGAACAGGGAGCCAAAAGCAAAGTGCGAATTAGAATGTTTAAATCCAAGTTTCCTTGCCAATCTAAATAGCCGCAGGAACCATAGAATAAGCTACGCCTTACAGGCTCTAGTTCTTCAATAATTTCCATACAACGAACTTTGGGACAGCCTGTGATTGTACCACCAGGGAACATAGCACGAATCAAATCAACAGGACTAACATCATCTCTGAGAATACCTGTGATGTTGCTAACCAGATGCATAACGTGGCTATAGCGTTCAATAGTCAGTAATTCATCAACGTTCACACTTCCCCATTTACACACCCGTCCTAAATCATTACGTTCTAAATCCACTAGCATGATATGTTCGGCACGTTCTTTGGTGTTATTGAGTAAATCTTCTGCTAACTTTTGGTCTTGTTCTGGCATCATCCCACGCGATCGCGTTCCGGCGATCGGTCTGGTGGAGACATAAAATTTAGTATCTGCATGTCTTTGTGATTTTACTAACCTCTCTGGTGAACAACTAATGATTTCTCCCCACGGTGTTTGAAAATAGCAAGCAAAAGGAGAAGGATTGATTTGTTGCAAAGCACGATATGTCTCCCAACCAGAAACAGTTGTTTGTGTTTCAAAGCGCAACGATAGATTTGTTTGAAATATGTCTCCAGCCTGAATGTATTTTTTGGCATGGTTAACTGCTGCTTCGTATTCTTCTTGAGAACTGTGGAAGCGCAGAGTATTAGAGGGAGGGAAAGGGGATACAAAGACAGGGGGACACGGGGATTTGATGAAAAATTTCTCCGCGTCCGTGCGTCTTTTAGTTTCCGTATCCTCTTCCAACTTCCTCTCTAACTCATCCAACCCACTGGGACTAGTGGCGGCTAACCATAAGATTTGCTCCCAATGATCCAAAACAGCAAAACTATCTGGTTCATACCAAAAAGCAACTGGAAATGGCAATGAATCAGATTTAGTGTACGGTAGCTGCTCAATTTCTCTGGCAAGATCATAGCCGAACCAACCCAGCCAGCCACCTGTGAAGGGGAGGTGAGGGGCGTGAAAAGTATTTTCTCCTCCTTGTCCTCTTACTCCCCCTACTTTTTGTTGCAGTAGTTGTTCGAGAAATGGTAAAACTTCTCCCAGTGCAGGAGTCCACATTTGGGGGTATCCATCCACATACCGAGGAGCGCCTGCACAAATAGAATAACGGGATAGTTGAGGGTTATCTGTTGGTGTTGGGTATGGACTTTCTAATAAAGTTGCTATTCCTAATGTCTGTTTATAAGCAAATAAAGCAGCGAAAATATCGGAACCAGTGCGATTTTTTAAAGGAAGCGATCGCCAATACCAAGGTTGTGTCATAAATTTGACTAGCTCAATCAACAGTAATCTAGGAGATAATTGAAAGTTAATTTTGAGTTTGTTTTTGCTATATTTGGTCTATTCAATTTATAGTTATTGGATATACATTTAGACCCAGTAAAATTGCTAATAAAATGAAGATTGTTTGCACTGAAATTCCTGATATTCTCATAATTGAACCTGAAGTCTTCCAAGATGATCGTGGCTTTTTCTTTGAAAGCTATAATTACAAAAAATTTGCTGAAGCTACTAGTCATTTATTTAACTTTGTCCAAGACAACCATTCTTACTCCAAACAAAATGTCTTGCGTGGTTTACACTACCAAATTCGACAACCACAAGGAAAGTTGGTTAGAGTAATTAGTGGTAGTGTATTTGATGTTGCTGTAGATATCAGAAAAAGCTCCTCGACCTTTGGTAGGTGGATAGGTTGTGAAATCAACGCCGAGAACAAACGCCAACTCTGGATACCGCCAGGCTTTGCTCACGGTTTTGTTGTGCTTTCAGAATTTGCCGAAGTCCTTTATAAAACTACAGACTACTATGCACCTCAGCATGAACGATGCATCCTTTGGAATGATCTTGACTTAGGAATAGACTGGCGTTTAACTGCATCACCAATCCTATCTGCTAAAGACAAGGCAGGTAAACTTTTTAAAGAGTCCGAAGTTTTCACTCAATCCCCTATCTTAGCGATGAAGTAGATGATTGTGCTTGTGGCGTAACCTGTGGCAGCATTTTTGCCAAATGAACAAAAATCGATTTTTGAGGGCTATTGCTTATAAAGAAATAACTTAAACTGCCATTGCAAAAAAAATCGAGCAGTGACACATTTTTAGTATGAAGCTAGACAACACTAAATTAGCTAGACTATTTCACTGCAATGATGGCAAACCAGTTTTATAGTGTTGACACTCTATATCAACAGACCAAACCATAAAATACAGCAATTTTTATGGTTGAGGTTCAACAAACTATGAAAATGGGAACACACGGGTTTTATTATATCAAAAAAACACAATAAAATCTGTAACATGGTGTAAAGAAATAAAACACAATCTAGCAGTATTACTAATGCAGCTTACAGGAAATGACTATTTAGTCTAAAAGGTTAAAAAGCCCATGAAGAATGAAAAACTAGTTTAGTAAGTCGGTGGCAATAAATAGAATGCGAGAGAATGCGAGTAACGAAACGTAAACATCATTAAAACCCTTACAAATGACTAGTGACAAATGACAAATGGCGAGCCTAGCCAGTAGTTTTAGTGTCCCGACATACTTTAAGCTTTTACCTTTTACCTCCTGTAGTGCTACTTTTGTGTACTAAACCATGAAAAAGGCGATCGCTACATGCTTATATCTTTGTTCATTATTCACATAATGATATCCGCTAACTTGACATTAAAAAAATATTAAAAACACAGAAAAATGCTTTAATGTCAGTATTTCCAAGTATCAATTTATGAGTAAATTAATTCTACTAATCGGTAGTAACGGTCAAGTAGGTCAAGAACTGAAGCAAATTTTATCAACCTACGCAAATGTAATTTCAGTCGCGCGTCCAACTGTAGATTTTGTCCAACCAGATACTATATCCAGTGTAATAAGAGAAAAGCAACCACAAATTATCATCAATGCTGCTGCTTATACTGCGGTTGATAAAGCTGAAAGTGAACCAGAATTAGCACAAGCTATTAATGCAAAAGCTCCAAAAATTCTGGCGCAAGAAGCCAAAAAACAACAAGCTTTTCTAATTCATATATCTACTGATTACGTTTTTGAGGGCAATAATTGTCGTCCTTATCAAGAAGGAGATCAAACTAACCCCTTAAGTATTTATGGTCAAACTAAACTAGCAGGAGAAGAAACTATTCGTGATACTTACAATCATCATCTCATCCTACGCACTGCATGGGTTTATGGAACTTTTGGCAAAAGCAATTTTGTCAAAACTATGCTGCGATTAGGAAGAGAAAGAGAAGAAATTCGGGTTGTCGCAGATCAAATTGGTAGTCCTACTTGGGCGAAAGACATAGCAGAAACCATATCCCAATTAATACCCCGATTGAATCCAGAAATTGCTGGAACTTACCACTATACAAACAGTGGCGTTGCTAGCTGGTATGACTTTGCTGTTGCGATTTTTGAAGAAGCCCAACAATTAGGCTTCCCACTGAAAATACAACGAGTTATCCCAATTACTACTCCCGAATATCCTACACCAGCCCATCGCCCAAGCTACTCAGTTCTAGCATGTGCAAAAATAGCAAATATTTTGGGAAATCATGCGCCCCATTGGCGGCAAAGATTAAGGAAAATGTTGAAAGAGTTATTAGTTATTAGTTAGTAGTTAGTAGCTGTTTTTATATCGCTAACTAATATTCACTATCCACTAAACCAATACTTATGAAAGCATTAATTCTTGCTGGCGGTAAAGGTACTCGTTTACGTCCTCTAACTTATACAGGTGCAAAACAACTTGTTCCCGTTGCAAATAAGCCAATTCTATGGTACGGGATTGAAGAGATGGTTGCCGCTGGCATAACTGATATTGGCATCATTATTAGCCCAGACACTGGAACAGAAGTACAAGCTAAAACCGGAAATGGCGATCGCTTTGGAGCAAAAATTACTTATATTTTACAAGATCAACCAGCAGGACTTGCCCACGCTGTGAAAGTTGCATATCCCTTTTTGGGAGATTCGCCTTTTGTCATGTACTTAGGCGATAACCTAATTCAACAAGGCGATTTAAGCTACTTTCTGCAAAAATTTACTACTCAACAGCAAGATGCGATTATTCTCTTGCGTCAAGTCAATAATCCTAGCGCCTTTGGTGTAGCTAGGGTTGATGAAACCGGACGAGTTTTGCAATTAGTCGAAAAACCCAAAGAACCCCCTTCTAATTTGGCATTAGTGGGGGTTTACTTCTTTTCTCACATTATTCATGATGCGATCGCCTGTATCCAACCTTCTGCACGAGGTGAACTAGAAATCACTGATGCAATTCAATACCTTATCGACCAGCACAAGCAAGTTTTGGCTTGTGAATTGGAAGGCTGGTGGTTAGATACTGGTAAAAAAGATGACTTATTAGAAGCAAACCGTTTGATTCTTGATACCTACTTAAACACAAAAATTTTAGGGGAAATAGATACCGAAAGTAATATAATTGGGCGAATTCAGATTGGTGCTAATTCTAAAATAGTTAACACCACTATTCGTGGCCCTGTAGTCATAGGTAACAATTGTTATTTAGAAAACTGTTTTATAGGCCCTTACACAAGCATTGCCGATAATACCAAACTGATTGAAAGTGACATAGAACATAGTGTAATTTTAGAAGGTGCTAAAATAACAGGAATTCATCAACGTATTATTGACAGCGTAATTGGACAAAGAGCGCAATTAACCACTGCTTTACGGCGTCCGAAAGCCTTACGATTTATGATTGGTGATGACTGTCAAATCGAATTAACGTGATCTACTTTTTAACAGTCAACTATTATTCAACGTCTCTTATCGCCAAATTAATTGGTTCTTTACCCAATCATAAAAATTTAGATTTTAAGATAGTTATCATCAACAACTCTCCTGATGATGATTTAATTAACAATCTTAAAAATGATTATGTAGTTATTTTAAATGCTGTAAATAATTTGGGTTTTGGCAATGCCTGTAATTTGGGTTTGAAATTTATATATAATGAAGACTCCCAAGCTGTTGTTTGGATAATTAATCCAGATGCATATTTCCAAGAAATTAATTTAGAGAAAGTCAAATTATTTTTGGAATCTCACCCTGAAATTTCTATCCTTGGTACAGTTATTCATACTCCTGCTGGTAAAGTTTGGTTTTCAGGTGGTTATTTTAATAGCAAAACAGGCGAAATTTCAAGTCAAAATTTATTCTCAGAGAGAAACATAGATTTTGTTAAATGTGATTGGGTAACAGGTTGTAGCTTCATAATTAACTTTTGCAGTTTTAGTGAATGTCCTTTATTCGATCCTGCTTATTTTCTTTATTATGAAGATTTCGATTTTTGTCAACGTTACGCCCACCAAGGACATTTAATAGCAGTGACTCAGCAATTTAGAGTCATACATCAGCCTTCTTCGATTACAAATAAATATGTCTTCCGAAAAATCACAAATAGCACCTATGGCTATTTATTAAGTTTAGATAGATATACAAATAAACTAGTTTTTAGCTTGAGATTAACCAGACTGATTTTTTATGCATTAATATTAATGTTGATCAAGCCTCAGATAGGTTTGGGTAAAATTTATGGTGTTTTTATTTATTGGTATAAAGAAAATACGTCATGATTAAACAACAAGATCCCCGACTTCTCAAAGAAGTCGGGGATCTGACTTTCATGTTAGGCTAAGGTTATCTTAATGATTTTTAAACTACAGACTATTCTTATAGTTGTGCAAACTCTACCTCGTTATTACTCAACAGCAGAGTAATTGGTACATGAATAAAACTATTTTCAGTCAACTGTAAAATACCATATCATCAAATTTATGAGCGGGTTAAGTTTGAATAAATGAGCGATTTATTAATTAATTTATCTATTGTATTTTCTCAGCCAACAGGCATAAGTAACTATGCCAAAAATCTTTTTCCTTATCTAAAATCTTTTAACCCTACTTTATTAACTGCCTTAAATTATCCAGAATTTGAATGTTATTCAATCCCAGGTAATCTGACGCCTGCAAATGGTACAAAAGGGCATCTTAATCGGTTGATATGGACACAGTTTAAATTACCAAAAATATATAAAAAGCTAAAATCTCAACTAATTTTCTCACCTATTCCAGAAGCACCACTCTATTCTAATTCTCGTTTTGTCGTGATGGTTCACGACTTAATTCCTTTGCGTTTTCCGAAACGCTTGTCGCCTCTGACGCCCTACTTTCGCTACTACATTCCCCAAGTTCTTCAGCAAGCGCAACACATTATTTGTAATTCCCAAGCTACAGCTAAAGATATTGCTGATTTTTACCAGATTCCTGAGAAGAAAATCACGCCAATTCCCTTAGCGCATGATGTGAATCATTTTCGACCCTTTATAAAAGATGTGGGGACGCGGGGACATGGGGGACAAGGAGGACAGGGGAACACGGGGACGGGACGCGAGGATGCGGGGAATTTAGATGAAATACTCTCCGCGTCTAATTCACTCTCCGTGTCTGCTTCCTATCGCTATTTTCTCTATATTGGTAGACACGATCTTTATAAAAACCTCAACAGACTGATTGCTGCTTTTGCAAACTTACCAAATCATCATGATTACCAATTATGGTTAGCAGGGCCACAGGATAAGCGTTATACTCCTGTGTTGCAAGCACAAGTTAAGGAATTTGGTATCAGTAAGCAAGTCAAATTTTTGGATTATGTTTCCTATAGTGAATTACCAAAAATTATCAGTGGGGCGATCGCACTTGTTTTTCCTAGTCTCTGGGAGGGTTTTGGTTTCCCAGTTCTAGAAGCAATGGGGTGTGGTACTCCTGTAATAACCTCCAATATTTCCTCTCTCCCAGAAGTTGCTGGTGATGCTGCGATTCTCATCAATCCCTACAATATCAGAGAAATTACAGAAGCAATGGATAAAATAGCTACCGATACACAACTGCGCGATCGCCTATGTATTGCTAGCATCAACAGAGCAAATCAATTTAGCTGGGAAAAAACAGGACTAGCAACAGTAGAAGTCCTGAAAAACTTTATGTGAACTCGTGGTTCATCGCATAAATTTTGATAGGTTTGTAGTAAGCACTTTAGTGCTTCAATATTTGACGAGTGTACGTGCACCGTTCCCGTAGGGTAGTCCTTACTACAAACACTTTCATTTTGAATTCTTACGGAGTTCCCACTGCTCCAGAGTAAACTAAACCCCGTTGCATATCCATTGTTAAAATCGAACCATCTCGAATTACTTGTGTGGCTTTCTTGACGCCAACTATAACAGGAACACCGAGACGTAAACCAATGACTGCTGCGTGACAAGTGAGACTGTCTTCCTCAGTGATAATACCTGCTGATTTCCTAATTACTTCCACAAAATCAGCACTGGTACGGGGTGCAACCAAAATATCACCAGGGTTAAAGTTACTCACATCCATACTGGTGTGTGCGACTCTCGCGCGACCACTGACCGAGCCTTGTCCGAGTCCAATTCCCCGTCCTAGTATCGCTGTTACAACTTCTACTTTGATCAAATCTGTGGAGCCGGAAACGCCTTGCAGTGTACCAGCGGTCATCACCACCAAATCTCCCTCAAAGACAAGATTATTTTCTAAGGCTACGTTTATGGCTGCTTGGAACGTTTGACCAGCTGAGGGCAATTCTAATACCAACAAAGGTTTGACTCCCCATACGAGTTGCAATTGTCTGGCGACATTTACATGGGGTGTAATTGCTAAAATTGGTGTCCAAGGACGGAATTTGGAAACGTTGCGAGCTGTGGAGCCTGTTTGAGTCAAACTCATAATAGCTGCGGCTCCCAGTTGTTGAGCGATTTGTCCTACTGCTTGGCTAATTGCATTCGGAATTGAGCGCTTGCGATCTCTAACTTGGCTAGCGTTATTGTTTTGGATGTTTTCTTGCTCGATTTTTTCCGCAATCCGCGCCATCGTCGCCACAGCTTCAACTGGGAACTTACCAACAGCAGTTTCATTGGAGAGCATCACCGCATCCGTACCATCGAGAATCGCATTTGCCACATCCGATACTTCTGCACGAGTCGGACGGGGATTGCTGACCATGCTGTCTAACATCTGGGTGGCGGTGATGATGGGAATTCCCAAACGATTAGCAGTAGCAATCAAGCGCTTTTGCAGCATGGGGACGTCTTCAGCCGGTAGTTCTACACCTAAATCGCCTCTAGCAACCATCACGCCATCACACAAAGCCAAAATTGCTTCCATTTGTTCGATCGCTTCGTGCTTTTCTATTTTGGCAATCACTGGTACATTTTTACCAGCGCTGGAAATTAGCTCCTTAATTTCCATCACATCTTGGGGATTGCGAACAAAGGAAAGTGCTACCCAGTCAACACCTTGATCTAGACCGAACATCAAATCTTCACGGTCTTTGTCGGTCATGGCTTTAATGGAAAGGTAAACTCCAGGAAAGTTTACGCCTTTGTTATTGGAAAGAGTACCAGGGACGGTAACACGACAGTGGAGATCACCTTTTTCCTTGTCGATCTCCTCAACAAGCATTTCGACTCGTCCATCATCGAGGAGAATTCTCGCTCTTACAGGTACTTCGTCTGCTAAATAATCATAGGTAACGCAGCTGATTTCTTGTGTACCAACTACAGGACGATTGGTCAAGGTGAAGCGATCGCCTTTTGCTAGCACTATTGAACCATTATCAAACTTGCCCAAGCGAATTTTCGGCCCTTGCAAGTCTTGAAGAATTCCCACCGGTTGATTAAGTTCAAAGGCTGTTTGCCTAATTAAGCGAATATTACGCTGATGGTCAGCATGAGAACCGTGAGAAAAGTTTAATCGGAGTGTCGTTGCACCAGCTTCAATAATAGCTTTGAGCATTTCTGGACTGCTGGTAGCAGGGCCAATGGTGGCAACAATTTTGGTACGGCGTAAAGAGTCTTTCAATTGCATAGAGGATGAATCTAGGGAGCTACTCAGGGAATTAGCTTCACCAAGGGTTTATGAGGTGTATGGGTGTAGGAAAATCAAAACCCTTACCATCACATCCTTACACCCTTACACCCTAAATTCAGTTATCAGTTGTCAGTTGCCAGTTTTCAGCTTGATAAATATTCACTGATGACTGTTTACTGTTTACTGTTGGCTGATTTAATGGCGGTAACTTATAGGAGGTTAAAGATCAAAGCTAAAAGCTTCGACTCGAATCATACCGTTATTTTGCCCATGATATGCGAAGATTATCGATAAATCTTGCTACACAAAACTTTAAAACTTTATTATTTTTCAAAGCGGATTGAGTGCTATCACTTTTCCTCTAGGGAAAAATTCAGGGAAATGTTTTTTACTTGACCCTTGTAGCTTTACCCTTACCCCTTAGTTAACTAGCAAAATTTGATTAATGAAGGAGTTCACGATGCTGACGTCGGAGGTACAGAAGCCACTGACAGTCCCCCCCAAAGAATTGTTAGCGCCTCCTGGTGGCTTCAATCCGACGCTGCTAATGTTTTTGGCAGCTGTAGCGATCGTTGTGTTATCTTCCCTTGGTTACTGGGTTTGGCACTGGCCGCACTGGATATCATTTGTGATGAATATCCTTGCCTTACATATTTCCGGTACGGTAATTCACGATGCTTGTCACCAGTCTGCCCATCGCAATAAGATCATCAATGCGATGTTAGGGCATGGTAGCGCTTTGATGCTAGTTTTTGCTTTTCCGGTGTTTACACGGGTACATTTACAGCATCATGCTCATGTCAACGATCCAAAAAACGACCCAGATCATTTTGTCTCTACAGGCGGTCCACTGTGGTTAATCGCAGTGCGTTTTTTCTACCACGAGGTGTTTTTCTTTAAAAGACGTCTCTGGCGGAAGTATGAACTTCTAGAATGGTTTCTCAGCCGCTTATTTGTGGTGACTATTATTTTTACGGCAGTTCACTATCATTTTTTGGGTTACATTCTCAATTTTTGGTTTGTACCTTCTGGCATTGTAGGGTTAGCTTTGGGATTATTTTTTGATTATTTGCCCCATCGTCCGTTTGCGGAACGCGATCGCTGGAAAAATGCTCGTGTTTACGCTAACCCAATTCTCAACATTCTGATTCTTGGACAGAATTATCACTTAATTCATCATTTGTGGCCTTCTATCCCTTGGTACAACTATCAGCCTACATACCATCTCATGAAACCTTTGTTAGATCAAAAAGGTTGTCATCTATCTTTAGGATTACTCCAGAAAAAAGATTTTTTTGATTTCCTTTACGATGTTGTTTTAGGAATTCGTTTTCATGGGAAAAAAGCAGTGGAGTTAAAAGAATAAAGAACGCTTTTGATCCTGATTTTCACTTTAATATCTGGAAAACCTCTCTCCTTGTAGGATCTACGGTGTACACATCTCTCAAAATCACCCCACATTTGTGTTCAAGTGAAAGTCTCACACCCAGCATACATTCCGCCCAAAACTAAAGTTTCGGGCTAATAGCAAAAGTCCACTCAAGTGGACTAGATTTCTCATTGAGTCCTCTAAAGAGGACTCAATGGGACTCCCAATTCATTCCGAGGCGGGATAGATACTGTGTGCTAAGACTTGTGTGTACACCGTAGGCTATTCCTTCTTATGGAAGAGGTGGGTTAGGTTTCGTGATAGCTTGTTCATATAACGTTATATAAATAAAAAGATATAAACTCATATTTCTATTCTGTATTTATCATCTTATTTTAAATGTTGTTGCGAGAGTCTTTTTTAACAGTCTACTCTGATTAGATTAAGTAATATTTGGTATGCGACAATCTTTACGGCTGGATCAAATTTCTAAATTGGGCCTCCGGGTACTATTCCATAGGGAGGAACATTGGGATTAGCTTCTGATTTGAAAATAGCACCCGTTGATATCCTTGCACGGAAATTTTGGTATGCATTATCACGCGTAGCTTTTGGAAGGTTTTCAACAGCAATCCATGTTTCCCACGATTGATCGATTTCTAGCCTCACAGGTAGTAATCTTGAAGGGTGAATTATTGAAATAAAATGTTTTTCCTCATCTTCATACCATACGTGAGTTACTTCTAATGCCCTATGAGGTGACACATTAGTTAGATTAACAAAATAGCATTCAATCATGCTTTTGACAAATACAGCTCGATGTACTCGTAGCTTTAAAATTCTTTCAGTATCGCTTAACACTTGTGATGATAAATCATCATTCATTGGCTTAGAATTACCTGGTTTCTTAATTAGAACTGGTGTTTGATACCCTGGAAAACCTGCTAAATGAATCGCATTACAGCCGAAGTTATAGCTAAATTCGTAGGTTTTTCCTGCTCCCAATGCTGTATAAAATCCAACTGAAAATTCAATTGCGGCCTTATCATCAACAGACCAATTCATACCAATTACATATCTAATATGTTGGCTAATTGCCTGAGCTTGAGCTTCTGAGTAACAAGCATTTAAAATTACACACTCCACGTGTTCGGCAAATAAAGCAAAAAGATTAGCTAATGCTTCAGAGCTTACTAGCTTCGGTTGTTCCTTAGCATCCTCAAACAATAATCCTTCCTGTCCTGCACCATGACCACTAAAGTGAACAATTTGAGGTTCAAAATCTAACATAGCCTGTTGCATATCTCTTGTTCGGGTAGCGGGGGATGAATGTATAGGACTTTTGCCGTATCCCGCAATACGTAAACGCTCTTTGATCTCTCGTTCTTCCTCCTGTAATCTAAGGTAAATTGTTTTATCTGGATTAGCTGCTAGGAATAGAATTCTCTTACTCTTTGTCATATTTTTGAACCTCTGAAATAAACTTTATTTCTATAGGGGTTAATATAAGGAAAATTCCTGTTAAAATACAAGCTTTGAGCATTATTTAAATAGGTTAAGTATGAATATAAACTTTAAATACGACAGCCATACTAGGCGATAAAATCACACTGTAGATAGTAGATATGCGTAAAAAAATAATGCTATTTTTTATAATTGCAGATTCTATGCAATAGCGATTTGTAAGGTCTAGTACGCAACATGCTAGCTAAAATCAGCACTGGTGATCAAGATGAAAATTTGGATGTGGAGTACTATTGGACTGCTAATTACTAACTTTGTTGTGGTTGGAATTGTAGCGTTTTTAATTTATAGAGATAGTGTCCAACCTAACCAGAACCGATCACTTAGTGAACATATGTTAGTAACAAATAAAACTTAAGGGGAGACATTTTTGTGTAATTGCAAGTCTTGCATTTTAGGAGCAGGAGTCACTATCTGCACAGACCAATAACTGACGACCATTAAAATTACACCAGAGATAGTACCTAGCACCAGCCCAATTAACAAAGCTGGTCTTTTGATAAAAATGGTCATAGTGGAATTTCTTGGGTGATTATTGTAATCAAAAGCTTGGTTATTACTCTCTCCAGATGAGACATTTTGCAGTTCTAATTTTTCATGATGTTGGGTTGATCTGTAGATATTGGTTGGTGAAAGTAATGTATCTGGAACTGTGAATTTGCTTGTTTGGTCGCTCAATGATGGTACAAATGTTTTGTGATCTCCAGAAATTAGATAAGTATCTTCTTCTGGTGGTAAGGTTTGAGGTTGAAAGTTGAATAGTAATGTAGAGTTTGCTTGTTGTGTGGATGTGTAAATACTAGCCAAAGGTAACAATGCTGACAGTGCTTCTTGTGCTGACTGATATCGGTCTTTAAAGTGATAATGCACCATTTTATTGAGTACTGAGGCTAACTCAACACTGACTGATGCTAGGTTTTGCCAAATTACTTCACCTGTATGATGATCTTCTGGTAGATGTGTCGGATGAACTCCCGTTAGTGCTTGGATACCAATCATACCTAGAGCATAAATATCACTATTAGGACGAGGTTTACCTCGCTCTTGTTCATGAGGCATGTATCCGGGTGTACCGATCGCAATGGTAGTATTTTGATCATGGGAAATAAAATCTTTGACCAATTGATTCCAGATGGGTTTAACCGCACCAAAATCAATCAAGATTAAGCGATCATCTTGCTTACGTCTAAGAATGTTGCTTGGCTTAACGTCACGATGGATCAACCCCTGAGTATGAATAAAATTCAGGATTTTTAAAACTTCTACCAGTAATTGCAAGACTTCTCTTTCTGACCAACGCTTACCAACAGGAAGTTCTGCACTCAGAGGATGTCCATCAATAAATTCCTGTACCAAGTAAAACTCAAGGTTATCTTCAAAATGAGTGAGAAGATTGGGAACTAGGTCATAATTGTCCAGCTTTTTCAAGGCTTCTGTTTCTCGAATAAATAAACGCCTACGTATTTCTATTGGTATAGGACATTTATTACTTGGTAAAAAATGCTTGACTACACAAGTATGACAGTCGAATGAGTAGATGTCCTGGGCTATATACGTTTGACAAAATATACCTTGGCTTAAAACTTGAACAACCCGGTATCGCTCTCCTAGTAACTGAGTTAACATTATTATGGTGTATCTGACGATGACATCTAGTAACTTTACTTAAAACAAATTTACTTATAAATTTAATATATAGTTTCCATTAAACTAGATTTATCTATAACCACCAGAAGTAATATTTAAATCTTATCAAGAGTTATCAGGAGTGCATTCAAAAATAGTAAGAAATTCGGAATCTTAAATTTTTGATTTTAAATTCCAAATTGGTATAATCCAGTAAACGCCAAGTAGCGAAAGATGACTAATGAACGCAGAAGAGGCGTACCACTGAGCAGAGACGCTGTACAAATAGTCAGAGGTCTAGTTGTCGGCGAACTCATCACAATCATAATTATTGGTGGACTGTGGTTATGGCTCAGACCGCGCTTGCAAATTGATAGCGGTACTTTTTCCAGACCTATTAGTCAAGGTACAAGTACTACCTCTGGTCGTAGTGGTTCAACTTTCCAGACAATTACGAAGGTTCCCATTGGCTCATTCAAACACGGTGGAAGTACTGCTTGGGCGTCAATTAGACCATTAGTAGATGCTCAAATTCAAAATGTTCGCCCAGAACTACAGTTACGTTATGTAGATCCCACCAGTAGCAGTCCGGGTTCTGGATCGGGAATTCAGATGTTACTTGACGGGGAATTGGATTTTGTGGAATCTTCTCGTCCTCCCAGCACCGCAGAACAGGAAATCGCTAGTCAACGAGGTTTCCAACTTGCGTCACGTCAGGTTGCTATTGATGGGATTGCGATCGCAGTTAACCCATCACTGCAAATCTCAGGTTTAACTGTCGAACAACTACAGCAGATTTATTTAGGAAAAATCACTAACTGGAAACAACTAGGCGGGTCTGATCTAGCAGTTACTCCCTTCTCTCAACGTTCAGAAAGTGCAGATACAGTCATCTCTGGTGACAAACAAATTTTAAACCAGCAAACTTTTGCTTCTAACATTCAGTATGTTTACTCTCCGACAGAAGCAGTACGCCGAGTGAATCAGACTCCTGGCAGTATTTATTACGCATCTGCTCGCACAATAATACCTCAGTGTACAGTTAAACTTTTAGGTGTGGGTTTGGATTCAACAAACTTAGTTTCACCCTACATTGAACCTCCAGTATCGAAAAATCAGTGTCCCCAACAACGCAATCAAGTCAATACGGAGGCTATTAATGACGGTAGTTATCCAATAATTACCAAGTTATATGTGATTACTAAGCAAAACAACAGTCAACAGCAGCAAGCAGGAGAAGCTTACACAAATCTTTTGTTGACTGATCAAGGACAACAGCTAATAGAAGAGTCTGGTTTAGTCCCGATGCGCTAAAGGTAAACACCAATCAGGGCGCAACTTTTGAGCCTGGCGTAAATAGATATGAGACACTGGAGCCGATGCAGGCAAATAGACATGAACTAAAAAGCGAATGCACTGTTCTAAACTGCTTTCGACATACATTTGTTGTACATCTAACATAGCGACAGTATCCCAGTGGGGGCGTTGGCGTGCGATCGCAGCCGGAAAAGTTGCATCCAAATCTTGTGTAACCGTAAAAGTAATGCTAACAATATCCGAGGGATGCAGTTGATTACGCTTTTCCAACTCATCTAATAGTTCCATGACTGATTCTCGCATTGCCTCAACCGTATTTTCTGAAACGGTTGTTGCGCCGCGAATCGCACGCATTCGCCACTCCACCATTTATCCTCCTTAAATTTAGTTATTGGTCATTAGTCAACAGTTATTGGTCAACAGTCATGTTCAAATGACAAATAACTAATGACAAATAACTGATGACTATTTATGGTCTATACAACCATAAAGGTAAACCACTTGTAGACACTTCAAATTCTAGCCAGCTAATTCCAGACGCAGCCTGACGATTCCCTGGTAGTAAGCGGCTCAACAAAGGTTTGCGTTCTTCTAGGGTAAAGACTGGTGTTTTTCCCGGATCAAGACCAACTAGTTCTGCTGCCCAGCGACGGGCATCTTCTTCAGTGCCTAATCTGTCTACAATACCCAATTCTAAGGCTTGCTGACCAGTAAAAATCCGACCATCAGCAAAAGTTCTCACAGTTTCTACAGCTAAATTTCTTCCTTCAGCGACTGTTTGCACAAACTGTTGATAACTTGTATCTATCAATTCTTGCAAAATATTCTGTTCTGGTTCGGTCAGTTCTCGGTCAAATGCCAAAATGTCTTTGTAAGGGCCAGATTTAATGACCTTGAAGGACACACCGACTTTTGCGAGCAGGCGTTCTAAGTTATTGCCACGCAAAATGACACCAATGCTACCCGTAATTGTCCCTGGGTTAGCCATGATGTGTTCAGCGCCCATCCCAATGTAGACGCCACCAGACGCAGAAATATTACCAAAACTAGCTACGATTTTTACTTTTTCACGTAAGCGTTTGAGGGCGCTGTAAATTTCTTGCGAATCACCGACCGTACCCCCAGGGCTATCAATACGTAGCAGTAAAGCTGGGAATTTCTTCTCTTCTACGGTTTCTAAGGCTTCTAGTACGCGTTTGCGAGTATTACTAGCGATCGCACCAGTAATTTCAATTCGAGCTATTTGTTTACGAAATCTAGGCTTAAAAGGCCAAACCATGTGCAGTGAAAAATACTTCTAAAAGTCAAAGATGCAAAAGTGCTAATCCGAATTTTAATGTAATTTTTATACTTTGCCTATTTATTCTTGAAAATAGGCTGCTTGTTTTGCTTCCATCCATAGGAGTTTTACTTTAATTATGTGACAAATTAAGTCTAAGCCACAGAATATATTATTATAAGATAACTTTTATTTATAAAATTTATTTTTAAATATAAAACTTAAAGATAAAAGCTTATTGTTATTTTTGCTTATCTTTGCTTAAGATAGCTTACACAGAAATGGGAAGAGTCGGGGAAGGCATCTACGGGAATGCCTCTGGCATAGAGAAAAACGCTAAGAGTCTACGCTCACAGACAGCATAGCTATATTCTTTTATTGATTGCATCTTGACGTCCAATATAAAATCGCCTGGAATCCCGCTACTGTGCCACAAAGGCTAGCGTAAAATTTGACATCTGTAATAAGCATAAGTATCAAACAATCCCCCAACAAAGCTACAGGTCAAACTGATGGTAAATAACCCTTCGATAGCATTGCCACTACCAAAAATAGCGAGAAACTGCATAATTGGGGTAGCGATCGCTTCGGTCACAGCTTGCAAGATAGGGATATGACCTATTAGGGACACAGTTAATAGTATGCTGCCGACAAGGAACAGGGGTGCGACAAAACTAAAGATGATCGTCAGCAGTAGCGAGCGAAGAAAGTTAATCCAAATGGTCATGAAGGTCTGGCTCCCTGAATTAAAAAAGCAATAGCCGTTTACCTGAGTAGTCATTTTCTACAATAAGTGCGATCGCAATACAATGGACGAGAGTTCAAAAATCTTAAGTTTTCATTAAAATACCTACACACAAATTTTCAGATGTGCCTTCAACCCAGACAAGATATCCAATCTAGATAATCCCGAAAAACCTAGCCTAGCAGGACTCTTGATAAGCATACTTAGAGAAAAACTCCCACTGATTTGAATGTTAATTTCTGAGATGAGATTTAAACTTAGTTAACCAAAATTGGCGAGGTGGGGGACAAGAGAAGGGGGACAAAGAAGATGGGGAGAATAACCATTGACAATTGACTATTGACCAATGACTAATGACGATTGACCATTGACTAAATTGCTATTCTTATTGCAGTTACTGAGTTAGCTGGTGAACATTGAGCGAGACTACATCCAGATCTAGTTTGGGAAAATGGAGTCAGCGGTTGCTGACGGCGATTTTTTTAGGTGGACAAGTTACGATCCATCTCCTTAGAGGAAAAATCCATCGTCGTAATACTGTAGAACAGTTGGCTGTAGTAGGGCCAGATTCGCTATTTATTGCGCTATTAACAGCTGTTTTTGTAGGTGCAGTATTTACTATTCAAGTAGCACGGGAGTTTATCAACTTTGGTGCAGGAAATCTGGTTGGTGGAGTATTAGCAGTGGCGTTAACACGGGAACTTTCGCCCGTCCTCACAGCTGTAGTTATAGCAGGACGTGTTGGTTCGGCGTTTGCAGCCGAAATTGGCACAATGCGGGTAACTGAACAAATAGATGCTCTATTGATGCTGAAAACAGATCCAATAGATTATCTAGTTATTCCACGCTTGCTAGCTTGTTTTTTGATGATGCCAATTTTAACCTTGCTGTCGTTGGTGACGGGTATGCTGGGAGGCTTGATCATTGCTACAAATGTTTACAACCTCTCTGACACCCAGTTTTTGGACTCAGCCCGTAATTTTCTGGACACTTGGGATATTGTCAGCGCCATGATTAAGGCGTGTTGCTTTGGAGTCTTGATCGCTATTATTGGTTGCAACTGGGGTTTGACAACAACGGGAGGAGCCAAAGGTGTGGGACAATCAACGACAACTGCTGTCGTTACTGCATTGTTAGTCATATTTGCTAGTAATTTCTTTCTTTCTTGGTTAATGTTTCAAGGAACTGGAAGTGCGTTAACACAGGGGTTTTAGTCAAGGGTCAAACAATTTTGGATTGAACCCCAGCATTTATCCGCTTTCTTGTACTCTAGTAGGAATTATCAGTAAATTTAAGATTCTTTAGCTCGAAAATTCCTTCATAGTACAAGCCCGCAGATTTATCTGTAGAGCCAATTTCATTTTCCACGCATCCAAAATTCCAAAGTCCTCAAATTAATGTGTGGGTTCAATCCAAAATCCAAAATCGGTTGACTAACCACTAACTTCTAAAATAGGAATAATGTCTACTAACAGAACAGGATTTGAGACTGTGACTACAACAAGCACACCATCATCAACTTCAACTGTGGAACTTAAACCTAGTTACAACATCCCTGTAGTGTTAGTGATTGGGGCTGTTCCACTACTGTTAGTGCAACCTTGGATAGGAGGTGCGATCGCACTATTTGGGTTATTTCTCATGTTTCAGACAGTAACATTACGTTTACAATTTACTGCCACTGACTTAGATGTATACAGAGGAGAAAAATTAATTCGGCGCTTTCCTTACCAAGAATGGCAAAATTGGCGGATATTCTGGGATCGTGTTCCCATTCTGTTTTACTTTAAAGAAGTTAAAAGCATTCATTTTCTACCAATTTTATTTGACCCCAAGACTCTAAAAACTTGTTTGGAACAACGCTGTCCGCGTATTTAGGAAATCAGTTATCAGTTATCAGTTAGCTAGAGGCGCGATTATACTCTTACATTGAAGCCGCTCTTACGAGCGTCTAAGCGTCTGTACAGTTATCAGCTACCAATTGATCACTGAGAGCTGGTAACTGATTTAATCTTAAGTTGTATATTTGCTGAAAGTTCTTGAAATTGCGTCATAGGAATTACACTAGTTTTTATGTATCCAGAGGAATATCAAAATCAACAACCCACAGATGAATCTTTGCAATCCATAGAAGAAAAAAGCCCTATACCTACAAATGGACAAAGTGAAAATTTAGCTGTTGAACCAGTATTAGAAGCAACAACACAAAACTCGACAGCGGATACAGAACAGAACCAAAATCATTTAACAACCAACTCACAAGCAAATAACTCTAATGATGAGTTTGCAGTGCAGCAACAAGAAGAAATCACCACTTTCGGATCAGAAAATCAACCAGAAGTTCAAGCTAAACAACAACAATTAGCTGAGTTACAAGAACAAGAACAAGCCTTAAAAGCAGAAATCGCTAACTTACAAGCTTCCTATAAAACCCTGCAAGCGCAAATGAATCAAACGCAAATTGCTATGGGAAATTTTGTGCAAGAGACGCTTTCTGGGTTAGAACAACGTAAAAATGCACTGCAAATTTCTGTAGAACAACTAGAACGGCGTCAAGAACGCATCCGCAACGAGATGCGAACCACCTTTGCAGGTGCTTCTCAAGAATTAGCAATCCGGGTACAGGGTTTTAAAGACTATCTAGCTGGTAGTCTACAGGATTTAGCAATAGCCGCAGAACAATTACAATTAGTTCCAGCATCAAAACCAGAACCAGAAAAAGTTTTGATCAAAGAAGTCAGACCGGCTGAAACCGAATTAGGAACACCACAATTTACCCAACAGCAATTTCAAGACACTAGCAAGCAAATCCGCCGCCTCATCGACCAATACCGCACTAAACCAGATTATTATGGCCCAGCTTGGCAGTTGCGTCGTACGTTTGAACCAGTCCACGCCGAAAGAGTTTCTAACTGGTTTTTCAACCAAGGTGGACGGGGTGCTTTACGGACAATGGGCAGTAGGTTGCAAAATATACTGGTAGCCTCCGCAGCGATTTCGATATTACATAAAATTTATGGCGATCGCATCCGTACTCTAGTTTTAGCTAATACACCGGAACGCTTGGGTGAATGGCGACGCGGTTTACAAGATTGTTTAGGAATTGGTCGTCCAGATTTTGGCCCTGATCGGGGTGTTGTATTATTTGAGTCTCCAGAAGCAGTTGCACAAAAAGCCGAACGCTTGGAAAAATCCAAACAATTGCCTTTAATTATTATTGATGATTCTGAAGAAGTAATTAGCTTGGCACTGTTGCAATTTCCTTTGTGGTTAGCCTTCGCCCCTGACCCCAAAATGATAAGAAGTTACGAAGATGATTTTTAATTAGTCAATGGTCATTAGAGACGCGATGAATCAATTGGTCATTAGAGACGCGATTTATCGCGTCTGTACAATGGTCATTGGTCAGTTGTTATTGATGACTTCGATTCTTCATTACCAACAACCAACAATCAATAATCAACTAACAATCAAGAATTCAAAATTATGTCTATTTGGTTAAGTTTGTGTGGAGCAATTTTATTTGTAGCTTATGTTTTGGGTTCTCTCCCCACTGGCTACACAGTGGTGAAGCTATTAAAAGGTATTGATATTCGGGAAGTTGGTTCCGGTTCTACTGGCGCAACAAATGTGTTAAGAACATTGGGTAAGGGGCCTGGGGCATTTGTGTTGTTAATTGATTGCCTTAAGGGAGTTTTAGCCATTTTTCTTGTTTACTGGTTATTCAATTTTGCCCAAATTCAAAATATTATTCCCTCAACAGTCAATCCTGAAATCTGGGAAGCATGGATGGTGACTTTAGCTGGATTTTCAGTAGTACTTGGACACAGCAAATCTATTTTTTTGGGCTTTACTGGTGGTAAATCTGTTGCTACCAGTTTAGGAGTTTTGCTGGCGATGAATTGGCAAGTCGCTTTAGCAACAGCAGGAGTATTTGCCGTTGTTGTGGCAATATCAAGGATTGTGTCTTTAAGTTCAATTGCGGGTGCGATCGCAGTTTCCATTTTCATGACACTTCTGCATCAACCCCTACCCTATATTTTGTTTGGCGTTGCGGCTGGTTTGTACGTAATTCTGCGTCATCGTAGTAATATTGAGCGCATCATCGCAGGTACTGAACCAAAGCTCGGACAGAAATTGCAAACAGAAACATCTGAAGCTTGAATGAAGACGCGGAGACGCGGAGAGTGGAAGACGCGGTGACGCAGAGACGGTTTCATTTGTATTCCCCGTGTCCCCGTGTCCCCGTGTCCCTATTCCCTTTTTTACCAAAATAGAGGCTTACCATCTCGGAAGAATCCACCTGTAGGCCCATCATCGGGTAACGTTGCTGCCCACACAACCCCTGCTGCACCATCTTCAACTGGTCGTCCTCCTGCGCCACCCATCTCAGTTGCAACCCAGCCTGGACAAACTGAGTTAACGAGAATACCAGTTCCTCTCAATTCGTCAGCTAGCATTCGAGTCAGTGCATTAAGTGCTACTTTCGACACGCTGTAGGCAGGTGTACCACCACTCATGCTAGTCAACGATCCCGCTCCACTGGAAACATTAACGATTCGTCCATGTTTGCTTTGGCGTAACAAGGGAATAAACGCCTGACACATGCGCCAAGGGCCAAAGGTGTTGGTTTCTAGTGCTTCGTGTACTGTGTCAAAATTAGCATTGATTGCTTGCTGCCAAGTGTCGTAAAGAATACCAGCATTATTAATCAGGATATCTAATCGCCCAAATTCTTCTTTGACTTGAGTTACTAGGCGATCAATACTTTCTTGATTAGTTACATCCAGCCAACGCGGTAACACCTCAAGCCCTTCTTTTGCTAATGTTTCGGCTGCGGCTTTTCCCTTTTCTAGGTCACGCGCCCCTAAAATAACAGTGATGTTTTTGCGAGCAAGTTGACGTGCAACTTCCAGTCCGATACCTCGATTTGCACCAGTTGCGATCGCTATACTTGGTTTTTGCTTTTCTGAGTTCATTGGCGCTCCTTGGTGGTTGTGATATCTACACCAGAAAGGTTACAGCAATTTCTCTAATGCGATTTGTGAAGTATATAATCATGACGG
>NZ_AJLJ01000162.1 GCF_000317245.1 Fischerella muscicola SAG 1427-1 = PCC 73103
AAAAATGTTTCATAAGTTTTCCTCAGTTGCTTGACGAGGGTCTTCATCAGGAGGATGTAAACCAGCTTTGACCCAAAAACCCCGCGCACTCCTAATGGAATCATTTTCTGGGTAGCGTTCATCGTTGAGGTCAAGTCGTTTGCAAGTTGAGCGACCAACAGGTGTCATTCCTAACCAAATTTCTGATAGGACTTTTGAATTTGCCGTCAGAATAACAAAGATGTGTTCATATCTGGATAAACAACCAGGTACACCCAGATTGTTAGCTGCTCAGTTATTTAGAGCAGGTACATCAATAGGTGCAAATATTGAAGAATCTCGTTCTGCCGAAAGTAATAAGGATTTTATCAGCAAGCAAGCAATTGCTCTTAAAGAAGCAAAGGAGACAAGATATTGGCTAAAGCTCTTAGTTAAGTCAGAAATGATGCCTGAAGAAAAAATAGCGAGTCTTCTAGATGAATGTGAGCAGTTGATTAGAATTATTACTAAATCAATAGTAACGAGTAAAGAAAAATCTTAATCATAATGTTTTGACTTTTAACTTTTGACTTTTGACTTCCCGTCAGGGCGTGTTACAGTCTACAAGCCTCGACGCGAGAGAAGAGAACGAGACTTAGCTGACCCCTGACCTTTACAACATAAGGACCAATATCTATCCCATTCGGAAACTTATTCTCCTCCACACCAACCTTTCTCCACCACGGTATCTCCTTGAGTATCCTGTCCCCTTCCCCATCGCTGCACAATAAGCCCCGACCACCCCAGCTGTAGTGCGGGCGGTGTCCTCTTAGTGCGTTTAGGTCAAAAGTAACCATCTCAGACCCAAACAACCAATCCCCTCCCTTTCTCCAACCTACTGCATCGCCAAAAGCTTCCCAAATCTTTCTGTCGTACTGTCTGGTTCCACCCAGACTTTGATAAATCCGCTTTTGTACAGAAAAACCAAAGCGTCCATTGCTGTATTTTGCCCAAAGTTGGTCAATCGTGCGGAGGTCTTCACAGGGAAAGTTGTCAATGTGTTCTTCATAAAGCCGGTATGACTTTTCTGTCCCAGCTACCGCTAGCATGACTCGCAATGTTTCTTGATCAGCTTCTCGCCACTTTCCTGCGGCGAGTAAGTCGCGCAGTTGGGTGTAGTCTATCCTCGTGGTGACTAACTTGATATGATCTCCTGCAAGACCAAGCAATTCTCTAAACTCCCGCACCGTCTGCACTCTATCTTGTGCTTCCAACGCCATCCCTTTAAGAATCGCCTCATTCACCCTGTCACTAATCCGGGGGTTAAATTGTTTTGGCGGTGGTAATTGTGCGTACTTCCGAAAATTAGCAGGGAAAGGAACTTCCGCAGTTAACAAATGATACAACGTCGCTGCTAAAGCATAAACATCTGTGCAGGGAGCAAAATTACCACGTCGTTCATACTGTTCAATGGGTGCATAACCTTCTGTCTTCGCATTGGTCATGCTTCCTGTTCTGCCTACGGTAAATTCACGGGTCAGACCAAAATCAATTAATACTGCTGATTGCGTCCTTTGTCGCAGGATTATATTCTCCGGTTTAACATCTCGATGTAAAAATCCTTTTTCATGGACATATTCTAAAGCTTGCCCAATTTGGTCAATGTAGCGTAGGGCTTCATCTTCTGGCAACTGTCCACCCTCTTGAACATATTGCCATAAGCTGACCCCATCAACATATTCCATTACCATCCCCCATAGTCCTAATTCCTCTATCACTTCATGAACTTTGACTATGTGAGGATGACTACATTGTGCTAACCGCAAAGCTTCGTTAACAAATTTTACCTGTAGTTGCTGAAAATCTGGTTCATTTTGTCGATGAGAGTTGAGGGTTTTGATTGCAAAGATTTTACTTGTGTGCTTTTCAATCACTCTATAGGTGACACCATAGCCACCCCCACCCAGGTATTTTTGAATAATGAAGCGTCCGTTTTGCAGTGGTTGATTGGGTGTCCAAGTTTGCATTGTTCCAGCTTGCGGTTAGGGGCTATATACTGAGTTTAATATGCAGGCGTGGAAAATTTTTGAACAAGAACAGGTTTGTGATTCAAGATATAGCAAAGCTTGTATCATGTTTTTCTACCAGGTTGTCTAACAGCAATGATTATGGCATCAATCCAAAATCCAAAATCGGATGACCAGTAATCTCCCAGATTTGGTAAGCTAAAAACCTAGATAAACTATTATAAAAACCATGTCTGCGCCTACTATAACTGCTACAACTACCACCTTTCCCTTGGCTGCTGTCGTCGGTCAAGAAGCAATCAAACTCGCCTTACTTTTAGCAGCAGTTGATCCGGGATTGGGGGGAGTAGCGATCGCAGGTCGTCGTGGTACGGCAAAATCTGTAATGGCGCGGGCAATTCACGCTCTACTACCACCGATTGAAGTTGTCAAAGGTTCACTCAGCAACTGCGACCCCAACCACCCAGAAGAATGGGATGATAAATTGTATGGAGACGCTACATATAACGTCTCTACAGAAAATGTGCCAACCGAAGTTATTCCTGCACCCTTCATCCAAATTCCTTTGGGAGTAACAGAAGACCGACTCATTGGTTCTGTGGATGTAGAACAGTCGGTGAAACAAGGACAAACTATTTTTCAACCAGGACTACTCGCAGCTGCAAACCGGGGCGTTCTCTACGTCGATGAAATCAATTTATTAGATGACCAAATTAGCAACCAACTTTTAACAGTATTATCTGAAGGACGCAACCAAATTGAGCGGGAAGGTATAAGTTTTCAGCATCCTTGTAAACCCCTATTTATCGCTACATATAATCCAGAAGAAGGGGCATTACGAGAGCATTTACTCGATAGAATTGCGATTGTTCTTTCTGCGGATGGTGTTTTGGGTTTAGACCAAAGAGTGCAAGCAGTTGAACAAGCGATCGCCTACTCGCAATCTCCCCAAGAATTTCTCCAGCAATACACTGAAGATATCGACGCCCTCAAAACTCAAATTATCTTCGCGCGGGAATGGTTAAAAGATGTCTGCATCACCCACGACCAAATTACCTACTTGGTAGAAGAAGCAATTCGCGGTGGTGTCCAAGGACATCGGGCGGAATTATTTGCTGTGCGAGTAGCGAAAGCTTCAGCAGCGTTGGATGGACGCACCCAAGTCAACGCCGATGATTTGCGTCGAGCGGTGGAATTAGTCATCGTACCACGGGCAACTCAGATCCAAACACCCCCACCTGACCAACAACAACCCCCACCACCACCTCCTCCTCCCCAAGATCAACAAGAACCTGACGACGAAGAACAAGAACAGCAAGAAGAGGAAGATAACGAAGAACAACAAGAACCGCCCAATATTCCCGAAGAATTTATCTTTGACCCCGAAGGAGTTGTCCTGGATCAGAGTGTGCTTTATTTTGCTCAGATGGCACAGCGACATGGTAAATCTGGAAGTCGGAGTTTAATTTTCTCCGAAGACCGGGGACGTTACATCAAGCCCATGCTACCCAAAGGTAAAGTCCGTCGCATTGCCGTAGATGCCACAATGCGAGCCGCAGCACCGTATCAAAAAGCACGCCGCACTCGTCATCAAGGAGATTCACAAAAGCGCGTATTTATCGAACAAGGCGATATTCGCTCCAAGCGGCTAGCACGTAAAGCTGGAGCGTTGGTAGTATTTATTGTCGATGCTTCTGGTTCAATGGCATTGAATCGGATGCAATCTGCTAAAGGTGCGGTGATGCAACTGTTGACAGAAGCATACCAAAATCGTGACCAAGTAGCTTTGATTCCCTTCCGGGGAGAACAAGCTGAAGTTTTGTTACCACCAACACGTTCGATCGCTTTAGCAAGAAACCGTTTAGAGAGATTACCTTGTGGCGGCGGTTCACCACTAGCACACGGTTTAACACAAGCTGTGCGGGTGGGATTAAATGCTCAAATGAGTGGAGATATTGGTCAAGTTGTCCTGGTAGCGATCACCGATGGTCGGGGTAATATTCCCTTGTCGCGTTCTTTGGGCGAACCCCAAGAACCAGGAGAAAAACCAGATATTAAAGCCGAACTGTTAGATATTGCTGCAAGAATTCGAGCATTGGGAATGCAATTATTGGTGATTGATACCGAAAGTAAGTTTGTTTCCACTGGTTTTGCCAAAGAAATAGCCAAAACAGCTGGAGGAAAATATTATCATTTGCCTAAAGCTACTGATAAAGCGATCGCTGCAATGACCAAAGGAGCGATCGCGGATATTAGAAAGTAGTCATCACGAAATTCTTAGTGTCTTAGTGTCTTAGTGTTTTAGTGGTTCATTTTTTTTACCACCAAGGCACAAAGACACCAAGCAAGAAATTCGCTTTCGTTAAAAAAGCCTCTCAAATTTGAGAGGCTACAGTAGGTTTAGCGGAGACAACTTTTGATTATTTTTGTGAATCTACCAAACGGCGATCGCAGCTACTGCTCCAGAAATTGCCGAGAATATCGCCGATATTAAGGCTGTAGCGAATAACCACCAGGCTGCTGATGCGGCTGCTTTGCGGGTTTCTTCAGCTTGTTTTTGGGCTTGGTGTTTCACGTCTTCTAGGCGTCGCTGTGCTTCTTGTTGCAGTCGTTCTGCTCGTTGTAGGACGGTTTGACGCGCTCGTTCAACTTGGTCGATGATCCGATTGGCATCTTCTTCTGAAATATCCTCACGAGAACTCATGACTGCTACCAAGGTTTCGCGGTTAAAAGAAGACAGGCGATCGCGCAATGCTTCAAACCCAGCTTGGGGATCATCAAACAATGTGCGAACATCCCGCTTAATACCATCATAGTTTAATTCGGGACGTTCTAGGGAGTTTAGGTAGTTACGAATACGGACAAAAATTGAGTCGATGGTGTCTTGAATGCGTCGTTGAATTGCTCGTACTTGCTCTACAAAGGAATCGCGGACAGAGAAGATTGTATCAGCAATCCGCGCTGCTTCTTCGTCACTGAGGTCTTCGCGCAGTTTCAGCAAGGTGATAATTGTGGAGCGGTCGAATTGAGCTAGGCGATCGCTCAAACTTTCCATACCTACACGCGGATCATGCAATAACAAATACAAGTCGCGTTTAATACCTTCTGGGTTGAGTTCGTCTTTGCCACTGCGGCGCAGATACTCTTCCAAATAGGTTTGGAATGTTTCGACTCTTTGTTGTGTCCGAGTCGCCAAACGACGTGGTGAACGGACGATATTGCGAATTGTATCTTGAACAGAATCAATGACTTGATTAACTTGTTCTTCAGATAAATCTCGACGCTGACTCAGTAGTTTTACTAAAGTATCTCTATCTACATGAGACAAGCGACGGCGGAGAGCGATCGCTCCTTCTCTGGGATTTTGCAACAGTCGATTCAAATCCCGTTGAATCCCTTCGGGGTTGAGTTCATCTTTACCAGTATTCCGCAGATAATCAGCGATGGTAGTTGTGACTGAGTCGTATTGTTGTTTCGCTTTATCAGCTACGGCTTGCGGTGCATGACGAACGCTATGCCAAGAATCTTCAACTGTGCTAAGAATTTGATTGGCTTGGTCTTCGCTTAAGTCTTGGCGCTGACTCAGCAATTTGACTAAAGTATCTCGGTCAAAACGAGACAGACGCGCCCGCAGCGCTGCAACTCCAGCTTGGGGATCTTGTAGCAGTCTTGTTAACTCGGCTCTAATGGCGTTGGGATTTAGTTCTTCTTTGCCAGTATTACGCAGATATGACTCTAGATTTAGCCACAGGGTTTCGGCTTGATATTTAGCTTGATCTGCTAGTCCTTTGGATTCAATCAGTACGCGATCGCGCTGTCTTTCCAGTTCGTTGAGAATTGTGTCTGCTTCTTCTGGATAAATATCATTCCGTTCTAGCAGTATTTCCCGCAGTTCTAGACGATCCAACAATGCTAAACGGCGAGACAGGGTTTGATAATCTGCGTCGGAGTCCCGCAACAGTGGTTTAAAGTTCTGTTCAATTCCCTCTGGAGTTAATTCTGATTTAGGAGTGACGAGTAAATAACTCTCAACTCGGCGTTGCAAGTCCTGTACAATTTCTCTTTCTTCTTCAGCTGTGACTGTCACTAAGACATTTTGGCGAACAGCTTCTAACTGGTCAACAATACGTTGAATTTCTGCTTGAGTCAAAAGTCCACGCTGTTGCAGGATATGAGCAAAATCACTGCGAGACAGTTGTTCTAATTCCCGGCGCACTGTTCCAGGGTCAGCAGCAGGATCATAGATCACATTGCGGAAATCCTGAGCGATCCTCTCTTGGCTTAACTGCCAAGCATAGGTACTTAACAAGTAGTTTTCTACATCTGCACGAATCGGACTGTAAGGTTGCTTTGGTGTTGGTAGTCCTAATTTATCTGCTTTTTCACCGACTTTATCTTTGGCTGTAGTTAAAACACCCAAGATTTTTTCAACATCTAAATCTGACAGATCAGTCCGTCCCAACACAATCCCAGTCAAAGCAGTTAGTCCCTGTTGTAATGTTCGCTGAATCGGGCCAGGGGTCGCTTCTTGGGCTGCTTTTTGGTCTGCTTCTTTCGCAGAACGCATTTCCGCAATTAGCTGATCGAGTTTGCGGTTGAGTTCGTCTGTGTTTGTTTGTCCTGGCTGGAGTGATTTGAGATAATCAACCAACTCAGTCATTTTATCTTGAGTGGGAGTTTGACTTACTACTTGTTGCCAAACACTATACAAAGTATCGGCGATCCGGTTAGCATCACGCTTTGATAGATCGGTGCGACTGCTGACTAAATCGATAAATTTTTGGCGATCAATGTTGCGAATATCGCCACTTCTGGCGATATCTCTGACTTGGGGATCACTCAACAATCTTTCAAAATCACCGCGAATCTTAGAGATATCTAGTTCGGGGGGACGTAGCATTTCTAGATAATCTTCGACTTTTTCGCGGACACCGATAGGGTCGATCGCACTACCTAATTCTCGCCGTACTGCTGCGGCTGCGGCTTCGGTGGTGGCTACTACCTGTTGGTTAACAGCCTTTGCACCCAAGGCGGCGGTAGCTGTTCCCATAATTGCTTGAAAGCCGGAAGTTGCAGTATGAACTACATTACCAATTAAAGAACCGACTGTGGTGGAACTTACCCACATCAACAATAGGAAGTATGCACCCCAAATTACTAAACCGAGAATTGCACCCAGTCCTGGACTAAAAATCACCAGACTCATTTTAACTGCCAAAAAGCAAGCGATCGCCAGGGCAATAGTGACTGTAATTAAAGTCCAAATTCCTACTGCTGTACCAATTTTGCGGATAGTTCCCCCGAAACTGCCGACTTCCCCATGATCTGAACTTGAATCAGATGGACGTCCTAAATAGGAAATACCTGCTGCAACTGACAGGTTAGTTAATACCAATTGAAACGCAAAAGCCAGGATCACACCTGAAATTAAAGCAGTAAAAAAACGTGGTCCTGAAACAGCAACCGATGCTTGTGCTGGTGAGATACCTTGTGGCTCTACTATAACCTGCGCTATCCAAAATAAAGACTGGTAGAGTTCCAGCGTTGTTACCGTACTCTGAAACATTCTATTTTCTTCCTCTATGTTTTAACTATCTGGTATAAAAAATTGCTAACTACTTTTACATCTATATCATTCGCCATACACAATTCCTTAGCTCAGAATCGTGGAAATTAGGCTATTACAGCATCCGCCCAAGGTCTGATACCATCTACTGCGTTAGATATAAGTTTTTATCACTAATACCTCAGCTTGCAATTATTGAATTTTTCACAGTATTATCACTTAAATAGTAGTTATATTTAATATTTATTTGGGAATAAAAACTTTTCACCCTCTTAGGGTATAATTTGCGATCCAAAAAGAGATGGAATTATCGTCCATTAGGAGTGCTTAGACTTTGTAACCATAGGAATACGGCAAGCTAATAATTCCTAGCTAAAGTAAACATATGTAACGAGTAGTTCGGAAAACACAAAATTAGTTATTAGTTATTCAGCTTAAAAAATAATCAATTACTAATAGCTAATAGCAAAGAAGTTGAGCAATCTATAGAATAAGTTCGGAGGCAAAATGGAAACTCGTCCTTCTACAGATTTACCACCAATTGCTACGGAATATAACGGCAAAGATCGTAATGCTTTTCTCTTTGGTTGGAGTCCCCAAGCTGAACTATGGAACGGTCGCTTGGCAATGATAGGTTTTCTTGCTTATTTGCTTTGGGATTTAGCTGGTTATAGCGTGTTGCGTGATGTTTTACATATTGTTGGTTATTAATACCAACTCTTTGCAACGATACAATAATGCACTTTCACTGAACAGTATTGGTTTTAAAGGAGACAAAAAATGGAAACTCGTGAAAAACGTCCTTCTACAGATTTACCACCAGTAGCTAATGCTTACAACGGCATTGACCGTAATGCTTTTATCTTTGGTCTAAATCCCCAAGCAGAATTATGGAATGGTCGTTTGGCGATGATTGGTTTTCTTGCTTATTTACTCTGGGATTTAGCTGGTTACAGCGTGTTGCGTGATGTTTTACACTTCGTTGGTTACTAAAAGACTGGAAGTCTGTTAACCCGTTTAATAATGGAGAGGTTTATAGATCCCCGACTTCTTAAAGAAGTCGGGGATCTAAACACTTGCAACTCATCAAAAATTAATTTAGTCGAGTACTAGGGTGTGTTAATGGTTTTTATAAAGTGCAATGTTTTCTAAAATGTGGTGCTTTACGGCATTACTAACGCACCTTTACTCGTGATTATTCGGTTTTGGTTTTAACAGCCTAAACCAAAACCGAGAACCTCCTTGTTCAAGAGGAATATAGCCAATTTTCCCACCCCAACGTTCTACTGTGATGCGACAAAAGTATAATCCCAATCCAACTTTACCTGATTTACCGACTTGGGAAAACTTATCAAAAAGATTTTTAGCTTTTTCTGCTGGGATACCAATACCTTGATCATCTATAGTCACAACAATACAATCTTCTTCTTGCTGTAAACTAATGGTAACTGTGGAGTTAATTGGACTATAGCGAAAAGCGTTTTCTGCTAAATTTGCAATAATCCTATTCAAACGTGACTTATCACCTATCACTCTCCAATCTGCTGTTATATCAATATTATTTGCAAGTTGCAGCTTTATTTTATTCAGTAAAAAAGTAGGTGATAGAAGTTGGATAACTTCTTGTGCAGAAGTTAAAACATTTGGAGCTAGTTCAGCATCTACAGTAAAAGATTCTAGAGAATTAACTTCAGCCGAAAATGCATATAAAATATCTCTAATTAATATTTCTTCTTGAAGTGTTTGTTTTTTACCAATTTCTAAATACTCTCTAGCTTTTGGTGTTAAATTTTCAGTTTCCAACAGCATCAAACAGCAATTAATTCCACTTATATTTCCAGCGATATCATGTATAATACAGTGAACCAAAATATCTTTTTTTTGGTTCTCTTTCATGATGTATTGGTAATTGAGTTGATGCTCTCTAGCTTTTTGAATTAAACTTCTTTTTTCTTCATATTCTTCCTCTAATAATTTGATTAATAATATTTTGTTATTTTTAACGCAAATTGCTATGGCTTCAAAATGATATTCTTTGCCAGATAAATCTAATTGATGCCAAATACCTGATTTTAATTGATTTCTGTCATTTTTGTTCCAGAACTCTTCAGCATCTATCAAAAAATTTTCTAAAAAGGGAAACTCCTGTTGCGGTATGAGTATTTGCATTCCAGATTTAACTTGATGAAGACAAAATCTTTGTAACCAATCTGGTGGAGTTCCAGTAATTCTAAAGCGGTCAAATTTTAATCTTTCCAATACTAGAGTATCTAAAGCAGCAAACACATCTGCTGTAATAGAGTCGCTCATAATAGACACAATTTTGTTAAATGTATTTGTGATTAAATATTGTTAATTTTATAATTGCTTAAAAATGGACTTCAATTAGTTGTTAGTGTAAATTTTATTGATTTTTTGTTAATTAACATATATTTAGTATAGTTAGTTTAACTAATTACCTATATTTCTAAAATTTTATTAGCAAGAATTTTGAAAGATGCTTCCACACCCAGACCTGTTTTCGCACTCGTTTTAATGACAATCCAACCTCTTTGCACAACTTCGTCAATTTCGGCATCACTAATTTCCCATTCTTCTATTAAATCCCACTTATTGAGTATAAGAATAAATGGGACTGTTCCAATAGTATTTTCTACTTTAATTTGTAAGTTGAAAGCTTTTTCCAGAGTATTTTTTCTCGTTCCATCTACCACTAATAGATATCCTGATGCACCACGTAAGTATGACATACGTACTTTTTGAAACTCGTCTTCACCGTATAAATCCCAAAGAATAAAATTTATATCTTGTTCTTGAATATTTACTGTTTTTTTATCAATTTTTACACCGACTGTTGTTTGATACTTTTCAGAGAAAATACTGTGAACAAACCTTCCTACTAAACTAGTTTTACCAGTTGCAAATGCACCTACCATGCAAATTTTTTTTTGCAGCATGAGTATTTTTCCTTTCAGTTATGGGCATCAATTAAGAATACCTTAAAAGAAACCCTTCGATTAACTTGTTGATTTTGCTCTATAAGTCCTGTATTTAAAGGTTGACTTGAACCTATACCCATACTAGTAAAATTACTTGTATTGATGCCTTGAGAATTTAAGTAAGTAATAATTTTACTAGCACGGGCTTGACTGAGTATCATATTTCTTTGTTCTGTTCCAGTGATGTTTGTGTGTCCTGTGATCTCAAAATGCACATCTTTGCCTAAAGACTTGGCTAAACTGGATAATTTTTGGATGGCGAGTACTATATTTGGTAATTTATTACTTTCACCAGGCAAAAATTCAGTAGTTCCCTCAATAAATAAGAGTTGATACTGCTCAATTTGTTGTTTATATAGTTGCAATTCTTGTAATTCTAATTCAAGTAAATTGTTATCTATGTATTTGGTAATACCAGGAATTAAACGCCAAGATTTTCTGGCTTCTAAAATCCATTGACGTGGTGCATTTCCTGTAGCAGAAAGAATACCATTTTGATCAACTTTGAGTGATACAGTTTTGGGAGCTTGCAGTGATTCTGCGGCTCTTTTGGCTATTATCTGCGGTTCGAGGGATATATAAGGTTGCCATTGAGTAATAACTGTCTTATGATTGATGCTAGCTTGCCTCATCAGTAAATACGGATCTGTAGCTAAGGGATCGCGCATTCCAGAAATAAAGTTTTTTCTGTATCCCTTTTTGGCTTGAATCACAACAATCCCAGGTTGAGAGTTAAGTTTTTCTAAATATGCATTCCAACGTAATTGTTCTCTAAAGCTAAAAAAGCTCCATATCCCAAGTGCGATCGCGATCCCACTCACGAAACTCCATGCATATATATAGCGTTTATTGGATGGAACTTTATACCTTGCTTCTAAACATTCCTCTAAATAAGCTTTACTAATACTAAATAATTTTGTTTCACCTGTAAAATCATGAAGTTCTCTATGCAATTTCAGGTGAATCTTTTCAATTGCATTTTGAAAAACTAATCTTAGTTCTTGAGGAGCATTTCCTCGAATTATACCTGCTAATACTGCTTGTGGTCCTTCCTCAATCCATATAGTAACTTCCCCAAACTGCAAACTTTGTAAAGCCTCACCTTTTTCCACCTTGAAAGAGTCTTTGACAAAATCTTGAATAGCCGTCAACATAGCGGAAACTAAATCAGGATCTTGAGCAGCTACGTGTGGCGCTAAAATATGTTGCAGCAATAATCCAGTTTCTTTGTGAATTAAAAATACTTGTTCCACTCGGTAAATCAAGGTGCGTAGTAGAACAATTTCAGCAAAAGTCTTTCCTGTCTGTCGTGCTTCTAGTCTCCACTTAAAACTTTGTGGTGACATACTGTGCTCTAGTGTTTGATTTAAAGATTGAATCATTTCACCCAGAGCTGTGCTAATCGCCTTACGAGTCGCAGGACCAATTATCGGAAAAAATGCTTCAGAAAGAACATTTAAATCTTGCTTAACAGAAGATTGAATTGCTTTTTCAACTGTGGGAACCATTGCTTCGGCTAATTTTTGATCTTGAATTGTTCTCAAAATCACAGCTTCTGGAAGCAAACGACTAATATCTTCTGCTTGAATTTGAGGATTTTCTAATCTCTCATATAGTTTCTCTAGTTGTGCAGTTTCTACCCCTAATAGCAAACTGCGGAGTTGACTAAGTTCATCATTAACTTCCCCACAATTGTTTTTTACAGGTAAAGTTTCATGGGGATTCCCATCATGAGAAACTTCGGGTGATTTGTACGTCAGTTCATCAGGGTAATATTCATTCATTGCCAAAACTATCCAACTCACGATATATGTTGAGTTGCATCTTTGTGAAAAATTTATTGGAAATGGGGGTTAGCAAACTAGAAATTAGAGGCTAGTTAGTTGTAGTGATTAGTAGTTTTTTAGTTTTGTGTTCTCTGCTTTGTCTCCCTTCCCTTGTTTCCTTGTTTCTGTTGTCTTTCTTTTTCCCCTACTCCCTTGTCTCCCATCTCTACTGTCGAGAATTCAACCGTATGGCTAATTCTGTAAACATCGCTGCAAGAGTAGAACGATCTGTTTTTTCTGCACGTATTTCTTGAGATTCTTGTTGCAGTAGTGCTAAGATTTCTTCGTATTTTTGACGAATGTCATCCTGTAGGCTTTGAGATTGATTCAGAAGTTGTTCACGTAATTCACGTGTTTTTGTCGCTGCTTGTTCATCAAATTGAGAGAGTTTTCTTTCTATAGAAAGAGTGATTCCTTTTTGGTCTTCGCTGAGTATTGTGATGGCTTCCTCTCGTTTTAATTGTTCGCTTCTGATCTGATCATTTACGGCTTCAATTTCATTTTTGATATAATTTTCTAAATAATCTAAGCGTTTTTTTGTTTCATCTCGTAAGCTAGCACATTCTTTGATGAGACGATCTTCTAAGCGCGTAAACTTTTTTTCTAGTTCTCGCATCTGACCGCCAAAAAGAATATCTCTGACTTTATCTAAACTGCTAATATCGCCAAAGCTATTACTGATTGCAGCCTGATTTATGCTTGGAACTAAACCACCTGGGGTTGAGTCTGCAAAATTATGATTAAATTTTTCTCCTTCCACCGAACTCATATTTTTAATCCTTGCTAGTTTGTTAAGTTAGTTTAGCTTCTAGTTTTTTATACATAAAGACAATTTATTTATTATTGCCTTAACCTTGATTTAAAGTATTATTTTCTAGAGTAGCACTTTCTCATCAAGCAATATATTGTACTTCTAAAAGCTGGAAATATATATTAACGTAATATGGTTCTTCAATAAAGAAAAGGAAAATTAAATTGTTTTTAGTGAGGACTTTAGTCCTAAAATATTCAAGTACGCTTAATGCTTACTACAAACTCATCAAAACTAATGCGATAGTCCACTAGTGGTCTATGTCATTAATTTTGATGAAGCGTGGGTGTTAAGATCCTCAATTTCTTCTGTGGACACAGCTGGCGAATGGTGGGATCTGACTCCTCGTTCAGCCAAAATTTTTTGTAGAGACGCGCCAATAGCGCTGTAGCGCATGGCTTTGCTAAGATGTGTCTCTGCATCTGATGGAATGAAGAAAAACCTTGATGAAGGGTAATGTGTTTGTAGTGAGGACTATCCTGCGGAAACGCTGCGCCTACAGTCCTCAAATATTTAAGCACACTTGCTACCTACTACAAACCGATCATAATTAATGTGGTGGATACTAGAGTAAAAAGCGAACCAGCATATACACAGATGCGGTAAATAGTTGCAATAGCATGACTGGAATACCGTAGTGTAAAAAAGTTTTGAAGGAAATACGGCGCCCATGTTGCTCAGAAATCCCGGCTGCTACGATGTTAGACGATGCACCGACTAAAGTTCCATTGCCTCCCAAAGTAGCACCAAACATCATTGCATAAAAAAGTGGTAAGACTTCTGGTGGAAACTGTCCTTGAAAGTCTGGTGCGAGAACTTCTGCTGGCGCCAACCCAACGTTGACAATGTATTGTTTGAGTAAAGGTACCATTGCTACTACTAATGGAATATTAGGAACTACGCTAGACAATAACCCAATCAAAAATATTAAAATCAGTGAACCTAAGAAAATATTTTTTCCCAAAATAATTGCTAATACTCCTGATAAACCGTTAATCACACCTGTTTTTTCTAGTCCTCCAATTAGCACAAATGTACTCATAAAAAATATCAATGTACTCCAATCCACATCCCGCAAAATATGATTAACAGAATCTATTTTGCTCTGATGTGACAAAAGCATTGCTAAAGCTGCTCCGAGTAAAGCTACAGCTGCTGGTGAAATCGGTACTGGGAGAGATTCTCCGATCACAAAAAACACTAAAACAAGAGCTACAATTAATGCTCCTAATGATAAAACACGTGGATGATTAATTTGAGGATGTGGTAACTGTTCTAAATTCTCTAGTTTTTTATGCCAAATTTTGCGAAATAAAAATGGCAAGATAGCGATCACAGTAATCACAGCGATCGCTCCACCCATACTCAAGCGCCATAGATAATCTGTAAAGCTAAGATTAATCGCATCACCGACAATAAATGTTGCCGGATCACCAACTATCGTGAGCAATCCAGAACTATTAGCAATGAACACCATTAGAATTAATAATGGTACAAAATTGACCCCAACCTCTTGAGCCATTGGCGGAATTAATGGAGCTAATAGCATTACTGTTGTGGCATTAGGTAAAACTGCACAAATCGGAGTGGTAATCGCCACAATACCCAGTAACAAACGTTTACCTTCTCCTTTAGCTAGTAGCACTATTTGAGTTGCTAAATACTCAAATATTTTTGTCGGTTCAAATGCGCGTACCAATACCATCACGCCAAAAAATAAACCAAGCGTACCATGACTTTTACCTATATAGCCAATAGCATCTTGTAAAGTCATGACATTAGCAAATACTAATATTAACGCGCCTAACAATGCTGCAATTGTTAAATGTATCCACTCTGTCATAATAAAAAAAATGACAGTGATAAAAGTCAAAATGCTTAGAATAGCTTGCCAGTTTTCCACAGATAACTCCTGGATTCAATTAAAACTTCAGTAAGTCGGCACAATTAAAATTAACTTGTGAACCTCGTCATGTGTTATTTGTTATTGCTAAAGGTATGGTATGTGTTGATTTTTCGTAATTTACTTTATGTCTGTTTACATCCATCTACTTCTCAGTTATCAGTTGTTTATTTTACTTAGTGTTTAAATTCAGAAGCTAAAGTTAAACACTGGCTAGTGTTTACTGCTCACTACGTTTAATATTTTGCATATTAAACGAAAAAAGCTACCTAGTATAGATGGCTTCGGTTTAACAAATCAATTATTTAGTAATTTACATACGAATATAAAAGTGAAAAACTTAGTTTTTGTTGCTATTTGAAAGATATAAATATGAATATTTAGTAATTTTTACTTGCAGGTTATCATTAATTCACAAATAATTACATTTAATACCAATTAAAAAAAGATTACGATAAATAGATTTTCAGAACCTATACACAGATAAAGTGTCCCAATCCGAAATCAGAAATAGTATAAGCTTGTAGTAAGTGCAACAGAAGTGTAGTATGTACTTAGTACTTAGTTAATTAATACTCATTACAAGCTTTGAATTTTCATTCTTCATCAATACAAGTGGGTATACCCAGTACCGGACAAGGGAAATTATAGCCAAGTTGTTGCACAATCGGATGTTTGGCTGACTTACAGCCTAAAAATAGTATAGTTGCAGCTTCTGATGCAACTACTTTTTTGAGTTCATCGGCTACACAGCCAAAGCGCAAATGAGCTTTAAAATAACTCTGCCATTCTTCAGCAAGACAACGTGCTTGCCATAATATTCTTTCTGCTTGTGCAAACTTATTGGTTTGAGTTAAGACAGGAGTTTGAACATTTTTAGATGGTAAACTGATTGGGCAATATGTTGGAAACTGCTCAAATGATTCACTTGTTTTAGATTCCTGTGTTGGCAACATATCAAAAAAATCATTTGTTTGGTATTCTTCTAAAACGTAAACAGCTTGAACTAGAACATGTGAATTTGTGGCTAAACGTGTTTGATGAGCCATTAACAAACTAATATCCAACGCAGTGTGACTGTTAGGAGAACTATTATAGCCAACTATAAAATTGATTGATTTTGTGGATTCAGCCTGTTCTGAAAAAGATGTTATTGGATTACAGTGCAATAACATTTGCTCAATTAAGTCATCTCTATTGATCGCGTCTTGCAAACGCACTAACATGGGTTTGATATTCACAGCATTCACTTCTTTGCAATCAAAATTGGATATAGGTAGTTGGTACTTGATTGTTAGTCGTTGCTTGTTATTTGGTAAAAATTACTCATTCCAAACAACAAACAACACTCAATAAACTACTATCTAGTATTTACTAACAAATAATTACTCATCAGTAGTAAAATTCTGCTCAAGGAAATTTAGTGCATAATTGCGGAGTTCGTAGTATTCTTTTGAGTTTCGCATCTCGGCGCGATCGCGTGGATGTGGAAAAGGTACTTCTAGAATCTCTCCAATTTTAGCAGATGGGCCATTAGTCATTAAAACAATGCGATCAGACATATAAATAGCCTCATCAACATCATGAGTAATCATCATCACTGCTTGGCGATTATTTTCCCAAATATCTAAAACTTGGCGTTGTAATTTTCCGCGTGTTAAAGCATCTAAAGCACCAAAAGGTTCATCCATTAATAACATTTTTGGGCGAATTGCTAAAGCTCTAGCAATCCCAACCCTTTGTTTCATTCCTCCTGAAATTTCATCAGGATATTTATCTGCTGCCGCAGTCAAATTTACCATTGCTAAATGTTCGTTAACAATGCTTATTTTTTCTGCACGATTAGCATTTTTTAGTACTTCATCCACAGCCAAGCGGATATTTTCTCTCACTGTTAACCAAGGTAGCAATGAATAGTGTTGGAACACCATCATGCGTTCTGCACCAGGTTTACGAATTTCTTTTCCATCAAGTCGTACAGAACCAGCAGTTGCTTTTTCCAAACCAGCAACAATTTTTAACAGTGTTGATTTACCACAGCCAGAATGACCAACTACAGAAATATATTCATCTTCGCCTACTGTGAGATTGACATTATCTAAGACGACAAACTCACCACTACCATTTGTTGGATAAGATTTGACTAGATTTTCTATTTCCAAAAATGGAGTTTGATGAAATATTTCTTTATCAATCATAGAAAATGAAGTAGATTTAGTCATAAGTAAGCTCAAAAATTTAGGAGAATGTTTGACAATTTCAGAAAGAAATGATCGGATTTTGTATTAGCAAATACTTAAATTGCTCTAGAAAATCCTACTCTGTAGTGATTAAGACTACATGCACATCATTTTGTTAGCAGTCAATCAGGACATATAAAAACGAGTAGGAGCATTGGCTCTAATTTCAAAACTGTTGAGATACCCTACAGGATCACTGGGATCAAAACCCTTGTTGTCGATAAATACTTCTGGTGATTCGACTTTGTAATCATCCTTTGGGGACTCAATACCCATTTCTGCGGCGATATCTCGATAAAGGTCTGTTCTCCAAGCTTTTGCGGCTAATTGATCGGCATTTTTGGGAAATTCCTTAATTTGTCCCCAACGAACAGCTTGAGTCATCAACCAAATACTTCTAGATCTCCACAAGAATGTAGAGTTTTCACCAGGTTGTTTGGGAATATTATCTGGAATGTCAAAGAAAATAGTGTTATCAGCAGCTTTGATTGTGCGATCTTTGCCATCAAAACCACCATAGTTGTAATTACCGAGAATTGCGGGGCCTGTAAACTTGGTGATTGGCGCACCTGGTTTTTTGGGTTTAGCACCTGTAAATGAGCGATCTGTGAGCAGTTCTGCAACTTCTTTGTGGTTTTCAGGTTTGCTGCAATATTGACAAGCTTCAATCATTGCTTTCACGAGAGAACGATAGGTTTTTGGGTAGTTGTCAATAAAAGATTGCATCACCCCCAACAATCGATCTGGGTGTCCTAGCCAGACTTCTTTACCTTGAGCGAAGGTAAAGCCGACACCTTCATTACCAGTAATTGCCCGCGTATTCCAGGGTTCTGCAACCATGTAGGCTTGCATTGCACCAATCCGGACGTTAGTCACCATCTGTGGTGGAGGAACGATAATCACGCGAAACTCTTTGAAAGGATCAACACCAGCAGCAGCAGATACGTAGCGGATAAAGTATTCGTAAATCGCAGAACTCAGTACTACTGCCCAGACTTTGCGTTCTGGTGGCTGCTTGTCAAAATAGTTTCTAAAATCACGACCAAAAACTTCCAAAGCGCGATCGCCATATTGTTGCTTGTATTCATACCAAGGACGCAGCCCAAAATCCCACATGGCTTTGTTCATGGTCATGGCGTTACCGTGGCGGTGAATGGTCATCGCTGCACATAGGGGAGCATGACGCGCACCTTCTGCACCAATTCTGGCGTTGGTAACAGCACCAGATACCACAGGTGAAGCGTCAAGGCGACCAAAAATCAACCCATCGCGTGATGTAGCCCAACTTGCTTCCCGGTTGAGTTTGACATTCAATCCATATTTACGGAAAAAACCTTTTTTCCAAGCGATCGCAAAAGGCGCACAGTCGTTAACAGGAACGTAACCAACAGTTATGTCTGGTTTTTCTAATGTTCCGGGATTGACTACAGGTTTAATAGCAGCAGCTTCTTCAGTTAGTCCTTTAGCAGAGCGATCGCCTGAGATTGCACAGGAAGACAGCGCTATTCCTGCTGCTGTTGCTCCTATTCCTTTAATAAAGTCTCGTCGATGCCAATAATTTTGGTCGGCGTTACTCATGGTCTGCTCCACTGGATTATTAGTTATTCTTAGCCAACCTCATGCCTAAATATTAGTTTTAGGGTGCGTTTTTAGCACAAAAATTGACTTCAAAATTAGGTCTTTTTGTTGATTTTGCGGCTATATATGCCAAATTTTCTTCTCTTAATTTGAAGTTCTCGGACGATGAGTTACTAATTCTTGAAGTTTGCCCACAGCATAATCAAGAATTAATCCAGTTAAGCCAATTACCAACACGGCAAGAAACACAGAACTCAAATTTAAACGGCTCCATTCATCCCAAACAAAAAAACCAATACCAATGCCGCCTGTTAACATTTCCACCGCAACAATTACCAACCAAGCAATTCCTAAACTAATCCGTAAACCTGTAAAAATGTACGGTAAACTTGCAGGCCAAATAATCTTGGTAATCTGTCGCCAACGCGGCATTTCTAACACTTGTGCCACATCTAAATAATCTTTAGAAACGCTAGAAACTCCCAAAGCTGTATTAATAATTGTCGGCCACAAAGAAGTGATAAAAATCACAAAAATCGCGGAAGGATCTGCCAAATTAAAGATGGCTAAGGCAATAGGTAGCCAAGCTAGGGGCGATACGGGTTTAAAAATCTGAATAATGGGATTTATTGCTAGCATTGCCGATCTCGACATGCCAATCAGAAAGCCTACAGGGATCGCGACTACAGCACCCAACAAAAAACCCAGCAATACCCGTTTGATACTTGCCAATAGCAACCAACCGATTCCCAAGTTACCCGGCCCGCGTTGGTAGAAAGGGTTGAGTATGTAGTCCAAATTAGCCACCAGTGCTTCTGGGGGAGTAGGCATTAATTCGTGGTTCGCCAACGCAATCACCCACCACAACAGGATAATACCCAAGAATCCCAAAGCAGGATACAAGATTACATCCTTGAGAACAAAAGGTTTTGCCTTTTTCCAAGCCGTTTGCCCGGCAACTGCAAATATTGCAGCCAAATTCAATTGAAATATCATTCGATGCAACCTCAACAGAGTCAAGCAGGTACACAAAACCTGAGCAGTACCAGCCAAGGAAGCTGATGAGGTTTAAACATTAAAAAAATGTTGCCTCTTCAGTCTCCTCTCAATGCCTACGAAGTTAGCTGACGGGCTAGGACTGAGAGATGTCCTTCTCATGTGAGATACGCCCCAAAATATGGTTCCTCCGCTCCAGCGTTAGCGTTAGCTAGATTAGGCTGACTTACTCTACTTAAAACAATAAAGTAACATATATTTCTTGATATTGTATATCTATCTCAAGGCAAATATGATTATTGATTATTAAGTTTAGTGTTACAAAACGTAATTCATAAATCAAAGTTATTAAGCAGAAATTTAATCCATAAAATTTACGTTGACAAAGCCAAGGTTATATAAAAACCGACTTTACTACTTTTGAACATCCTTGTACAATATGCCGACAAAAAGCAATATTTGCAAGATTTGAAGATGTATACAAAACTGGCGGCGATAACTACCTTGAGTCTCTTGTTAACAACATTTACACCTGCGGTTGCTAAAGCCGAAACAGTGATGGAAAAAGTAGCACGGACGGGAGTACTAACAGCAGGTACTAGCAAAGATGCAATTCCCTTTGCCTACACCAGTAATCAAGGACAATTGGTTGGTTATTCCGTAGATATGTTGAATCTGATTAAAGAACAATTAGAAAAGGAACTGGGAAAAAAAATTCAATTGCAATTTGTAACAGTGACACCAGGAGAACGGATTCCAAAAATTCTCAATGGACAAATTGATATTGTTTGTGATGCTAGCAGCTTTACTTGGGAACGGGATAAAAAAGTAGATTTTTCACTGAGTTATGGTGCTACCGGTACTCAGTTGTTAGTAAAAAAGGCAAGCAATTTAGGCTCTCCTCAGTCTTTAATCGGTAAACGTATTGGTGTACTGAGCCAAACTACTAATGAATTAGCGCTCAAGCGAGTTCAACCTCAAGCAAAACTAGTTTTCTTAAAAGATCGAGCAGCAGGATATACTGCTTTGCAACAGGGGAAAATCGATGCTTTTGCATCAGATAGTATTTTGTTAGAAGGATGGTTAGGAACAACGAAAAACGCGGATGCTTTTCAATTAGTACCAGATCGCCCTTACTCTAGAGAAGGTATTGCATGTATGCTTCCTGAGAATAATTCTAGATTTCTAGACTCAGTTAACTATACTCTCTACAAGTTCATGCAAGGATTCGTGGATGGTGAAAAACGAAATGTTGCTATCTTTGATCGCTGGTTTGGTTCTAATGGTGTGGTTTTTCTGAACAATGATTTACGCGATTTAGCAGTTGAAACCATGCAAATCATGATTGAATCACGCGAAGAGATTCCTAAGTAGGTAATTGGTAATGGGTAATGGGTAATGGGTAATTTTAAGTCTTATTAAATTTTAAATGACAACAACAGCGTAGTTGAAACAGCCTCATTCAACTACGCTGTGTTTATATATTCATAATCTTGCATCAGCTTTTCATCCCACCAATAAATAAATTTATTGGCTAATAGCTAAAGTCAGATAAATCTGACTAGGACGGTGTTTGAGTCCGTTTTAACGGACTTATGCTATTAGCCTCACCAATTAATTCTGAGGCGGGATATGGAGTTGGTGCAAGATAACAGTATATTTACTTTTTTGGTCATTACGTCTAGAAAGTAAACAGCGTTAGGGATGATTTGACACTCCTCAGCCTAAAGGTATGAGCATTCTTGCTTCATCCGTCCTCCCTAGAGATTTAAATACGTGTATTCAAATCCCCCCGTTTGGATACGGTAAACGACATAACGTTTTGCTTTACTCATTACCCATCACAGTTTTTCCTCTATATTGCCTGTAGGAAAATATTTTTCTATTAACTCACCGAGAAACAAACTTAAAACTCCCAGTAAAATTCCTATTCCCATAATGCTTAATTCAACGCTACCAAAGATTGCAGCACTGGGGTAGATAAAAGTTAAAGTCAGCATTAAAAAACTTGAAATACTACTTGCAAGCAAAGAAAGCCTCACGCTACCTTTAGAGAAGATATAATGTCCTGTTTGAGAAAGCAGGTAAGCAATAAAAGGAATAAGCACTGAGCCTACGTATGCTGCATAAAAAGCTACTATTAGAAAGACAATCTCACCACCTTTTAAGGCAACAATTAGACTCAACAAAGCATTTGTAATTGTAATCAACAACCGACTATACCTGGATGCAGGTAGAATGTGGAAATCTAAGATAGTCTTGGTTTGTACCTGTAATGTACTGCTACCAACACCCAAAGCAGGAACCAATAGGGATGCCATCAGGATAATTCCCAAAGGCTTATCAGTTCCACCACCAATCCACGACAAGATAAAGGGAAGCGTTTGTTTCCCATCAATACCAGCAGGCAAAATTCCTGCTTTGAGGGCTGCTATCACAACTGAGGAAGGTAATAAGGCGAGTAAAAACAATGAAATTGCTGCCAACAGACAGCCCTTATACACATTCCCTACATCTTTTGTGCGGACAATAAATTGCTGATACCTCATGTCTACGAGAAGTAGCAGGATTGTAGATAGCGAAATGCCCAATTTTGTTGTTGAACTTACAAGTTCAAGTGAGGTAGGAAACTCCAAAGGCGATCGCACATAGTCAGGTATTGCGTGCAACACCCAAAGTCCATAAAGCAGAGATAAAAAATTCAGAACCAGTAGTCCTCGAAATATCCAGCTAGCTTTTTCGACAGGTAGCAAAGAAATAATTGTAATTAAAATAGCCATTCCCAACATTGTGGGTAGCGTCGATATTCCCAATACCTTAAGGATGAATGCTCCAGAAATCAACTGGACGGCTGCAATCCCAATAAGAGATGCCCAAGACATTAATCCTACAAAGATTTTTACCTTATTCCCATAGTAGGAACCGAGCAAAGTCCAAATTTGCTCAACTTTTGTCCAATAAAACTTTGCCAGTCCCATCATCGCGATAGTACCCAAGGCAATGCAGACGGCGTAAAGGCTACCAGCTAAACCCAAAGTTAATGATTGTTCAGCAGTTCCCAAAATAAACCCCAAGCCGTAATGGGCGGACACCAGCAAAGCCGCTAGTGAGAAGGCGTCCAGTCTCCGGTTTTCACTCATATTGGCGTTGAACTTAGTTGAAACTTATTTATATGTGTTTTCTTTTATCTTGCACTAACTTAATCAATCTCAGCCTAAGCCTACAACAATAGAACTTACGCACTGTACAAATTGTCTATTATGTGCATAAGGATATTTGGTTATCTGGGAGTATTATCGATTTTAATCGGGTAATGATGGCTTTACGAATGCGATCGCTACGGACTTACTTGTTTTGTGAACCAACAGACTTGTGTTGTGAACCAACGAACTTGTGTTGTGAACCAACAGACTTGT
>NZ_AJLJ01000163.1 GCF_000317245.1 Fischerella muscicola SAG 1427-1 = PCC 73103
TTTGTGAACCAACAGACTTGTGTTGTGAACCAACGAACTTGTTTTGTGAACCAACAGACTTGTGTTGTGAACCAACAAACTTGTTTTGTGAACCAACAGACTTGTTTTGTGAACCAATCATTATGCAAATAATAGCCAATTTGTATAGTGCGTAAGTCCTAAACGATATACTCCATGAGTTTTTAGCCAGCCTTTTTTATAGACTAAACAGCCTTGACATTGACATTAATGTCAAGGTTTAGCGTAAGAGAGTCAGTACTAATTCGACTCTCATGCTTTATCCAGAACGGTTGCATCAACTTACCAAAGAACATGCAGATACTTTAGCAGCCCTCGTGTGTGGGTTGTTTTTATTTTGCGGATGGTTCGCCTTACACTTTGGCTTTTTGGGATGGGCGTTGTTGCTGTTACCCATCGCTTATGTTATTGGTGGTTACGAAAGCGCCCGTGAGGGACTGACAACTCTCATCAAAGAAAAAGAACTAGATGTAGATTTGCTGATGATAGTCGCGGCGCTTGGTGCGGCGGGGCTGGGTTTATGGCGAAGAGAGTATTACTTAATTATTGATGGGGCGATTTTGATTCTCATCTTTGCTATTAGTGGCGCCCTAGAAGGTTATGCGATGCGGCGAACTGAACGCAGTATACAGAGTTTGATGAGCTTAACACAGGATACAGCTAGGGTTGTACGTCAAGGTAAAGAAGAAGTAGTTGCGATCGCACAGTTACAATTAGGAGATGAAATCATCGTCAAGCCAGGAGAATTAATTCCCACAGATGCAGTAATTTTAGAAGGTTACAGTACTCTCAATCAAGCTGCAATTACAGGCGAGTCTTTACCTGTCGAGAAAACAGTCGGTGATGAAGTATTTGCAGGTACGCTAAACGGATATGGGGCGCTGAAGTTAAAGCTACATCAACCACCGGAAAGTAGTTTGATTCAACGAGTGATTCGTTTAGTACAACAAGCACAAACAGAAACACCTCCTTCCCAGCAGTTTATTGAACGATTTGAACGAGGGTATGCGCTGGTAATTGTGATTGCTGGCGTACTGCTATTAATTTTGCCACCATTGCTTTGGAATTGGGACTGGGAAACAGCGATTTATCGAGCTTTGACTTTTTTGGTGGTGGCTTCTCCCTGTGCATTAATGGCTGCAATTATGCCAACATTACTTTCGGGAATTGCTAACGGTGCAAAACAGGGAATTTTGTTTAAAAATGGCTCTCAATTAGAAATGATGGGGAAAGTGCGAGCGATCGCTTTTGACAAAACTGGTACTCTCACAACAGGAGTCTTAGAAGTATGTGAAGTCATTCCCCTTAGTGAATATACACAAGAATATGTATTAAAAAGTGCCGCCTCTTTAGAATCTCGTTCCGAACATCCCCTTGGTGAAGCAATTGTCAAAGCGGCAAAACACCTAGATTGGACACCTGCAACAGAAGTACAAGCTTTCCCTGGACAGGGAATTATAGGTATTGTAAATCACCAAGAAGTTATCGCCGGGAAATATAATTTTGTCCAAAACTATGTTGTTGATTTACCTCAAAACTTAATTGAGATTGCTACCAAATTCGAGTTACAGGGAAAAACAGTTGTTTGGATAGCACAAAAAATATCACAGCAATATCATGTGTTAGGTATTATAGCTATTGCTGACACAGTGCGATCGCAAGCAGCAGCAACAATTTCTCAGCTGAAAAAATTGGGAATTGAGCAAATAGTCATGTTGACTGGAGATAATCAACAAACTGCTGAAAGTGTGGCGTGGGATTTGGGAATAGATCGAGTGTATGCAGAGTTACTACCAGAAGATAAGTTGCATGTGATTCGTCGTTTACAGCAAGAATATAAAACAGTTGCTATGGTAGGTGATGGTATTAATGATGCACCAGCCCTAGCTCAAGCATCTGTAGGTATTGCCATGGGGACAGTAGGAAGCGATGTAGCATTAGAAACAGCGGACATTGTCTTGATGGCAGATAGATTAGAGAAAATCGAAGTAGCGATGCGCTTAGGTAAAAGAGCGCAAGCAATAGTAAAACAGAATATCACTATTGCTTTAGGATTTATTATTTTACTTTTAATCGGCAATTTCTTGGGTGATATTAACTTACCAATAGGTGTAGTAGGACATGAAGGATCTACTGTGTTAGTTACCCTTAGTGGTTTACGATTGTTGAAAAATTGAATGGTTGTTGGTTGCTGGTTGCTGCTTGTTAACAAATTTTAAACTTGAGGATAATTTTTATCTCATGATATTAAGAATAGGTCTTTGGAAATTTTGAATTAGGCATATATATGACAAAGATTTGGGTGTAGCTAGCGGCCGTTTAGCTGGATATCGCTGAAGTTCAACTCTGCCGAATCAGTTACTTTTCCTCCTTGAAATGCACGAAGAACTTGCCTTTGTAGCAAGTAATAATCGCCAATTTTGTTGTAAGTATCTTCTGATTCCTCCTCTGTGACAATTTGTTTAGTCTGGAGTTGACGAGAAGTGGTTCGGTAGCGAGTAGCTAAATAGCCTTCTGGCGTATTTTTTATATCTAAAGTATCTACAGTGACAGCACTATTCCCTAATGTGCGATTGATTTGTATTAATTGTTTATTGGATATCTTATATTTAGCTTCCGTTTTCTCTCCTTGCTCAAAAATTTCCACAGCACCATTGTTATCAGTAGCACCCAGTTTAAAGGTTTTATTCTTATGTGCTTCATCAAACGGCACTCGTCGGCGGTGAACAACCATCATGCGTAATGAATTCTCTACATTCTGACGTGCTTGTTCATTGCTAATACCAGTTACCTCGACACTCATGTCTGAATTTATACGAATATTTCCTTTGTGAGTTTCCTTCCCATATTTGAACTCTACTGTCGCTGTATACCCTGGAAATTGGGGATTCCAAGTGTAACGATTTTCGTAGGCTTGACGAAAAATTTCTTGAGCAGAGATGTTTGGATTTGAAGAATTGCTTGTATTCTCCGATAAGAGCATAAGCGAGTCATAACTAGATACTTGAGCCATTGTTTGAGTTGGGAAGTTCAAACTGGCTAGAATAATAGTTACAAAAATACTTAACCGCCAAAATTGTGACTTTAAGTATTGCTTCATCATTGATGACAATGTGATTTGGGTGTGCTTTATTGTTCAACTTCAAGATTGAATTATATCGTTATCAAAACTATATGGCATCCTTGTTAAAACAACATGCAAGTATAAGCTCTAGCTTTAATCTTGACAGGTGTATAGCAATACTAAATTTAGAAATAGTTGAGCAATTAGTATAGACAAAATGTCCAACCAACCATCCCAAAAGCCCAACATAAACAATATGCAGCACTCAGATAAATGGCAGGTGAGGTTAGCGCAAGTAGCATATCGCTTTAACCGACAATATGAAAATCAATCTTTTGAAGTACCAACAGAAGTACAGGCAATGCCAATATATCGAGAGTGGGTGAGTGGGATATTGGCAGCAAAAATAGTTTCTAGTTTTTGGGAAATAGCTCAACCACAAAAAAATCAGCATTGTTTGGATATAGGCTGTGGTGTCAGCTTTTTGATCTATCCTTGGCGAGATTGGCAAGCATATTTTTATGGACAAGAAATCAGTAATGTAGCGCGAAATACTCTCAATTCCCGTGGTTCGCAGTTGAACTCAAAGCTGTTCAAAGGTGTTGAGTTAGGCCCTGCACATCAGTTAAATTATCCTTCAGATAAGTTTGATTTAGCGATCGCCACAGGATTTAGCTGTTATTTTCCACTGGAATATTGGAGTGCTGTATTAGTGGAAGTCAAACGGGTGTTGAAACCAGGTGGACAATTTGTGTTTGACATCCTCAACCCAGAACAGCCTTTAGCTGAAGATTGGGCAGTTATGGAAACTTATTTGGGTGCGGAAGTGTTTTTAGAGCCGATAGCAGAGTGGGAAAAAATAATCAAAGCTGCTGATGGTAAAGTAATTGCACGGCAATCAGGAGAATTTTTCGACTTGTACAAAGTGCGGTTTTGAGCTAACTACTACTTCGCCACGCAAATTTTGACAGGTTGCGAGGGGTTAGATCCCCGACTTTTTTAAAAAGTCGGGGATCTGGCCAACTTGTCAAAATCAATGTGGTGAACTACTACTTACCCAAAATCCTTGTAAAGAGGTTGCATTGCCACGTCTCTACATTATTTTCAAAGAGGTATATTGGAAAAATTAGGATGTTCCCACAACCACCAACCACCAACTAAATTTCTACACTGTGCTTTTTGGCAATTTGACAAAGTTGCTCAAACTGCTCTTGTGATGCTAACTGTAGCTTCTCGTCTGTTGGTAGTTGATTGTTTGGGCCTTTAGGAACTAAATATCTCACGTAGAGAGAAATAAAATCAACGATCGCAGCAATCCCAGGTAAAGCATGATTGTCAGCTTGCTTACCTGCTACCATAATCGCCATACTTCCCTCAATCGATTTTCTGGTAGCATCGGCAAATTGACCAACCAGTTCATGAATATAATCTACAGTCTCCAGGTTCTTTAACTTCACCAGATCCGGAGTAAATTCGTATCCTGCTGCTGTTGCTTGTTCCAGCACACACCATTGTGTGAACTCTTGCAGTACTACTTCAGGAAGTCCGGCGAGATGATTGTGTAATTCTGAATTAGACACTAGTATTCCTTATAAATTTCCAGTTTTCTTCGTGTCTTAACGTCTTGGTGGTTAATAAAATTAATTCTTGAACCACCAAGACACTGAGACTCCAAGCCAAAACGAGATTACGCTGTCCGAAAACGTGCCAGTTCTTCACCTGTTTTAGCGTCATGGGCGTGAACTGTACACACTAAACAAGAATCAAATGACCGGGCGACGTGACCTACTTCTATAGGATCAGCTGGGTCAGCAATGGGTGTACCCATTAAAGCTTCCTCAATGGGGCCAAGCTTTTGTTCGGCGTCACGGGGGCCGATGTTCCAAGTACTAGGGGCGATGACTTGGTAGTTCTTGATTTTGCCATCTTCTAGTTCTACCCAGTGACACAGGGAACCCCGCGCTGCTTCTGTTGCACCCCAACCACGCCCATCTTTTTGTTTGGGTTTGATGTACCAAGGTTCATTTAATTTGAATTCGCGCAAACAGCGTTCGGCTTGGCGATACAACTTGACAATTTCGTGAACCCGTGCTAACTGACGAAGATGAACGCTGGGGCCGCCCATCCGCTTGAAAACATCAAGGATAAATCCATCATAATGTTGCCAAGATTCGCCATGTGTACCACCTGCGACCAATTGTCTGGCTAAGGGGCCAGCTTCTAAGCGTCCATATTCGGTGTGGCGGACTGCACTTGACCAAGAATAAGCGCCGTTGAAGTCTTTATTATTTTTGGCGATGGGGTTGGTGGTGCGATCGAAGGGGTGAATGTCTCCTGTACCTTCTTCGTACCAAGAGTGAGTTGTATTCTCACGGGCAAAGGTATGATCCATCAAGGTGTGAGTGTCGGTGTAACTGTCGTACACTCCACTTTTCATGATCATGGCAGCATTACGGCTGGCGATAGTCGGTTTTTGGTATTTATCTTCATGGGGTAAATATCCCCAAGTAACGTATTTACCAACACCACCACCAAATTTATCTAAACCAATATCTAAACCCATCCGCCAATAGAAACCCAAGTCGGACTGGCGATGGTTACGATTTTCGTGCAACCAAGCCATAAAGTCATCATAGGTCTGGATTTCTTCGTAGCGTTCCAAGGAACAACCCAACCACACAGGTTCTAGCCAATTGGTGCGGAAATATTCTAGGATTGACCAGGCGCGGGTAATATCGGTGAGGGTGGGGGCGCACATCACGCCGCCGGGAACCATGTAACTAGAATGAGGCCATTGACCACCTAAAAGGGCATAAATTTCTACTGGTTTAGCAGAAATTGTGACGCCGATTTCGTAATGTTTGCCAGTAAAGGCAGCAAAGCGGCGGACTGCTTCGCTATAGTAGCGGCTATTCTGATATTTTTTATTGGTGAGGTCGATCGCAAATAAACCGTAAAAATAGCGGGGTATACTTTGAATTGTTTCGACTATTTGACCGAGGTTTCTAGCTAAAATTGCATTGCGTGGAACTTCTGTTTCCCAGGCGGTATCCAATGCCCAAGATGCACAGGTGAGATGAGAACCACCGCAAATTCCACATATACGAGGTGTAACAATTAACCCGGCTTGGGGGTCTTTACCACGTAGGATAACTTCAAATCCGCGGAAGAGTTCGGCGTGAGTCCAGGCGTTGATTACTTGTCCATCTTCGATTTCCACCCGCACATCTAAATCGCCTTCGACCCTCCCGACGGGTGAGATGTCTAATATTTGAGTTCCCATGATTTGTCCTTTTAATGACTGTTCCTATTAGGAACTAAACTAAGAAAAAGTCTTCATCTGCCCAAGCTGGGGCGGCGTCTTTGGCGACTACGGTAAGTAGGGCATAGTCTTTTTGTTTTACTCCTGGTGGTAGTTCTTTGGGAACTCCCATGACAGTTTGAGTTTTAAATACGGTTCCCGGTTTGAGATCAAAGAAGGGAAATTCTGGTTCGGTACAACCTAAACAAGGCATTCCTGCACGAGTTTTGGAAGAAACGCGGTTCCACAAAATCCGGTTACAGGAAGAATGAGTCATGGGGCCACGACAACCCAAGTCGTAGAACAGACAACCTTTACGTTGACCAAATTCCGCAGTGCTTGCTTTATACGCAAAGTGAATGTTACGGGTACAACCGGTTTGAGTAAAGGTTTTGAAGAAGGTTTGAGGACGATGGAATTCGTCAAGGGTAATATCGCCAATTCTACCAGTGGCGATCGCGACTAATATCTGCGTTATCCAATCGGGGTGGGCGGGACATCCAGGAATATTAATTACAGGTACTCCGGCTTTGGAACGGTAATCTGCCCCTAAAAAACCACCTTTTTGGCGTTTGAGAAATTGTAGACCTTGAGATTCACTAGGGTTAGGTTCCATAGCCGGAATTCCTCCCCAAGTAGCGCAATCGCCCACTGCTACCACATATTTAGCGACTTTTGCGAGATCACTAACCCAATTTTTCATCGGACGATGGGCAAAGCGATTCCATTCTCCCGTACCGTTGGGGGCATTAACTACACTACCTTCAAATACCAAGATATCTACAGAGATTTTACCTAAAACGCAATTCCATAGCATCCCTTGCAGATGGTCTCCTAGTTCTTGTCCCAAGGAAGGATGCCATAGTACGTTAATACCAAAATCGGAAATTAAGTCGCAGACAGTTGGTTCTTCTGCATTTAAAAATGACATGGTGTTGCCCGAACAAGCACCACCTTGTAGCCATAATACGTTAGTCATTGGCTGTATGTTTGTATTGTTGACATGCTGAAGCGAGTAGTATTGCCTTTCCCCTTATAAATGACAAATGACAAGGGAAAAATGACGACCCTCGCCAGTTATCTTTATTTTTGCTGACTTACTTAAAAGACTTGTAGAGTCTTAAGTTTAAGAAACAATTTATTTTTCAATATCAAATACATTCAGTTTCCATTCTACACATTTCAATAAAAATTAATGTATTTAATCAAGCTAAATCAATAATTAAAATATAGTTTTTTAGTAATATTAAATACATAGAATTAATATTGATTAACAACATACCATATCCGCAGTTTTTCTAGATCAAAAATAGATATGTTAATTTGCATTTAAAGAAAATAGAGTAGATCCATTATTGATGAACTCAACGAAACAATAGTAAGAATATACTCATAATCGTAATGAAAGGTTAACAAATAAACATTTGCAATATGTGATTTTGCAATACAAATAACATTTGGTTGATATAGAAGTTGCAATTATTTATCAATAAAGTATTTATTGATAAATAACAAATGATTAATAAAAAATTAATAGATTAAAATTGAGAGAAATCGTGATCTCCATCTACTAGATTTTTAGAACCAGCTAATTTATATTAGTGAAGGCTGAGAGTAGTTGTTTATTTGTTGGTTGTTGGTTGGAACAAGATAAGATTTACCATTGACCATTACTAGCTTCAGTCTTCTGCATTATTACCTATGGTTAATAATTCCGTGATGTTACAAGCCCTCGGCTTCATCTATGGAATTAATCCAAAATTCAAACTAAAATCCTAAATCGGATGACTCCAAGTATTAGCGATACAGCAGTCAAGGCAGCAATTGCTGCTATTAATTCTGAATCCGCATCAACGAAAGATAAAATTGAGATGCTGATTGAGATGGCACATGGTTTTGTCAAAAAGCCAAAAACTACTCAAGATTTGTGGAATGCGCTCGCACTATATCAAGAAGCAGAAAATTTATGTAATGATCATGACTTTTTGCTAAAAGCACGAGCAAAAATAGCAAAGGCTGGAGCGCTAAGATCAATACCGAGTGATACAGAAGAATTTTTATTGCAAGCGCAAGTTTTGTACACAGAAGCATTACCTATTTTACAAGAATTTGCCTCATCAGAAGAACTTGCGGAAGCCCAAATGAATTATGGCTTGGTGCTACAGTCTTTAGTCCCATTCAACTTGGTAAGGATCGGAGATAGTATTCAGGTATATCAAGAAGCTTTGCAAGTATTTACCTGGGAAAAATACCCGCAGGAATATGCAATTTTACATAATAATATTGCGATCGCTTACCTTTCTATGTCAGGAGGTTCCCAACAGCAATATTTGTTTGAAGGCTTGGCTGTACAAACTTTTGAAGCTGCACTTAAACATATTCATCTGATCGATCATCCGAGAGAATATGCGATGTTGCAGAATAATTTAGGTAATGCACTGCAATATTTACCATCATCTCATCCCTTGGATAACTTAATGCGAGCGATCGCAGCTTATGATGAAGCGTTAAAAGTGCGTAATCCTAAAGATACACCAATAGAATACGCTAATACTATTGCCAACAAAGCTAATGCCTTACTAAACTTACCTGATAACTTAAACCAACCGGAAATAGGTAATCATCAAAATCTTATACAAGCACGTAATTACTATCAACAGGCTTGGGAAATTTTTACTCAGCACGGATATAGAGAACAAGCAGAAGTAGTAGCTCAAGTTTTGGAAGAATTATGAACAAAAAGGAGAATAAATTATGACAGATATACTTACAATCTTAGCATCTGGTGATGTGAATCTGTTCACAGTATTGATATGGCTATTAATAGCAACTGGATTCTCGGTAGTTGGCGGTGCGATTGGTGGCGTACTTTTAGCGGGAGAAGAATTAGGTTATAAATTTGCTGCCACAATTGGTGGATTATTCGCCCCTGCTGGTGTCATTCCAGCCATGCTATTAGGATTATTATTACTCAATTTTTGTCCCAAATTTTAGGAGGTTGTATGTTAGAAATAGGCTGGTTTTCTACTAAGTTATTTCTTAAGGGTAAATTAATCCGTGATCATAAGTATTTTTGGCAGCAAACCGCTATTGGCGCTAGCATTGGTTTACTGTTATTAATAGTACCATTATTATTACATTTTCCGTTGTGGTTGACAGTAATAGTGTCGAGTGTAACAACAGGTACTATTATGCCTTTTTTACTTCAAGATTTCCGCATGAAGTAGAGACGCGTAGCTTGCTTCCCGTAGGGTAATTTCGCATCTCTACTATTAATCATTTCATTTATTTTCATGAGGTAGAGATGCGATAAAATCGTGTCTTTACACAATTATTATTTACACAATCATCAGCTAATGACTAATCTGGAAGAATTAGTACAAGAAATTAGCCGTTTTGAAGCGATAATTTCCGAGTGGGAAGAAAGCCAAAGATGCGTAGCCATAGGATTAAAACGCGCTATCGAAGACTTACATAAAGAAGCGCTAACCCGTTTAATTAAAAGTGTTAAACAAGAATCAATCTCAGCTTTACGTAATGCTGTGCAAGATGAAGTAGTCTATGGCGTGCTACTTTATCATGAACTAGTAAAATCACCAACACCACCTTTACAACAACGTATTCAACAAGCTTTAGAAGAAGTCCGCCCTGGTTTAAAAAGCCATAATGGAGATGTTGAATTAGTAGCAATTAAAGCACCAGATACAGTAGAAGTGAAATTAATCGGTACTTGTGGTAATTGTCCCGCTTCGACACTAACTTTATCTCAAGGAATTGAACAAACAATTAAAACACATTGTCCAGAAATCAATCATGTTATTGCGGTAAGTTAATTATGTTAGTGGTTAGTGCTTGGTAGTAGCCCTGTCAATAATGTAAATCTCGAAATAGGATTTTACTTGGTGTCTTAGTGTCTTGGTGGTGAAAAAAAATACTTTTTTAAACACATAGACGCGCCAGCGGCTACTTACAGAAGTCGCTACGCGCCTACCCGCAGGGTAGACACAAAGACACAAAGAAGAAAATAGTCTTGTTTCCTGAGATTTTAAGTTAGTTTTCTACCTACCTTGACAGAGATAGTGGTTAGTAGTTTTTGATTAGTTATTAAATGGCTTTTACATCAACATTTAAAAATCACGACAATTTACTATTATCAGCTAACGGTGCAGAAATAATTTTAGGTAAAATAATGAAACCAGAGGAATTAGCAACTCCTCTTGCACCTAGCGCAATTGAAATGTTTGGCCCTCGTGCAGCTTGTTTAATATCAGAAAATGGGCCTTTGTGGGTTGCAGATACGGGACATCATCGCTTATTAGGATGGCGGAATTTACCAACCCAAGATAGTCAACCTGCTGACTGGGTAATTGGACAACCAGACTTTAATTGTGAAGGACAAAATGCTCAAGGTACACCAAGAAATACAACTTTGAGTGTACCAACTGGAATTTGTCGCTGTGGTGCAGGAATGGCGGTAGCAGATGCATGGAATCACCGCGTTTTGATTTGGAAAAAAGCGCCAGAAGACAGCAATGTACCAGCAGATTTAGTTTTAGGACAAGTCAATTTTAGTGACAACCAACCAAACCAAGGTAAGCAAGAAGCAGCAGCAAATTTTCTCAATTGGTGTTATGGGGTTTTCTATCACCAAGGAAAGTTGTTTGTAGCTGACACAGGTAATCGCCGGGTGTTAGTTTGGAATCAAATTCCAGAAGAGAATAATCAACCAGCAGATTTAGTTTTGGGACAACCGGATATGAGATTACGTAACGAAAATGGTGGTGGTAATCCTTCTGCTTCTAGTATGCGTTGGTGTCACGATATTACCTTTTGGGGAGAGAATTTAGTTATCACAGATGCGGGTAATAATCGTGTGATGATTTGGGAAGGAATGCCTAGAGAAAATAATAGTCCTTGTGCGGTAGTTTTAGGGCAAAAAAGTTTTGATGTTGTTGAGATTAATCAAGGGGTTTACTTTCCGAGTGCGAGTAGTTTAAGTATGCCTTATGGTGTTGATGCTGTTGATGATTGGTTGTTAGTAGCCGATACTGCTAATTCTCGGTTACTAGGTTGGCAAAAGCCTGAGTCCATTTTATCTTTACAAGGGGCTGCGGCTAATGCGATCGCAGGACAAAATAATTTTACAAGCAAAGGAGAAAACCGCGATTTTGGACAACCAAAGCGAGATAGTCTCAACTGGTGTTACGGAATCAAAGTTTGTGGTGACACAGCAATAATCGCTGATTCTGGAAATAACCGAGTTTTGCTGTGGAGAATACACAGATAATTAGCAAGTTCCCTTTGCAAGAGAGACAAGGGAGACAAAACAAGTCAAAAGTTCTTAATTTTGACTTTTGACTTGTTTTACCAATGACAAATGACCATTGTACAAACGCGATGTTCCTCGCGTCTCTAATAACAAATGACTACTGAAGAAATTCGAGTACGTGGTACTGTTCAAGGGGTAGGATTTCGCCCGACTGTATATCGATTAGCAAAAGCTTGTGGATTGCGTGGTGATGTTTGTAATGATGGTGAAGGCGTTTTAATTCGTGCTTCCGGAACAGATGCATCGATAGAAGAATTTATCAAAAGATTACAACAAGAATGTCCGCTTCTGGCAAGAATTAATCAACTCATACGCAAGCGTTATCAAACAGAAATTGTATTTGATGATTTCGTAATTTCTCACAGTATTAGTAGTACTGTAAAAACAGAAATTGCCCCCGATGCTGCTACTTGTCCGCAATGTCAAGCCGAAATTTTTGATTTTTATAGTCGCTGGTATCGCTATCCTTTCACAAATTGTACCCATTGCGGCCCCCGCCTAAGTATTATTCGTGCGATTCCTTATGACCGTTGCAACACTAGTATGGCAGCTTTCGCTATGTGTGCAGAGTGTGCGAAAGAATATAACGATGTTGAAAACCGCCACTTTCATGCTCAACCTGTAGCTTGTCATGTCTGCGGCCCGAAAGCAACTTTAGAACGTGCTGACGGTAAACCAATAACAGCTTCGATGTTTTCCATGTTGGATGATGTTGATGCTGTGTGTACTTTATTGCAGAGAGGCGAAATTGTCGCCATCAAAGGTATAGGCGGAATTCATCTTGCTTGCGACGCAACAAATGAAACTGCTGTACAAAAACTCCGCCAGCGCAAACAACGATATCATAAACCTTTTGCTTTAATGGCGCGGGATTTAGAAGTCATTGAGAAATACTGTAATATCAGCAACAAAGAAAGAGAATTATTGCAAAGTCCCGCAGCACCCATTGTATTGTTGCAGGCGAAGAAACTAGAGAGACACGGAGGACATGAGGGACAAAAAAGCAATCTTTCCTCC
>NZ_AJLJ01000164.1 GCF_000317245.1 Fischerella muscicola SAG 1427-1 = PCC 73103
CCCCTCCCCCATCTCCCCTTCTGTCGCCCCAGGACAAAATACCCTTGGCTTCATGCTACCTTACACACCTTTGCATCACTTAATTCTCAAACGCATGAATCGCCCAATTGTCTTGACTAGCGGTAATCTTGCTGATGAACCACAATGTATAGATAACGATGAAGCGCGACAGAAATTAAGTCAAATTGCTGATTATTTCCTCTTACATAACCGCGAAATTGTTAATCGTGTAGATGATTCAGTGGTGCGGGTAGTTGGTGAGCAAATACAAACTATTCGCCGCGCTAGAGGATATGCACCAACACCAATTAAATTACCATCTGGATTTGAGCAAACACCAGCAATTTTAGCGATGGGTGGCGAGTTAAAAAATACTTTTTGTTTATTAAAGGATGGCCAAGCAATTTTATCTCAACATTTGGGAGATTTAGAAAATGCAGCCACCTTTACAGCTTATCAAAATACGCTCAACTTATACTTAAACTTATTCGAGCATAAACCAGAAGCGATCGCACTCGACAAACATCCCGAATATCTATCTACAAAACTTGGTCAAGAATTAGCATTCGCCAATCAAATTAAAATTTATTCTACCCAACATCATCACGCTCATATTGCCGCTTGCATGGCTGAAAATAATCTTCCTCTAGATTCATCACCTGTATTAGGTATTGCCTTAGACGGTTTAGGTTACGGTGAAGATAATACACTTTGGGGCGGCGAATTTCTCCTAGCAAGTTACCAGAAATTTCAGCGATTAGCAACATTTCAACCAGTAGCCATGATCGGCGGAGAACAGGCAATTTACCAACCTTGGCGTAACACTTACGCTCAATTAATCTCAGCTTTTACCTGGGAAGAAATCACAAGTAAATATGGAAATTTAGAAATTATCAAATTCCTGGAAAATAAACCCCTAAAACTTCTCAATCAACTAGTATCAAAAAATATCAATTCCCCCTTAGCTTCCTCCGTAGGACGTTTATTTGATGCCGTTGCTGCTGCCATCGGTATATGCCGAGAATCATGTAACTATGAAGGACAAGCAGCAATCGAAATGGAAGCTTTAGTTGATAGAAATAATTTAAAGAATCATGAAGAAAAGCAAAAATATCCTTTTAAAATTAACATTTTAGATAATATTTACTGTATAGACCCAAGCCCAATGTGGAAAGCTTTATTAGATGACCTACAACAGCAAACTGATCTAGAAGTCATAGCTACAAAATTTCACATAGGTTTAGCTCAAACCATAGTCAACATGGTTAATTACCTATCTCAACAACATCATATCAAGACCGTCGTTTTCAGTGGAGGAGTATTTCAAAACTGTATATTATTAGAACAAGTCACTAAATACCTCAAAACCTCAGATGTTAACATACTAACTCATAGCTTGGCTTCCTGTAACGACGGTGGATTATCACTAGGTCAAGCAGTAATTGCAGCAGCTAATATCATCAAATAATAACTATATTATATATTGTCTAAACATTACTATTTTTTATTTGCTATCTTTTTGATTCATTAAACAGGAAAACAAAAAATGTGCTTAGGTATCCCAGGTCAAATCATCGAGATAACAGATCAAAATAACAAACTAGCCATTGTCAATGTTGCTGGCGTCAAACGTCAAATTAACATTGCTTGTATAGTAGACGAACAACATACTCCCGAATCATGCATTGGTGATTGGGTATTAGTTCATGTCGGTTTTGCCATGAACCGTATTAACGAAAAAGAAGCAAAAGAAACATTGCAAATTCTACAAGAAATTGCAGAAGTAATGGTTAGTAATTAGAAGTTATCTATTATTAATAATGCTATCTATTTTACTATCTACTAAACACTAAAACTTATATGAAATATGTAGATGAGTTTCGTGATTCTCAGAAAGCAAAAGCGCTAGTATGGCAAATAGAAAAATTATCTAGCCTACTAGATAAACATATTAAAATTATGGAAGTATGCGGCGGTCATACCCATTCTATTTTTAAATATGGCATCGAAGCAGTCCTACCCAAGGCAATAGAATTAATTCATGGGCCTGGTTGTCCGGTGTGTGTAATGCCAAGAGGTAGGTTAGATGATGCGATCGCGATCGCCCAAAATCCTCATGTCATCTTTACTACCTTTGGCGATGCAATGCGGGTTCCTGGTTCGCAAACAAGTCTGCTACAAGCGAAAGCTACAGGTGCAGACATCCGCATGGTTTACTCACCCTTAGATAGCCTCAAAATTGCTAAAGAAAACCCCAACAAAGAAGTTGTATTTTTTGCGTTAGGTTTTGAAACTACAGCCCCTAGCACTGCTTTTACTATCCTCCAAGCAGCAGCAGAAAATATTCATAACTTCAGCATGTTTTGTAATCACGTCCTCGTGATTCCTGCGTTACAAACCTTGTTAGATAATCCTGATTTGCAACTCGATGGATTTGTCGGCCCTGGTCATGTCAGTATGGTAATTGGTACTGAACCTTATGAGTTTATTTCTCAACATTATCATAAGCCAATTGTTATTTCTGGATTTGAACCTTTAGATATTCTCCAATCAGTTTGGATGCTAGTACGACAATTAGTAGAAAATCGCTGTGAAGTTGAAAATCAATATCGGCGATTAGTAGATAATAAGGGTAATCAATTGGCACTTACTGCCATGAATACGGTATTTGAAACACGACAACATTTTGAGTGGCGTGGCTTGGGTGATATCCCCTATTCTGGGTTAAAAATTCGTTCGGAATATGCCCAGTTTGATGCAGAATTGAAGTTTACGATTCCTAATTTAAAAGTTGTAGATCATAAGGCTTGTCAATGTGGAGAAATTCTCAAGGGTGTGATGAAGCCTTGGGAATGTAAGGTATTTGGTACTGCTTGTACTCCAGAAACACCGATAGGAACTTGTATGGTGTCTTCAGAGGGTGCGTGTGCAGCTTATTACAAATATGGTCGTTTTTCGATAGTTGGGAAAGAAGAGGTAGGAGTTTAGTTAATTTCAGAATATATTTGATTAACTAACCGCTAATAAGCTAAGATTATTGGAGATTTTTATGCCATTTGTTACTGTTCAAATTGCTAAGGGTCATTCTGTTGAAAAGAAGCGACAATTAGCGCAAGCAATTACTGATGCTTTGGTTGCGACTATGGCTACTAAACCAGAATGGGTAACTGTACATATTGATGAATTTGAAAGAGAAAATTGGGCTGTAGGTGGTGTTTTACATGTTGATAAACATGCTGGTAGGCATGTGGAAAAAGGGGTTTAAATTTAAGTCAAAAGTTTAAGGGAAGATGATTCACTTTTGGCTTTATTTGGTGAGGGTGTATGCAAAAAAATCTATTTGATTTGTCTGAAAAAGTAGCAATTGTCACTGGTTCTGGACGGGGTTTAGGAAAAGTGATGGCTGTGGGTTTGGCTGAATTGGGTGTGAAAGTGATTGTTGGCGATCGCAATTTTGAGGAAGCAAAACAAACAGCACACACTATCACAGCTTCTGGAGGAATTGCAAGTGCAACTTTTGTGGATATTTCTGAGAGTGATAGTTGTAATGATTTAATTCAGTTTGCAGTTAATGAGTTTGGACAAGTTAATATTCTGGTGAATAATGCTGGAATTGACATTATCAAACCCGCAGAAGCAGTTTGTGAGTCTGAATGGGATGAAATTTTAAATGTGAATTTAAAGGGACATTTTCACTGTTCGCAATTTGCTGCTGTTCAGATGATGAAGCAAAACACGGGTGGTTCAATTATTAATATTTCCTCAATTGCTTCTGTTGTCGGTATTCCTGGTTTAGTTGCTTATAGTGCTGCGAAGGGTGGAATTAACCAACTCACACGGGTGATGGCGGTGGAATGGGCGTCAAAAAATATTCGAGTGAATGCGATCGCACCAGGTTACTTTGAAAATATCATGCTAGGTGCGAATGCAGAGCATGAAAAACTTGAAAAGCAAAAACAAATTATCACTTTTACACCAATGGCGCGTCGTGGAAAGCCAGAAGAATTAATTGGCCCATTAGTTTTTTTAGCTTCTGATGCATCTTCCTATGTTACTGGTGCTGTTTTATTTGTAGATGGCGGATACACAGCAGCTTGAAGCAAGAAGACACGAGGGACACGGAAGTGTGGGGAGTGTGGGAAGACAAGGGAGAAGAAATCGCCTTGAAGCTAGAACGTTGAGGTTTGAAACTAAAACGTTGAGGTTTAACTTTTACCTGACTATGACCAATGACCATTGTACAGACGCGATGAATTGCGTCTCTAATGACAAATGACAAATGATAAAAATTCTCTATTTCAAAAAATTGAATCAGTTCGTCGTCGCAGCAAAATCCAGGATACTCACATCACTCTCGCACATGGTAGTGGTGGTAAAGCAATGCGCGATTTAATTGATGATGTTTTTGTGAGTAAGTTTGATAATCCGATTCTTTCACAATTAGAAGATCAAGCAACTTTTGATTTAGCAAGTCTCATTCAACACGGAAATAAACTCGCTTTTACCACTGATTCTTATGTTGTTGATCCTTTATTTTTTCCTGGAAGTAACATCGGAGAATTAGCCGTTAATGGTACTATCAACGATTTAGCAGTAAGTGGTGCAAAACCTCTATACCTTACCTGTAGCGTTATTTTAGAAGAAGGCTTATCAATAGAAACATTACGCCGTGTTGTTAGCAGTATGAAAATAGCAGCTAATAAAGCTGGCGTACAAATTGTCACTGGTGACACCAAAGTTGTTCATCGTGGCGCGGCTGATAAATTATTTATTAATACAACAGGTATTGGCGTAATTCGTGCAGGTGTTTCTATTTCTGCTCATAATATTCAAGCTGGAGATGTAGTAATAATTAATGGTGAAATAGGTAATCATGGTACAGCCATTCTCATCGCCCGTGGAGAATTAGCACTAGAAACTAATATAGAAAGTGACTGTCAGCCATTACATGATTTAGTCAAAACAATTCTTGATGTTTGTCCCGAAATTCATGCAATGCGGGATGCAACACGCGGCGGTTTAGCTACTGTATTAAATGAATTTGCCCTCAGTTCAAATATTGCAATTCGCCTTGATGAAAAATCAATTCCCATTCGAGAAGAAGTCAAAGGAGTTTGCGAAATTTTAGGTTTAGATCCATTGTATTTAGCAAATGAAGGAAAATTAGTTGTAGTAGTCAAAAAGGAACATGCTGAGGTAGTTTTATCAGCCATGAAATCTCATCACGCCGGAAAAGATGCTTGTATAATTGGCGAAGTAATTTCCTCACCAGCAGGAATTGTTTTATTAAAAACTTTCTTTGGTACTGAACGAATTGTTGATATGCTTGTCGGCGATCAACTACCACGAATTTGTTAATTATATTTATGTAGACGTTGCAGTGCAACGTCTTTACTGCAACGTCTCTACAATTTTGTGGTTTGTTCAGGAAAAATATTTTTACCAATCATATTTAAAAAATTAGTAACCTCAAAATGCATGAATTAGGAATTACCCAAAATATTGTAGCCATTGTATCTGAACATGCCCACGGCTCAAAAGTAAAACGAGTACTATTAGAAATAGGCAAACTTTCAGCTATCATGCCAGATGCAATCCGATTTTGTTTTGACATTTGTTCTCAAGGAACAGTTTTAGAAGGAGCAAAATTAGAAATTTTAGAAATAGCAGGCTTAGGTAAATGTTGCCAATGTGGTGCTGAAATTCCTCTAGAACAACCCTTTGGTGAATGTAAATGTGGTAGTAAACACATAGATTTAATCGCTGGTCAAGAACTGAAAATAAAAGAAATTGAAATAGAGGAAATATGTGTGTAACTTGCGGTTGTTCTGATGATAATGACGCCAAAATCTCTAATTTAGAAACAGGTACAGTATTGTCAATTAATGTCAACGGGCATACCGATTATCATGATCATCACACCCATACTTTACCTGATGGCACCGTCATTACTCATTCTCACAGTCACGATCATACTCACCAAACAGCATCACATCTTCACGCCAAAATCCATGGCACAACAATATCATTAGAACAAGATATTTTAGCTAAAAATAACTTAATTGCAGCCCAAAATCGGGGATGGTTTAAAGGCAGAAATATTCTTGCATTAAATCTTATGAGTTCTCCCGGTGCTGGTAAAACTACCCTCTTAACTCGCACCATCAACGATTTAAAAACACAGTTAAATATTAGTGTGATAGAAGGCGATCAAGAAACTATCAACGATGCTAAAAAAATTCAAGAAACAGGCTGTAAAGTTGTTCAAATAAACACAGGTACAGGCTGTCATCTTGATGCAGTGATGCTCGAAAAAGGACTGCAACAACTTAATCCACCACTAGATTCAGTTGTGATGATCGAGAACGTGGGTAATTTGGTTTGTCCGGCTTTATTTGATTTAGGAGAAAACCTCAAAGTCGTGATTCTCTCTGTAACAGAAGGGGAAGATAAACCAATTAAATATCCTCACATGTTCCGTGCTAGTGAAGTGATGCTTCTCACGAAAATTGATTTGCTGCCTTATGTCCAATTTGATGTGCAAAAATGTATAGAGTATGCCCAGCAGGTCAATCCCCAGATTCAGATTTTTCAAGTTTCAGCATTAACCGGAACTGGGCTAGAAGATTGGTATAAATGGCTAACTCAAAATAGGGAACAGGGAACAGGGAATAGTTATCTAACTGATCAGTGATCACTGTGAATTCGTGGTTGATTTTGCGATCGCCTGTAATTGTAAACCCTGTGGATAACTTCCTTCCTCTTTAATTCGCTTAATCTCAGCATCAGTGATCCGCAAACCGAGATTTTGCGCTAGTGTTCGGACAATATCCCCTCGATCAATGATACCGGCAACAGCACCCGCAGGCGAAAGTACGGTAACACGGGGTAAATGTTCGTTTTCCAGCTTGTTAATAATTTCCGCAATATTAGTTGACTCTTCAACACTAGGGATTTCCGTCAAGGGATGCACGATCGCATTCACAGTCTTGGTTTCCCATTCACTTCTTTCTACTGTTCGCAAGTCATCAATGGCAACCATACCCCGATAACGCCCATCGGATTCAGCGAAATAAACCTGTACAGGAGTTGTTTCTAATAAATATAAATCGGCGAATGAACGTAAAGTTTGGTTAGCATCGACTATGCGAAAATTACGAGTCATAGCGTCAGTTGCTTTTAGTTTTAGCAAGGTTTCTTGTAAAATCGTGACGCGATCATAAGTTGTGGCGTTGCGGATACCAAACCAACCCAACAAGGCAATCCATAAGCCCGTAACTAGTTCACCTGTAAAATAGTCTACTGCCAAGCCAAGAGCGATCGCAGCATAACCTAAAATTTGTCCTGTTTTTGCTGCCCAATGCACAGCTTGAAAGCGATCACCTGTAGCTTTCCATACTGCGGCTTTTAACACCTGTCCCCCATCTAAAGGTAAGCCAGGAATCAAATTGAATAAGGCTAAGACTAAATTAATTCTCGCCAAATCTCCAATCATTACTCGCAGCGAGCTAGTATCAGGTAATACATCAGCCCCCAGCCGTAACAGCAAAAATAGGGCAATACTAACTGCTGGGCCAGCGATCGCCACTTGAAAGGCTTTACCAGGAGTTTTCGATTCTTCTTCAATCGCAGCAATCCCACCAAACAAAAACAAAGTAATAGAATTAACTTTAATTCCTTGCGATCGCGCCACCAAGCTGTGACCCAACTCGTGTAATAACACCGAAGCAAACAGCAGTAGTGCCATGGCTACTCCTGCACTCCAAGCCCAGACAGTCCCTAATTCCTGGTAAGCTACACCAAAGTTGAGCGTTGCCAACCCTAAAATCACAAACCACAAGGGATCTAAAAATAGAGGAATGCCAAATAAAGACCCTATTCGCCAATTTGTATTTGTTTGCATTTTTATTTCCTAAAATATTAAGATTTGTCAAGCCAAACTATATATATTTCTAGAATAGACAATTACAGCCAAGCACAATAAACTCACAAAACAAAAACAGCAGACACAGCCTATCCCAAGGCTTAAACATCTGCTGCTTTTGTATTACACCAAAATTTCTGATCAAATAACGCCCAAGTTGGTCAATCCCAAAACAGCACCGACACCAAGAATGTGACCCGCAGCCATCGCAGCTAGGAATGTAGCAACACTAGGATTATTGAAAACTGAAGGGAAAGGTAATGGCATTTTCGGACCCACGTGAGGATACCAAACGACGCGGGGAATAATCACTAGACACAACAGACAAGCACCGGTAATATACAAAAATTCCGTCAAACCCCAGGTGGTGTAAGTATTGGGGACAGTGCTTTGAACCGCTAATAAAATTGATGAAATCACAATTGTTTCTCCTGTTTGAATAAATGATTCAGCTGTAGAAACACGAAATTTCTGATGAAACCTCGCATCTCCACAGCCATTCCATGCTCTATCCGATCAAGTGGTCTATCCTCATTCCTGAGAGAGGTTAGATCCTCTTTCCTGAGTTAGGATGACCGAAACAATTGAAACAATTGTAAATTTGGAATTGGAAATTCCGAATTTAGATTCTACCGATATTTGTCAATCCCAAAACAATAGCAACGCCGATCACATGACCAAAAGCCATAGCAGCGATGAAGGCGGGAACACTCAAAGGTAATCCAGGCATTTTTGGACCAACTTTGGGCTTTTCAATTCTGAAACTTAGCAAAACAACCACTAAACAGCTGATGCTAATAATCAGTGCTACTGTAGGACTCCATTCGGGTGTAGGAGGAACTGTGGCAGCGGCTGCTAGTAAAATTGATGACATCAAGCTTTTGTCTCCTATAGGAAAAAATTGATGTAGACCACACAAATTATAAGATTGCTAGGGAAAAACTAACTTTTTGTATTGGAAAAATCTCGGAAATTTTTATGCGAATTAAAATTTGCGGTATCACTCAACCACAACAAGGAAAAGCGATCGCTGATTTGGGTGCCACAGCATTAGGATTTATTTGTGTTAACACTTCACCTCGTTATGTTAATAGCGGTCAAATTCGAGCCGTAGTAGAAAACCTGCCAAAGCAAATTGACACCATAGGTGTATTTGCTAACACGTCCGTTGAACAAATCAGGCAGACTGTTGTTGATGGTGGTTTAACAGGGGTACAGTTGCATGGAGATGAATCACCAGAATTTTGTCAAAAATTACGTGACTCTCTACCCCAGGTAGAAATTATTAAAGCGTTGAGGATACGCACTGTCATAGATTTAGACAAAGCAGCTATCTACAATCTCTGCGTCAATACACTGTTACTTGATGCCTATCATCCTCAGCAGCTGGGTGGTACTGGTAAAACTTTAGATTGGCAGATATTACAACAATTTCAGCCCACTTGCCCTTGGTTTTTAGCAGGAGGACTGACACCAAATAATATTTTAGAAGCTCTAAGTCAAATCAATCCCAGTGGCATTGATCTATCCAGTGGAGTAGAACGCGCACCTGGAGACAAAGATTTGGAGAAAGTCGCTGAGTTATTTGAGATATTAGGGATCGGGAATCGGGGACAAGGAGGACAAGGAGGAGGACAAGGGAGAGAATAAACACCAATTTCCTGTTCGCTGTTCGCTGTTCCCTGTTCCCCGTTCCCCGTTCCCCGTTCACTAAAATATCGCCGCTTGGTGACGAATCAAATTGAAGAATTCTTCACGGGTTTTGTGTTCTTCCTCGAATACACCAACCATTGCACTAGTGACAGTCCATGAACCTGGCTTTTGCACACCCCGCATCACCATGCACATATGGGTGGCTTCGATGACAACAGCAACACCCTGGGGTTCTAAGATAGTTTGAACTGCTTCAGCTATTTGGCGCGTTAATCTTTCTTGTACTTGCAAGCGACGAGAATACATCTCGACAATCCGAGCAAGCTTACTCAATCCTACGACTTTTTGATTTGGGATATAAGCAACATGAGCTTTGCCCATAAATGGCAGCATATGGTGTTCGCACAAGCTAAAAACATTAATATCTCGGACTAACACCATCTCGCTATGTCCCTCGTCAAAAATCGCTCCATTGACGATTTCTTCCAAGGACTGGTTATAACCACTAGTTAAAAACCGCATGGCTTCTGCCACTCGCTTTGGTGTTTTCAGTAGTCCTTCGCGTTCTGGATCTTCTCCTACACCCAACAGCAATGTCCGTACAGCTTCCACCATCTCATCCATTTGTTCTTCTTGCGGTGGGTGCAAGTCTGGTTCTCGCCCATCATGAGTGTTGCGGTCGGGTCTAGTGGTAATGGCTTCTGTTAAGTCGGGAACCAAAGGAGATTGAAAACGATTGGAACCGTTGGAGCTAGCAATAGTCATGGTATGAGTCTTGAATAAGTTTGGAATATGAATGACTGTGCGATGAAAACAGTTAACAGCGAATAGTCATCAGTGTTTATCGATAACTGATAACTGACTAACTATTAAAGGACGCCAACGCTAGGCATTAGGGTCAACTCATCAATCACTGCTTGCTGTGGCAACAATGCAGTGTATACTATCGACTGGGCAACAATTTCTGGAGATAGCATTTTTGAGCGGTCAAAGTCAGCGCCGACAGTATCCCAGAGTTCGGTATTGACTGCACCAGGACATACGGCAGTAACGCGGATACCGTTAGGGCGCTCTTCTTGTGCCAAAGTTTGAGAAAGAGCTAGAAGACCTGCTTTGCTAGCGCAGTATGCCCCCCAATTGGGAAACGCTTGTTTGCCGGCTATTGATACAACGTTGATGATAGTGCCTGTTTGGCGATCGCGCATTCCCGGCAAGATTCCCATAATACACTGAAATACACTGGTGAGATTTAAATCTAGCACCCTTTGCCAGTCAGATAGGGAAGTTTGGCTCAGACTAGCAACATAACCCATGCCAGCATTATTGACCAAAATATCTATATCACCAAAGTCATGAGCGATCGCCTGAATTTGTTCTTGCACTTGGTCTACACAAGCCAAATCCACAGAATAAGCTTTTGCATTTACTCCTGTGTGCTGCACTGCTTCTGCTACCGCTGCTAACTTATCAACAGAACGGCTCACCAAGGCAACATCAACTCCTGCTTTTGCAAAGGCCAAAGCAGTCGCTTTACCAATACCACTACTTGCCCCGGTAATCAGGGCGCGTTGTTTCTGCTCAAAACTCATGCGATGAATTCCAAATTCTTTGGCAGATAAAATTACGTTGCCACTTACTTGATTCAAATCTTTAAATTTACTCCTAAGATTAAGCAAATCTAAAAATTTGATTAATTCTGCCTGACAAATGCTATTATTCATTGCCAGTACAGGCATATACTTAGTTTGTTTTACCAGTCAAAATCGTGGTTTTTGTCTGGATATTCAAGTTGCACCCTTTATTTTGGTTATTGACAACAACACAAGCAGTACAAATCGCTCTTTGAAACTGAGTTGATTTGCCAATAACGTAAATGCCTATGGTTAAAAAGATTGTTAAAAATCTTTAAGAACCATAGGCAATTATAGCATTGCTGTTATTGCTAATCAAAAATTTCAGTATCCTTAGTGGGAAACTTCAGTAAAAACACCCATTTTGCGGAATTTTTCATAGCGTAGTTGCCGACGTTCAGCAGCAGTAAGACGACCCAATTCATCTAGATTGTCTAATAAAGCACTTTTGAGAATTTGAGCAGTCTTGATGGGGTCAGAATGAGCGCCGCCAACTGGTTCTGATAAAATTTGGTCAATTATGCCCAAGTTTTTCAGGTCGTGAGAAGTCATTTTGAGAACTGCTGCTGCTTGGGAAGCTTTGCTGGCGTCTTTCCAAAGAATAGCAGCACAAGCTTCTGGGGTGATCACGGTATAAACTGAGTGTTCAAACATGAGTACGCGATCGCCAACACCAATACCAAGCGCTCCACCAGAACCACCTTCACCAATCACTGTACAAATAATTGGTACATCTAGGCTAAACATCTCGCGCAAATTATAAGCGATCGCTTCTCCCGCGCCCTGTCGTTCAGCTACCACAGTGGGTAAGGCTCCTGGTGTATCAATAAAAGTTAGAATAGGCATCCCAAACTTATTGGCGTGTTCCATTAATCGCATCGCCTTGCGATAGCCCCCAGGGGTTGCCATACCAAAATTACGAGCAATATTATCTTTTGTATCACGTCCTTTTTGATGACCCAACATCACCACAGGTTGCCCTCCCAAACGAGCAACACCACCAATTAAAGCTGGATCATCAGAACCACAGCGATCGCCATGCAACTCCATCCATTCATCAGTAATAGCCTGAATGTAATCAAGAGTACTGGGGCGACGGGGATGACGAGCGACTTGCAGACGCTGCGATGGTGATAGGCTAGTAAAAATCTCCTCACGTAATTGCATAGCACGTGTTTCCAGTTGACGAATTTGACTAGAAACATCGACGCCATTTTCTTCCGCAAGTTGACGGATCTGATCAATCCGGTTTGCTAATTCTGCTAAAGGCTTTTCAAAATCCAACAGTAATGGTTTGCGTTCAGTAGTTGCCATATTTTAGGAATATAGATTAGAAATTAGCGATTGGGGACTGGGTATCAGGGATTGGGGATCAGGGATTGGGAATTGGGCATGGGGTATTGGTAAGAGACTTGTTAAATTATTATTCTCCCTTGTCCTCCTTGTCCTCATTGTCCACTTTTCCAATCCCCGATCCCCGATCCCCAATCCCCAATCCCAATCCCTACACCAACAGCGGTCTAAATCCGTGTTTTACCGATACTTGACCAATATGCTCCATCTTTTCTACGGTAATCTGATTACGTCCCCAAGAGAAGTTCGTATGCAACTTCTCAAATTCCAGCAGCATTGATTCAGCAAAACAAGCAAACAACTGCCGTTCTGGAACATCCATATTGACAATTTTCATGATTTTCCAATCAATATCAAGAGAATGCTCCACAATGCCACCATTGAGAACATACACATCAGGATGCTGGATCTTAGTAGCTAAATTTTTTGGATAGCCGCCATCAATCAACAAACAGGGTTTTTTCAAATCTGTCGGATCGATTTCCATACCTTTAGGCATACTAGCAACCCAAACTATAATGTCAGCTAGGGGTAAGGCTTCTTCTAAAGCTAGGATTTTTCCCCGTCCTAGTTCTGCTTGCAAGTTTGTGAGGCGTTCTTGGTTACGTGCAATAAGCAGTAAGTCTTTGACATCTGTTTTTGCGTCTAACCAGCGACAAACGGCACTACCAATATCTCCAGTGGCTCCACACACAGCAACAGTAGCATTCGACAGTTCAATCCCTAATTGTTTTGATGCCTGTTCTACCTGTCTACAAATAATGTAAGCGGTGTGTGTATTTCCTGTGGTGAAGCGTTCAAACTCTAGTTCGATGTTGCGGACTTGTTTGAACTGCTCTAAATTAAAATTTTCAAAAATTATCGAGGAAAATCCGCCCAAAGCCGTAATATCTATATCGTGCTTTTGAGCAAGAGCCATAGCATTCAGGATTTTACGTGTAGCTGCTTTGATCCGACGGGTTGCCAGCATTTCCGGCAAAAAGCACGATTCTACGTACTTTCCCTCTATTTTCTGACCAGTGACGCTGGTTACAGTGATGTGATCAACAATCTGGGGCGGGGCGCTGCACCAAAAATCTAGACCTTGATCTGCGTACTCCGGATAGCCTAAGTCTCTGGCTACCGCTTGTGCGTGTTCTAAACTAGTAAGATGTCCGATTAGACCAAACATGAACTGTTCTATTAGGCGTATGCTTTTTTAAAAGCGTGGTGGCAGTGGATTTTGGATTTTGGATTTTAGATTTTGGAGCCACTACGTCCTTGGGGATTCTCCCCGTTGTAGCACGTGGCGTGATTTTGCGAAAAGTTTGTAGACACAAAACGTCTTCCTGTTAGGGTGCGGAGGTTGCCTCCTAATCACAGCTTTTCAACAAGGATTTTGGATTTTAGATTTGGAATTTATGACCTAAATTGGAAACAGTAATGGTCTCATACCAAAAAAAACAATCTTCAATCAGTCATCTAAAATCAGAGCGGTTAGTGGAAAAGAAATTACTAACCCTTAAAAATTCTGGATAGTGATTCATAGCAAGAGCAGATAAAAGTTAAAAGGCCAATCAGTATTTAGATTTGCGATTTTAGATAGAGTTCAATCTAAAATCCACGCATCCGAAATCCAAAATCGACACGCTCAAAGTCTTAACCTTTTTCCTTTTAACTTTTACCTTGGGCTTACGCAGCTCTGAGTCCGTAGGCAGATAGACGCATGATATCACGGGTATTGAAGCCAATATTACTTAAAGCTTCACCGTACTGAATCATAAAATCTTCTACCAACGCTTCTTTTTCCATTGCTAGTACTTCGGCATCATCAGCGACTTGATTAAGCATTTGCCAAACAATAGGAAGATTTTGGCGATTTGCTTCTTCTAATTCAGCTTTTGCTTCTTCAAAGTGTTCTTTTAACCAAACTTCTCCAAAATTTAGGTGACTGTATTCATCCTTTACAACACCTTCAGTAATTTTACGTGCGAAATCATCAGCTACAGGGATATAGATGTTATATGCTGCGATCGCAAAACATTCGATAATTAAAGATTGAATTAGCAAGCAAGTAACAATTTTGCCCTCTTGTGCTGCTATTTGAAAATTTTGATGCAGTTGGGAAAAAAATTGTTTAGCAAACGACCTATCTGGCGTTACCTGGAGATTGCGTCCACAGGCTTCAAATCCCTTTTTGTGACGGCTTTCCATTTTAGAAAGACGAATTAGGTCATCTTTATGTTCACTCAGCAGTTCAGCAAGTCTCAGGTAATTTTCATACGCTTCTTGTTCTCCTTCAATCACGATTGCATTAACCCGACTATAGGCGTCTTTATAGGTTTCGCTCTTGAAGTCGATTTCAGATTGATTTGCTAGCTGCTGCATTGTACGTTCACTCCTGAACATATGATACATTGGATACCAAAATTGTATTTAACCCTATGGAAGTAGGGCAATGGCGATCTCAGGGCGTAAAACACCCAGAGGGTGAATTCCCGGAGGGTATATGTCAAGTGATGAAAGATGAAATCAGTGTAGACGCCCGGAGGGCGACTTCCCAAAGGGTAGGATGAAGTATTACTATTTATCCTTCTGCCTTCTGTCTTCCTCTTTCATCGTTTATCTATACATCCTTATTTTTACTCACTCTGGTTTAATTTAACTTAACAAGTCACTATAGTTCTAGATTAGCTGTTGCCGGGAGCATTAGCGTAGCTCCTGTTGAATGAGCTTCGCTCTAGTAACAAAAAACAAATGGTTGGATCTTAATTTAGTTCATGTCCAAGCCACTCTGGAATCTGAAATCTCCCTCTTTATGGAGTTTAGGAGTACTTTTGTTAGGGGTTTTGATTGTCTTATTACCCCTTTTTGTAGTTTTCTTAACATCTATTGCACCGTCTGGAACTACTCCTACTCTGTTCCCTCAAAACGGTTGGTCTTTCGCTAATTACCGTGAAGCTTGGCAACAAGGTAAATTATTGCTGGCATTTGCTAATTCTAGTTTGGTAGCATTGGCTGTTACTGGTTTTCAGATTGTGACTTCTGCATTGGCAGGTTATGCACTAGCAAGGCTGAAATTTCGCGGTAGACAAGCATTGATGTTGTTTGTCTTGGCAACACTAGTGATTCCCTTTCAATTACTCGTGATTCCTATATTTTTGGTATTGAAATGGGGACATCTAATTAACACTTACTGGGCTTTGATTTTACCAACAGCAGCTAACGGTTTTGGTATCTTCTTATTACGGCAATATTTCTTAACAATTCCTGTAGAGTTGGAGCAAGCAGCAGCAATAGATGGAGCCAACCGCTTACAAATCTTGTGGCAAATAATCTTACCTTTAGCACGTCCAGCCTTGGTAACTTTGTTTTTGTTCACTTTTATCGGTGAATGGAATGATCTATTTAAGCCATTAGTATTTACTACAAAACCAGAATTGAGAACTGTGCAGCTAGCTTTGGCTGAGTTTCAGGAGCAATTTACCAATAACTGGCCTTTGCTAATGGCGGCAGTAAGTATAGCCACTGTACCAATTTTATTGTTATTTCTCCTTGGTCAGCGTCAATTGATTCAAGGTATTGCCACAACAGGAATTAAAAAGTGAATTGATATCATTTTGTATACTTATATTAATTTATACAAAAATATTGTCTGAAATTGTGCTAACTATACCAGTATTACTAGATATACCGATTTTAAATTTTAGAAATTAATATTGGGTGGTATGGGTTAATGCCTTTTTTTAATAAGGATAGATAATCCACGTAATTCATATAGTTTGTTAATTATGAACAGATTGTTGCTAGGATTCAGATTTGCTTGTCAGCAAATTTCAACAATTCATTTTGGAATATGAAACTATCGTAAATCACTCAAATACTAAAGAATATTAGATATTTACCTAGCCATAACGAACTGCGTGTTACAAAACGCATGAAAATTCTTCTTTTTTCTTTTCTTAAATCATCGCCATTCTCAAACTCCAAAGCCAAAATTTGGTTATGCATCTTAAGTAATAGCATTGTCAGTTAACACAGCAATCGGGAAAATTTGAATGGTTAAGGGTGAAATGATCAAGAACTCAGCCTTTTACCTTTAAACTTTTCCCGACTTACACCCGTCAATGTTTAAGATGGTGAACAACCAGCGTGCCTCTCCAACTCGGCTAATCATAAACTAAAACCCCATGAGTAAATCTCCCCAGCAAAATTATAAATCTCCAATCCTTAGCCTTAGCCTGAGCAACAAGCGTTTATGGTTGCTGGTGTTGGGTCGTAGTGGCATCGCTTTAGGTGGCATTTTATTAATAGGATTTGTAGGTGGTGCTTGGCGGTTGTGGAATTTTATCCAGAAAGATTTAACACCCTTAGCAGAAAAAAATCTTACTACTACACTCAACCGTCCAGTCAAGCTTGGAGAAGTTAAAGGATTTTCGCTGACGGGAGTACAGTTTGGGGCTTCAACCATTCCTGCGACATCCACAGATCCAGATCATGTTGTAGTCGAAGCTGTAGAAGTTGGTTTTGAACCGTTACAGTTAGTTTTTAAACATCACTTGAAATTGGATGTCACCCTAGTCAATCCAGACGTTTACGTGGAACAGGATCAACAAGGGCGTTGGCTGACAACCACCATCAAAAAACGAGGTCAGGGCGAATTAATTCAAACAGATTTAGATAAAATACGCTTCCGCAACGCCCAATTAGTACTAGTACCACGCAAGAGAGATATACAAGATACGTGGGACAAGGGGAGCCACTGCGTTGCGGAGGTTCCCTCCGTTGTAGCATGTGGCGTGGACAAGGGAGACAAGGGGAATATAAATAAAAGACTCCCTGCGTCTGGGAATCCCAGCGTCACCGCGTCTTCTCCCCTTTCCTCCCCAGTCTCATTTTCACAAATAAGCGGAACTGCCCAACTGTTAGAAAACAACCAAGTAATTAGGTTGGACTTGACAGGAAAACCAAACAGTGGTGGTAATGTTGGGTTGAAAGGAAATATTCGTCCCAAGACATGGGCTACAAATTTACAAATACGTGGACAAGAGTTGCTAGCTTCTGATGTGACGCGCCTGGTTAAGTTACCACTCGTGCTAGAAGCCGGTCGAGTCAATGGCGATTTGCAGATGCAGTTTCAAATTGGGCAAATTCAGCCACCCATTTTATTTGGTAGCGTTGATTTGCAAACGGTTCAGTTTCAAGTTCCGAAAGTACCACAACCGTTTCTCAATTCTCAAGGAAAGCTGCGCTTTCAAGGCACAGAAATTAAACTTGACAATGTGATCGGCAGCTACGGCAAAATCCCATTAATTGCTAACGGTATTATTGACACCAAAACTGGTTACAAATTGGCAGGACGTGTGAATGGTGTTAATGTCGCTAATGTGCAAGAAACTCTTAAACTCAAATTGCCTGTACCTGTAACTGGGGAATTGCAAGCAGATTTACAGTTTACAGGAAAAACGACAGATCCGATTATTACAGGTATCGTTACCACTAAAAAGATTGCTCAGATTGATAAAGTTGATTTTGAAAGTGCCAGTGGCAAGTTTGAGTTTGCACCAAAAGATGAAGTGATTGTCTTTAAAGACATTCAAGGTAAAGCCAAAGTTGGTGGTGAAGTAACAGGTACTGGCAAAGTTGAGTTGGGAACAGTTTCCCATTTGGATTTTAATTTATCTGCGAAGAATGTTCCTGGTGATGCGATCGCTCTTCTTTATAACTCTCAACCCACTTTAAAAGTCGGTACTGTCTTTGGTACAGCCCAGATGACTGGTAATACCGACAATGTGCAAACAACAGTACAATTCCAAGCACCCCAAGCCCAATACCCAGCCAGGGGTGAAGTTGTTGTCAATAGCGATCGTACTCTCAATTTTCGTAATGTTGCTTTCAGTGTTGCTGGTGGTAAAGTTCAGGCTGCTGGCAGTTGGAATAATCAGAATTGGCAAGCAGTGGCTGATGCTACTGGCGTACAAGTAGAACCTTTTGTCAACCCCAAACAACTAGAAAATATAAATCTTGATGATGCCCGCTTCAACGGTCGTCTATTTCTCTCTGGCAATTCCGCACCCTTGAAACTGGCTAAGATTCGCACCGAGAATGCCAAAGTTAAAGTCGCCAATGGCACGGTGGCAGTTTCTAACATCCAGCTAGGAGAAAATAATTTTTCTGCCAAACTTGTGGCAAATGGTGTGAGGTTAGTGCATTTACTGAAAAAACCAGCCCCCGCCTTAAAACCAGCATTACAAGCTGGGATGGCCGGTACATTCCAAATATCAGGTAATACAAATAATTTTGACCTCAAAACCCTACGTGGAAATGGTTCAGCCAGTTTAGCTGTTAGCAGTGGGAAAGTAATGGCCACAAATATTCAAATCGCTAACGGTCGCTATCAGGCACAACTGCAAGCAAAGAAAGCTCCGCTACAAGAATTAACACCAATAATTACGCAATTACACGGGCCCATTACTGGTGAACTCAACGTTACTGGTTCTGTCGAATCCTTTGAACCAGAGACAATCCAAGCTCAAGGTCAAGCAAAGCTCAATGTTGCTAATGGCACTTTCAAAGCCACAAATATCCAAGTTGCAAACGGTCATTATCAGGCTGTAGTCAATGCGGCGGGTGTGGCATTAAATCGGTTTCAGCAGAAGTTAGAAGGTGAATTTGGCGCTCAAGCCCAAGTGACCGGGAATTTGGCAAGTTCTAACTTCGCAGATATACGGGCAACAGGTCAGGTAAGCTTTTCTCAAGGTCTAGGGGGGATAGATCGACCACTGACGGCGGTTGTTGGCTGGAATGGAGAAAAGTTGCTCGTTGAACGAGCAACAGCCCCTGGGTTAAATGCCAGTGGTTACATATTAGCCAATACCAAGCAAGGTGACATACCGGAAATTACTGAGTTAAATCTTGATGTCCAAGCCCAAAATTACAATCTGCAAAAGTTGCCGTTAAATTTGCCTGAATCCGTAGATTTGGCTGGTAAAGCTGATTTTAATGGGCAAATTACTGGTAATTTACCTGTACCAAATTTAGCAGGAAAGCTAGCGCTGCGAGACTTGAAGGTTAACAATTTGGCTTTCGAGTCAGCGTTAAATGGTAACATTCAATCAGTGGTAAGAAGTGGTTTAAATTTGGATGTTACTGGCAAGCGTGACAAAATTGCTCTCAATCTTGATGCCAATAATCGTCCTCATTCCTTCACTGTGCAATGGCAACAAGCTTTGGCAACTGGTCAAGCACAGGGTGAAAATTTAGTCACAAAAGTCGAAAATTTCCCCTTACAGGTGTTGAATTTGCCATTACCTGCGAATCCTTACTTGGGTAAAGGGGAAGTAACAGGTTCACTGAGTGGAGATTTTCAGGTTAATCAAAATACATTAGCAGTAGTCGGAGATGCAGCGATCGCTCAACCACAAATTGGTCGAATTAAAGGCGATCGCTTACAAGTTCAATTCCGCTATGAAACTGGTAAGGTAAGCTTGAGCGATAGCGCTTTTATTAAAGGTAACAGTCGCTATGCTTTTACTGGTGAATTTACACCCACAGCGACAAATCCCCAAATCAAGGGCAAACTCAATATCAGCCAAGGTGAAATCCAAGATATATTAACAACACTCCAGTTTTTTGAACTGCAAGATTTTCAACGCTTAACATCTACGCCAACCTATGGTAGTGCTAGTGACCTCAAAACCGTGTCAGTAGGTTTTGCAGATCAACCTGTATTAGATCAAATCCGACGCTTTTCGGAAATTAAAGCACTCATCGCCCAACAGCAACAACAACGGCGTGATGCTTCCTTAGTACCAGATTTAGCAGATTTACAAGGGACTTTTAACGGCGAAATTAATCTTGATACTGCGACAGCAAACGGAGTAGCAGCTGACTTTAAATTAGATGGTCAAAACTTTGTTTGGGGACGAAAAACTGAACCCAATAGGAGATATACAGTAGAGCAAATCATTGCTCGCGGTAACTTTGAAAATGGTGTTCTGAGGTTATTACCTCTGCGTCTGGAATCTGAAGATAAACTGCTTGCCTTTACAGGTAATATTGGCGGTACAGAACAATCTGGGCAGCTACGGGTGAAAAATTTTCCTCTGGAGATTTTAAGTAATTATGTGAATTTACCTGTGGGCGCAACAGGTAATATCAACGCTACAGCAACATTAGCAGGCAGTATCAAAAATCCCCAAGCCAAAGGAGAATTGCAAGTTACACAAGGAACTTTGAATCGAAAAGGCATAGAATCGGCTGCTGCTAGTTTTAGTTATAACGATGGACGCTTAAATTTTGGCAGTAACCTCATGGTTGCTGGCTCGGAACCTGTTACTATTACCGGGAGTGTTCCTGCTAAATTACCTTTTGCTAGTACAGCACCAGATAGTAATCAAATCAATCTGGATGTACAGGTGAAAAACCAAGGTTTAGCAATTTTAAACTTGTTCACCGATCAGGTGGCTTTTGAAAACGGAGAAGGGCAAGTTAATCTTACTGTACGCGGAACAAAAGAACAGCCAATAGTCAATGGTATTGCTGCTGTCAAAAATGCCACATTCTCCGCCCAGGCTTTACCAGAAAAATTGACTGATGTTACAGGAAAGGCTCAGTTTGATTTTGACCGCATTCGAGTTGAAAACCTCTACGGCAATTTTAGTCAGGGTAATGTAGTGGCTAAAGGAGAAATTCCCATTTTCACTAACTCACAAAAACAAATAGATAATCCTTTTACTGTGTCTTTGAATAAGTTAGCAGTGAATTTGAAGGGACGCTATCAAGGAGGAGTGAGTGGTAATTTGCAGGTTACTGGTTCTGCCTTAAGTCCAATAATTGGTGGTAATCTCAAACTGGCTGATGGTCAGGTTTTAATTACAGAATCAGCTAACAATGCCATAAATGCAAGCAATAATGTTCAAGAAATTACCTATGCCAAAACAAATAAGCCTGAAAAATCTGAAAGTAACAATACAGTCACGCAATTTAATAATCTAGAGTTGGTATTAGGTAAAAATGTAGAAATTGCCCTACCACCAATTCTCAGTTTTGGTGCTACTGGTTCTTTGAAAGTTAATGGTTCACTTAATAATCCAAAACCAGAAGGAACTATTCAGCTACGGGGAGGAGATGTAAATTTATTTACTACTCAATTTAACCTCGCCCGTGGTTATGAAAATAAAGCGACTTTTAGAGGAAATCAAAACCCCGATTTAGACATCCGCCTTTTTGCTAACGTCTTAGATGTCAATCCTTCCCAAGTAACCACCTCACCCTTCTCCTCTGAAGTCAATGATGAAATCATTACATCTTTTGAACCTGTAAATACAGTCCGGGTTGAAGCCAGAATTGATGGGCCAGCTAACCAACTCAACCAAAATCTCGAACTCACCAGCAATCCTCCCCGCAATCAAACAGAATTAGTTGCTTTACTTGGGGGTGGTTTTGTACAAACCTTGGGACGTGGGGATAGTACTTTAGGACTTGTGAATTTAGCGGGTTCGGCTTTGAATATTCAACGAACTTTTAACCAAATCGGTAATGCTTTCGGTTTAAGTGAACTACGTGTGTTCCCTACTGTCGCTTCCGATGATCCCGACAATCCACAAGCAACAAAGAGAAATTTTTCGATGGATTTGGCTGCGGAAGCAGGGATTGACGTTTCGCGTAATATTTCTTTTTCTGCTCTCAAAGTTTTGACGAGTGACGAACCACCACAATTTGGTTTGAATTACCGTTTTAATTCGGAATTGCGTCTGCGTACTTCCACTGATTTATCTGGCGATAATCAGGCAGTATTTGAGTATGAAAATAGGTTTTAAATTGTCCACGCCACGTACTACAACGCTCTTAACCCGCAAGGGCGCAGTGGCTACCCTTGTCTTCCCGTTCGCGTAGCGTCTCCGCTAGGAGAATCCCTAATCCCCAATTCCTGATCCTCTTTTTTAATATTTTCTTAAGATTTCACTTGACTTTTGATCAAAAACTGAATAATCTAAACTGTATAAAATCTAAGTTGTATTAACGACAGACACACGTTAATACATCTAACTCATGGGCAAAAGCTTGTGTCTCCTGCTAACGTCCAGCACTGCAATAGTTCACCTCTAAATATCATTTGCTTTCAGTTGCACTGTTTAAATTTTCACTGTAGTGAATGCTTTGTCTTGAGCTTCCTGTATAAATGAGCTAGTTTGCAGTGTCCTACTGTCCACCCTTAATTGTAATTACTCCCATCAATAGCTTTTCGTGTCGCGATACATATTTTGAATTGCGATCGCGTTACAAATAAAATTTCTGGTTGGTCTAGCAAACTTCTGCTAGACCTAATTTTTTTAGTATAAAGACATCATTATAAGCATTAATTAATACAAAAACTACATTGCTGGGAAAACTATCTTATAGAACAAAGCATCAGTGGCAATCATGATCACTCATTGCTGATACACTGTATGATTTTTTAAATATTTTTTCAGTTTTTCTTGGAACAGAAAATGACTATCCGCCATGCGACAGAAGCTGACTTGCCAAAGGTAGTGGCAATTTACAACGCCGCAGTTCCCAGCCGCATGGCAACTGCTGACTTAGAACCAGTGTCTGTGGAAAGTCGCCGTACTTGGTTTAGTGCGCGATCGCCATCAAAAAGTCCCCTTTGGGTAATCGAAGTCAAAGGCGTTGTAGCTGGATGGATCAGTTTACAATCTTTTTACGGGCGACCCGCCTATCACGCTACTGCTGAGGTTAGTATCTACATTGATCCCACGTATCATCGCCATGGTTTAGGAAAACAACTACTAACTCAAGCGATTAACCAAAGTCCGAGCTTAGGCATCAAAAACTTAGTCTGTTTTATTTTTGCTCATAACCATCCCAGTTTAAAACTGTTTGAAAAATTTGGCTTTCAAAATTGGGGATACTTACCCAAGGTTGCAGAATTGGATGGTGTGGAGCGGGATTTAATAATTATGGGACGACATATTTAATAGTTGTTAGTAGTCATTTGTTATTAGGCATGGGGCTAAACAAGTCAAAAGTCAAAAGTCAAAAAGTTCTTAATTTTGAATTTTGAATTTTGAATTTTGAATTTTGAATTGATATGTCTCCCTGCTCCCTGCTCCCCTTTGTCCCCCTTGTCTTCCTTGTTTCCCCAGTCTCCCATGTCCTGCTTCTCCTATCTCTGTTCCTCATTGTGGCGTTTGAGTCGGCTTGATATTTTTGGCTTTGTAGAAAGTTTCTAAGCTGTCGCGATCGCCTACAAAACGCCAATGCCAAGGTTCATAACTTACACCTTGAGGATTATTTTTGGGAAAAGACATCTCAAAGCCAAAACGAGCAGCATTTGTTTGTAGCCATTCAAAAGCTTTGGTATTTTCAAAATTCTCATTCAAGTTAGTGGCGGGTACTGCTCCATCCCCAATATCCACAGCATAACCTGTATGATGCTCGCTATGACCAGGAGGAGCACTTAAAGCCGCCCTTTGGGCTGGGGTTTGATTGCGTTGAGCACCTACCTGAAAAAATAATTGTTCTTGCTCTTGAACTGAACGAAAACCAGAAATAGCTGTCAAAATTACACCATTACTTCTAGCTGCGGCTACCATTTCCTGATATTTTTGGGCGGCGACTTTTCGCATTCTTTGCCGTCCATCTGCGGAAATTGGTAGTAGTTCTGATTCTGGTGCTTCTATGTATACTAAATGTCCAAGAACTTGATCAGTATTATTATTTTGTGTGGTTGCAGGAGTTGAATTAGTAGGCGAAGGCTGAGAAACTGCATTTTTTTTCGGCGCAGTCCAAGCGAAGAAAAAACCACTAATTACAGCCAGCACTGTAAAAACAATTAATCCACCAATTCCCAAAACCAAGAGGGGTAGACGCCTCTTGGGTGCTATATCAGGAGTATCGCGTAAAGCTGCTGGAATATCTTCACCAGACAGAGGTGATGAGTTTCGCGGTTTTCCAGAAAACTCAGCGTTCTTCAAGGGTTAACTCCTGCTTTTGTCGAATATTCATAACAGATTTTGACACTCCTTTGGCGAAAGCGCAAAAGATTCTAGCAGTTCCATTACCGAGAGTTCGCCCAGTTTGCATTTGACGCTATTTAGGAACTGTCGCAGAGGCTCTCAACAAAGCTTTTGGTAGACTAGAGAGGAAGAAAGGCAATATATATCATTTTAAATATTAAATTTTGAGTTTTGTCTTGACAAATCTCTTAGAACTATATACTAAATTGGTGGGTTTAGTGTTGCTGGGGTTCTTCTTGGGACGCAAACTACCTGCTACTGTTCCCACCCGCTTAGGTCATTTCCTCTTTTGGGTAGGAGTACCGTTAAGCATTGTAGCTTTTTTATATAAAACAGACTTGTCAGGACAGATTTGGATTGCACCTGCGATCGCTTACCTAGCCATTTTCCTTGGAGCATTTTTAGCCTGGATAATTATAAAATTGCAAGCCTTGATTACAAAAACTAATCTTGAGCAACAGACTCAAGGTAGTTTTCTTTTGGCTGCAATGGTTGGGAACACTGGCTATCTAGGCTATCCTGTCACCTTAGCAGTAGTTGGTACTAAATACTTTGCCTGGGCGCTATTTTACGATTTGCTTGGTACTACACTCGGTGCTTACGGCTTGGGTGTAGCATTGGCAGCACGTTTTAGCGGCAGCATTCATGATTTTGGACAGATTACCAGGGCGATTATTATTAATCCTGCTTTGTGGAGTTTTGGCATTGGTTTACTATTACGACAAATAGCAATTCCTACACCAATTGAATTTGGCTTGGAGAAATTCGCTTGGGCTGCTGTGGCATTATCACTGTTATTAATCGGGATGCGATTAAGTAAGCTCAATTCCTGGCACAGCTTACCACAAACAGTAATGAGCCTGGGAATAAAAATGCTGTTAGTTCCTTTGATTTTGGGCTTAACTTTACGATTTTTTGGTTTAACAGGCGCACCAGCTCAAGTAATCATTTTACAAATGGCAATGCCACCTGCTTTTGCTACATTAGTGCTTGCCGAAACCTTCAACCTGGATCGCCATCTGACAGTTACAGCCTTAGCAGTAGGATTAATACTATTATTAATTACTTTACCTTTGTGGTTATGGCTATTTTCTCTAAGGTAGTCAGAAACCCCACTGCTTTAGCCTGTGGCTTTTCCAGCCTTAATCTGAATCTAATCAATCAACATGAGGTGCAATCACATCAGTTGACAAGTCCTAAAATTTATAAGGGGTAGGTTGAAAACCTCGGAGAAAGAGCAACGTAGTTGCAAATTTCGTGCTACCCTTCGGGAACGCCAAGGGCGAACAGACCGGGGATGAAAACCACGACGCAGGTTAAAACCTGCCACGATATCTACTATTCTTTTTGCTGTGCAATATAGTTTTTTACCGCTTCAGTTGAAATATTGCCAGCAGTACTTACAAAATAGCTTGGAGTCCAGAGAGTAGGAAGTTTAAGAAGTTCTGGAAATTCTTTTCTTAAATATGAAGAGGCGCGACCCTTAATTAAGCGGATGATTTTACTTGGGTCATCGCTTGGTTTTGCATTAATAAAAAGATGGACATGATCGGGCATGATTTCCATTGCAATAATCTTCCATCTGTTCTCTTGGCATACTTCACAAATATTCAAATGGCAATCATGAAGAAAACCCTAGATTTTTGAGGAAAGCTGAAAAAGCCATCAAACACGCTCAACGCCAAATTTACAAAAAGGAAAAAGGTCAAAATCAACGACGGAAAGCTAGACAGAGATATGCAAGGAAGCATTTAAATGTAAGTAGGCAACGGAAAGAACACGCCATGAGATTGGCGCGTAACGTATGCAAGGCTAACGCCTTAGTAGCCTATGAAGATTTGAATCAGGACTTACGCATTGACAGATTAAACAACAAGTGTATCAGGGAAAAAAGAAAAAATATGCGATCGCTAGTCGGTAAGTGAGTGGAAAGTTGGATAATTTACCTGTCTCTATTGAGGGTATGGGCAATCAGAGTAACTACCAAGTCATCCACGGCAAAGTGTGATCTTGAGACTTACACTCTGTTTTTATTGGCAGAATCAAAGTATCCAGGCTGTACACGTTTAGCAGATATTATGGAAGATTTGTCACATGATAGTGTCAACAGATTTTTGCTGCGTGAGCGATATGAGCCAAGGGATTTATTTGATGAAATCAAGGCACATATCAACTTAGTAGATGGCACATTAAGTGCAGATGATACAGTAATTGACAAGCCTCATAGTGACCCAAAACTTACAGAATTACTTAGTTATATTTATTCTGGAAGACATCATCGTATAGTTAAAGGAATTCAGCTAATTACTTTGTATTACACGGACTTGTCAGGTAAGTCTGTACCTGTAAATTATCGCATTTATAACAAACAAGAAGGACAGACTAAAAATGACAATTGAGGAAATGATTACTGAGGTTTTAGAGTGGGGTTTGAAGCCAAAGACAATAACTACTGACGCTTGGTATTCAAGTCGAAAAAACTTAAAATTCTTTAAAAACAAGGAATTAGAGTTTTTAACTGGGATAGCTAAGAATCGCTTATGTACCTGGACGCTAATAATTACACGGCAGGCTTCGGGTCAAGTCGAAGTATAGTAAGGTTTGAGCGCGTAATCTATATAAGCCTGCCGTGTAATTATTCCTGTCTTCCTACTTATGTTCTGTTGATGGCAAAAATTATACCCAAGTCCAAAATATAGAAATTCCAGAAAACGGTTTAATAGTACATCTAAAAAAGTTTGGACAAGTGAAAGTATTTCGGAAAAATTTCACCCAACGAAATTCCCAGATATTACATTATGTATGTGCCTGACCAAGATGCGCTATTTTTAATTACTCTTGCCAAGTTTAAGGAGTTACATTCGATTCATTGGGGAATTGAATGTTATCATCGAGCCATCAAGCAAGTGTGTGGAATTGAACTATTCATGGTGAGGACATCTGAGGCAATTAAAACTCACTTTTTTAGTGCTATCCGTGCCTTCACACAACTAGAATTAATGCGAACCGAGGAGTTAATTGAAAACTGGTATGAAGTCCAGAGGAATTTGTCTCTTCAGGTGGCTCGTGACTTCATACTAGAACATCTTGAACAAAGAGTGGGCTTGAATACACATAGCCAGATTCCTGTCAATGCGTAAGTCCTGTGAATGTGAAAGGCATGGTAAAAAATCATTGTTTAGCCAAGAGTATTAATGATGCTTCTTGGAGTCTGTTTCGTCGTTGGTTAGAATATTTTGCAGCTAAATTTAACTCACAAGTTGTTGCTGTCAATCCAAGAATGACATCTCAAAAATGTTCAGATTGTGGAGCAATTGTGAATAAATCTCTTTCAACTCGTAGTCATAAATGTAGTTGTGGTTGCGAACTTCAAAGAGATGTTAATGCTGCAAAAAACATTTTAAATCTTGCAAAAGCTAGGGTAGGGCATACCCAAAGTAACGCTACAGGACTAGTAACCTCTACTCTGCTTGGTGCAAACCTGGTGGAGCAAGTAACTAGGGTGAATGTAGAATCCCCGTCTCTTTAGAGCGGGGAGTGTCAAAAGACCCCCTACTAACCACTAACTACTCCCAATAATTCCGCCGGATTCATAAACTCATAATGTTCAAACGGTTGATGAATCCAAGGATTGTCAGAGAGATAGTCAACGTAGTAATCAGGTTTGATGACTGAACAAGCTTTATACCAAATTACCGCAGAGCGAATTTCTTCTATGGGAGTATCAGAATACATCTTTAACCAAGATGTAGTCTCTTTCAGAGTCACTCCAGAATCTACCAAATCATCAACTAAAAGAATACGCGAACCTAATTTTTCTGTAGTCATTGTCAAATGGCGAGAAAAGCTTAAACATCCCCTTTCTTGCTTACCTGGGCCACTGTAAGATGATGTTGCTAAAATTGCCAATGGCTGTTTATATATACGGGAGAGAATATCTCCCACCCGTAGTCCTCCTCTGGCAAGACAGAGAATTTGATTGAACTCCCAACCGGATTGATAGATTTGAGCAGCCAGTTGTTCAATTTTGCGGTGATAATCTGACCAAGAAATGTAAAAGTCTGACATAGTAGGGAACGTTAATTGCAGCTATTAATAAATGGCAAACCAAACTTTTTATCTTAATATGAGCGTAGTGTAATATGAACGATTCTGTGCCTGATGGTGATTTCCAGCAAAGCGATGAGAATGAAAAACTAGACCTTAGTACTAAGCTGGCTTTTGGTGCTGGAGATTTGGGTACAGCAATTACTGCAATGATTGGGATTTCCTATTTGTCACCCTTTCTGACAGATGTAGCTGGCTTGAATCCTCAGCTAGCAGGACAAACTCAACTAGTCGGTAAAGTCTGGGATGCAGTCAACGATCCAATGGTAGGGGTATTGAGCGATCGCACTCAAAGCAGTCAGGGGAGACGCTATCCTTGGATGATGTGGGGAGCAATTCCTTTTGGAGTTTTCTTTTTTTTGCAGTGGATTGTACCTCACTTTAGTAACAACGAAAATGCAAATCAGTGGGGTTTGTTTTGGTATTACACTGCGATTTCAATTTTGTTTAATGCCTTCTATACAATTGTTAATTTACCATATACTGCTCTGACCGCAGAACTAACCCAAGACTACGATGAACGTACCAGCCTCAACAGTTTTCGTTTCACTTTTTCAATTGGTGGGAGCATTCTTGCTTTAATTATTGGGTTAGTTATTTCTCTGATAATTCCTAATAACCGTAGCTTACAGTTTTTATTAATAGGATTAATTTGTGCGATTATTTCTGTTTTTCCCATATATTGGTGTGTTTGGGGAACGAAAAAACGCGCTCAATCTGTGGCAAATTTACACCCCCAGATAGATCAAAGTGTTTCCATTTCCTTTTTGCAACAACTCAAAATAGCTTTTACTAATCGCCCTTTTTTATTTGTAGTCGGTATATATCTTTTTTCTTGGTTAGCAGTCCAACTAACAGCTGGGATTATTCCTTATTTTGTGATTAGTTGGATGCGTCTTCCCCAATGGCACATTAGTTTAGTATTGCTGGCTGTACAAGGAACAGCAATGAGTATGCTGTTTGTTTGGAGTGCGATTAGTCGGCGTGTCGGCAAACAAGCTGTATACTACATGGGCATGACTTTATGGATTATCGCTCAGGCTGGGCTGTTTTTCGTCAAGCCAGATCAAGTCCCAATGATGTATTGTTTAGCAGTTTTAGCAGGTTTTGGAGTATCCACAGCTTATTTAGTTCCTTGGTCAATGCTACCAGATGTCATAGAACTAGATGAATTACAAACTGGACAACGTCGAGAAGGTATTTTTTATAGTTTTATAGTTTTTTTGCAAAAAATTTGTTTAGGGTTAGCCGTGAATTTGGTTTTGCAAAGACTGGGTGCAGCCGGATATATTAAACCCACAACACAAATTCCTGTACCAACCCAACCAGATGCAGTACTAGAAGTAATTCGCGTAACAATTGGCCCATTACCAGCAGTAGCTTTAATTTGTGGCTTAATTTTGGCGTACTTTTACCCAATCACCCGCGAAATGCACGCTGAAATCTTACTCCAACTTGAGGAAAGGAGGAAGAGACAGGGGATAGGAGATAGGGGATAGGGGACAAGGGAGACAAGGAATTTTAGATTTTAGATTTGCGATTTTAGATTTGCGATTTTAGATTGGAATCTAAAATCCAAAATCCAAAATCCAAAAGTGTTTCCAATGACCAATTCCCAATGCCCGATCTCTGATCCCCTATCCCCTATCCCCAAGAATCCACCTAAAGATGGTGAATGTATCTGAAAAAACGTAATAATACTTAATATATATATGTAAGTAGCAAAAGCCAATTAAACCAAATGGCAGTTCCAAGCTTAGAGGAAATTTCCACTCAGTTAGACAGCCCGAATCTACGCGATCGCATGGTTGCCCTTGCTTCGTTGAAAGATGTACCAGCAGAGGACGCTGTACCTTTAATTAAAAAAGTGTTAGATGATGAGTCTCTGCAATTACGATCAATGGCAGTATTTGCCTTGGGAATTAAACCAACTTCAGAGTGCTACTCTATTTTGGTAAAAATTCTGGAAACTGATCCAGACTATAGCATTCGTGCTGGTGCTGCTGGTGCGTTGGGATACTTGGGTGATGGTAGGGCCTTTGAGCCTCTCTCAAGAGCATTTTATGAAGATACTGACTGGCTAGTCCGTTTTAGTGCAGCTGTGTCACTAGGTAACCTCAAAGACTCCCGCGCCCGTGAACTTCTTTACCAAGCCCTAGACGGAGAAGAAATCGTACTACAACAAGCGGCGATCGCAGCATTGGGAGAAATTAAAGATATCGATGCAGTAGATCGCATTTTACGTTTTGCTCAATCAGATGACTGGTTGGTGCGACAACGTTTAGCCGAAACTCTCGGCCAGCTTCCCACTGTTAAAAGTGTCTCCGCATTAAAGTACTTAGAAAAAGACAGTAACAAAAACGTTGCTGAAGCTGCAACAATATCTCTCAAAAGATTAGAGGAAGCAGGCTATCAAGCATAAGGACATAAAGGGGATACCCCACAAAGATGCGAAGATGTCAATATAAGGGAGAGATTTCATTTACATTCTCCCTATTCCTCCTTGTCTTCCTTGTCCACGCCACGTGCTACAACGCTCTTAACCCGTGCAACGCAGTGGCTCCCCATGTCTTCCTTGTCCCCTATCTCCCTCTTCCTGCTACCTTGTAATAAGTGGGATCATCAAGATTTTGACGCAAGGTAATTTGATTCATGAATATTAAAGAATTTTTTGAGCTAAGTGCTGGTAAATGGTTTTCCCATCGTACTAGTCACCACTTAGCTTTTAAGCAATCAGAGTCTGGCAAATCAGATATTATTATTGAAATGGTGGCAGTAGATCACCCAGAGGTGATCAAACTGTGCGAACAAAATGAAATTGACCCCAAACATGCTTCCTGTGGTGCGAGAGTCACTTGGAAAGGCACGATGCAATGGGATGAAGAAGATCACAAAGGTTCCACGGTATTAGTACCAGTACCAAATGCAGATAACCCCAATGAAGGAAAGTTATTGCGGGAAATGGGCTATGCTGAAAAAATGCCTGTTGCTGGCAGTTACAAAATAGGTGATGATGAGGCGTTGACCTTAATTACAGAATACGAAACAATGTGGTCTGAAGAGCGCCTCTGGTTTGCTAGCCCAAATTTACGAATGCGAGTAGGCGTTCTGAAGCGCTTCGGTGGCTTTAGTATGGCTTCGTTCACTTCTGAAATTCGCATGGGTGGTGTTGTATCAGCGAAAGAAGCTGAAGCGGCTAATTCAGCATCAAGTTAGTCAAAACAATATTGAACCGCAAAGACGCATAAAAATACAAACTTTATTCAAGCGTCTTTGTGAGGTTCAATTGGAGTTGTCATTGAGGCGATCGCTTTTTGTAACTGCTTAACAAACTCTTCAAATTCACCTGCCATATAAACAGGTTCAGAAATAATCCGGGGATTCACGGGAGCATTTTCAAAATTTACCCATTTACTCATAAATTTGGGTTTGATTGATATCCAATTTAAATCTGTAACCAACTAGCGATCGCCTGTGGCAATGGTAGGATAATCATTACTAACAAAGCCATCGCCAACAATCCCCAAATATCACGCTGGTTATCTAGGTCAGTGACGTCATTCAAAGCAGGCTCATCCATTAAAGGTATAAATAACAAAATTAACGCCCACAAGAAAAATCCTGGCTGGACTAAAGATAACAACAACAACAACAGACGTGCAATTTGACCAATTACAATAGCATTTTTTTGTCCAAACATTGCATGGACAATATGGCCTCCATCTAACTGTCCCACTGGCATTAAATTTAAAGCAGTCACTATTAATCCCAAACAAGCAGCTACCGCTACTGGATGTAAATCAATCGCAGATTGCGGTGTTAATTGACTACCCAAAGCTAGTTTTGACAGCAGTGCTAACAAAATAGAATATTTAGGATTAAGCGCATCCGGATTTAATAGTCCTGTTTTTTCTTCTGGCAAACTTACAATCGTAGAGTGAGCTAATCCCCAAATTAATAAGGGTAATGTCACTACAAAACCTGCTAAAGGCCCAGCAATACTGACATCAAATAAAGCTTTACGATTAGGTACCGGACTACGCATCTTAATAAATGCACCAAAAGTTCCCAAGAAAAATGGCATGGGAATAAAGTAAGGTGGAGTTGAGCGAATTCTATAGCGTCTCGTCGCCATTAAATAGTGACCAAGTTCGTGGATACCCAAAATCAACATTAAAGCTAGGGCGTAGGGTAATCCTTGCAATATCAGACTTGGATCAGATTGAAATTGGCGGATTGTTAATTCAACACCAGCAATTCCAACTCCAACTTTGGTAGTTGTTACCAAAGTTGCTAATAACAACAAAAATGCCCAAGCAAATTGTTTTAGTTCTTCTTCTTTTCTGGGCGCATTAGTTTGGTTAGCTTGAGTATTAGGAATCAGCACAAAGAAGGGTTTACCATTAGCACCTTCTTGAAAGAACACCAAAAATCGACCCGCAAATTTTGTTTCTATATTTTCTTTAATTTTTTGATAAGCTTCGTTTGGTTTACTTCTTAACTGACCTCGGCAAATAACAGCTTGAGGTCTATATTCTATATTTTGAATGTAATACACAGACCAAGGAAAACAATCTCGCAGTTTTTGTTCTTCGTCAGGCTGAATCGGACGCACAGAATTTGTTTCTGTAGGGGGTGTAGAAGATTCGGCTTGTGATGCTTGAGGTTCAGTTGGTTTGTCTTTTTGCGGTTGGCGTCCCGACTGAAATAGCACCCAGTATAAAATAGGACAGATTACTAATGGCCAAATCATTAGCGATCGCGGTAGTGGTTGTTTGTCTCCATGAATTACCGTCCATCCTGTCCACAACATTGCTGGAGTCATTAATACTAACCACAATAACCAGACAGGCGTCCGGGTCAGGCGAGCCACACTACGCTGCACCATCAGATAAGTAATTAGTCCCAGTAGAATTAGAAACCAAACTGTCATGTGATTTTAGTTTATTTTGAAACGTCAGTCCTAACTTGTGGTCAACTGCACCACTATTATTGCCACAAGATAGACACTATTCCGCTTTTTGCTTCCGAGAAGTTTTATACTTAAACCGGGTTTTTCAAAACTCCTCAAGGAAATTGTTTTCTCATGTGTCCCTTGTCTCAAGAATCAAATCATTTAGCCAAGCCACCACAAGAAGTTCTCGATACTATTTTTGCATTTCCACCAAATCGGGACACACTAGGGGGAACCGCTTATTTTATAGTCAGAAATGAAGGTAACATCCTCATTGATTGTCCAGCATTTGACCAAAGTTACCAGGATTTCATGCGATCGCATGGTGGTGTACGTTGGTTATTTATCACCCACAGAGGGGCTATTGGTAAGACAGTAGAGTACCAGCAAATCTTCAGTTGTGAAGTTTTGATTCAAGAGCAAGAAGCATATCTGTTACCTGAATTATCTGTAACTACTTTTAGTCAAGAATTTGTCCTTGATTCCATCACAAAAGTGATTTGGACTTGTGGACATTCTCCCGGCTCGTCTTGCCTTTATTATAGTGAGTCTGGAGGTGTGCTGTTTTCTGGACGTCACTTAGTTCCTAACTTGCAAGGCGAACCAGTCCCACTGCGAACAGCCAAGACTTTCCACTGGCATAGGCAAATAAAAAGCACCAAAATGCTTCTAGAACACTTTACTCCAGAAACACTAAGATATATTTGTCCGGGAGCAAATACGGGTTTTCTCAGGAGCAAACGTGTAATAGATAATGCATATCAACGCCTAGCGAGCCGGGATTGGTGAGCGGGGATTGGGGAAAGGGGACAAGGAGGAAAAGGAGGACAAGGAGGAAAAGGAGGACAAGGGAGCAGGGAGAATAACCAATGCCCAATGCCCAATTAAGCCGCCCCACCTGCGATCACTGAATGTTCTGTTAGGACTTTTATTGCTGCTTGATATTGCTGATCCGCTTCTGTAGCAATTTGTTCGCGGGTGATTGGTGCAGAAGAAATTATTTTGTCTGGTTTTATACCTAATTTATTAATATCTTTATGGTTTGGGGTTTCGTACTTGGCAATTGTCACTGCTAAACCGGAACCATCTGACAATTCAAACAAGGATTGGATTAAGCCTTTACCAAAGGTTGTTTCTCCTACAAGTGTGGCACGACGGTTATCTTGCAATGCACCAGCGAGAATTTCACTAGCACTAGCTGTTCCTTCATTGACTAGAACAACTAACGGGTCGTTGGTGAGTGCTGGGCCAAATGATTCAAAGCTACCTTGAATTCCTTGGCGATTGGCTGTATAAACTATGGTGCCAGAGTTTAACCACAGACGTGCAACTTCAATTCCTGCTTGTAGCAAGCCACCCGGATTATTTCGTAAATCCAGAATATATGCGGATGCACCTTTTTTTTCTAAACTGTTAATGGCGTGTGCCAATTCCATCGCAGCATTGGCGTTAAATTGAGTGAGGCGAATATATCCAAAGGGCTGTCCTCCAGGAGTATTATGTAACTCTGTCACTACAGGGTTAAGGGAAATGCGATCGCGCATCACTCGATATTCTTTTTGCCCTTCTCCATCCCGTTCGATGAGCAAGGTGACTAAACTGCCAATTGGACCACGCATTCTAGCAGCAGCTTCATCTAGGGTAAGGTTTTGTGTCGCCATCCCTTCTATTTCGACGATGTGATCGCGTGGTCTGATTCCTGCTTTTTCTGCTGGCGAACCTGCAATGGGAGTCACTACTTCCAAACCACCTGTCTGTTGATTCACAGCAATTTGCAAGCCTAACCCAGTCAGTTCTCCAGACGTATTTACCTGTAAACTGCGGTATTGCTCTGGATCTAAAAAACGGGTAAAGGGATCATTGAGGCTCTTGAGCATTTTTTGAATTGCTGTGTAGGCTGATTTTTGATCTGAGAGGGATGTGGAAAGAATTTTCTGCCTGACAGCCGCCCAATTTTGATGATTAAACGTGTCGTCTAAATAAGTACGGTTAACAATACGCCACACTTCTGATACCAGTCTTTGTTCCTGAGTCAAAGCCATGGCTGGTTGACAAAAGTTGCAAAATCCTAACCAAAACGCTACGAACAATGATAATCCAACTCGCAAAACCTGTTTATGCATTAACCCCATGTTTAATCCCATTTTCTAGCCAAAATTGTCTAGTTTGAAGCAGTTACCTCAATTTAAACTTCTTTCTTACAGAAGTCGGGTAAGAGGGAAAAGAGCCTTTAGCGGGAAGGAGAAAGGGAAATAATCTTTACCCTTTGACCTTTACCTTTTGCTCTTTACCATCAATTACAAAAATTACTTTTGTAATTGGTATATGAAATCTATCTCTCGACTATGTTACTTTTTTTATAGAAGTGGTGGATTTTGAAATCAAGAAGCTTAATCTCCTGATTCGATGCAAAAGCCCCTCCACAAACGATAAAATCTACTTTGTGTCCAATATTTTTTGATTGGGTGCAAAGAGAATGCAATATATTCTATCTTTGCAGAGTGTTAAGTTTTTTTTTAATTATTAACACTCATGAGGCTCATCAACAAACGGGCTTCTCCCTGTTTACGGGGACTAGGGATCGGGAACTGGACATGAGGCATTGGGCATTGGGCATTGGGCAAAAAGTTCTTAATTTTGAATTTTGAATGGTTTTGTCCTCCTTGTCTCCCATGTCCCCTTTGTCCACCCATCCCCGACCCCTGACCCCAATCACCAATCCCCGGTAAGTCGGAGATTTATCAACCGCGATCGATTTCTAGGAACTTGAGATTGTATGGCTAACGTTTATGACTGGTTCGAGGAGCGCTTGGAGATTCAAGCGATCGCAGAAGACATCACCAGCAAGTACGTCCCTCCCCACGTCAACATCTTCTACTGCCTGGGTGGAATTACCCTCACTTGCTTTCTGATCCAGTTTGCCACTGGATTTGCCATGACATTCTATTACAAGCCAACTGTCACGGAAGCTTATGCCTCTGTACAGCACATCATGAATGATGTGAGCTTTGGTTGGTTAATTCGCTCCGTCCACAAATGGTCTGCCAGCATGATGGTGCTGATGATGATTCTGCACGTCTTCCGGGTTTACCTGACTGGCGGTTTTAAAAAGCCCCGTGAGTTGACCTGGGTGAGTGGTGTGATTATGGCGATCATAACCGTTTCTTTCGGAGTAACTGGTTATTCTCTGCCTTGGGATCAAGTTGGCTACTGGGCGGTGAAAATTGTTAGTGGAGTACCAGAAGCCATTCCTGTAGTTGGCACCTTGATTTCTGAACTACTGCGTGGTGGTTCCAGCGTTGGACAAGGAACACTAACTCGTTACTACAGCGCCCACACCTTTGTGTTACCTTGGCTAATTGCCGTCTTCATGCTGTTCCACTTCTTGATGATTCGCAAGCAAGGAATTTCCGGCCCATTGTAATTGAGATGAGGGTGAGGCATTTTTTGTGGCATTTAGCCACCAGCCGCAGAGCTTAAAAGCATGAATGCTTCTCCCAGAGAGTAATCAGGCACTGACTTTCAGTTTCCAGATACTGGTGTTTGTTTTAAACTGAATGAAAAATAACAAACTTATTGACAAATAAAAGACAAAAAAACAAACAGTAACATCTTAAGCTGAAAGCAAGTGCCTGAAGCTCGAGGCTTAAACAAACGCTTTAACTCGACGTCAGCAGGAGAACACATTTAAAAATGGCAACAGTAAAGAAACCAGATCTAAGCGATCCAACCTTAAGAGCCAAATTGGCAAAAGGAATGGGTCATAACTACTATGGCGAACCCGCTTGGCCTAATGACCTACTCTACGTCTTCCCAGTTGTAATTATGGGAAGTTTTGCTTGCATTGTGGCCCTAGCTGTATTAGATCCGGCTTTGGTCGGAGAAGCAGCAAACCCATTTGCAACACCACTAGAAATCTTGCCAGAGTGGTACTTGTATCCTGTATTCCAAATTTTGCGCTCGGTCCCCAACAAACTCTTAGGAGTATTACTGATGAGCGCTGTACCCGTGGGTCTGATTCTTGTTCCCTTTCTTGAGAACGTCAACAAGTTTCAAAATCCCTTCCGCCGTCCTGTAGCAACAGCAGTTTTTCTTTTCGGTACTGTAGTTACCCTCTACTTAGGTATTGGTGCTACCTTCCCATTGGATAAATCTTTAACTTTGGGACTGTTCTAAATCCACATCACCATAAACCTATTTGACGCCTGTAGGTTTCTCAACAAGTAAGTGCAAATGTACTTCTTTGAGAACTCTACAGGCGTTAATTTTAATAAATTATTCTTTGTTGTTATAACTACCGTTAATGTATTTTAAGGGCAGATTTAGTGATGATATTTGTAGGTGTGATATCTCTGAAAAACTCAGTCAAAAAAATGTACTCAGAGAGTATTTATAAAGTAAATCTTCAGTAGGGAAACCCGTGCGGGGAACGGGTGAAAATGCATAAAGCAGCCAGGCGCTCTTAGGGTTTCAAGAGCGCAATGGCTCTCCTGCGGTAATTTTATTTTTACTTTACAAACAACCTCTGATAAGTAAATAACTAATAACCCATGACTAATGACTGTTTTATTTACTCAATAGCTATTGATTGAGGGCCACTAGACCTACCATTCGTTTGTTCAACAGTAGAAGCTGTATGAATATTTGAGCCAGTTTGTTGCTCAAGCCAGCTTTTAACAGGGTCGTCAGCCAGATTAAGTCGCAGTACCCCAGAAAAGAAACCACCCATAAATGATACTGGGTGCTGGGCGAATTGTTGAAAAATAGGCGTCAGTTCATCCAAAAACATAATTATAGTCTCCTAAATTACCTGCATTAGTCTCAACAGTTGTCAATTTTATTCATCGTAGTGTGTGCGACGAAGGTCTTTAGAAAGAAATACTTAACTTAAAGTAGGAAGAAGAAAATCAATCTAAATTATTCCTTCTTCCTAGTTTCTACATTAACTAATTAATTAGGATTTCCTTCAGGCATCATGCATTTATCTGAATCACAACCTGCGGGTCCAACTTCCATTAATTCACCGAAATCATAACGACTCAATGCTGTGTGAAAATCATTCGTTTTACGACGTACTATGACTTCTTGCATAAGTTTCTCGTACTGCTCCTTTGCAATTGGTTCAAAGGGCAAGCGTGGAAAAGTTTGATGATCGTCAAATCGTGCTAAAAGAGCTGCACTGATATAACCTTCATCATCACGAATAGTTTCGTATATACGATTTCCCAAAGCTTCTATTTCTTGCTCTCGCAGTTCAATTGTAGCAGATGTGTTATGCGTCACATAAAATTTCTGCACTTGCATATAGAAATCCATCTGAGATAAAGCGCTAAATTTACTAATGTCAACTTGATCAGCGCCTGGTAAATCAGCCCAAGGAACAGCGACAGGAATTTCAACCAACCACTCACTGACTCTAGAATCAAAGGGGTCATTTAATAAATTGCCCTGTTCGTCTTTATCAGATTGAGAAGGTATGACATTGTAACCATAGTCAATACATGCTAAGGCTACTGGGTCATTTTTACGGAAAGTGATTCTGCGAATGAATCTTTGAGCTTTGGGGGGATGCCATCCTGGAGAAGCACTAGTCAACAAAGATTTTGTACCACTAGGTTGAACAGTGGTGCAACGATTTGGACGTTTAAGATTGTGCTTTGAGCAATAATCCCAAACTACCCGATGTACAATATCTTTCCACGTACTCAAGTATTTCTCTTCTTCACGTTTAAACGCCAATCCTTGAGCAGTATTTGGTCTTCCTTCAGCCCACCAATGTAACCAATCAACCCCAAAAGCATGAACAAAGAAATCAAATAAACCAGTGAAAGAAACTCCGACAATCGGGTCAAGTTCACGGCTATATTGATAGCGTGGTTCTTGGAATTTGTGATGCAAAAGAGCGGCTACAGATAAAGCACCTGCAGTGAAGGCTTCTTCCTGTTCTTTATAGTTAAATGGATCAATTTGATTGAGATGAACCTCTGAAAGATTACAGTGGAAGTTACTACCGATAATTTCACCACATGGATTCAAACCAAATCGAGCCAAGCGATGTTCTAGCTCACAAGCATCAAGATTGGGATAGTGTTCCTGTAACCACTGTTTGGCATTACCTTGTTGATAAGCTTGTAAAAATTCACTTTTCAAGCTGACGGTAGATAGTAAATCAAAGTTTGCTCTGGCTACAGCTTCACCAGCCCATTGAATTGCACCTTCGCCACTGTAGTATTGTTTACGAACAGCATCAACACATTCTTCTAATGTTGGCTTACGATGAAAAACTCTGGTGTGGTTTGCCATTCGCAGTGAATCGCGTTCTGGATCAATACGCCAGTTACCGTTTGCATCCTGTTGCCAAAGGTTTGCTTTCGCATCGGCAAACAAAGTATCATCGTTGTTGCCTTGCCTCATACCCGCACTTCTTCTTATATTTCCTGCAACAATTGTTACAGCAGCCTCATCAATCAACAAACAGCATTCTACTGAATTTAATTGACGCCCGACTGCTTTATTGAGGATAGAAGCGCAGCGTTGATACAGTCCAGGCAATTTTACAGGATTGGCAACTCCTCCAAAGCCATTAAGAACTTCTCCAGCTTGACGTACATCGCTGATATCAACGATTACTTGAACTTCTTGAGTAAATCTTTCATCTGTAGAGAGTTCCAGTAAACTCTGATATGATTGCACCCAGCCTTGACGACTGTCTCCTACATGGATGATAACGCGGTTAGCATCTGTATCTCTTTTGACTTCTGTCAATTCACGCCGTTCTATACGAGGAGTAAAACCAATCTCTCCCTGTACAGTGACGTTTAAACGATTACGAATTGAGGGCAATTGGTTGATGTATTTTGGTTCTAAAATTGCTCCAGTACCACAGCCCATCATTGCCAAATCCATCATCAAACCAAAAGCACTCCAGTCTAGGAGGTTAGTAGAAGTACAGTTGTAAGCTCCAGAAAAATTCTGTGGCTTGGCTATCCAGTCTGTACCACCAACCCACAGCCAGCGCCCACTGGGTAAAGCTTTCAAGTTACGCTGCATCCGCTCGAGAATGTCAGCCTCTTGTGGTTGCAGTTTCCCTAAACTGATTAAACCTCCCAAAGTGCGATCGCATACCTGTTCCCATGTCTCTCTTGTTTGTGCCTCTCTACGACGGCTGTAAGTTCTAAAAAACACTGGGTTAGCAGCTGGGGCTGTTTCTGGAAAGTTTGCACTCTGGCGTTTTCGTTCAAGCTCTCGAACCATAAATCAAGCCTTGTTGGTCTCTCTTCAGATTATGACTATACGTTAACTAGTCTCCATTCGTGACAAGTTAAGGCAAAATTGGTTTTGTCAATTGTAATTACGCTGGAATGACCGATACTGTTGAGTATCGAATTAAGCCTTGTACTGGGTTTTTGAGGTAAGGATGAACAATGCTTTTAAATTGTTTACTACATATCAACTTTATGAAGTTAGCAAGTTCAACTTGTATTTGGTTTAAAACTTCAACTGAATTTCCCCTGTTTGTGAAATCTCGCAAGAGTAGCAGTTCAACAATGAACTGCTACATCAACCTTCTTTACTCGTCATTTAAAAGCTCTTTTCCAGTTGAATCTAAACTTTTGTTAGCAAGCAAAATATATCTGATTAATAAAGATATTTTTATGAAAAATTCAATCTCGAATAGAAAAAAATAATACTGACTAGTGGGTCATGAACTTTCAGTTCAGCACTACGGATGAAAATCTTTATTCCTTCTGCCCTCTGCTCTCAGCATAGATGCCTTATTTTCAGAGTAGCTAATTTCAATATGTTCAAGATGATTGATATTTCATGTAGCAATATTTTTAACTTGGTTCAGCAAAAATTCGGTTTTGAACAACATTGGAGTAAAAAATAATATTTTTGATAAATTGAAATAATTCTATGTAATTCATTATCTGTTTCTAATGGAATAGATAAATGAAAAGATATATAATCTCTCTTCTGCCAAGAGTGAGAAAATAAACTGTGTGCAGACTCTGACAATAGGCATTTGTCAGATCCCATTCGTTAGACATATACTATGACCAGAAATGCTTGATTATCTTACGCGCACTAGTATTTATGCACTTGCATGAATACTAGTGCGATCGCATAACAGTTGATGAAACAAATACATTTTCACAACTTGTTTAGTGAGATAATTAGATTGTGAGGAAAAGAACGGAAGCACGTTAAATTATAAAGGGGGAAATATGAAAACTAAAATATTGGCAGCTTTAACCTTAGCAGCTCCCCTGTTCTTTACTGGTGCAGTTAGCGCCAACAATCCGCAGCAAGTACAAAAGCTGTTATCAACTGGAGAATGTATACAGTGCAATCTATCAGGAGCAAACCTCAGTGGTGCTCACTTAATTGGTGCTGACTTAAGAGGCGCAAATCTTCAAGGAGCTGACTTGGAAGGAGCAAATCTTGAAGGTGCTGATCTTACAGGTGCTAACTTGGCAGGCGCTAACTTAGAGTCAGCATTTGCAACTAATGTTAATTTCAAAAATGCCAATCTCAACGGCGTTAATTTTACCAGTGCCACGATTTTAGATTCTAATGTCCATGGCGCATCAATGAATAACCTCAATATCACTAATGCTGAGATATACAATACAGGAATCGGTATTGGTGGTGACAGCGCGGATATTCCTGATTGGGACTAAAGGAATACCAAAAATAAATTATTCAATATTTCGTAGGTGCATTACCTTGTTATGGTCGGTGCGTTAGGCTTCTGCAAAAACGCACCTTGCCATTTAAATATTTTTTAAGAAATTTTTTGCATAACTCATAAAAGCACTTGAACCTACTTACAGTAGATTTTTGTTGTTAGCCTGCGATTTCAGTGCAGGCTATACTGTGGTAAAAATAAATGCTTTGTTGAACTCACATTATATTTTGGAGCTACTAGCTAGCTACTTTGGCTGTGCGATACCACAAATAACTTTCAAAGTCTAGACTATGTGAATACATAAAAATTTTTATTAAGTATTCATATCAATCCTACTATCAACATTGAGAATAACAGCTTAAGATTGCCTAAATATCAGGTAAAATCGGCATTTAGACTTGTATAAATAAGGGATGAACTTATTGGTGCATGATTTGTACTTGAATGAGTACGATCATAAGCAGCTTACCTGTCTGAATGTTAGTCCACTAGATGGACAAAATTGGTAAGACCAAAACTTGAACTTTGGTTCAAGGCACATGTCTATATGTGTAAAGTGATGTGTTAGTGCATCGCCGACTCAACAGCCTTTTGGTTGTAATTGTCCCGATAAAAGTAACTCAACTGTCACAATCATGGGAGCGGAAATGCAAGAACCGGAAGTAGTAGAAACAAAGTCTCCAGAGGCAATAGTGCCAGAAATGAACAACCAAACAGGAACCATTACTAAAATCCAGCCTACTGCACAAACTCAAGATCAATGGTTGAAGTATGGAGAAGTCGCTTCTAGCTTTTTAGCGACATTACCCGAATACTTGGGAACCTTCTTTAACAAGTACAAACAGCCCCTGGTTACTATTGGTTTAATTGTGGGAGCAATTGTCGCTGTTAAAGTTGTTTTGGCGATTTTGGATGCTTTAAATGATATTCCTTTAGTCGCACCAACTTTTGAATTAATTGGTATTGGTTACTCTGCATGGTTTATCTACCGTTATTTACTCAAAGCCTCTACCAGGGAAGAGTTAACCAGTGAAATTGCAACTCTCAAATCACAAGTGGTCGGTAAAGACGCCTAAAACTGAGTAATTCAGTACCAAGCGCGATGGCGCAGCAGCGTCCGCCAGAGGCGATTCTCCCAAAAGAGAGACGCTACGCGATCGCACTCTCGGTACGCCACGAATTGCTGCTGGATCTCGCCTCCTCCCAAGTGGTCAAGTAGATTCTTAGCAACACTTGACCACTTGTGTAATCACATTTAATTAGGCGCTTTGACAATATATTCAGATTCAACTGCGTCTAGTCTTCCCGTTCGCACCAAAGCTTGATAAACCATAGCCGCTACCTCAGCACGGGTAGCTTCTTTATTTGGATTGAGCGTTTTGGGATTGGGGTAATTGATCACAAGATCATTGACTGTAGCCGCTGCTATTTTGTTAGTAGCGTAGTTGGGAATTACTTTTGCATCCCTATAAAAATTTAAAATTTGAGTTGGGGAATCAGGAACATTTAAATTCATACCACTAGTAAGGGCAACCAATACCTGTACTCGTGGAATTTTTTGCTGTGGTCTAAAAACTTTGTTAGGGTAGCCTTTCAAGAACCCTGTACTAATGGCTTGATCAATAGCTGAGTTTGCCCAAAACTGAACTGGTACATCCTTAAAAGCAATTGTACTCTTGGTTTTGCCAACTTCTTTTCCAAATGCTTGTTCCACGATCGCAGCAAATTCAGCGCGAGTTACAGGTTGATTTGGTCTAAAGGTATAATCTTTATAGCCCTTAATGATATTCCGAGAGGAAAGCGCATCAATAAAACGACGCGCCCAAAAATCGCCAGGTATATCATTAAATGCGATCGGCGGCGGAATTGTTGATTTTTGCTCAGGAATGACTAGTGGTATGGTTTTGTTAGTAAAAGGTAGTGAATGTGCTTGTTGTTGAGGTAAATTTGTAAAGTTAACACTAGGAGATGGTGTTACTAAAGGTAACTCATCCTTAGTAGATGTAGACGTTTGTTGGCGAGATTTGACATTAGGAGCATTTTGCTTAGGTGTAGTACCGGGAGAAGTAACCGAACTAGAGTTAGGTAACAACAAGCTGTTAAAGTTCCACCCAGACTCCTTACGGGAAAATGACCAAAACAAAATTGCCCCAACAGTAGCAAAAGCAACAAGAATACCAATAAATTCATCAAAGCCGAGGGTATTTGTCTGAGATGACTTAGGATCGGGAGGCGTGTCTGTCATCAGTGATTATCCTTGATTGTTGATTGTTGGTTCTTGGTTGGTCTTTTTTATGACCAGTTATCTACTAACCACTAACTACTATCTACCATCTACTAACCAATAACAAAGTTTCTCATAAAACTCGTAATAAGCTGGGAATACTATCTATTGCTTCTAAAGTCTGAATTTCTGCCAAAGCTTGTCGAAAATCTCCTTCTCGCACATCGTGGGTAACAACAACAATTTCTGCAAGTTCTTCCTGAAAGCCTGTTTGCACAACTGATTCTAAGCTGACACCATATTTACCAAAGCAAGTGCCTAATTTACCAATCACTCCTGGTTGGTCTTTTGTAAGAAAACGGGTATAAAATCTGCTAACAAGTTCTTCTGGTGGTGTAATTTCGCAGTAGTCTTGATGCCCACAAGTCAATAGAGGATTGGGTGTGGTTGTACTGGCTTGCAGTGCTGCGACTAAATTTAAAATGTCAGATGATACAGCACTAGCAGTTGCACCCGCACCCGCACCTGGCCCAAAAAACATTACTTGTCCAATCGGTTCTCCTTCGACAAGGATGGCATTATAAACACCGTTGATGCTGGCTAGGGGATGTGCTTTTGGAACTAGGGTGGGGTGAACTCGGACGGAGATGGGGTGATAGGGGGATGGGGCGACAGGGAAAACACTAACTCTTTTGGCAATAGCCAGTAGTTTAATGACAAATCCTAATTTATCCGCATAGGCGATATCTGTTTTGCTGACTTGGCGAATACCTTCACAATAGACATTTTGCAGTTTGATGCGTCCACCAAAGGCTAATGAGGCCAGAATAGCAATTTTATCTGCGGCATCGAAGCCATCAACATCAGCTGTAGGATCGGCTTCTGCATAACCTAATTTTTGAGCATCAGCTAAGACATCATCAAAGCTGCTCCCTTCAGTTTGCATCCGCGTCAGAATATAGTTAGTCGTACCGTTGACAATACCTGTAACAGTATGAATCCGGTTCACGCTCAAAGATTGCTTCAGGGGTTGAATCACCGGGATACCACCACCGACAGCAGCCTCTAGCATCACATAAACACCAGCGTGATTGGCAGCTGTAAAGATTTCATCTCCAAAACGGGAAATTACTGCTTTGTTAGCAGTCACAACGTGTTTGCCATTTTCAATGGCTTTGAGAATTAGCGATCGCGCTGGTTCGAGTCCACCAATGACTTCCACAACTATATCTACCTGCGGATCATTGACAATCGCTTCCAAATCTGTTGTTAATACAGCATCTGGGATTTTCACCGCGCGGGGTTTGTCGAGCGATCGCACTCCCACCTGATATATTTCTACATCTCGCAACAACGGGTGACGCCCGATACTATCTTGCAAAAGTTGCACTGTACCAGTACCGACTGTACCCAAACCTAGTATTCCCAGCTTTACGCCCACGAATCTTATACCAAATTTCACCAACAATAATTCAATAATAATTGTAGGGTGAGCATTGCCCACCCTACCAATATCATTAGTCAATTGTCCTTTGTCATTGGTCTTTTGTCACTAATGATCAATGACCATTGTACAGACGCGTAGACGCTCGTAAGAGCGGCTTCAAGGTAAGAGTATAATCGCGTCTCTAATGACTAAAATTAATATGTTTCAACGTGCCAGCGACCAGCTTTCTTGATTTCTTTCTGGTAGTCGCTCCAATTAACACCCTCTTTCGCTGCTGCTGCTGAAAGAGCTGCATCAATGCCATCTTCCATACCACGCAAACCGCAAATGTAGGTGTGGGTTTTCTCGTTCTTAATCAAACTCCACAGTTCATCCGCATGTTCAGCAACGCGGTCTTGAATGTACATTCTGCCGCCCTGGGGGTTTTTTTGTTCACGGCTAATGGCACATGTCAAGCGGAAGTTATCAGGATACTTCGCTTGCATTTCTTCCAATTCTTCTTTATAAAGAATATTTGGAGTTGTAGGAACACCAAAAATCAGCCATGAGAAACCTTTGAACTGATATTCTGGATTAGCAGCTTTTTCGGCATCCTTAAACATCCGCCACAGATAGGCACGCATCGGGGCAATACCTGTTCCTGTTGCCATCATGATCACGTTGGCATCTTCATCTGCGGGTAGTAACATTTCCTTACCCACTGGGCCTGTGATTTTGACATCATCTCCAGGCTTGAGGTTACACAGGTAAGTAGAGCAGACTCCGTAGACTGTTTCGCCAGTTTCTGGATGCTTGTACTCCAATTGACGAACACACAGCGATACAGTTTTATCATCAACATCATCGCCGTGACGAGTCGAGGCGATCGAGTACAATCTCAATTTTTCTGGTTTGCCATTCTTGTCGAGTCCTGGCGGAATAATACCGATACTTTGACCTTCTATGTAACGCAAATTTCCGCCAGACAGGTCGAACTTAAGATGCTGAACAATACCAATACCGTTTTCTCCTACTAATGCTTCATTGGAAATGCATTTACCAATGTAAGGTGCATTAGGACGGTAAAGATTGACAGGAACGTCAGCGTGGGCATCTTTTTTAGCTTTCGCTTGAGTCATGGTCTTGCCTTTCGTCTCATTCTTCTGGGGCTGTTGCTGGACTGGTGGTTCAGCATTGACAGGTGTGGCATTACCATTTCCTTCGTAAGCAGATTCAGCAGATGTGGCTTTACCATTAGTTTGCTGTAAAACACTCACTGGTTGTATGCTAACAATTCTGCCACCCAGGCGAGTAATACGTCGCATTTCCTGATTCATGCGGCTGTAAGGCACTTTGATGAACACACTGCCACTGTTACGAATTTGATAGTTCGTCTGATCAGTTTCTTCGCTCTGACGCAAACCAACCACTTCGTAAACGAAAACACGGCTACCTGATTCTGTGTTGGCAGCTCCTTCAACAGTACCTCTGTAGTACATTCGTTCTACCACTCCGATATTTACTTAACCTTTTCTCACAAAAAACCCTTTCACCACAGATGTAGTTTTTAATTACCAAATTTTGGTTATAAGAAACTAACACTTGGAAAAGTGGCATCAGCCAATGCCTTGTTACGTAGACTCACCAAAGATACTAAGGCATGGAAAAAGTCACACCTGTTCACCTTCTAAGGTAGAGGATAAGTTCTTTGGAGAATGTTAATAATGAGTCAATTTAATTTTTTTTTCGTGATATGGCATCGCTACAACTTGACACTCTCACCATCAAAGCGCAAGCTTGGTGGGAGATTCCTGATTCAACGAGCGATGCTTTTAGTGCAAGCACTACGAGTCTTACTCTCTCTCCACAGGCTTAAATTCCCGTGTGTCTCACGGTACTGTAATACTTTGTTTACTTACTCACCCAATTATGTCGCTTGGTTTTGACGACTACAGGTATTTCGGTAAACTATTGACATTTTACCATAGTCCCTGTTTGCAATTCACCCTACCGACACAGTGCGAGCTTGGCAGTCAGATGAATTCCGGAAGACTGGTTTGTTTTGACACTTCTACATTTAAAAGGTCATGTAACTGTTGGACTGAACTTGCCCTATGCTACCTAGATTACTGCAAAAGCTTCTTCTATTAAATCATTCACCACTTTCTAATGGTAACTGTGCTGTTTTTGAACTTTCCTGACTTTGAAAAACTAGGATTGCTAGCTTTTGTCGGCAACTAAAATTGCTGATGCATTAGGCATAGATATCCTAAAATGATTTTTCATCTTACCGACTTTTGCTTATTGTCTAATAAAAGTTTAGAAAAGGTAAAAAAGTACTTTAAAAATCAGTTTATACCCTATAGACTTGAATTAATAGAGTCATAAACTGCAATCCGATATTACCATAACGCTCTTAACAGCTAGCACTTTGCTGCTATATGGAATAAAAAATTCAAAATCCATGATTTTTGAACTTGTGACTTAAACTTCAGTAGCTGCACAGCTGGTGTTGAGGAAGTTTTTGTGATTGCTAAACATTCACAACCATGATTCTAAAAACGCAATTTCTTGCTGTTAGCAAGCCTTGTATAGAGTAACCCCTTCTGTTAGAATCCAATATATCACTAGGATTAAATACTTACCAGCAACAACTTAGGCAACAAAAACGGGTAACAATTATTACTGTTAAGCTTACCCGTTGTATTCCTATTTGTACTGTTGAGTAGCAAGAACGCAGGATAAACCAAAGGGGTAAGCTCCTGGCTTCATGTCTTGTAGGTGTGAAAAATTATTGATTGACTCATCTTTAGCATTTAGAGGAGATTTATGAGTAATAAACCAGAACGAGTGGTACTAATTGGAGTAGCCGGAGACTCTGGATGTGGTAAATCTACGTTTTTGCGTCGTCTGACGGATTTATTCGGTGAGGAGTTGATGACAGTTATCTGTTTGGATGACTATCATTGTTTGGATCGTAAGCAGCGTAAGGAAACAGGTATAACCGCACTTGACCCCAGAGCCAACAATTTTGACCTGATGTACGAGCAAATTAAAGCGCTCAAAGATGGTCAATCAATCATGAAGCCGATTTATAACCACGAAACAGGTGCTATCGATCCACCCGAATTGATAGAGCCGAATCATATCGTAGTGGTTGAGGGACTACATCCTTTATATGATGAACGTGTGCGATCGCTAATTGACTTCAGCGTCTATTTTGATATTAGTGATGAAGTCAAAATTGCTTGGAAGATTCAGCGAGACATGGCTGAACGTGGTCATCGTTACGAAGATGTTTTGGCTCAAATCAATTCTCGCAAACCTGATTTTCAGAAGTACATTGAACCACAAAGAGAATTTGCTGATGTAGTTCTTCAGGTATTACCTACTAACCTCATCAAAGAGGATAAAGAGCGTAAAGTTTTGCGAGTACGGATGCTACAACGTGAAGGCAAAGAAGGCTTTGAACCAGTTTATCTGTTCGATGAAGGTTCCACAATTCAGTGGACTCCCTGTGGACGCAAACTGACTTGTTCCTATCCTGGTATGCAATTGTACTACGGTTCAGATGTATACTACGGTCGCTACGTCTCTGTCTTAGAGGTAGATGGTCAGTTCGACAATCTCGAAGAAGTGATTTACATCGAAACCCACCTCAGCAAAACATCCACCAAGTATCAAGGTGAGATGACTCACTTGTTGCTCCAGCACCGCGAGTATCCTGGTTCCAACAATGGTACAGGTTTGTTCCAAGTGCTAACAGGATTAAAAATGCGCGCCGCCTATGAGCGTTTAACAGCAAAGGAAGCCAAAATGGCAGTTCAAGTTTAAAAAAACAGTATTTATGTCAAATATCTAAGAGACACTCTGGTGTCTCTTTTTTTATAACTAAAAATATTGTTATGATTGCAGATTGAGTAGCTAGATTAAATGTTGTCATTTAATCGGCTAACTCACATTGTTTAGGAGGAATTAAATTTGTCTAAACGCTATCTATTTACCTCCGAGTCAGTGACCGAAGGTCATCCAGATAAAATCTGCGATCAGATTTCTGATGCAATTTTAGATACTTTGCTCACACAAGACCCGACTAGTCGTGTTGCTGCGGAAGTCGTTGTTAACACTGGTTTGGTATTGATAACTGGTGAAATCACTAGTAAAGCAAGTGTTAATTACGTCAATATTGCTCGCAAGAAAATAGCGGAAATTGGCTACACCGATGCTGTGAATGGCTTCTGCTCTGACAGCTGCTCGGTGCTGGTAGCTTTGGATGAACAATCGCCCGATATTGCTCAGGGCGTAAATATTGCCCATGAAGCTCGTCAAGATAGTGAGGAACAATTCGATAAAGTTGGTGCTGGCGACCAAGGTATTATGTTCGGTTTCGCTTGTAACGAGACACCAGAATTGATGCCTTTGCCAATTAGCCTTTCTCATCGTATTGCCCGCCGATTAGCAGCAGTCCGCAAAACAGGTCAATTATCCTACTTGCGTCCTGATGGTAAAACTCAGGTAACTGTTGCCTACCAAGATGGACGTCCTGTAGGTATTGATACTATTTTGATTTCCACACAGCACACGCCTACCATTGGTAATATCACCAATGAGGCAGAAGTGCAAGCCAAAATCAAAAAAGACCTGTGGTCAGCAGTGGTTGAACCTGTGTTTGGCGACTTAGAAGTCAAGCCAGATGAAAATACCCGTTTTTTAGTTAACCCCACTGGTAAATTTGTCATTGGTGGACCACAAGGAGACTCTGGTCTAACTGGACGTAAAATCATTGTCGATACCTACGGTGGTTACTCCCGACATGGTGGTGGAGCTTTTTCTGGTAAAGACCCCACTAAAGTAGACCGTAGTGCTGCCTATGCTTGTCGCTATGCGGCAAAAAATATTATAGCCGCCGGTTTGGCAGAAAAGTGTGAAGTCCAGCTTAGTTATGCCATTGGTGTAGCACGACCAGTGAGTATTATGGTGGATACCTTTGGCACTGGTAAAGTTGATGATGAAACTTTGCTACAACTAATTACAGATCATTTTGAACTGCGTCCAGCTGGAATTATCCATTCCTTTAACTTACGCAACCTGCCAAGTGAACGAGGCGGACGTTTTTATCAGGACGTCGCGGCTTACGGTCACTTCGGTCGGACAGATTTAGATCTGCCTTGGGAGCGTACTGATAGAGCAGAATTGTTGAAACAAGCAATCAATAAACAACCTTCAACTGCTGCGATCGCTTAATTTAAGTTAAACCCAGAGTTAGGAGCCATAGTTTTTACTTTTGGCTCCTAATTCTTTGTTTTCAAGAAAAAAGTGGTCTGGGGCTGGGGATATGGGAGAAAAGGAGGACAAGGAGGACAAAGAAGAATTTCTCACTCATCTTCTCCCATTCCCTGATTACTTAATCCTATATTTGTATAAAATTCATAAATATAAAAACTGCTTAAATACCATGAGAGTCAGACTAACTATAATAGTGAGCGAATATTCGTTCTTGTTATAAAGGAAGATAAGATTAGGTGAGAGTCACTGATGTAAGTGATTTCATTTCCTAGACTAATTTGGTAATTTTGGCGGATGGATAAGAAGATTTGAGGGATATAAACTCATAAGCCAACCGCTGTTGACAATAGTTCACAAATAACAAAAGTGTCAGCCAACGACCCCTCAACCGACGAACTGCCAACTATCGAATTTCCCTCGCGAGGGAAACTCAAAGCTAGTTCTTGGCGCATCCATCAAAAAATAGGCTATGGCTACTTTCTGGCAATTGGGATTGGGTTTTTTGGTTCACTTGCTGGATTGTTTTTTGCGAACTTTTATCGAGGACAACAAATCAAGGAATTAGATCACGCCCACTACCAGACGCAAATGCTGGTCAATTATAAAGATGCGATCGCAGATGCACAAATCCAGAGTACGAATTTGCCTGCTGTTGTGGCAGATCCCGAAAGGCTAGCCTACAGAAGAGATAAATTTCTGGAAAATATTGAAAAAACCAAAAAAATAGAAAATCAAATTATGGCTTTTCTGGAAAGCAAGCCTAGAAATTTAGCAACCAGTGAAGCTTCTTTACAGACTTTATTACAAAATTACGCAACTAATTTAGACTCCTACGTTCGAGATATTGAGTCTATCTTAGAACCAATTAATAACCAGCAAATATCACAACAACAAGCATCCACAATTCAAAACCAACTACTAGCTGTGATGCGCGGTGAAACAGCTTCGCGCCTAGATCAACTATACAAATATTTGAATGATCTCCTGCAAAGTGCTGAACAAGTAGAGGAGAGGATGAAAAATGACGTCAGCCAGTCTAAAGGAATTGAAAGATCTATAGTCATAGCTAGTATGCTCTTGTCAGTTGGAGTGGCTGCTGTTGTGGCTTGGCGGACTTCGCGAGCGATCGCCGAACCAGTCATCACCGTCACTCAAGTCGCGGAACAAGTCGCACGGAAATCGAATTTTGACTTGCGAGCGCCTATTACCACTGAAGATGAAATAGGTTTACTAGCAAAATCACTGAATAGACTCATAGAACAAGTATCAAAACATACTAAAGAACTGGAACATGCGAAAGAATTGGCAGAAGGAGCTAACAAAGCCAAAAGTCAATTTTTGGCCAATATTAGTCACGAATTGCGTACACCATTGAACGCCATTATTGGTTTAAGTCAACTGCTCCAGGATGATGCTGCTGATACTAGCTTAGGAGGAGAGTTTATCAGTGATTTGGAATCAATTAATTCTGCTGGTAGGCACCTTTTGTTATTAATCAACGACATCCTTGACTTGTCAAAAATTGAAGCAGGAAAAATGACTTTTTACCCAGAGACATTTGACCTGATGACATTAATTAATAGTGTCGTTTTGACAGTAAAACCGCTAGTAGAAAAAAATGGTAATGTCCTAGAAGTCGATTATGAGCAAGAATTGGGCATCATGCACACTGATCAGACTAAGCTCAGGCAGGTACTTTACAACTTGCTCAGTAATGCTGCTAAATTTACTACCAACGGCAAAGTGGTATTAAATGTCAAAAGAGAAAAAGTTTATAAATCTCACGAAGAACCCATCGAAATCATAATTTTTACTGTAACTGACACAGGCATTGGTATGTCTTTACAGCAACAACAGCAGTTATTTCAACCCTTTACACAAGGGGACGCCTCAACTACGAAAAAATATGGTGGGACTGGACTGGGGTTAGCGATTAGCCGTCACTTTTGTTTGATGATGGGTGGTGAAATTTTTGTCAAGAGTGAACAGGGAATAGGGTCGATTTTCACTGTACGCTTACCAATGGTTGCTAATGGATAGACACTTGGCAAGTGCGATCACTACCTAAAATTTATTCAAAACATTACTCTAAAACTTCTAGTATTACTTAAGAGTCAGGCTATTATAAAGCTCTTGTGTGTGAAATCCGCATAAGTTTAGATTTATAGCAAAATCTCTTTTATATCTTCGGTAATCTCTCTTTTTCTTGTATTTAGGTGATCAAAAAACTGATGCAAAATCTGCATAAGATAATAAAAATTCAAGTTTTGCCCACTGCTAAAAGAAGTATATTTTGAGGAATGTCTCAAAACGGACTAAATTTAAGTAACTTTTAATACAGAAAAAGGTATCAAAAATTACTCAAATAAATGCACGTAATGTAAAGATTTTGGCGGAAAGGGACAGTAAAACAAGTGCTGAAGAAAATTTTGATAATTGGGGCGATCGCCCTAATGCTTCTGGCAGGCCCGCTTATAGGTAATGCTGTTGCTGCACCCGTTGATGTTAACGCAGCAATTTCTAATGCTCAAACTGCTGCTGACACAGCATTTATGCTGATTTGTGCAGCTTTAGTATTACTAATGACTCCTGGACTTGCCTTTTTTTATAGTGGATTCGTACGTTCTCGCAACGTTCTCAATACGTTGATGATGAGCTTCGTACTGATGGCTATTGTAGGAGTAACTTGGGTTCTGTGGGGCTATAGCCTTGCCTTTGCGCCCGGAAATCCCTTTATCGGTGGGTTACAGTGGCTGGGTTTAAATGGTGTTGGTACAGAAGTAACTGATTATCTCAAGGGGTCAAATCCTGCCGATGTCGTTTCTTATGCACCAACAATTCCCCATCTGGCATTCATGATTTACCAAGCCATGTTTGCTATTATCACCCCAGCTTTAATTTCTGGTGCGATCGCCGAACGGATGAGTTTCACTGCTTATAGTTTATTTGTACTACTTTGGTCTACTTTTATATACTCTCCTCTAGCCCATATGGTCTGGGGGAAAGGCGGATTCATCGGTTTAGCAGGGGGCTTAGGCGCTCTTGACTTCGCTGGTGGTACAGTCGTTCATATCAGTTCTGGGGTTTCTGCTCTAGTTGCAGCGATTGTCCTTGGTCCCCGCAAAACCTATCCTGATCGTCTTAGCCCTCCTCACAATGTTCCTTTCATTTTGTTAGGGGCTGGCTTGTTGTGGTTTGGCTGGTTTGGGTTCAATGCTGGTAGCGCCCTTGCTTCAGGTAGTTTAGCAACAGTGGCCTTTGTTAACACTAATACAGCAGCAGCAGCAGCCGCATTAACTTGGTTAATTTTAGAAAAAGTTTTGCGTGGTAAACCAACCGCAGTCGGTGCAGCCACAGGTGCTGTCGCTGGGTTAGTGGGTATTACTCCCGCCGCAGGCTTTGTTACACCACTAGCAGCCATTTTAATTGGCAGTATCACCGCTTTTGTTTGCTTCTACGCCGTTAGCTTTAAACATAAAGTACAAATTGATGACGCCCTTGATACTTACCCTGTACATGGGGTGGGTGGAACGGTAGGTGCAATTTTGACAGCAGTCTTTGCGACCACCACAGTTAACTCCGCAGGGAAAAACGGCTTACTCTACGGTAATCCAGGCGAATTATTAGTCGAGCTAGCAGCAATTGCGATCGCTTACGTTTTTGCTGGGGTAGGAACCTTCGTCATTCTCAAGCTCATTGATGCTACTGTTGGTCTACGTGTGAAGGAAGTAGCAGAAATGCAAGGTGTAGATATCAATGAACACGGAGAAGAAGGTTATAATGAGGAGTTTGGCGATCGCATTTCTGTGAGCAATAAGTAGCCATCATGGAGTGCGTACATATAAAATCTGGTACTAAAGATTTGGTATATTCTCCAGAATCGTGTCCACTTCTGCAAAAACTTCTCCTGCCTGGGCAATTTTATCGCTGATCACTAACGGTATACTCTTGCTAGCGGTCATCCTGCTAATTTGGCGACAGCAGGGTGTTACCGCTTTTTTAGCGAATATATTGCCAAATCATGTCAATGCAAATGCTTCATCCCAACTCACACCAAAATTGGGTAATCGTCATAAACTCAATTATCAACAATGGGTAGATATTCTCAAGCAAGAAGCCAAAGTCGTTGCTGAAAAACGTCCAACTCATCTGACGATACTAGCTGGAGATTCTTTAAGTCTGTGGTTTCCTCCTGAACTATTACCGGGAAAGAGGAATTGGCTAAACCAGGGTATTTCTGGAGAAAACAGCACTGGATTATTAAAAAGATTAGAACTATTTGACCGCACCCAACCAGAAACAATTTTTGTAATGATTGGTATTAATGACTTAATCCAGAGCTATGACGATGAGATAATTTTAAATAATCATCGGCAAATCGTGCGTTACCTGCGTAAGGTGCATCCTCAAACACAAATAGTTATTCAGTCAATTCTGCCACACGCAGGAGAAGAAGCAACTTGGGAAGGGCGAGAAAAATTGCTAAATATTCCAAATAGTCGCATTCTGAAGTTGAATCAACAATTAAAAACTATGGCGACAAAAGAAGGCGTCAAATATTTAAATTTGCATATCTTATTTGTCAACAACCAGGGTAATCTACGTCCCGAATTCAGTACCGACGGCTTACACCTTAATTCTCAAGGTTATTTAGTCTGGAGTTCTGCTTTACAGTTGTATAGTCAGATTGAACTAGAAGATTGGCACTACTAGAAGAAGATGGAGAACTTCCCAATCTCCTGATCTCGCCACCTCATTAGTGCCTTAACGCGAGAAAATGTGAAAAAGTGATTTTTGTTGAAAAAACCAATGGATACTAAAGCTTTCAAACGTTCACTTCAACATTCTGATAATTACCATCGTAAAGGGTTTGGTCATCAAGAAGAAGTTGCCACTCAGTTACAGTCAGAATATCAAAGCCCACTGATTCAGCAAATACGTGATAATAATTATACTATTAACCGAGAAAATGTCACAATCCGACTAGCCCAAGCTTTTGGCTTTTGTTGGGGTGTAGAACGTGCTGTAGCAATGGCTTATGAAACTCGTAAACACTTCCCTACAGAACACATTTGGATTACGAATGAAATTATTCACAATCCTTCAGTTAACCAACGAATGCGGGAAATGGAAGTAGAATTCATCCCAGTCATCGCAGGTAAAAAAGATTTCTCGGTTGTGCAAACTGGTGATGTTGTCATACTACCTGCTTTTGGTGCCAGTGTTCAAGAAATGCAGATACTTAACGATAAAGGCTGCAAAATTGTTGATACTACTTGTCCTTGGGTATCAAAGGTTTGGAATACTGTTGAAAAACATAAAAAGCGTGAATATACTTCAATTATTCATGGTAAATATAAGCATGAAGAAACAGTTGCAACTAGTTCTTTTGCAGGGAAATATCTGATTGTTTTAAATTTAAAAGAAGCAGAATACGTAGCTAACTACATTTTACATAGTGGCAATCGAGAAGAATTTATCACTAAATTCAGTAAAGCTTGTTCAGCAGGATTTGACCCCGATAAAGATTTAGAAATGATTGGTATTGCCAACCAGACTACAATGCTCAAAAGTGAAACTGAACAATTGGGTAAGCTGTTTGAGCATACCATGATGCAAAAGTACGGCCCAGCTAATTTAAATGACCATTTCCAAAGCTTTAATACCATCTGTGATGCTACTCAAGAGCGACAAGATGCTATGTTGGAATTGGTAAAACAAAAACTAGATTTAATGATTGTAATTGGTGGGTTTAATTCATCAAACACTACCCAATTGCAACAAATTTCTTTTGAGCGTGGAATCGCTTCTTACCATATTGATAGTGTTGATAGAATTTTATCTGGCGACCGCATTGAACATAGATTATTAAATGGTAATTTGGAAATCACAGAAAACTGGTTGCCACAAGGAAAAATCGTGATTGGTGTCACTTCTGGTGCTTCTACACCTGATAAAGTAGTCGAAGATGTCATCGAAAAGATATTTGAATTAAAAGCAACAGTAGCGATCGCCTGATTTTGTTGTGAGGTGACTTAGGATTCCTAAATCATTCGTTAAAAAGCCAGACCCCCGACTTCGCAAGATTTGTCGGGGGTCATCATTTTGGTTTTGTAGAGACGTTGCACTGCAACATCTCTGGTGGGTTTATACGTCAATTGATTTGTATTATTCAAGCAGGATTGTTACATATACCGATTCAAGCGGAATATCATACCAGAAGTAGATTTTTCTGAAAATACTTTACAAATCGCAATATTCACTTTACTATATGTAACAAGGGTAAGAAAACACCCAAACATCATAAGTAACGTAATCGCAATCAT
>NZ_AJLJ01000165.1 GCF_000317245.1 Fischerella muscicola SAG 1427-1 = PCC 73103
CCCGTATAGCGAAGAGTGTTTTGAATATCTATCTGTGTCAATCGGTGTGCATCGGTTTTCGATACCTAAAAAATCATTTTGCCAATAGCATAAAAATGACTGGGTCTTATTTCCATCTTAAGCAATGCTCAACTAACAAAAAACTGTAAGTTTGGCACTACATTAACAGGGAAACAAGACCCAGTATCAAATTGATGTGTTTACTTTTAAGCGATCGCAATAGGGATTTTAGCGTCTACTACGATTCGGTACTAAGTTCATGTAATCAAGGTCAGCCGCACGAATGTTTTGAGCGTAGTTACCTGTAGCATTGAGTGAAGCTGCAATGTCAGTGAACTTACGTGGATCACCTTCTGCCAGTCGCCGTTCTTGGAATTTGCGGTTGTAGAATTTCTCTACGGTAAAGCGCCAGTCAGTAGCAACAGTACCAGCACTTTCTTGGAAGTCTTCGCCGTAGCGAGGAGTTACCAAGTTGTGAGGACGATCTACTAAACGCTTGCGTTGGTAGGGTATGGTGTTATCGCCAAAAGCTTGGGTGTACTCATCGCTGTCAACAATAGCATCAACGAAGCCACTAAAACCTTTGGTACCAATGACAATTGACCAAGCAATTTCTTCTTCTTTGTTATAAGCAGAACGACCCAACAAACGCTTGAGGGTGATGTCCACCAGACGGTAGTTGTTGTTAACCGAGACAACCAAGCGGTAAAATGCCTCAGATTTTGCCAAACCACGAATGAAGTCGCGTACCGTCAGTGAGCCATTTTTCAGCTGAGATTCGATGTGCTTTTGGCGATTGAACTTGAGAATCTCATGTTCGCTAAATACTTGACGATAAGCAGCCCAAATGATGTTTTCCATGTCAGTGAAAGAACTAACATCTTCTAGGCGATACACATATGGAGTATCTTCATTTAGATCAGCAGCTCCAAAGCTTTTAACACGATGATTTTGACTGCTGGGTTTGTATTCAAGTAATGGCAGTGCCATTTGCGATTTTCCCCTTTATTATCAACAAATTAAACAGAGTTAGCTCTTGAAAACTGAAGGAGGCTTGTTTAGCACAACCCTCTTTCATTTAATTTTCCCGCATTTGGTTTATAAGGCAGAAGTATTTACAAACCAATTTAGTACAAGCAACAAAGCGATCGCTCCGGATAATCCAACTATGACAGCTAATATTGCTCTCCAGTCAACTTTTTGAGGATAGGGCGATGGATTCAAAAATCCGTACCATTCGGTATGATGTACCCAACTGGTCTGAATTATGCCCTTGTTGTCGCGATAATCTGTACCATAACGCGGGGTGAAACTGAATGGTCTATCTGTAGACATGCGTTTACGTTGATAGGGTACGATATTGTCACCAAAGGCTTGTTCATACTCTTGACTATCAATCAACGCGTCTACAAATCCTCCCCAACCGCGAGTAGCGATTTGAATAGACCAAGCAATTTCTTCTTCTTGATTGTAGGGACTACGACCCAACAAACGTTTTAAGCACATTTCAACCAGCCGATAGTTGTTGTTAGCTGCAACTATTAACTGATAAAATCGCTCTGATTTTGCCAAACCACGAATAAAATCGCGTACCGTAATTGAACGGTTTTTCAGTTGTGTTTCCAGAGCAATCTGACGATTAAATTGAAGAATTTCCTGTTCGTTAAAGACTTGGCGGTATGCTGCCCAAATTAGTGCTTCAATCTCACTACTAGAGTTCGCATTTTCAAGACGATAGAGATAAGGAGTATCGTCATTTAAATCTGCCGTTCCAAAACTATGAACCCTTTGATTTTGAGTAGTGGGTTTGTATTCATGTAGAGGTAGTGCCATACTTTATCCACCTTTTACATAACTTGGCATTTTAGAAGGTTCTGAAATTTACTTTTGATCAAATTCCAAGTAAGCAAACTTTGAAACCTTCTAAACTGTGTTAACTAATTTTGGATTTAGCAGACCCACTCTTTTATTGTTAGTTTTTGGTTGTTAACCACTAACTACTTTACTTTAGCTTAACGCACAGGAAAACTTGCACTAGGATTGATAGAAACAGGAATACCTTGCGGTTTTTCCTTCCGTGTGGTATTGGGAATTGAAATGTTGGCAGTGCTGACTGGTGTATAAGAAACTGTTTTGATATCAATAGACTTCGCCATATCCAAGAAGTTATTAATATCACCCCATTTATAGCGTTCAGTTTCTTGTTTATCACGCCAGTAATTGCCGTAACGAGGTGTTACCAAGTTAAATGGTCTGTCTTTATAACGACGGCGTTGGTAGGGAATAGTATTATCACCAAAGTTGGTTTGATATTCTTCAGAATCTACCAAAGCATCAACAAAGCCACTAAAACCTTTTGTGGCAATTACAATTGACCAAGCGATTTCTTCGTCTTTATTGTAAGAGGCGCGACCTAAAATTCGTTTGAGGCTAATTTCTACGATACGGTAGTTAGAATTTGTCTCTACAACTAAGCGGCGAAACGCCTCTGATTTTGCTAAACCACGGATAAAGTCACGCACATTAATTGCTCGGTTCTTTAACTGTGACTCTAAATGTTTTTGGCGATGAAATTTGAGGTTTTCGTGTTCACTGAATATTTGTCTGTAACCAGCCCAAATTAATTCTTTGATTTCGCTTTCAGTGGGAGAATCTTCTAAGCGATAAATTCTCGGAGTATCTTCGTTTGGTACTTCGTAACCAGGAACACGCTGGTTTTGAGAACTGGGTTTGTATTCGAGTAGAGGTATTGACATTGTTAATATCTGTCCTTTGTTATTTGTCATTTGTTATTTGTCATTTGTCATTTGTCCTTTGTTTGATGACTATTGTATAGACGCGATGTTCTTCGCGTCTCTACTAATGACCAATGACCAGTGACTATTAAGTTGTTTTGTTACCGGGAATATAACGATAAGGTAAAGCAACTTGTGTGGGTTTTACGGTTGGAGGCGGGGTGCTAGATTCGCGGGTGGTGTCGGGAATTGCTACACTAGAAGCAATGTTTCTAGCGCGATCGCTCGAACGTTGATATTCCGCTCCGCCTGGTGTAACACTGGCAGCCATAGCCAGGAAGTTTTCTGGAATTGCTTTACGAATTCCTCGTTGTGCTGATTCTCCTGTACGCACAACTTGATAGAAAGAACGACCTCCAAAATATTGCTCAATCAAACGACCGCGCCAGTAATCGTTGTAGCGGGGATTGACCAAGTTAAAGGGTCGATCTTTGAAGCGGCGACGCTGGAAGGGTACGATGTCATCACCAAAGTTCTCACGGTATTCATCAGAATCTACAAGAGCATCGATAAAACCATGTAGTCCTTTGGTCGCAATCACAATTGACCAAGAAATTTGCTCATCTTTACCGTAGGTAGCACGTCCTAAAAATCGCTTGAAGCTAATATCTACTAAACGGTAGTTAGAGTTAGTTTCTGCTACTTCATCACGGTAAACACTGGATTTACCCAATCCGCGGATGAAATCTCGGACGTTGATTGTCCGATTGCGTAACTGCGATTCTAGGAACGGTTGGCGATAGTTTTCTAAAATAAGGTGTTCGCTGAAGATTTGCCGATAAGCTGCCCAAATAATTGCATCAACATCTGTGTCGGAAATGGCGTCTGCCAAACGGTAAATTGCTGGTGTGTCTTCATTTGGGACTTCGTAGCCTTCGACACGTTGATTTTGCGTAGTAGGAGTAACTTCAAGTAATGGTATCGCCATCTTTACTTTTACCTTTTTTAGGGTTTCGCAGAGACTGGATAGTGGTTAATGGTTAGTGGTTTGTGGCAAAGATTAACAAACAACAACTAACTACTAACAACTAAACCAATCCCCGAAATTTGCTTCTGAGCTAACTGTACCCTAGCGCGGATAGCGCTTTCGACTTCGGTAGCTAGTATTTCCGCAAATGTTTCTCGGATTGGCTGTTGCAGTTCAGGTATTTTCGCCAAAGCTTGTAAACCGACAATTGCAGCGTAGCGAATTGACCAATCTGCATCTCGACAAATGAACAATAGAGTTTCCAATGCTTTAGCCTGTGCTGCTTGACGTTCTGAGATATCCAGCTTGTTAAAGCGCAAGCTTCCCAATCCTTTAGCTGCGGCGCGACGAACGCTAGGAGCAAAGTCAGTAGCAGCAGATGTCAGCAATATATCTAGGGCGCGAGGGTCGGCGATCGCTGCTAAGGTACGAATTGAGTAGGCTCTAGCACCATAGTTATAGTCATCAATTTGTGCTAACAACTGTGGAACCGCTACATCTCCCAATTGTGTTAACCCGGCGACTGCTGCGACTGCTGCGGCTGGATTGTTATAACCAAATACAGCAATTAATGTCTCAATTGCTGCTTTATCTTTGGCTGCTGCTAGTTCTTGTACTGCTGCTACTATTCGCGCTGGCGAGTCTGCTTCTGTGACAGCGCGAATTAATTTTTGGGTGTTAGTCATTGGTCATTAGAGACGCGATTCATCGCGTCTGTACAATAGTCATTGGTCATTAGTCATTAGTCAATTGTCATGTGGTTGTGACAAAAGACAATTGACTATTGACAATTGACTATAAAAGTGAATCCATTAAGTTCATTAGCCGTATGGCATCCTCAGAAATAGAGGAAACATCTAACTCCTGTTGAAGTTGATGTTCTAGCAGACCTTTAAGGGCAATCAATTTAAAACTGTTTTCAACCTTGGCGTTGGCGATCGCATCTGCTGCGGGCAAATACCCGATAGCACCTAAATCTCCCAAGACGACGCGGCGCATTTGAAGATTGTTACTGTCCAACTCTTGAATCAGACGCTCTCCATAGGAAGTGTCTTGTGTAAGTTGATACATTCCTCTCGCTGCTGCACACTGCACTCGCGCTATTGGATGTTCCAGGAAGGGTTCAATTAAGGAAATAGCCTCAGTTGCACCAATAGCTCCCAAGGCTTCCAAAACCGCTTCATATGGTTGGGTGAGATGAGGACGTCCCGGTTCTTGAACAGCTGCTGCAATACCACCGCTTAACAATTGCATGAGTGCTGGAGCTGCTGCTATATCTCCTAGCATTGCCAAGGATTGGGCTGCGGCTTCACGCACATAAAAGTCAGAGCATTCTAAGCACCGAATTAAGTGTGGTACGGCTCGAATATCGCCCAATTTTCCCAATGCTCTTGCAGCATTACGGCGTAGAGGATAACCTCCCATTTCTGTTGTGTCGGCTTCATCCTCTAATGCCACAATTAGAGCATCTACAACTTCTGGATCACGAACACGGAACTTACCTAGCCACCAAGCGGCGTAATAGCGGAGACTTAAATCTGGAGATTTTAGGTTAGCGATCGCTTGCTCTTTTGTTAAAGGCGAAGCGTTTTCGGCAGAATATGCTTCTGCGCTTGGTTCCATCATTGCCAAAGCGTTAGTTTGCTTCTGCTGTGCTTAAAGGCTCAATTTTGATGATTCTGCCGCCCATACGAGTAATCCGCTGCATTTCTTCATTCATGCGGTTGTATGGCACGGTAATAAATACGCTACCGCTATTGCGGATGTCGTAGTTATTTCTGTCGTTTTCTTCGTTTTGCCGCAAGCCTACGACTTCATAACGAAACATCCGGCTGTTTGCACTAGAAATGCCATTAGCACCAACTGTGGTTTGACCGAACATTCTTGTGACTCTCCTGATAAAACTAGCTTTTGGGCAATTGTTAAGAGTTAGAAAGTCGGAGCTAGAAGTTAAGAATTAGGAGTTAAGAATTAGGAGTTTGGAATTTTATATTTTCTTCTGCTCATAACTCATAACTCATGACTCATAATTCTTAACTCATAGCCCCTTATTCTCTAACTCATGACGATTAATTACGCTGGGGTGATGCTGACGATTTTGCCACCTTGGCGTTTTATTTGCTCCATTCTGTCCAAAAGGCGTTCGTAGGGTACAACGATAGCGTAGCTGCTACGACGCACACTAGGGAAGCCAGGGTTGCGAAGTCCAGTTACTTCGATGCGATAAGAGCGATCGCCTTCTCCGACTGCATTACCCATGTTCTTTCTGGGAGTCACATCCGCACTTGCACGGAATCCCCAGCTAGAATTGGTACCGGATGGCCCAACAATTGAGGAAGCGCTATTGGTTGCTAATTCACGGGCTAGGCGAGTTTTTGTACCTTCTACCTGAGCGCGATCGCTATTAGCGTAACCCCGATACAAGCGAAACATGCGGGTAAAACCGACTGTTTTCTGTCCGGTTTGGATCTCAAAACCACGATAATAGGGGACAATATTGTCACCAAAGTTGTTGAGATATTCAACCGAATCAATGTACGAGTCAATTTCGGTATCGTAGCCTTGGTTTTGGTACAAGTCTAAGTGGTAAATCACTTCAGACTCATCGTATGGCGCACGACCCAATAAATGCTTGTAGTTAAGTTCGATAAACCGGGTTTGGAAGCTGTTGTAGAAAAATTTCTTCTTGTAGAGTTCTGACTTAGCAACGCTACGCACAAACTCTCGTACTGTCAAGTTACCATCCCGCAGAAGCGATTCTGCGCTTACAAGCCGTTCTGACGCCATGATGTAGTCATTACCCAACAATTGGCGATATACGGCGCGAATCACCGCTTCTACATCATCTCTGCTTGCATAAGGGCGTAACTCAACTTTAGCTGCGTTGGTGCTGCTAAAAGCTTCTGTTCCCAGCCTGGATGCTGCTGCTGTAATCGGCATTTTTTTTCCCCTATTTATGTACACGCGGACTTTTGCGTGTCTGATAAATATTTTTTATCAATCCCTAGATAAAACTATGCCCGGAGCGAGATTCAACTGCTTGGTGATTCCACACAGCTGCATCCCTCTCCGGGCATTACGCTATCTAGCTCAGAGCGTTGATTGCGTAATCAATATAGGTGTTGGCTTCGTTAGCAGCTTGACCGGACAAACCATGGTTAGATTTGATGTGCTTCAAAGCTTCTACGTACCAGCTGGGGGACAATTCAAAAGCGCTGTTGATTTCACTCAAACCAGCAATCAAAAATTCATCCAATGGGCCAGTACCACCAGCAACCAAGGAGTAGGTGACGATCCGCAGGTAGTGACCAACGTCACGAGCACACTTGGACTTACCACGAGAATCAGCAGCATAGTTTGGGCCACTGGTTTGGGTGGTGTAGGGGAACTTCTGATATACAGCTTGAGTAGCGCCATCAATCAAGCGTTGAGCATTGCTGGTCAATGCACGAGCAGCTTCCATGCTAGCAGTAGCACGCTCTAAACGACCGCGAACAGCTTGGAGTTCGGTGTTGCTCAGAAAGCGACCTTGGGTATCAGCAGCTGCAATTGCTTCGGTAATGGGTGTTTTCATGATTTTATAATCTCCTTAACGTCCTTAACGTTTCGTAATTTTTTGCCTGGATACCTAGCTTTTTGGTTCTGGGCTTTTTTGTTATGTTTTATTACGCAACAGCAGCAGCAGCGCGATCAAAGTAGCTAGCTACTTCAGAAATCAAAGCACTGCAATCACCCTTGGTGATTCCATTGGGGTCGTTAGCAATGTTGACAGCAGCTTCTTTCATTTTTTGAACACCAACTGCTACGGAAGAACCGGGAGTACCCAGAGCTTGGTAGGTTTCGCGCAAGCCATTCAAGCAACGGTCGTCAAGAACGCTAGCGTCACCAGCGAGGATAGCGTAGGTAACATAGCGCAAGATGATTTCCATATCGCGCAAGCAAGCTGACATGCGACGGTTGGTGTAAGCGTTTCCACCAGGAGCAATCAATTGGGGTTGCTCTTCAAACAAAGCACGAGCAGCATCGGTAACGATATCGGAAGCATTGCTGGTGATGCGGTTTACTACATCCAGGCGCTTGTTGCCGTCTTTAACTAGATTGCCTAGAGCATCGAGTTGTTCGTTGCTCAGGAATTCGCCTCTGGAGTCAGCCTGAGAAACCACCTTGGCAAATGCGTCTAACATGGAAGATTCTCCTAATTCCTTAATTGAGTGCTGTCTTGATTAAAACTGGAATTGTTTTATCAATTTGGATTGGCCTATAACAGACATTAAAACAAGAGTGTTTCTCTTTTGCTCTTCATTTCCCGTGTTCTGAAACAGAACTAGAAAAATGAGAAACTGGGGTGATTTTATGAGAAACTGGCAAACTTTACGAATTGAGTGCCATCTTTCACTTTTGCCTGTTGTTTAACCCCTCCAGCTTATGTTTATACAACGCTACAGGGGCATTATTTGTTACAAATTGTGAATAAATGAGATAGACCAATAAGAAAAGCCTCAAATCCTTTACATACAAGGGCTTTAACTGAGAATAAGTTGATTTTTTTGTAATATTGCTTCATAAAACAGCAAGATCAGACGCAACTTTTCTTTGCTTATATTTTCTTAAGTTTCTTTCAATTCTAGATATCACAATCTATTCAAGTTCTACATGAATTTGATAAACAGAAGTATATGTTAAGAATTTTTAACAAAAAAATTATAAAAATTGCCGTTAATTGCAGAAATTTGTCACAAAAGTTGGCGGTCTGTCCCTCCCACTTCAGCCATGGTTGGGTTCTTACCGCCAACTTGGGGCATTGGGCATGGGAAAATCATCAGTATCTCAATTACCCATCACCAATTACCAATTACCAAAAATTGTCTGTAGTTAATCTGGCAGATTTTTTGCTGTGGCTGTTGTAATACGCGATCGCACTACTTTATCTGCTTCTTGATTTAAAGCAGCCTGTAAGGCAGCATAAGCTGCTGGTGTGGCAATTTCTTGGAGAGAAACCGCAGCAGCGTAACGTAGCCCCCAATCTTCTGGAGAGAGTAAAGCCCACCTCAGTTTTTCAATAGCATGGTGAATAACTGCTGGTTCATCAGTACTACTCCCGATCTTTCCGAGTCCCCGTGCAGCAATCCGACGAACATTTCCTTGACAGTGGTTAGCTACTTCTGTACCAACAACTTCGGTTAACAAATCAAATGCTCTAGAGTCGCCAATTAGTGCCAAAGCCTGAATAATATATGCCTGCACGCCTTGATCAGGAGAACTACGGAAAGCAAGAATCAGTGCTTCTACGCTTGCAGGTGCTAGCTTTACTAAAGCTTCAACTGCTGCTTTGCCAACAGAAGGGTGATGATGGCCAAAAGCTTGAATTAAAGCAGCAATCGCCTTGGCTTCCGTAGTTTCACTAGCAGAAATCCTAGCAATTGCAGATACCGCATCACTTGGCAGTGCAGCATGGTTTAATTGCGAAATCAGTTCCTCAATATTCACAAAATTTTGTGTATTCATGATTGTTAAAGATTGCAGATATACAAGAAATTATTGATTCTGAAGATTGTAGAGTTGAGCAGAGTTAGATCCCCGACTTCTTGAAGAAATCGGGGATCTTAATTGTTAAACAAACCCTAACTTAAAGTTGAATTAATAAATCATCAATTGCCTGAAAAATTAATTGAATTATTTCCTTATCTGTTTGTTCTTGATCTAAAAAAGCTTCCAAAATACGTTTTAAATTTAACAGTTTTAAACTGTTAGGAACCCCAGCAGCTAGGATTGCATCTATTGCTTGACGATGACCAACAGCTCCCAAATCAAATATGGCCGCCCAGCGCAAATACATATTGTCATGATGCAAATTATTAATAATACGTTCAATGTACTGGGGTTTTTGGGTTAAAAGAAACAAATACCGTGCCGCAGCACACTGTACTCGCTCGGAAGCATGATTGAGAAAAGGTTCGACTTGGGAACGAGCAGACCATACCTCTAAAGTTGCTAGGGCTTCTATTAAGGCTTCTAACGGTTGCTCTTGAGCGGATTGCAGCAGTTTCAGCAAAGGCTCAACAGCCTGCTGATCACCAATAGCAGCTAGAGCTTGAATCGCTGCTTCTCGCAAGTGCAGATCATCACATGTCAATGCAGCAATTAACGCTGGTACTGCTTGCGGGTTCTTTAATTGTCCTAAAGCACGTGCAGCTTGACGGCGTAGAGGATACCCTCCAGATGGAATACGATAGCGTTCATCAAACAGGGCTTCACACAACGCTGTACAACCTGCTTGTACCTGATGCTTTCCCAACCACCAAGCAGCGTAATAACGAATTTGGTTATCTTCGCCCTTGAGTGCTGCGATCGCTGCTTCTTGGGAAAGAATTGGTTCAACAGAATATGCAGCAGTCATTCGATTTTAGATTTTAGATTTTGGATTTTGGATTTTGGATTTTGGATTGGGGATAGGGGATTCTCCTAACGGAGACGGGCTTCTCGCAGAGTACGGGGATTGGGTTCTTCCTGCACCCTGCACCCTGCTCCCTGCTTCCTTGTCTTCCTTGTCCCCTTTCCCCAATCCCCGATCCCTTTTCCCTTTCTTCTATGAGGCTGGTGAAATCTTAACTATCTTACCGCCACGCTTATGAATTTCCTGGTAGGTAGCTGAGAGCCGCTCATAAGGTACAGTGTAAACTTGTCGGCTACGACGCACTGCAACTTTTGTGTTTAATCCACCAGCGATCGCTTCAATGATGAACATGCGACTATCTCCCAATGCAGGAGAACTGATTAAAGTTGGTGCAATTGATGCGAAGCCAAGACCTGGGGAGGATGGTGGCACAATTGAATTTGACATATTCATCGCAATTTTTGAGCGTAGGCGGGAATTTTTGCCGCCAAATTGAGCGTTGTCGCTGTTAGCTCTACCACGATAAAGCTCAAAAATACGATTATATCCTACGGTCTTCATACCAGGAATTGATTGAAATCCTCGGTAATAAGGAACAACATAATTACCAAAGGCATTGTCATATTCTGAACTGTAAATGTACGATTCTATTTCAGCATCGTAACCATTAGCAGCGTACATATCCGTGTGGTATGCAATTTCTGATTGATCGTAGGGTGCGCGTCCTAGCAAATGTTTGTAGGTCAATTCAATGAACCTCACTTGGGAATTTTTATAAAAGAAACATTCCCTGTAAAATTCAGATTTTGCGAGAATTTCTACAAATTGTTTAACGCTGATTTTACCGTTACGTAACATTGCTTCAGCGCTGGTAAATTTTTGGCTAGCGTACACTCCTTGGCGACCAAAAATTTGCTCATAAGCAGCCCGAAACACTAACTGCAATTCATCTTCACTCCAATTTGGACGCAGCTCAGTTTTTTTGCCTATGTCATCTCTGATTGCTAGGCGTTCTGCGACTGAAGTAGTCATCTTGACAATCGCTCCATATTTACGAATGTTTTATTATTTCTGTTCTCAAATACAACGAATGGCTAATTGCTAATTGCACTCTTGCTAGTTGCTAGTTGTTGGTTGTTAGTTGTTGGTTGTTCCATCAACTATTAACGATCAACAATTACTAACTACTAACCAGTTTCGATTAGCCATTAGCCATTAAAAAAGGACAAAGGACCTGCTGTATAGATTTAGCTCAATGCGTTAATTGCATAGTTGATATAGGTGTTAGCTTCACCAGCAACATCACCTTTCAAACCATGATTGTCACGCACAAATTCTAGAGCCGCTACATACCAACTAGGAGACAAGCCAAGAGCGCCGTTGAATTCTTTTAAGCCTGCAACTACGTATTCATCCAAGGGACCAGTGCCACCAACTACACAGCAGTAGCTGATAGTGCGTAAATAGTGATCAATGTCACGTACGCATTTCGATTTACCTTCTGGAGTAGAAGCATACTGAGGCCCTTGCATTTGGGTAGTGTAAGGGAATTTTTGATAAACGTGATTAGCTGCTGCTTCTGCCCATCTTTGACCGTTTTGAGCAAATGCTTGAGCGGCTTCTAAACCAGCACGAGCACGGTTAAAACGACCAAATACTGCTTGCAGTTCAGTGTTGCTTAGGTAAGAGCCGCGCACATCAGCAGCGGAAATTGCTTCAGTTAATGGGGTTTTCATGATTTAATTCTCCAAAAATTGCTAACTAAAAAGAACTCAAAAAGTTATTGCTCAAAATTTACACAAAGAGCCGTATATGCAACTTATTTTTATCTGCCCTATGCAATTACGAATGACCCAGGCATAATGACAAAAGGCACTTTCAAATAATTGCAATCTACGACCAGCAAAAATTTTAAGCAACGGCTGAAGCAGCGCGGTCAAAATAGCTAGCAACTTCAGATATTAACTGACTGCAATCACCTCTAGTAATGCCATTAGAATCGTTAGCAATATTGATAGCAGCTTCTTTCATTTTTTGAATCCCAGAAGCTACAGCATCACCAGGAGTACCAAGAGCTTGATAAGTTTCACGTAAACCGTTCAAGCAGCGATCATCCATGGCGCTGGAATCACCTGCTAGTACAGAGTAGGTAACATAACGCAGAATAAATCCCAAATCGCGGATACAAGCAGCCTGATTGCGGTGGTGGAAGCAAGCACCACCAGGATTGAAGACTTGGGGACGTTCTGCTACTAAAGCACGATAAGCATTAGCAACAATGGAGGAAGCATTGCTGGTGAGTCTGTTAACAACATCTAAGCGCTTGTTGCTATCAGCAACTACTGCTTGCAGAGCGTTGATTTCGTCACCGCTTAAGTAAGCGCCTTTTCTATCAGCTTGTTCAACTACTCTGGAAAAAGCATCAAGCATTTTTTTCTCCTCGTATTCACAGCAGCAAATTCAAATCATTAAATTCAGTTTCTTTTTTGTTAGAAGCAATTATGGTAATCACGACAAATAGTCAGCAAAAATATCGGCAAATATTGCACATAAAAATTGAATACACATAATTTATATATGCAAATATTTAACCAAAAAAACTTTTATTGTCTTGATATTTTTAAATTGCTTTCTAACCTAGTTCGTATTTTATATGTGGCTTGCGGTCTTTTTTTATAAACTTTATTTAACAAGTGTAAAACTCTAGGTGATTCCGTGAAACCTATAAAGCAGCAGGCTTATACACTGATCAATTAATAGTAGCTTTACATTCAAATACTTTTATTTATCTAACTTAATATTCAGGCTATGTAAAATTAGGAGTAGCAAAAAATACATAATATTTGATTTTGCTTTCATAAAAAAGCTTACTTTCTGTTTCTTTCTGAAAAATGATCCAACTGAAAAATCTGTATTGTACGTAACTATTTGATGGATTTTAGATTTGAATCAAAATACTTAAAATCTAAATCTGCACTTTTCTCGAAAAATTGTGGCTAAAAGTAAATATTTCCCAAACACACGGAAGCTTAGGGGAATGATAAGTTTGTAAATTAACGTAAAGAAGAGTAAAGAAGATTCGTAAAGATTTCTCATTTATATTTTTATGGTCAAAATATGACAACTCGTCGTCTTAAAACTTCAAGCAGAGTTGTTAACGTTTGAGGAATAGGTGCAGTGGCTTCGATCCATTCTTCAGAGACTGGATGCTGTAATTTGAGCCGCCAAGCATGGAGCGCTTGACCTGGTAAATTCACACCCACCGAACGGCCAGAACTATAAACAGGGTCGCCGACAATGGGATGACCCATATGGGCGCTGTGGACACGAATTTGATGAGTACGTCCGGTTTCTAATTGAAAGTGCATTAATGTATAGTTGCCCAAACGTTCAATTACTCGCCAATGAGTAACCGCAGGTCTTCCACCTTTTTCTGTTGAGACAACAGCCATTTTTTT
>NZ_AJLJ01000166.1 GCF_000317245.1 Fischerella muscicola SAG 1427-1 = PCC 73103
CTCTAGTTTTTTTTCGGTCTACTGGATGGCGACCGATGGGTAAATCAACTGTACCACTTTCTGTTTTTGGAACACCGTGGATCACACCTAGATATTCTCGTTGTGCGGTTTTAGCTTGAAGTTGTGCTTGGAGATGTTGATGAGCAAATTCAGTTTTAGCAATAGCGATCGCCCCTGTTGTATCTTTATCTAGTCGATGCACAATTCCTGGACGCTGTACACCACCAATTCCCGGCAGGTTAGGACAATGGGCTAAGATGGCGTTCACTAAAGTCCCATCTGGATGACCGGGTGCAGGATGAACAACTAATCCTGCTGTTTTGTTGAGAATTAATATGTGGTCATCTTCATAAAGGATATCTAAGGGGATATCTTCTGCGATCAGTTCGAGGGGTTCGACTGGGGGAACAGTGACAGTGATGCGATCGCCTGGTCTCACAGTCATCTTTTTGGATGTACAGACTTTACTATTAAGTTGAACCTGACCCTGTTCAATTAACTGTTGGATGCGAGAACGAGATAGGTCTGTTAATTGTTCAGTAAGATAACGGTCTAAGCGTTCTCCCGCTTCTTCTACATGTAAACTAATTTCGGTCACAGTTGTATTGGTCTCATCTCCAGTTTTTGTAGTTTAGCTTTTCTGGAGAATAGTAGAAAGTTTTGTGTGTTGGTTGACGTTACTATTTTAACCAATTGTTATCAAACACAGAAGATCAGAATAACTGTATCATGCTTCTTTTTCCCCTGACACTTTACGCTTTGCTCTATTTTCATACTGAGGGGTGAAAGCAATGCTGGCATTGCACCCATTGTCAGACTCTACTTTTCAAGTTTATTGTTGTTGGACAAAATCAAATATATGTAGTTGTTTTGAATAGGAGTAACATACCTTTTCCACTTACCCTTAACCTTTTACCAGCTAAGTTCTTTTAGCTGAGTTTTGGATCACAAGCTGCTAATAAAAATGCAGAACCATTTCATGTTAAGATTGGAGCTTTTTAAGCTTCTTGTTTGCTGCGTAGTTATTTTGGCTGTGCTGTACTATTAATATTGAGCATTTAAAAATACTTACTGTTAGAAATACATTCTTTTTATAATGATATCCGGATAAAACTTAATTTAAAAGCTTGAGCCATTTTTCTAAATTTTGTATTTTTTGATTCAGAATATTTTTTTGTATAAAACATACATGCATATCATCAAGCATACAGCTTTTATCGGTTGAATTGATGCTTTGATAGCTAGCTCAACTTTGTTGTTGTTTATCTTTATTTAATTCTTATGCTGATGCAACATTAACTTTGTCACACCATTTTCCTTGATTGACTAGATTTTGTATCCGGAATAAATTTTAGATTGTGAGAATATGTATATCAACATTCAAGATAATGCCATTTTGGCTAAAGCAATCATATCAATCAGCTTATAATGCATTCATAATTACAATTACTCGACTCTTTATTAGTTTAGTAACCTGAACTATCAAGAGTATTTAGTTGAAATTCTTGAAAAGAAAGACAATATCAAATATATAAATGTATCAACACAAACAAAATGATAGAGAATTAGTTGGTAAAAATCTACTTAAATGATTAATGAAATAAATAAGACAGGATTTAGGCAATTGGCATACTTTTTATGTTTGTAGTAAGAATTTTAGCCCTTGTTTAGAAAATACAAATCCTCACTAAAAACCAAAAATGATGTTTTTGCGACACCTGTGTAAGTCCTTGAATATATAAATTCAATATGAATCTGTACATTTTTGTACACTTAGGTATTGATAGTAAGAAAACTACTTTTGAATATAAATTAATTTTTGCTTATGCAAATATTTGTTATTTCACATTCTCTTTATTTGTCAATAGAAACTTTCATGCTTAATTTATCTTTTTTCTGCAAATTAGAGTAATCTAAAAGTAAGGAAGATAAATTTGTAAGCATGGAGTAAATTTGTTGAATTACAGCAACATAATCGAAGCTCATAGTTGTAATTCATCACTGTAAATACTCATCCAGATCATCAGAACTACTTTCCAGTTCATCAGGACAATGTTTAAGAGGGTGTTTTCCGAACAGATGAAAAAACTGCCTTTTTGAAAGCCGATCACAGCTTGCGTCTTCTAGTCCACTATTAAAATTCGTCCAGAAATCAAGCAAAAAGTGAGCGAGTGTACCCTTTGTGCTTTCCTCTTTAAGTACAACTGGGTCAAAAGGAGAAAATGAAAGGGATAATATTATTACTTTTGTTGTTTTATCCTTGGATTTTCCCCCTTTCTTGCCAATGCGATCGCAGAAGTTAGGGACGATAAAATCAAAGTATTGACAAAATACCCAATACTCAACCCTCAAATGAGGGATTTTGGGTTAGTCAATAACTAACTAAGATTACTCGTCAAATCCAATAGATTATATTTCTACCAGTCTGCTTATATGCTGCTTGCTATTCCATCTCGCTACAAGAACCAACGGCAGAGTCTGTATCAAGTACTAAATATCCTAAAATGGCGCTATTGATGAGGTTTGCTGTTGGTTTTTGAAATTAATTATCTACTTTCTGGATTTTTTATCTTTTTATTTGGGTATATGCACCCACACCATAAGCTAATGTTAAATAGGTGCAATATGCAGGCGCTGTTTCATGGCAACAAGTGGAGCCATTTGCATTTGTCAATTTTGATTTTATTTGAGAGCCGTAGCCATGAAGATACTTCCTATTAATAGATACAGGTTTTATCAGTCATTACAGCCGCTATTTTTGCTGAAAAAAATCACTAGTAAATCTACTACTGGTTGTTTGCAAGTTTTTACAGCTTCGGGTTCTTGGTCAATATATGTGGAGGAGGGTAAATTAATTTATGCGTGCTGTACAGAAAAAATGTTTGAGCTGCTTTACAAACACTTGCAGCGTTTAAGTCAAAAAATACCTACTCTCCACAATGGCATCAAAGAGCAATTGCGGGCAATTTTTGAAACTGGGATTGAAAATCAAGCAATACCGAATCCAGATTATCTAGGTATTTGCTGGTTAGTTAATCAGAAGTATCTTACTCCAGCTCAAGCCGGGATATTGGTGGAACAATTGGCGTTAGAAGTTTTAGAGTCATTTTTGTTGCTAAAAGAGGGGAGTTACGAATTTACTCCAGAAAGCTTTTTGGATGAAATGCCAAAGTTTTGCCACTTGGATATGCGCTTATTAGTTGAACGTAGCCAAAAGCGATCGCATCATGCATCTATTCCTAGTGTTAAAACAGAAAAATCCGGCGCTGATACAACAACATCACAGCCAGACGCCTTTGGAAGACGCCATCTAAATCATCAATCAGCTTCCGAATTTGCTATTACTCCTCGACAACAAACTTCCCAGAGGACATCTAAGAGCGAAAGTAAATCAAATTCTGGACAACAGCATCTCCATGTTGTTCCCCCAACTCAGCAACCATTGCCTAAACCGAGGCAGAATAATGTGTTGCCTCATCCTGTCAGTCAGAACAATATTAGCTCTCCCTCAAGTTCTCAACCAAATGCTGAGAAAAAACTGTACACAGTTTTCTGTATAGATGACAGTCCTACTGTGATCAACGCTATCAAGAAATTCTTGGATGATCAAATGTTTTCTGTTATGGGCATTAACGATCCACTCAAGGCTCTAATGCAAATTATTCGCCTCAAACCAGATTTGATTTTACTAGACATCGAAATGCCTAACTTGGATGGTTATGAATTGTGTTCATTGGTACGGAAACATTCTCACTTTAAAGATACACCTATAATTATGATTACAGGTAGAACAGGTTTTATCGATAAAGCTAGAGCAAAACTTGTGAGGGCATCAGGCTATTTGAGTAAACCTTTTACACAGGCAGATTTACTTAAAGAACTATTTCAACACATTAAGTAGGTGTACAAAAATTTAGTATGAATTGTAGATGCACAGACTATTGTGTCATCTTCTATTTTCTGCAACATATAATTAGTTATACCATTTTAGATTTTGGATTGAGAATTGCTTTGTGCTTCTGGCTTGTTATCAATCCATGTGTTGCGATAATTTTTTAAATTGGTATTACTACAAAATGATAGGAAGCAGAATAAAGCCCATTGTCTCTATCTCTATGTCATTACTTTCTTTTTGCTTTCTCAAGTAGATTCATTTTGCTAGTCTATTCTAATATAGAAAGGTACAAAATAGACAGTCAAAAGCCTTCTTAAGCACGCACTTTTCATTTTGATTTATAGTTTAATTTCCGTCGTTACTTACTAATAAATCTCAACATTTATAGACGTAGTATCTAGTAACAGGAAGAGATTTTTCAAAATTTAATGCTTCATTTCAGAATCTAAAAATTGCTCAATAATTCCGAGCTGAGTACAAGGAAGAAGATTTATCGGTGGAATCAATCCAAAATCTATAGACGCTTCTGCGGCTAACTTTGGTAGGGGTGTTAGCGACTTCTGCAAGTAGCCACTCCGTGTCGAAGCGCAGGGTAATCTAAAATCCAAAATTGTCTGACTCACTTAACCCTCAGAGCATAGAGATAACTTAATGGTTAATAGAATTAATTCCGAACCGAAAAACAGTGGTTATCATCGGCGCACATTTAGAACTACGTCCGAAACAGAAACTGTACTTCAGCGCCGAAATTATTCTCTCTATTCTCCTATCAATAGTGTTATTGCATGGGCAAAACAAGTCAGCTTCCGCACCAAAGCGATCGCCTTCGCTGTGGCGATTTCCACTCTACCAACCTTGGGAGTGGGAGCCATGACATATTACTTAGTCAGTCAATCCCTGATCAAAGAAATTAGTAATATCAAACAAACTAGCGCCCGCAATGTAGCAGATAATGTTGAGCGATTTATGCTGAAACGATATCAAGAAATTCAGCTATTCGCCAGCCAAAAATTTCTGATTGACTCCAAACTTAGAGACAGTTTAGATGCCGAAAATAAAGTAGCACGGCTCAGTAACTTGCAAGATATTTATCAAGTGTATGAAAGCATTGCTGTTGTGGATCTCAATGGTAATGTGTTTTTACAAACCCCAGGTGAATCACTTCCTAATCAAAAAAATCAAGAATATTTTCAAGCAGTTCTGAAAAGCAATCAGCCATATATTAGCCAGCCATTGCTGACTACAAATATAGAAAAATCAAAAATTTATTTGGCTGCACCAGTTAAAGATAGTGTCACTAATAAAACTATTTATATTGTCCAAGCAGTTGTACCGATACAATCTTTAGCGCAAACACTCAATAAGCTTTCGAGAGTTAACGATGAGTACCAATTAATAGATCCTGCGGGTAAGATTTTTTTGGCAACAGATCAGAATCACTTGGGTAAAGATGCTCAAAAATTTATTCCCAAATGGGAGCAATTAAAAACATCGCAGCAAATAGTAACACGTATATTACGAGATCGTAAAGGTAAAGCCGAAGATTTAACAACCTTTGTTCCTTGGCAAACAACAGCAGGTTTACCAGACTTAAATTGGCAATTAGTCTTGAGTACAGACAAAGCGATCGCTTTGGGAACACAAAGACAGTTATTGTTGGCATTAGTGCTGGGAACGGTTTTGACAGCGTTATTAGTGGGTGCGATCGCTGCTATTTTAGCCAACCGTCTCACCTTACCAATTCAAACTGCCACAATGGTAGTCAAAAAACTGGCTAGAGGTAATTTTGACAGCCGTATTCATGTCCAAGGTGAAGACGAATTTGCTACCTTGGGAGCCAGCATTAACCGCATGGCTGATCAACTACAAGACTTGCTTAATAAACAAAAAATCGAAGCCGAACGCCTGAAGATGTTTACAAATATCCTGACGGCGATTCGTCAATCACTTAATCGAGAGGATTTATTTAATACTACAGTTACAGAAGCCAGACAAGCATTAGGAGCGCATCGCGTTGTTGTCTATCACTTTAATCCTCACGGTAAGGGACAAGTGATCGCCGAGTCTGTAGCACCTGGTTTACCAGTGACTTTGGGTGACACCATTGAAGACGCCTCCATTGCTAGGCAATTGGTAGAAACATACACAGCCAATGGTATTCTCATTGCCAATAACGTCTTTGAGACAGACTTGGTTCCCGAACATCTGAGATTGATGGAAAGACTGCAAGTCAAGGCGATATTAGCGACACCAATTCTCAAAGATAATCAAATTTTTGGCTTTTTGATTGCTCATTACTGCTGGGCACCCCATGTTTGGCAACCTTTTGAAATTAATTTCTTGCGACAGTTAGCAGTTCAGGTGGGATTGGCTTTAGAACGAGTGCATTTACTGGAAGTGAGCCAAGTACTTAAAGACTTTGCCATCCATTTATCTGGAACTCTCAATTCCCAAGAAATCTACAACTTAGCAGTTCAAGACATCCGTAAAGCCTTAAAGGTAGATCGTGTGGTCATCTGTAAATTTGATGAAAATTGGCAAGGTAGTATTTTAGCCGAGTCTGTAGTTGCAGGTTTGCCTGGCGTAGAACCAAGATTTCATGAAGCTGCTGTGCAAGATTACGGAGAAAGGTATCGCCAAGGTGGTGTACTGGCTGCTAACAATATTTATCAAGCAAATTTTTCAGAAGTTTACGTCAAACAATTAGAATCTTTTGCAGTCAGAGCGCATCTAGAAGCACCAATTTCGTTGGGTGGTAATTTACTGGGCTTGTTAATTGCCCACCAATGTACTAGAACTCGTGTCTGGCAGCAAGCAGAAATTGAGTTATTTGAGCAATTCGCCAGATTAATCGGACTGGCTTTAGAAAGAGCGAATCTTTTAGAACAAAGTGAAAAAGCTTCCGAACAGCAACGTCAGCAAGCAGAACAACTGCAAGAACAACTCAACAGACTCTTAGATGATTTTGCAGGAGCCAAAAGAGGGGATTTAACGGTACATGTAGAAGTTAGTAAAGGCGAAATCGGCGCGATCGCAGACTTTTGTAACTTTATTGTTGAAAGCTTGCGCGAAATTGTCATCCAAGTTAAAGCAGCTGCGACTCAATTGAATACTGCGATCGCCGAAAATTCAGGAGTAATTAGCCAACTCGCCATTGACACATTCAAACAAACCCAGGAAATAGATCGTTCTCTTGATGTTGTTGATCAAATTCGGCTTTCCATCAAAGGTGTAGCCAAAAATGCCAGATTAGCTACAGCTGTTGCTCGTACAGCCTCTCCTACCGCCGAAATTGGCGACGCCGCTATGGATCTCACTGTCGAAAATATCTTTAGCCTGCGGGATTCAATGGGAGAAACAGCCATAAAAATCAAGCGTTTAGGAGACTACTCGCAACATATTACTCGTCTGGCTTCCTTAATCAAACAAATCTCCTTACAAACTAACTTATTAGCGATCAATGCTGGAATTGAAACAAGCCGTGTGGGTAGAGATAGTGACGCTTTGATTTCTTTTTCTGAAGAAGTAGCTGCCCTAGCAACTGAAAGTGCTACAGTCACAGGTGAAATCGAAGGAATCGCCGCCAATATTAACCTGGAAGTTAGGGAAGTTGTCAAGACAATAGAATTAGGAAGTATCCAGGTAATAGAAGTCACTCATTTGGTTGAAGATAGCAAACACAGCTTAAATCAAATGCTCAATGTTTGTTGCCAAATTGACGAATTAGTACAGTCAATATCTCTCGCCACAGTCTCTCAAGTGCAAACTTCTAAAGAAGTCATTCATTTAATGAAAGAAATTGCTAAGGTATCTGAAATGACTGGTGGTTCCTATCGCAAAGTATCTGCTTCTCTGCAAAAAACCTTAGAAATTTACCAACAGTTACAAGCCAGTGTTCGTAGTTTCAAAGTTTAAGTAAACAACCAAGAGTACACAAGTAAGCCATTTTAGATCGCCGACTTCTTTAAGAAGTCGGTGATCTTGTTGTTCCAATGAGTTAAACATATTAAGAAACATAAAAAATCTAAATAATTAAATTTGAACAATATTTGACAGTTTTATTCCTAGTTCCTAATTTATAATTGAGTGATTCCTGAGTAGTCATTATTTGTCAATTAATTCGGAATTAATCATATATATGATAGCTGTTATTTGTCTACGTAGCGTAGATATAGAATCTTGTTGTTAACTCTGAATTACACATTCATCATGTATTCCCTTGTATTTGGTATCAAAAATAATTCCAACTATGTTAAAAAATAGGGAACTAGAAAACCAGACTAATTTTCTGGAAGAAGCTAAGAGTAATTTAAATAACCTAGAATCTGTATTCTTAGAACTCAAATCTCAACATCAAAGTTATTCGTCAACTATTGAATTAGCCCTCAAGAATATTCATTCTATCAAAGCTGGTGCAGATATTCTAGGCTTTCCTTTACTTAGTAACTTTGCTCACCGTTTAGAAGAGGCGCTACAAATTTTAAAAAAGCAGACTAACTTTTTAGAAATTGACAGCGAGTTACATAGTTTACTCTTATCCGGTGTTGAATGGTTACATCAGATAGTAGAATTACTTTCTGTTGGCTATGTGATTGATGAGCAATGGTTAGCCAGTTTTTGTTTTCCAGTCTTTGAGGAATTAAAAAAGCATGTGAATGAGCAAAATTTGTTACATAACAAAACACACAACTCACAATATAACGAACTGGAAGATATCATACTATTAATTTTTCAAACTGAGGTTGAAGAATATTTACAATACCTCAAATCTGTATTATGTAAGACAGATAAATCTACCTTAAAATCAGAAGTTATCATTATAGCTACTCAGTTGGGCGATTTGGGAGAACTACTGAATTTAAAAGCTTTCACTCAGCTTTGTCGGTCAGTCACACAACACTTAAAAGAAAGTGTATTCTATGCAGAGGTAACAGAAATTGCTCAATTAGCATTATTGACATGGCAGCGATCGCAAACATTGATACTGACAAAACAATTTGACCAATTACCTACTGGAATTGTTACTAAAGCAGATCAACAAGTTAAAATTTTTGAGGAGCGTACAACTGTACCTCATGAGGAGGATAATGTCAGCTCTACATTCAAGTTACCAATAAGCGATCGCTATTTATCAGAAAAAACAGACTTATCGAAAACAGCATTCTGACAATGAACGCTTTTCATATTCACTTGTCGTAAGTCTGCTTGTTTAATAGCCAAAGGCGAAAAATCATAGTTTGCTAAATCAATATTACTGTACTTAAGCAAGTTAATCAGATTTCCCCTAGCATATCCAGATTCAGCAGAAGCATATTCTCTCAGTTTTAGGAAAATTCGAGTTAGTTTATCTTCGACATTTTTCTGGGTTTTGAAATTAATGAATAAATTGGAAAGCCAATTATAAATAGACAAAAGTTTAAGATCAGAACTAAGTAAATAAGATTGATTATAAGGGACGACAAGCAGATAAAATCCTGTGCATATTCACAACTGCACCAATTACCATGATCGCAGGTGCTTCAAATCCAGATTGCTCAACTTGCTCTACAATTGTCCCCAATTCACCTATCAATTCTTCCTGATCTGGTCTTGTACCCCAACGTACCAAAGCAATCGGAGTATCCAGACTCAACCCCGCCTTTACCAACTCTTCGGTAATATAAGCCAGATTGTGAATCCCCATGTATATTACTATCGTCTCTGAACCGTGAGCGATCGCACTCCAATTCACAGTTGGTCGATACTTACCTGCTGCCTCGTGTCCAGTAACAAATGTTACTGAAGAACTATACAGTCGATGCGTCAAAGGAATACCCGCGTAGGCTGGGGCGGCAATACCCGATGTAATACCCGGCACAACCTCCACAGATACTCCCGCTTGCAATAATTCTTCCATCTCTTCGCCACCGCGACCAAAAACAAACGGGTCGCCTCCCTTCAACCGTACGACAATTGCATGTTCTTGTGCTTTCTCAATCATTAACTGCGTCGTTTCTTCCTGCATCAATGAATGACGTCCCCGGCGCTTACCAGCATTAATTTTTTCAGCTTGGGGATTAATCATTTCTAGAATTGCGGGACTGACCAAAGCATCATAAATTACAACGTCTGCACACTCTAACAACCCTTTACCCTTGAGTGTCATCAACCCCGGATCTCCTGGCCCCGCACCAACTAAATAAACCTTCCCCAAACAGTTCTTCCCCTCTTCCTTGGCGTCTTCGCGGTTCATTCTTTGATTAAATCCCAAACTAAATCAGCTAATTCTGCACTTGCTCCTAAAGGTTCTGCTAGTTGCAAATCCACATTAGGAAACTGTAATTGTAACTTTTCTGTTACCTGAGCGATCGCATCAGTTATTCCACCCGCGAATAAAAAGTATGGCAAAATTGCAATTTGCCTGTGTCCAAGATTTATCAACTCTTTGACTTGGAATTCTAAACTCGCAGGTACAGACCAATAAGCGGTGATTGCACCTAAATTTTTCGCTATTGCTTCCACTGGTGTTTGCGAACCCGAACGACGGCTACCATGAGCGATAAGAATTCTCGCCGTCGCTGTTGTTGTGGTGAATTGCTTTGCCAAAAAGTACTCTAAACTAGGGTGACTACCTAAATATGGTTGTAATTCTATCAAAATATCTTGATCAAGAACCTGCCTAGCTAGTGCTACCTCAGTGGGAATATCATCCATCACATGTACCCCCGGTAGCAAAAATAATGGCACTATTTTCAGGTGAATCTTCGCACAACTAGTAGAATTTCTGACAAACTTGATGATCTGCTGATGCAAAGGTTCTGGATTCAGCTCTAAACACCCTGTAGTGACTACAATTTCAGATCCATCACTTTGGGCTTGTTCAATCACTAACCTTGCTAACTGCTGCATTGCAACTCCTGGGCGTGGATCTCGGCTACCGTGGGACACTAGTAAACATGCAGGCATCATTAGCAAAAGTACAAATTAATTTATTTATTAAATAATATTAGTACAGGCTTATATAAAATAACAGCTTTGTTAAACGCAGAGGGGCGCAAGGTCAGCGCAGAGGTTCGCAGAATTTTCCTTAGTTTTATTCGCTACAATTTTGTGAGAGGTTGTACTTA
>NZ_AJLJ01000167.1 GCF_000317245.1 Fischerella muscicola SAG 1427-1 = PCC 73103
AAGCAAATTCTCAATATAACTTTTATTATTTATTGTTAGTTATTGGTAGAAATATAGTTTTTCCTACCAATCAATAACTAACACACAACTAACACTAAATACTAATTAATTACGACTGTTTTTCGGCAACAGGATCAGCAATGTAACGGAAAGTTGGTTCGGAATTCCAAGGACCCCGTTCATCCTTGCCATTTGTAGACAAGTTGTAGTAAATATCGACAGTATTATCAGGTTGAATGTTGCCAAAGAATGGATCTGTTAATTTACCCAAAGAATCTAGTGCTTTCATAAACATTTGGGTGTGAGATACTTCTCTAGTCAAAAGATGAACGAGGGTATTTTTTGTGCCTTCGTCTGGTGCTAATTTAATTAATTCTTCGTAAGTTTGACGTGCGCCGGCTTCAGCAGCAATATCAGCTCTTAAATCGCGGACAACATCGCCACCTTCATTGACGTAATTAGCATTCCAAGCAACACCTTGGCTATCTAGCAAGTGTGGTCCCATACCCCGAACAGCGAATAAAGTACTTTTATAAGCTTCAGTTTGGTCAACATTTTTGGTATGAGCTTCAATGAGTTTGCCCACCATTTCCAAATGACCAAACTCTTCTATTGCAATATCTTGGAGCATATCCCGAATTCCAGGATTCTCACAGTGAAAGGACTGAGTCCAATATTGCAAAGCTGCTGTTAATTCACCTGTTGCACCACCAAACTGCTCTAAAAGTAATTGAGCAAAACGTGGATTAGCTTCTTTGACCTCAACTACATGTATTGTCTCTTTTTTATGAAAAAACATTACTTAGTTTCCTCTCTTGAAATCTTTGATTTGACAGCAAAATAGTTTGGATAAAGTATTGCTGAAAATTCCAGTTCTTCATCCACACACTAGATAATTGTTAGTTGCTATATTTCACAACTAACTACTAGTAGTTGCGAAAAATATGTTTGTGACGCTGTTCTATTTAAAGATGCTAAACATTACAGCAAATCTTCACCTTCTCCTAAAGAAAGACTTGCTGTCCAAATTTTTATAACTAAAGCTTTATTTCTTTATGACAAAAACTTCATTAAAATATTTATTCTGATGACAACACAAAAAAGTTAATTAGTTAAAGATTGTCATTGGGCATTGGGCATCGGGCATTGGGCATTGGAAGAGACTTGTTAAATAATTCTCTCTTGTCTTCCTTGTCCCCAATCTCCATTCCCCGATCTCTCATTGCTGTTCAGCCTTGTAAGTGTAAAACTGCTCAAAAGCTCCCAATGTCTCAAATTTATAACCAGGGGTAGAGGGCAAAACAGAGTCAACTCTCAATGCAGGTATTAACGAATTCAAATTTAAATTTGTACGATAAATGCTAAAAACAATAAAATCCTGACGTTCCGTACTCTCAGCTATGATTTCCCGAATTTGCGGTTGGGCAGAATTTACCACCTGCTTGCAATTAAACTGTATGACATTTTCTAAAAATTTTGGAGTTTTTTTACAGACATTTGTATTGAGATATTGTGTCAGTCTTTGTGCTGCGTACTCTTCGTATTCAAATTGATTGGGATTAGTCTGAGTCATTACTACTCCCAAAGCAGCTAGACCAAAGACTCCCACATATGTCATAATATTCACGGTTCTCATTTTTTAAATGGCGATTTGCTGTAGTCTTTAGACTCAAGATTAACTGAGTCCGTTCCTTGAAAAAAATTTAGATTAATTTCTCAAGTAAGTGCTATAATAGATAACGCAATGGCGAGCGTAGCCAAGTGGTTAAGGCAGAGGATTGTGGTTCCTCCACTCGTGGGTTCGAGTCCCATCGTTCGCCCTCAGTAGTAACAAGACTAGTGATCTATCGCATTAATTCTGCTGGGTTAAAATCAAAACAGAGAGTTGAGCGGTCGCAAATAATAGGGTATGCCAAAAAGCACATAGTTAAGCTGACACAAGAACAACATCAACAATTACTTGAAATAGTGAAGAATGTTAAGCAACGGCGCGAATGATTCGTCGGGCGCATACTTTACTCATGGCTTCGTCAGGTAAAACAGATGACGCGATCGCCAAAATTTTACACATAATAGTGGCAATAGTGGAAAGGACGCGGAAACAGTTTGTCCAAGAAAACTTGAATTGATTTAGATTTCACTAAAGTCTCTGCAATTTTGCTCAGGGGAGAAGCTGAAATTTTTGATGGCTGTATGTGTAGCGATCGCCATCCTGATTTCAAAGTACCAAGACTCTGTAGATGCAGCATTTAAACTACTACTTCATTATTAACAAATATCGTTAGTGATATCACATCAATTTCAATCTACTAATAAACTATACCAGAATTGCTTTGAGTAAAAACTTAAAGCTTTCCTATGAGTGATTTATTAATTAAAACTGTATAAAAGTAATGATTCAGACAAACAAGCGCCACTCAAATTTACATCACACAAATCAATATCATCCATATTGGTACAACTGATATCCGCATAACGCAAATCTGTTCTTGACAAAATAGCTTTAGCCATATTCGCTTTGTACAGGTCTGCTTTACTCAAATTAGCACCTGTGAGATTTGTCTTACTCAAATTTGCGCCTGCCAAATTTGCACCTGTTAGGTCAGCATAGCGCAGATCCGCACCTTCCAGATTTACATTACTAAGGTCAGCATAGCGTAAATCAGCTAGCCGTAGATCTGCCCTAGCTAATACAGCCTTGTGTAAATCTGCTTTTGCGAGGTTTGAGCGAATCAGACAGGCTTTGCTCAAATCAGCCCAAATTAATAAGGCTTCTCTCAAATCAGTTCTCCATAAAGTTGCTTCTACCAGATTTGCTTCATTTAAATTCGCTCCCCGCAAACAAGCTCCTGATAGATTCGCCCCACTCAAGTTACCTTGACCCAAGTTAATTCCAACTAGACAAATTTCTTTCAAGTTAACACGTTGCAAACTCACTTGCAAAAAATGTCTGTTACCCGCAGCATAGCGCTCAAGAATATCATTAGTGTTCATAGTGCCAACACTTATGCATATTTGCTTTACTCTTTTGTAAACTTATGTAAATAAATATAACAAAAATTAGAAAAAAATCAAGACTAAATTGCCAGAAGCATGAATGTGAATGGAGGTTATCTCCGCAAAGGACTAGTTCTGATTGACCTGTTGATGGAACTTTCCCTGCTTTTGATAGATGTTTTATATAACTGTAAAAAGCTATTCCTATTGCAGACAAAAGTAAATGGGAAAAGTGTGTACACAAAAACACGCTAAAAAGGAAAATGTTGATCTATTTACGAATTACGCAAAATGGCTTTCCGTAAGGATAGGACACAAAAAACAAAACAGAATAAGAGTTTCAGAGAGTTATTACATAAGTCATAGTTATTCTGATTACAGTATGATTACTTACGCTCCACGCTCCTTGTACTTTCTGCCTTTTTGTACTACTTATGTTTTAGGGTCATCCCCAGCAGTATTTTTTAAATAAAAATGACAGGTTCTCCCACTCCAGATAATCAACCTCCGTCTAATTCCAACAGACGCTTCTGGTTCCTACTGTTAAGTCGTACTGGAATAACTCTTGGTGTGATTTTGTTAGTTGGAATTGCAGGAGGTGCTTGGTGGGCTTGGACGTTTATCAACAAGAAGTTAGTACCATTAGTAGAAACTAATCTTGAGCAATTACTCGGACGACCTGTGCAAGTAGGAAAAGTTGAAGATTTTTCTTGGAATAGCTTGCGGTTCGGCTCATCATCAGTTCCTGCAACCTCCACTGATCCAGATAATCTTAAGATTAAAGCTGTCCAAGTACAATTTGATCCTTGGGAAGTAATCCAAAACCGGACTTTAAAGCTAAATGTAACGTTAGTCCAGCCTGATATTTATATTGCACAGGATCAACAAGGTCGCTGGGTGACGACAACTATTAAACCTAGTCCAGAAGAACAGGCTGGTTTTATTCAAACGGAATTAGAAGGAATTCAGTTTCAAGGTGGTGAGCTAACTCTACAGCCATTTTCTCAAGCGAAAAAACTTAAAGCTGCTGTAGGATTTAATCAAGTCAACGGCTCGGCTCGCTTCTTAGAACGAAATCAACTAATTACCTTTAAAATCAACACTACACCCGTCAATGGGGGCGATTTACAAATTGTTGGTAATACACGTCCCAGTACAGGGAAAATTAACCTGAAGATTAATAGTACTGATTTATTAGCATCTGATCTTTCTCGGTTAGTGGAGACGCCAGTAGATATACAAGCTGGCCGTGTGGATAGCGACTTAACAGTTCAGTTACAACCTAATCAGCCAGAAATTGCTCTGTTTGGAAGTGTGGGATTAAATCAAATCACTGCACAAGTTGCGAACATTCCCACAAAAATTTCTAAAACCACAGGTAAACTAAACTTTCAAAATCAACAAATTGCTCTCGAAAATCTGACTACACTCTATGGCAGTGTACCAGTGCAAGCTCAAGGGACAATCAATACTCAAACTGGATATAACCTGACAGCACAGGTGAAGCCAGTTAACCTCAAGAATGCCTTAGAATCTTTGAATGCAAAATTACCAGTACCTGTAGCTGGTACAGTGCAAGCAAATTTCAAAGTCCAGGGTTCACTACAAAAACCCATCGCCACTGGCAATATTAGTACAGTCAAAACTGCTCAAATTGACCGCCTCATTTTTAATCAAATTAGCACTAACTTACGGCTAACTCCCAATGAACTAGTTCTTGCTGACATCCAAGCGACTCCCGATGTTGGAGGGAAAATTACTGGTAGTGGTCGAGTTACTTTAGGAGAGCAAAATAAAGTAGCTTTTAACTTGCAAGGGCAGAATTTACCAGGAGATGCGATCGCCAAAACCTATGAAGCTTCACCCCAATTTCAAATTGGCAATCTAGCAGTAAATACACAAATATCTGGTGTCCTTAGTAACCTTAAAGCAGTAGCTCAAGTACAAGCACCTGCTGCTAGCTATCCCGCGAGATTAGAAGTTGCGATCGCCAGCAACAACTCTGGAGTCATTAGGCTACAAGATGCTGTTGCCAAAATAGCGGGGGGTACAATCACAGCTAGAGGACAGCTTGTACAAAAACGCTGGCAAGGTGTGGTTGATGCCAATAATATTCAGCTAAGTAATTTTGCTCAAGTGCCGCCTCAGTATCGAGAGGGAGTTGTCAACGGTAAATTTAATTTAGCTGGGACTACTGATTCCTTCCAGCTTGCTAATATTCAAGCCACAGGCCAGGCTAGACTCAATTTAGCTGAAAGTACTGTTAATCTCAGGGATATTCAGCTTAATAATGGTAAGTGGCAAGCAGTAGCAAATGCTTCCCGAATTCCATTAAGTCGTGTTGCAGAAAATATACAGGGTCAAATCGCTAGCGCTAACTTACGCCTATCGGGAACAACTAATTCTTTCCAACTTGCAGATATTCAAGCTGCGGGACAAGCTAATGTAAATGTAGCATCAGGGACATTAAACTTAAGTAATATTCGCCTCAATAATGGTCGCTGGCAAGCAGTCGCCAATGCTGACCAAATTCAACTTAATGATTTATCCCAAAATTTACGCGGTCAACTTAGTGGTCAAGTCGGCTTAACGGGAAGTATCGCATCATTTCAGCCATCCGCCATTCAAGCCAATGGACAAGTGCGCCTATCTCAAGGTTTAGCCCAACTCCAACAACCACTCACAGCTCAATTTCAATGGAATGGCGAACTGTTACGCATTATACAGGCAACTGCACCAGGTTTGAGGGCTGCGGGTACGGTGGCGATCGCATTTACAGACACAACTACACCCCAAATCCAAAATTTCAACCTGGATGTATTGGCACAGAATTACAACTTGCAAACCCTACCTTTTAATTTACCTGGAAATGTGGCGATCGCAGGTACACTTGATTTTGATGGCACAGTCAAAGGCACTCCCAGTACTCCCGTTGCTTCTGGTAACATCCAATTAGAGAACTTTAAGGTTAATCAACTCGCATTTGATCCAGTGTTAACTGGTCAGATTAGTTATCAACCAGAACAAGGAACCCAACTGCAACTACGAGGAAAACAAGACCAAATCGCCTTCAACCTAGACCCTAACTATCGTCCCACTTCATTTTTAGTTCGACGTGATGGTACTGTTGCCACAGGTAGAAGTCAAGGAGACAATCTCCTAGTCAATCTGCGAGACTTTCCTTTATCTGTAGTGCAAGGTTTTATTCCTAGCGGTGCGAGAAATTTTGGCCCTGTGGCTGGAAATGCTTCGGGTAACTTTGTCGTTAATTTAACCGAGTCCACCGTTGCAGGTAATGTGAATGTAACTCAGCCTCAAATTGGTAGACTTACCGCTGATGAATTTCGTGGTCAGATTAGTTTTGCTGATGGTGTTTTCAGTTTATCAGAAGGCGAATTGCGGCAAGGAACAGGTCGTTACTTACTCAGTGGTAAACTTCCAATCACAGGTAATCAACCATTAAATTTTCAACTCAGCTTTGATCAAGCCAGAATCGAGAATATCTTATCAGCGCTGAATATCTATGATTTTTCAGATATTAGCAATGGTTTGCAGCCTCCAAATTTAGCTGGAGCAGAAGCACTGACGACTGTCCCTGTTGGTCAACCGAATGCATCTTTGGCAACAAAATTAGAGTTATATAATCAAATTTCAGCTTTAGTAGCAAAACAAAAACAACAGCAACAGCAACAGGCACGAGTACCTACCTTAGCAGAATTAAGCGGCCCAATTAACGGACAAATTCAAGTTACAGGCACTTTGCAATCATTGAATACTAGTTTTAATCTGACAGGTTCTAACTGGGTGTGGGGTGATTACAAAATCAATGAAGTTGTTGCCAATGGCACTTTTACAGATGGTGTTGTCAGGTTACAGCCCCTACGGGTAAATTTAGATGGAGCACTCCTAGCTTTTAGTGGACAGTTGAGTCAAGAACAACTATCTGGACAAGCCCGCATCGAAGCATTCCCAGTAGCACTCATCAAGCCTTTTGTACCAGATTTACCTGTAGAAGTTACAGGAAACTTAAATGGACTTGTGACTTTAGCAGGTAGTTTGAAAAATCCCACTGCGATTGGGGAAATAGCGCTGGTGGACGGAAGTGTTAATCAGCAATCTATTCAGACAGCACAATTAAGTTTTAATTACAATAATGCTCGCTTAAATTTTGGTAGCAATATCTCAGTTACGGGAACAGGTACAGAACCAGTAGACATTGTAGGTAGCATTCCGTTAAGCTTGCCTTTTGCCACAGTTAAAGCAGATAGTGACGAAATTAAGGTCAATGCAAATGTTAGAAATGAAGGTTTAGCAATCTTAAATGCTTTGACCAACCAAGTCAATTGGGTTGGAGGTCAGGGAAATGTAGATATTGAAATTGGTGGTACTTTCCAGCAGCCCAACACTACTGGTATTGTCACAGTAAGAAATGCAACTTTGAAATCACCTAACCTCTCCCAACCATTGACAGATGTCACAGGAACAATCAGATTTGCAGGCGATCGCTTTAATGTTGAAGGTCTACAAGGAAAATATAGCCGGGGACAACTAATAGCAGCAGGGATTTTACCCATTTTTGCAACTCAAAACGCTTTACAAGCAGCACAGACTAATCCTCTGACTGTCGTCTTAGACAATCTCCAGCTGAATCTACCAGAATTGTATGCAGGAGGAGTAAGTGGAAATATAGTAATTAGAGGCACAGCACAAAACCCCCGATTAGCTGGAAATGTGCGACTCCAAAATGGTCAGATATCTTTAAATCAGAATACTGAAACTTCTCAAACCACAGGTGTAACACCTGTAAATAATTCTGTAACAAATAGCGAGATATTTCTAGAAAAACCTGCTCTTAGAATTACAAACACTCCCCCAAGCCAGTCACAAGAAACAGTCAATTCTTCACCTGTTCCTAGTTCAAGACCCATTAATCTACCTGTAGAATTTGCAGATTTTCGTGTCATCCTCGATAACGATGTGCGTGTCACACAAGAACCACTATTCAGCTTTGTCACAAAGGGAGATATTACCCTCAACGGAACTTTAGCTAATCCCCGTCCTCAAGGAGTGATCAATCTTAAACAAGGTCAAGTCAATTTATTTGTGACTCGATTTACCTTAGCGCGTGGTTATGACCAAACCGCCACTTTCACCCCTAAACAGGGATTAGACCCTATTTTGAATGTGCGACTAGTGACATTAGTTCCGCAATATAACAGGAGTCGATTACCAACCACACCCACATCTAGCGAAATCAATGATTCTTCTCCCAACGCCTTGGGTACTTTCAACACCGTTCGTATCCAAGCCAGTGTCCAAGGCCCAGCCAGTCAATTATCTGAAAATTTACAACTAACTAGTGAGCCTAGTCGTACAGAAGCAGAAATAGTTGCTTTGCTGGGAGGTTCTTTTATCAACGTCTTTGGTCAACCCGATGCAACCAGTATAGGTATTGCGACTCTAACTAACTCTGAAATATTTGCAAACTTTCAAGGTAGAATTAGTCAACTTGCTGAAGCGATCGGTTTAAGAGAATTCCAGATTTTTCCCACCATCCAACCTACTGCAAGGGGAGAAAGTTCAGTACTAAGTTTAGCAGCAGAAGCAGCAATTGGTATTTCTGACGATATTTCTTTTTCAGTATCACGAATTTTTTATGGCAATGAATCCTTCCGTTACAACTTGCTTTATGAACTCAGTGATCAACTAGTCATCAGAGGTTCGACAAATTTAACTGATGAAAGTCGGGCAGAAATTCAATATGAAAGAAGATTTTAAGGCTTTTGTCATTGGTTATTTGTCATTGGTCATTGGGAACCAAAGCTTTAACTGAATCAACAAACGCTGACACCAAAATCATATTTAGGTACCTAAATACAACTTTGAAGTACCTCAATACAACTTTGAAGTACCTCAATACAACATTTCTTTGTTCAAAAATATAGATGAATACTGACAACTCTGCTGACTTGAATCTAGACATAGAGGCTAAACGCTTAACGGAGGAAGCATCATCCTCAACTTTGACTGATGAACAGTATCGCCAAAAAATGCAGCGACGCAAGCAAGTGCAAGATCAACGCATAGCAAAAGCAATACCAGACAAAGGCTTAATAATAGTTCACACTGGCAATGGTAAAGGAAAAACTACCGCAGCCTTGGGAATGATACTACGATCGCTCGGTCATGGATACAAAGTGGCGATCATCCAATTCATCAAAGGTGCTTGGGAACCTTCAGAAAAAAAGGTTTTTAGCCTTTGGCCAGAGCAATTAGAATTTCACGCTATGGGTGAAGGCTTTACCTGGGAAACTCAAGATCGCGATCGCGATGTTGAAAAAGCACAAGCCGCTTGGCAAAAAGGATTAGAATACATCCGCAATCCAGAATTTAAGCTGGTGCTACTAGATGAAATCAATATTGCCATTAAACTTGGTTATTTGCGTGTAGAAGAAATTTTGCTTGGTCTAGCACAAAAACCAGTCGATAATCACGTTATTCTTACAGGCAGAGGCGCACCTCTAGACTTAATCGAACGTGCTGATTTAGTCACAGAAATGACATTGGTAAAGCATCCCTTCCGTGACCAAGGTGTAAAAGCTCAACCAGGAATTGAATTTTAGTTGTCATTAGTCATTTGTTATTTGTTATTGCTTATTTCTCCCTTGTCCTCCTTGTCTCCCTTGTCTCCCTTGTCTCCCTTGTCTCCCTTGTCCTCCTTTTCCCCCTTCTCCTCAATCCCCTTTCCCTGATCAAAAACATCACTTTTGCCTGGAAAATTTTTTGGCAAATATACAAAAACTACAAACTTTTGTCCCAATTTTTGCCAAGATAATATTATTTCCCTAAAAGTCATTTGGCAAAAATGGGCATGAGTGAAAACAAAATAGAAGACTATGGCAAAGGATACCTAGTTCTGCTTTTGCCAATATCGTTTTTAATAATTTTCCTAGTCGCAACCTGGCGAATTTGGCTGGCTTTAATATTTCTGGCGTTAGCTATCAACATCTGGCAGCGCTATCAGTGGCAAAAATGGTGTTTGCAAGTGAACCCGATGTTTAACCAGTTAATTCGGGAAAATCAAGGCAAAATTACCCCAATGGACTTGGCAATTAAGGGGAATTTTTCTGGAGAAACGGCAAAACGCTATTTGGATACAAAAGTAGCAGAATTTGCTGGCAGTGTTGTTAATTCTAAAGAGGGTGGTAAGGTTTATTACTTTATCACTGCTGGTACTCTCGGCAGTATCTTTGATAGTAGCGAACCAGTAAAAGAACTTCCTCATCCAAAGGATAATAAGATGATGGAATCTTTACTGGCACCACCGCCTTCACAACCACAGCAAGTAGAACCAGAAACTGAAACCCTTCCACAGACACATCACGAAGAAGTTAAACAAACATTAGAACATCAATTAGTTTTTGGTTCTCTAATTCAATCGGAACTAGCGAAGCGTCTCAACGTGTATTCCAGCACTGTATACAAAAGAAGAGATGACCCAAACTTTCCTGAGTGGAGTCGCAGCAAAGATCCAGATGGTATTGCTTGGAGTTTTTCACCAAAAACTAAGGAATTTTTCCCTTTGGAAGAACAAAATACATAACATACTCCCACGCTGACAATCATATAGCGTGGGCTTCTTCTTAAGCAATCCGGCTTGCCGTGCTTAGGCGTTCAGCTTTGTTTTAAGTCTACGGAATGCCTAAAGACTTTCACTGATTGCTCGCTGGTCACTGCTCACTGAATTTGCCTTTTGCTTCCAAACCAACTGCTTGGGAGATGGAGTTTAATCCTGTTTGTTCTAACTTCGCAAGCAGCCCTTCGAGAATACCGCGTATCATCAATGGGCCAGAATAAATCCAGCCTGTATAGACTTGGATGAGACAAGCACCAGCAGTAATTTTCTCCCAGGCGTCTTCTGGGGTAAAAATACCACCAACACCGATGATCGGTATTTTTCCTTGAGTTTGCTGCCAAATAAACCGAATAATCTCTGTGGAGCGATCGCGCACTGGCGCACCACTAATTCCACCGGCTTCTTCTTGTGGTGATTTGCCTGTTTTGGCAATCACCTGTGTTTTAAGTCCATCACGGCGAATGGTGGTGTTAGTAGCAATGATTCCCGCTAATTGATAAGTTTGAGCTAGGGAAATAATGTCAGCGATCGCTTCCCACTCTAAATCCGGCGCTATCTTGACAAAAATAGGCTTGTGTGTATTATTTTCCGTTTGTAATGCTGCCAAAATTGAACTCAACATCGTTGCATCTTGGAGCGATCGCAAACCTGGTGTATTGGGAGAAGACACATTCACTACAAAGTAATCTCCCAATTCTTTGAGTAGGCGAAAGCTATTGAGATAATCTTGGGCGGCTTCCTCTAGTGGCGTCACCTTAGATTTGCCCAAATTTATACCTATAGGTATGGTGGGAGCGAACTGCTGTTTACATTCTGTTAACCGCGTCGCCATCGCAGCAGCTCCACTGTTATTAAAGCCCATGCGATTTAAGGCGGCTTTGTCTAAGGGTAAGCGAAATAAGCGGGGACGAGGATTACCCGGTTGAGCCACAAAAGTGACAGTTCCGATTTCTGCAAAACCAAAACCAAAACTTGACCAAATACTAGTAGCAACGCCATCTTTGTCAAACCCAGCAGCCAAGCCTACGGGGTTGGAGAAATTTAGCCCAAATAGGCTTTGTTCGAGACGTTGATCAGTAACAGACAACGAATTTTGTAAACGTTTGACGACTAAACTAGCAGGAGGGCGATCGCCATTGTTTGCTAGCCAGCTAAGACTGCGAATTGTTGAATAGTGCAGCCATTCTGGATCTGCATCGAGCAGATCAAAGAAAAACGGGCGAATTAAAGCTTGATAAATATCCAATTTTTGCTTGATTTATGAGTATAGTTATACCAATTTGAAAAAAGAATGCGACAGATAAATCTGTAGAGACGCGATTTATCGCGTCTCATATTCTGCGTGATTTATCGCGTCTCATATTCTGAATGTGTCGCGAACATTTTTTGAATCAGTATTAGTTGTTGGTTGTTATTTGTTGTTTGCAACTCTGATCTGGGCATCTTATATACTAGCAAGCTATGTTTAATGGTAATCAGATGAGGCAGCAACAAAAACTTACAGCCGCCGAAAAACAAATCATTTCCTTGGGAAGAGTTCTGCAAAATCTCAGGGAAGAAGATGATATTGATGGTCTGATTGCAATTACAATTTCTTATCTACAAGAGCAGTTTGAATACAGCCTGATTTGGATTGCTCTATATGATCGCCTCAATCATATATTGTTTGGTCAAGGTGCCTTTAGCGCGTAGTAATTAGAAGATACGGGAGAATTTTTCCCGATAGCTGATTCCCGATTCCCTGTTAGTATGTATCGAGAGAAAAATATAACTGATTAGACAGTAAATTTATATACAGAAACAAGTCCGAATAATTGCTTTTATTGAGTCATTCAAAATCAGGGTTAAAAAAAATTAATTACTGAATGAAGGTCTTAACCAAACTATTTCAGAATTGATGAAATTGCAATTCCAAATTCCGCATTCCGGATTGTAAAAGTCATCTACATCTGTAACAAACAGCTATAATTGATTTCCATCTCAAGTGGAATCGATTTTGAACTAGCACAGTAGAGATATGGGGCGTAGCCGTTCTAAATCTGACTTGCCTACAAAAATTTGTCCGGTATGTCAGCGTCCGTTTACTTGGCGCAAAAAATGGGCAGATTGTTGGGACGAAGTGAAATACTGTTCAGAACGCTGTCGTCGTCGCCGTTCTACGGCTCAAGATGAAAATAATGAATTGTAAAACTACTTAGATCAAATTCACACAAATTACATAAATCAAGGGGAGATGAAGACACAGGTGCAACCTAAGTTAATTATTCATGGGGGGGCTGGTAGTTCTTTACATGGAAAAGGCGGAGTAGAAGCGGTACGCCATTCACTTCATAAAGTAATAGAAGAAGTGTATTCTCTTTTACTTTCTGGTGCAGCTGCGAAAGAGGCAGTAGTGCGCGGGTGTCAATTGTTAGAAGATAACCCCCGTTTTAATGCGGGTACTGGTTCAGTACTGCAATCAGATGGTCAAATCCGCATGAGTGCTGCTTTGATGGATGGCACAACCCAAAGCTTTAGTGGTGTAATCAATGTTTCACGGGTGAAAAATCCTATCGATTTGGCTAAATCTTTACAAAGTTCTCCAGACCGAGTACTGTCTGATTATGGTGCAGCTGAGTTGGCGCGGGAATTACAAATTCCTAGCTATAACGCTTTAACTGATTTGCGCTTGCAAGAGTGGATTCAAGAACGCCAGCAAAATTTTAAAAGAACAATGGCTGGAGTAGTTGCAGAACCAGAACTAGTGGAAACTAGCAGCGCTCGCCGTGGAACCATTGGAGTTGTAGCTTTAGATGCTGAAGGTCAAATAGTCGTTGGTACTTCTACTGGTGGAAAAGGCTTTGAAAGGATTGGACGTGTCAGTGATTCTGCGATGCCTGCTGGTAATTATGCTACTAAGTATGCTGGTGTTAGTTGCACTGGTATTGGAGAAGACATCATTGATGAGTGCCTCGCAGCAAAGATAGTGGTGCGTGTTACGGATGGGATGTCCCTCAAAGAAGCCATGAAGCGCTCATTTGCAGAAGCATATGAGAATAAGCGGGATTTTGGAGCGATCGCTCTAGATGCAACAGGGGCGATCGCTTGGGGAAAAACTAGCCAAGCCCTACTCGCAGCTTTTCACGATGGCGAAAAAATAGGTGATACCCTAGAACTTCCTGAAACTACAGAAGTTGGCTGCATTGAAAATTAGGTATTGAGAATTAGGGATTGGGGCATGGGGCATATAGCAATCCTAATTGAGTTGTGAGAAAACACGGAATCCGAGATCCCCGACTTCTTAGAGAAGTCGGGGATCTCGCCTCTCACGAATGATTTATATAAACTGAAATTATCTAGCTTGGGTTTTTTGGTTGCTGGTTTTGGGTTGAACGTTTTTTTGACACCCAACCTGGTTTTACCACTTGGCGCTGGCGTGCAATCACTAAGCAATCATCAGGGACATCTTCTGTAGCCGTGGAACCTGCTGCTACGTAAACATCATCTCCAAGAGTTATTGGGGCGACTAAGACAGTATTAGAACCTGTGCCAGTGCGATCGCCAATTATAGTTTGGTGTTTTTTCACACCGTCGTAATTGGCAGTAATAGTACCTGCACCAATGTTGACTTGATTTCCAGTTGTCGTATCACCCAGATAAGAAAGGTGAGCAACATTAGTGCGTTCACCTAGTTTAGTATTTTTCAATTCTACAAAATTACCAACCCGACATTTAGCACCAACTTCTGCCTGTCCGCGTAAATGGGCATAAGGGCCGATGCGGCTACCAGCTTGGACAGTGCTATCTGTAACCACTGAATACATGACAGTGACATTCTTACTGATTTGACTATTTTCAATCAAACTACCAGGCCCAATGCGGCAGCCCGTCTCAACTACCGTATTTCCACGTAAGTGAGTTTGTGGTTCAATAATTACATCTGGGTGTAACTCTACAGTATCGTCAATTGTAGTGCTGGCAGGGTCAATTATCGTCACACCTGCGACCATCCATTTTTCTTTAATCCGCCTTTGTAAAATTTCGTAGGCGGAAGCTAATTGTAGACGATCATTAATACCTAAAATTTCTTGGTAATCTTCTACATTTACTGCCATCACTGGAGAAACTTGAGTGACGGCATCAGTCAGATAATATTCTTTTTGGGCATTATTTGCTTGCAAGTGCGGCAATACTTTAGCCAAATCTTGCCAACGGAAGCAGTACACACCCGCATTGATACAGCTATTTTGTCTTTGGGCTGAAGTACAATCTTTTTCTTCAACAATTTTCTGCACAATATTGTCACCGTCACAAAAAACGCGTCCATAGCCTTTGGGATTGCTGAGGTACGCAGTTAAGATAGTGGCAGCATTTTGTTTTTCTTGGTGTGTTCGTAGGAGATTTTGCAGAGTTTCTGTGCGTAGTAAAGGTACATCACCGTTAAGTATTAATACATCACCGCTATATCCCTCTAAGTAAGGTAGCAATTGCTGAATAGCATGACCTGTTCCTAGCTGCACACTCTGTTCTACAAACTCTAGATCGGGAATTGACAGCATCGCTGCTTTTACTTCTTCAGCCTGATACCCTACGATCACCATCTGTCGCGAAGGTGAAAGCGGTTGGACAGTTTCGATTACTCTCTCAACAAGCGATCGCCCACCCAAAGAATGTAAAACTTTGGGAAGGTTGGATTTCATCCGTGTCCCACGTCCTGCCGCTAAAATTGCTACAACTACCATAATTAGCTATCAGCCCAGTGAATTGCGTTGATTGAGCTTGGTACTTTAAGATTCAGCCTCAAATCATAACACTAACTACTAATCACTATTGTTGACAACTGCGAATAAATTCTACAAACTGCCGCATGAGGTGAGGATTGCGCCATCCTTTCGCTGTTTCTTGTTGCATGACAGCAAGTGCTTCTTGTGGAGAAAAAGCAACTTTATAAGGTCGTTCGCTAGTCAAGGCATCATAAATATCAATGAGCTGAAATACTTGTGCTAGGTAGGGAATTTTTTCGCCTTTGAGTCCATCTGGATAACCCGAACCATCCCAGCGCTCGTGGTGATGGCGAATAATAGGAATAACGCCTTGCATACTGCGTAAAGGCTGGCAGATTTTTTCACCAATTAAAACGTGCTGCCTCATTATCTCCCATTCTTCGGCGGTAAGTTTTCCTTTTTTGAGTAGCACAGAGTCAGGAATTCCTACCTTACCAATATCGTGAAGATAACCACCCCACATCAAATCCCGTATTTGATTACGTGAGAGATTTAAGTATTCACCAAAAGCTTCTCCTATTTTTACTAGCCGTTCACAATGATCCCCTGTATTGGGATCGCGACTTTCAATTGACCTAGCTATAGAAAACAAAACTTGTTCAGCATGGTCTAAATCTTCATTCAGACGCTTTTGTCTCACTAATGACTTAACACGCGCTGCTAACTCTACACGGTCAAAAGGTTTACTTAAAAAATCATCTGCGCCGACTTCTATACCCCGAATACGCGATCTTCGATCATTTAAAGCTGTGACAAAAATTATTGGTATAAGTCGCGTACTCTCATCCTGTTTAAGTAACTGGCAGACTTCAAACCCATCAATACCTGGCATCATTACATCTAGCAAAATTAAATCCGGTTGTTTTTGAGTTACCAATTCAACAGCGCTAGAACCACTATCTGCTTCAATTACTTCATACCCTTCCATTGCCAATAAGGCAACAGCAGTCATGCGACTGGCTGCATGGTCATCTACGACTAAGACTTTTGGAGCATCTGAATCAAAAGCATTCACTTTAGACCCTTTGCTTGGTTGTATTTTGGATTCCAGTGCATCGTAACCGACATTAACACAAGTTTTGCTCCAAGAGGATAAGGTTTCTGTCTGTTCAATGTTGAGGTCTTGTTTAGATAACTCCAAAGAATAATTTTCTGCCTTTGGTAAGGCTAGAGCATAATTAGAGCCTATATTATTCACATTGTTTAGGTGGATTAAACCACCAGCAAATTTTTCGGTAGAGACTGCAACCTTGGATGTCCATTGAATCACAAAGGCACTCCAATTTTCAAAATCAGTTAACAAAATCAGTCTTCAAAAACTACTTTAGTTCTTGAGCATCTTTAAGTCTGCATTTTTATATGCTTTATTGAATAAATAAAGCAATTTAATTGTCTTAATTGCTAAGATAATTTGTAGATTTTTATTTTGTTTTACAAGCAATAAATATTGCTGCCAACATTTATTGCTTGTAATTCCAGTATGAGCAATTCGTGTAAATGTTAAATCAGGTTTTTCACGGAGATTTCTTAACATGGTAGAGGCAACTAATTTCATTTTCATTGAATTTCATTTCAAAATTAAACAATTGAAATCATAGTTTTAGCTTCTAGGATATTTCAGTTACTTAGCTAATGGAAATCATGAAACTACAGCAAGCACGAACTAGCAGTGACTACTTGCTTAGGTTGTCAGTGATTTGAGTCACAAAACTCATAACTGTTATTGATTATTGCAAAACTCTATACTAAATGAAAAGTAAAAAATATTACACTTAGCTAATATTTATTTTTTTACATAGTACTATTAAGATACGTATATGTTATTTAACACAACTATTGATTCTCTCTGACTACCAACGTTTTCGCCAACGAGATGTTGGTTCAAAGGAAGAAGCTTGTTGTTCTTGTTGTCGTCGTCTAAGTATAACTTCGGTAGAGTCTGTTAATTTAGGATCACGATAAGGAATGGCGGCACGAGTCTGTAAATGTTCTATCTCGGCTTGGGAGAGAGGCAATAAAGACAAGGATAGTGAGGGACGCGGTAACGCGGGGAATGTATCAACAATACTCTCGGTATCGCTATGTTGTTGCGTCGTTGTGTCTTCTTCATTCACGGTGTCGCCACGTCCCTCACTATCAGTGTCCTCTTGATTAACCGTGTTGTCGAGTCCCCCTATCCCTGTGTCCTCTTTATAGACTGCAACAGTACCAGGCGATCGCCTCCCGACTGGTGGAGTCGAACCTATTTGTAATCCAGCTACTAAAAGTGCTGTACGTACAGCCGCAGCACAAGAATATGTAGCTAAGATGCCATCATTTTGTAAACACAAAGCCAGCCATTGAATAAATTCAATAGTCCATAACTGCGGACATTGAGGTGGTGAAAAAGGATCAAGAAAAATGGCATCAGCTTGAAAACCGGATGCGTACACTTGTTGAATAGTGTTTCTGGCGTCACCTATGAGTAAGCTGGCTTTGAGATGATTTGTTTGTACTTTTTGCTCATAGGCTAGGTTTTTAAGTATATTAATATACATATATTTCCAGTTTTCGTATAAGTGATGAGCGATCGCAGTTCGGGGTACAGCAGTATTTATTTCTAAACCAATTATTTCTACATCACAATTAGGATTAACAGACCAAATTGTTTGCAAAGCGGCAGCTGTGTTGTATCCTAATCCATAACAAACATCCAACAGCCGCAACCCAGGTTTACACTTAGCTTTTACAGCCAGTTGAGTAGGTTCAACAAACTTTAAAAAACTCTCTTGCCTGGCTCCATAATGGCTATGAAAAGATTCGCCAAACTCTTGAGAAAAAAAAGTAAAAGAACCATCTGCCGTCAGTTCAGGTGTAAAGTTATCTAATTTTGACATTATTTTTAGTTAGTAGTTGGTTGGTGGTTGTTAGTGATTAGTGGTTAGTACTTAACCATCCTCCGTGTCCCCCTTGTCCCCCGATTCCCAATGACCAATGACCAAAATTATCGTTTCTCGTGAATGGTTACTAGAACATCTTGCAGATCCACAAGTTGTAATAGTGGATTGTCGCTTCTCTCTTGCCGATCCACAACTGGGAAAACAGCAATATCAAATCAGCCACATTCAAGGTGCTTACTACCTAGATCTCAATCAAGATCTTTCTAGTCGTGTAGAAGAACATGGGGGAAGACATCCTTTACCTAATCCTGATCAATTAGCTGATAAATTATCAACCATCGGAGTCAATTTCCAAAAAACTCTAGTTGTAGCTTACGATGATTCTCACCTTGCTTTTGCGTCTCGGTTGTGGTGGTTATTGCGCTATCTTGGTCATGAACAAGTAGCGGTTCTAGATGGTGGCTTTAGCGAGTGGGAAAAAGCCAACTACCCTGTTACAGATATCATCCCTCAACATGAGCAAAAAGGTAATTTTGCTTATGCGCTGCAAACACAAATGGTAGTGGACCGTCAAATGGTAATCAACCGTAAAGATTTACCTGGAGTAGCTTTAGTAGATTCACGAGAAAGCGATCGCTACCTTGGTATTCGTGAAGCCATCGATAAATTAGCTGGTCATATTCCTGGCGCAGTTAACAATCCTTGGTTAGAAGCTACTGACAGCAAAGGTTATTTACTTCCACCACAAGAACAAAGTCACCGTTGGTTACAGCTAAAACAAGCAAAGGAAATTATAGTTTATTGCGGTTCTGGCGTCACTGCTTGTGTAAATTTATTATCTTTAGAATTAGCCGGGATTCACACAGGTAAACTTTACGCAGGTAGTTGGAGTGATTGGATTAGTTATTAGTCAAGGGTCAAAAATTTTGGATTTTGGATTTTAGATTTTGGATTGACCAAATTTTAGAAAATTGAATTGAAGATTCAAAATCTAAAATTTAAAAGGGTCTCAAGCCCCTGAATTTATGTATGAGAGCAATCCAAAATCTAAAATCCAAACTTCAGAATCGGATGACGATTTTCAAAATCGACCCAATTCTAAATTATAGTTAATACCTAAAAACCAACCATCAAAATTTATATTACTATCGGTAGAGTTACCTAATGTAAAACCTGCTTGTACACTAACATTACTATTTTTAGATATTCCATAATTCAGATGACCAAATAGTCGATTATATAAGTCTTCTCGTTCGTATTCTGTAAAATTGGATAAACTAAATTGATAGTCAACGCCAGCTTGGAGAGACTTGTGTAGATAATAACTTAGAGAAAGCCAGAAGAAATTAATTATTCGGTTACGGTCTTCCGGTGGATCTGTGAGACTAAGACGAAATTCATAAAAGCTATCTAATGTTAGTTTTTGTGATAGGATATCTCGCCGTCCCAAAGCTAGTCTTAGGACATTCTCACCCAAAAAGCGATCGCCATCATCAAAATTACCATTGTCTCTAGCATAAAAAAGCTGTTGATTACTCCAACCAATTTCACCATACATTTTCGGTGTAAATCTCTGCTGAAGATTCAGATTGAATCTCACCTGATTATAGTTATATTCTGATTGGTCTAAGTAGCGAATTAAGTAACCATCAACAGATCCATTGATAAAAGTTTTTTTCCCCAAGGGAAAAGAAACAGATCCAAGTGTTAGTCCAGAATAAATTAAGCTATCTTCAATTGGAACAACTGCTGATGAGAAAATGTTACTGCTATAAAAATAGCCAATACGAGCCAGCAAATAACCTACAGGTTTGAATTGATTTGGTGGTTGTTCTATAGATGGAAGTTGTGGTTGTTCTGGGTTAGGTGTTACTTCTCGTAGTCTGAGTTTACCAAGTTCTTCATCAATACTTGATTCTGGTGAATTTGATTCTGGTGATGGCAGATAGTTACCGTTGAGGCGCTGTATCAATCTTTGCAGCCTTTTTTCCCTTTCTGTCTCCGGTGTTTCCAAACCTTCTTCTACTTGTGTAGAAGAGGATTTGGGAGTATAGGTTGGCTGTGTTTCTAACTGTGGTAACTCATTAGGTTGATCAACCTGCTCAGGAGCATTTTTTGGTGTAGACTCTGGTTGTAGAAAAGGTGATTTTTGCGTAGTCTGAGAGTATAATTTTAGTGGTTCACCTGTAGAAAAGATAGCAGCAGTCGAAAATACAGGAACATTTTCTTCTTTTTCAGGGACTACATCGTTGGTTGGGACATCTACCCTGTCTATCAAGCTTAATGACCACAAAAGCTTTGATTTTGAGCTTAAGCTTTTTGGTCGTGACTGCTGATGTGGTTGATTCTTAATTTGGTCAACTGGCACTGGCAAAGAAGGTGCTTTTGCTCCTAAATTGTCTCCAAAGTTACTCAAGCTTAAATTTGCAGCCTCTACCGCATCAACACTGATGAAATACCAGTTGACGCCACTAGAGGCTAACAAGACCTTGACCAAAAAATTTTTCCAGCCCTTGGGTTGCATACTAAAATCTGTTTTCTAAAAATTAGACCCATAAGCTTCTTTAGAAGTTCCTGCCTAGTATTAAGTCAAATAACATTGACAGGTGGGAAAAGGGTAAAGAGATGAGAGAAAAAGTTTGATTTTAAAAATGTAACCCGTTTCGTAACCAAAATATCTGCTAATTTGAAATTGATGATGTAACATGAATACTTTATATTTTGAACTACTTGTGTCATTGTAAATGATTATTGATTTTATTCATTATTTCCAAATAATGATATAATCACCCTCCAGTAACCTTAGCAGTAAAGATTTTCTGATAACATTTAAATAATTTTAGTAATAGTCAATTTGCATGTTTTTATCTATTGAACAATTAAATGTATTTCAACAAAAAATTATAGGCAAATCTTGCTATAAGAAGATAATTAAGAATTGCAAAATTTTAATGTAAAGACTTATCTTACACTGCTTTGGCATTAGTGAAATTACCGAGGCTCCGAAAAATGTTTCGTAAATTACTCCCATTCTTGGTGGCTGGCTGCTGGGGAACTGCGGTGTTGCCTTTGCCAGAACAGGCTGCTGCTGCGACACCTCTAACTAGGGCTGTGATCCAAAATCTTCATAATATGGTGCAGCTCATGCCCCACAAGCAACCTAAGCGCCGCGCACGCAAGTCAGATGCCATAATACCGGGGGACGGGCTGTCCACGGGTAGAGCCTCTCTAGCAGAGTTGCGTTTTAATGATGGTTCTTTAGCAAGAGTTGGAGAACAAGCAATATTTCGTTTCCTACCAAAGACACGAAATTTTCGCTTGACCAATGGTACTGTCTTGCTATTGATTCCACCAGGGCAGGGACGAACACGGGTAAACACACCAAATGCAGCAGCAGCAATTCGCGGTTCAGCATTATTTGTCCGCTACGATGAAAAAAAAGATACTACAGTTGTAGCAGCACTAACAAATAGCGGTATTGAGGTTTTCAATAAAGATGGTTCCCAGGGTCGGGAACTGAAAGCTGGCCAAATGCTTATTGTAGTCAAAGGTCAATTTCAAGGGTTGTACGATTTTGACCTGAGAACTTTTTATGAAACTAGCGATATAGTACGGGGATTGGATCTACCTCGACAGCAACAATCAAATCCAGACCCGGCGATTGCTAAAGTTCAAGCTGAAACAGCCGAAGCAGTGAGTTCTCAACAACCAGTTACTGGTCAAAAAATTATAGAAAATCCATCTTTCATAAAGCTAACCCCCACTATTTCAGATTCTTCTAGTAACACCGATAGCACAAAAACTTCTACAAACTCCTCTAGCACATCAGGACAAAGCGGGACAAACACGACACAACAGAAGGACAGTAACAACCAACAAACTAGTACACAGTCAACAAATAACACTACTAATTCCAACAATAATTCCAACAATCAAAAAACACCCACACAGACAAACACAACCGACCAAAATAATTCCAACAGCCAAAAAACACCTACACAGACAAACACAACCGACCAAAATAATTCCAACAGCCAAAAAACACCCACACAGACAAACACAACCGACCAAAATAATTCCAACAGCCAAAAAACACCTACACAGACAAACACAATCGACCAAAAGAAAGTAGATACTTCACCTCCTATTCCTGATTCCACCACACCAAACACAACCCCAGAACCACAAACATCTACACCTCCATCAAATTCAACAGGGTCAAACACAACTCCAGAGCCACAAACATCGACACCTCCATCAA
>NZ_AJLJ01000168.1 GCF_000317245.1 Fischerella muscicola SAG 1427-1 = PCC 73103
CCTCCGACCCCGGTTGAATCGACTGGAGTAATACCAGGACCTCCAACAAATCAGTAGACCAAGGGTGGTTTCATACAAGCACCAGAAAAATTTAATAGGGTAAAGGGATAGTTTTTTCCTTTTCCCTTTACCCTTTTAGTTTTTCCCGACTTCTGTAAAAAGTCTATTTGAGATTTCAGACTTTTTCTTGAATCCAAAATCTCAATAATCTCAGTTCGCACGGTTAGCTTTTATCGGTTCTGTTTTCACCTTCTTCTTCTCTTTTTTCTTGTACTAAAGTATCTTCTAGGGATTCGTCGAACCAAGGTGTAGTAAGAATGTCTGATTCTTTCAAAGAAAGAGAATTCAACAATGAGTTGTTGTTGGGTAAAGTATATGTGTTTTCATTACTAATTAAAGTGTTGAGTGCTTGTATTGGTTCTGATGCAGACTGATAACGCTGGTGAAAGTCTTCTTGCACCATTTTAGAAATAATTTCAGCCAAAGCAGGACTAACATTTGCTTTGTGCATCCATTGCAACTCACCATCAACATCTTTTTGCAGTTCGTGAGGAGGGATACCGGTTAGCCCTTTAATCGCAATCATGCCAATTGCATAAATGTCACTATTATATTGCGGACGCCCAAAGCATTGCTCACTGGGTGCATAACCCTTAGTACCAATGCCAATTGTAAAGGCAGTTTGTTCTTGACTACCCAAAATTTGTGTGGTGACTTCTTTAACAGCACCAAAGTCAATAAGTATTAGCTTATTATCTGATTCTCGGCGGATAATATTGCTGGGTTTGATATCTCGGTGAATTACACCATTTTGATGGACAAATATCAATATTTGCAATAATTCTCGCAAAATATTGATCACTTCGGCTTCTGCAAGTTGTTTACCTGGTGGCATTTCTTGACTTAGAGCATGACCATCAATGTATTCTTGAACTAAATAAAATTCTTCTTCTTGTTCAAAATAAGCTAAAAGTTGGGGTATTTGGTTGTAGGTCCCCAATTTTTGTAATGTTTGAGCTTCTGCATTGAATAGTCGTCTAGCAACTGCCAATTGTTCGGGTTTATGAGTGGCTGGTTTTAGTTGCTTGACAACACATAAAGGATGACCTGGAAGTTGGATGTCTTCAGCTATGTATGTTTCGCTGAATCCTCCTGCACCAAGTACTTTGACAATTTTATAACGTCCACCCAAAATTTTCCCTGATAACGCTATGTCTAGTTCTTGGAGTAGGTCTTGCAAATCATCTTGTTGGCTGATAATTTCTTGGACAACGGGAGAAGATTTGTATTTATTAAAAATAACTAATAATTGATGTTTTCGGAAAACTTCCTTCGCTGCTTCCGTTGCCAAATAAGATAAACCAATTGCAGCGATCGCAATCATCGGGATGGCAGCAGGGATAATTAACTGACCATAGATGAATAATACATAACTAATTCCCCCCCAACTAATAGCCAGAATTACACTATAGATAAATCTTCTGACTACATGCTTTGTTTTAGCAATAACTACTGCACATATGCCCACTAAACTAAATACAAATAAACCACGTAAAGGTGAAGTTGTTATTGCTTGGGCAATGCTTTTTCCTTCCATCAAAGTTGCGATCGCATTGGCATGAATTTCCACTCCTGACATGGGTTCTGGATATAACCAGCTAGAAGCCGCAGGTACTAAGTAATAATCTTTTGCTGCTTGAGCTGTAACTCCAATCAGGACTATTTTGTCTTTGAAGACCTTTCCTTGTTGTAAATAAGTATTCCAATTTTCCGGATCAAGTACATGCCAAAATGGATACGTCTCGAATGTACCCGTACTACCGTAAAAATATATACGATCGCCTTTTGGTCGGTGATAATTAATTTGGGCTGCTCTTAAAACTGCTTCGTCAAAAGAGGGAATTTTATCTGTAGGAGCAAAACTTTCTTGCGTCTCCAATAACTTGGGAAACTCGCTAGCTAAACGGTGTACTTTATCATCTACCTCTTTGGGAAAATTCACTGAACCAATTGACACCGAACCTTTACGAAACATCTGGTGAGGTTGGGTTAGTTGCCAAAAAACGCCTTGATGAGTTTCTGTGTTTTCGTAAATTGCGGCTAAGGATACTTTACTTCCATAGCGCTGCAAAACAGCCTGCAATTTGCGATCGTTTTGATTATTACTTGGTAAATCAAATAACAAATCTACCGCTACATGACGCGCCCCTGCTTGCACTAGCTTTTCGATGACTTGGGCATATGCTACACGCCTATAGGGAAAAACTTGCAGTGGTTCTAAGTAATCATAGGCTTGCGGATTTGTTTTGTAATATTGTCCTGGTACTGATATTGATTGTTCGTCAATTGCCAAAATTACAATGTCTTGCGTGGGAACTACAGAGCCTCGGAGAAGAAAAAAAACAGAATATGCTTGATTTTCTAGTAATTCTACCCAGCCGAAACTGTAAGCACTCAGCAGTGCAGCTCCAATTGCCCAACTACCAGCAAGTAAATTACCTAAACGCCCCATCAGCTTTGTCTGACGTACTGATGTTGTTAAAGTTGCTTTTGTTGATTTACTTGAGGTTTGATTGGCAGGTGAGACATCTTTTTTAGTTAATGTATATATAGGTTCTTCTGCCATATCCTATTGCTCATTGATTTACTGTGATTCTATTTATTTACACACTCTTTTAGAACAATAAACTTAAAATCTAGCTTAAATGAAAATCTTATACATTTGTAAACTGACCTTTATTTCTTACCAAAGTTCCATTAGTAGTGAACACGAAAATATTTGACATATTAGCTAGACAATACCCGAATTTTGACTTAACTTAGCCTTTTAGAGTTATTTTTCCAACAAGACATGAGTCGCAGAGAAATATTACTGCTATGGAGTAAGCGGTTATTCCTTCTAAAGGATACACCTCCACAGAAGTTGATCCCCAACCTACTGTATTAGCTGTGTGTAAGAGTGAAATCATGGCTCTAGCCGAAGAAGTATTCTCAGTTTAAAGGCTTTACTGAAAAGTAATCTCCTATTGTGTGCAGTCCTTGCTCTGTCCAAAGAAATATTCTCAACCTCAACCTTACACTCAGCTTAGATTACACCATTTTAGGAGTAAACTTAATTGATATACAGTCGTTATAAGCTGTTACTTAAGTCAATTTTATTGGTAGATTTTGGCTATAGGGTGCAATTAACAGCGCCGAGTGTGAAAAATGTTAAGCACCCGGTTAACGTTAATAACTATGTTTCCGGTAATTTTATACTTTAAGAGGGGTTAAATATAACTTATATATGACATTATAATTTATAGGTAATAGCAAATTTGTGATTTTATAATTGCTATAATCTATTGTTCAATCTAAATTCTACTTTATCTATCTTTTAGGTGTAACTTTATTATGGGTTCCTCTATGAATCGTCTATCTATTTTTGTAGATGGAAATAATATGTTCTATGCTCAACAAAAAAATGGTTGGTTTTTTGATCCGCGACGAGTCTTAGAATATTTCAGACATGAACAGCCAGACACAACCTTAATAAATGCATTCTGGTACACTGGCTTAAAAGATCAACAAGATCAGCGAGGTTTCAGAGATGCTCTAATTAGTTTAGGATATACAGTAAGAACTAAAGTTCTCAAAGAATATTATGATGATTCTTCTGGTCGTTATTCACAAAAAGCTAATTTAGATATAGAAATAGTTGTAGATATGTTTAACACAGTAGATCAATATGACCGAGTAGTTTTATTCAGTGGAGATGGAGATTTTGAAAGAGCAATTGAATTATTACGTTCTAAAAATACTCATATTACAGTTGTTTCAACAGAGGGTATGATAGCCAGGGAATTACGTAATGCTACGGACAGATATATAGATTTAAATGATATTCGTGACCAAATTGAAAAAGTTGATGCATTGTAAGTTTGACATTTATTTACAAATTATAAAAGCAAATAAATTAAATTTTCAGGTATTTTAAGCCATAAGTAAATTCTAAACAACTAGCAGACAATGAAAAATCAACCAGAAAAAATTATTATTTTTGACACCACTCTTAGAGATGGTGAACAATGTCCTGGTGCAACTTTAAATATTGATGAAAAACTCACTATTGCCAAGCAATTAGCACGTTTAGGAGTGGATGTAATTGAAGCTGGTTTTGCCTTTGCGAGTCCCGGAGATTTTGAAGCAGTTAATAAAATTTCTCAAATTGTGGGGACAGAAAATGGACCTATAATTTGTAGTTTGGCAAGAGCAAAATATGAAGATATTAAAGCCGCTGCCCAAGCCATCCAACCAGCTGCAAAAAATCGAATTCATACTTTTATCGCGACTTCTGATATTCACCTCAAATACAAGCTGAAAAAAACTAGGCAAGAGGTATTAGCGATCGCCGAAGAAATGGTTGCTTATGCGAAAAGCTTTACTGATGATATAGAATTTTCTCCTGAAGATGCAGGACGTTCTGATCCAGAATTTCTTTACGAAGTTTTAGAAAGAGCGATCGCAGCTGGCGCGACAACAGTTAACATCCCTGATACCGTTGGTTACACAACTCCAAGTGAATTTGGAGCATTAATTAAAGGAATTAAAGAAAACGTTCCCAATATTGATCAAGCAATTATTTCTGTTCACGGACATAATGATTTAGGTTTAGCTGTAGCCAACTTCTTAGAAGCAGTCAAAAATGGTGCAAGACAGTTAGAATGCACCATTAATGGTATTGGAGAAAGAGCTGGAAACGCAGCACTAGAAGAATTAATCATGGCGTTACATGTGCGGCGACAATATTTTAATTCCTTCTTAGGACGTCCAGTAGAATCTGAAGAACCGCTCACAAGTATCGACACCAAGCAGATTTATAGAACATCGCGCATGGTTTCTAATTTAACAGGAATGCTGGTGCAGCCAAACAAAGCAATTGTTGGTGCAAATGCTTTCGCTCACGAGTCGGGAATTCACCAAGATGGTGTGCTTAAAAACAAGCTCACCTATGAAATTATGGATGCCCAATTAATTGGTTTGACAGAAAATCAAATTGTTTTGGGTAAACATTCTGGTAGAAATGCTTTCCGCACACGTCTGCGAGAATTAGGTTATGAACCAACAGAAACAGAATTAAACAAAGCATTCGTCAGATTCAAAGAAGTCGCAGATAAAAAGAAAGAAATTACAGATTGGGATTTGGAAGCTATTGTTAATGATGAAATTCAACAAGCTCCAGATTTATTTAAGTTAGAGTTAGTGCAAGTTTCCTGTGGTAGCAACGCTAAACCCACAGCCACAGTCACCCTACGTAACCCAGAAGGTGAAGAATTAATTGATGCTGCGATTGGTACAGGCCCTGTGGATGCAGTTTATAAAGCTATTAACCGTGTTGTTAATGTACCTAACCAATTAATAGAGTTTTCTGTGCAGTCAGTCACTGCTGGAATAGACGCCATAGGAGAAGTAACTATTCGTCTGCGATATGAAGATAGAGTATTCTCTGGACATGCGGCAAATACGGATATTATTGTGGCATCAGCGCAGGCGTATGTTAATGCCTTAAATAGACTATACGCTTGGCTACAAAATCAATCAAAACAAGAGGAAGTTACTGCTGAAAAATACTGAGTTTGTAGTGAGGACTAAAGTCCTCAAATATCTAAGTACTTAAGCACTAAAGTGCTTACTACAAACCTATCAAAATGTTATAGTGAATAACAACAAAAGAATCTATGCAGAAGAGATTCGCCATTATCAATGGTGATGATTTTGGTTTTTCTAGTGGCGTTAATCAAGCAATTATCAAGGCTCATGAAGAAGGTGTACTAACTAGTACCAGCCTGATGGTAACTGCTGATGCTGCCAAGGAAGCTGTTTCCTTGGCACGCACACACCCTAACTTGTCAGTTGGTTTGCATCTAGTGTTGGTATGTGGACAATCTGCCTTACCACCACAGCAAATTCCCCATTTGGTTGACAAACAAGGTAATTTTTCCAACAGTTCGTTGATGGCTGGGTTACGTTATCAATTTGTCAGAGAAACTCGCGAGGAACTGCGACAAGAAATCCGTTCCCAACTCGAAAGATTCCGCTCTACTGGTTTACCCCTTTCCCATGTGGACGGACATTTACATATGCATATGCATCCCGTGATACTCCGTATTCTAGTTGAACTGGCAGCAGAGTTTGACATCAAAGCCATTCGTTTGCCATCCGAAGAACTGGGACTGAATCTCAGGCTAGATTCTAATAATTTGCTGACTAAACTAGTTTGGTCAGGAGTATTTGGTGGACTGCGCCGCTATGGTGAAAATTTGTTGAAGTCTCAAGATATTAACTTCACAGACCGAGTTTACGGATTGCTACAAACTGGTTGCATGACAGAGAAATATTTGCTTAACCTAATACCTCAAATTCAGTCAGATTTAGTAGAAATTTATTGTCATCCAGCGATCGCAATTAGTGGTGAACCTCTGAATGGCCCACCAAGAGCAGGAGAAGTAGAACTGGCTGCTCTGTTAAATAGTCAAGTGCGTGAAGTGCTAGCTACTAATGGCTTTGAACTTACCAACTATTCTTTACTGCCCAAAGGGCAATATGGTTGAGTTAGGGTTAAGAATAGAAATCAGCGTAGGTTGGGGTGAAAATTATGGCTTTAGATAATGATCGAATCCAACAGCAAGCAGATCTCGGCAAAGTGTTACTTATTGGAGTTACTGGTGGTACAGGTACAAATGTAGTTAAGGGATTTCTTGAACAGGGAGTCAGAAATTTGCGTGCTATCACCAGGAAAATTGATCTCAACCGCTCCTCTTTATTAAAAATGAGCAATGCAGGAGTTGAGCTTGTAGAGGCGAATTTAGATGAGGAGGACTCGCTTTCACCAACCTTTGCAGATATTTCAGCTGTTTACTGCCATGCTACCACTGCTGATGCCACTAAACCTGATCCGCGAGAAGTAGAAAGAGCAAAACGAGTTGCCCAAGCTGCGAAACAAGCTGATATTAAACATTTGGTATATAATTCCGCAGGAGGAGCAGACAGAAAATCCGGAATTAGTCACATAGAGCAAAAGTATAAAGTAGAACAAGTTTTTAAAGAGGCAGGCTTACCGACAACTATGTTACGAGCCTGCTTGTTTATGGAGGAGTTTTGGAAACAGTACACACGACCGTCTATCCTTAAGGGGGTCTTTCCTTTTTCCATTCAACCGGATAAACCCATACATTTGATTACAACTAAGGATATGGGTCGAATCGCAGCTTATGTGATCAAAAATTCTGCTCAGTACATAGGTAAAGATATAGAACTGGCTGGTGATGTGTTGACTCCTAAACAGATGGCGGCAGAATTCTCCAAAGTGCAAGGAATGACTGTTGTTCATAAGGAAATAGCACCGTGGATTTTTTTACTTCTTTTCCGCAAAGATTTGTTCAATTTAATACAATGGTATCGTCGCAAAGGTTATCAAGCTGACGTTCAACGCCTACGAGCAGAGTTTCCCGGACTTTTAACCACATTTAGCGAATTCTTAGAAGAAACAAACTGGGCAGATCCACAACTTACTTACCAGAGTTTGTAAGTACCTAAACTATTGACACAATTTGATAAATGTGCATTCCCACACTAAACGTGGCTGGGCATAACAAAGTAAGGATTTACGAGTTTGTTCTAATAGTTTGATCATCTGGGGTTGATACCAGTGGAGCCAGTAAGATTGTTGGAGATAATCAACAAGCCACAGTTGAGCTTCTGTATCTAGAGCTTTATCAATATTTCTACCTAAGTCTAAGGCTTGGCGATAGTTTTGTGGTTTTTTGCTGACAGCTTCGAGTAAATCTGAAGGAATAGCTTGTAGTTGTTGATAAGCAGCGATCGCTTGACCAGGGCTACCACCAGCTATACTCAAAACCGCAGGATGTTGGAGAATTTCGTGATTACCAGTGCGTGTTAATATCTCAGACATTGTCGGTGTATCTAAGCGATAAAAGGGAATACGTTGGCAGCGTGAAACTAATGTCGGTAAGATTGACTCTGGGGAAGGAGCAATTAAAATCAGTGTTGCCTGTCCTGGTTCTTCTAAAGTTTTAAGTAGGGCGTTAGCAGCTGCTTCTGCCATTGTTTCCGCTTGTTCCACTACAACTACATGTCTGGGTGCTTCCAAAGGTGGACGGGAGAGAAATTCAGTAATTTCACGAATTTGTTCTAAACGAATAACTGGTGGTGCTTTGCGCTTGAGTCCTTTTTCTGCTGCTTCTGCGACTGTCCAACGTTGTCCTTGATACTGGTAGGTTGGCTGTACCCATAGCACATCAGGATGGTTAGCTTTTTGTAATTTAGTACGAATGACACCGGTATTCTCCGATTGAGCATTGGTAAATAGCAACTCCATAAAACAGCGTGCTGCTAAACTCCGTCCCACACCATCCGGCCCAGCAAACAAATAAGCTGGAGCAACTCGGTTATTTATTACAGCTTGTGTTATTAATTCTACTGCTTGCGGTTGTCCAATGAGTGGAGAAAAAGTCATCTTTTAGTGGTTATTTGGTGGTTGCTGATTATAGGAATTTGCTAAAGATATAGG
>NZ_AJLJ01000169.1 GCF_000317245.1 Fischerella muscicola SAG 1427-1 = PCC 73103
ATCATTTCAATTGCTATTTAGAAGGAAACTAAAATGAATACCTCTGTGCTGAAAAAATATCTTGATAAGGAAGGAAAAGTTATAATTTATCCATCTAAAAGCAAGAATAAAATGCTGATATTAGAATATTTAGCATCTAAGTTTGATTCACAGAGAAATTATACTGAGAAAGAAGTCAACGAAACTCTGAAACAATACCATACGTTTAATGATTGGGCCTTACTCAGAAGAGATTTGTTTGATGCTGGATTTTTAGGCAGGAGTAGTAACGGTTCAGTATATTGGAAGATAGAGGTTCAATAACTACTCGACGACGGGCTAAAGTACGGTTGGGTTGATTGTGTTGCGGTTTATTACATAGTGATATGACAAACAGGTGCGATCGCTCTAGGCGATTTTTGGTAACTCCTCATACATTAAAAAGAAGAGTCTGTTTGCATAGGTAGATTTGATCATGAAACGACGTTGGAAGTCATTATTCTTGTCTGCTACTTGGGTAATGCTATCTGTTGGGACATCTATTTTCATTATCCTGACACAACCTCTGGCATCAACTTCTGCTAAAGAGCCTAATGTTGTGATTGAAACTGCCAAACCCGCACCGACACCAGAACCAAGCAATGACAAAAAGCCAGATTCAACAGTAGCAGAACCCGCACCCAGTCCAGAAGAAATTGCCCGTCGGCAAAAATTGATCGAAGCAGACAAGCTGTATTTAGCAGGAGACTACACAGCTGCACAGAAAATATATCGCGAGGTGAAAAAACCATTTGCGGATATATCTAACGCACCACAAATCAAACCAGCGATCGCTGATGTTAACCAATTATCGCCAGGAGGTAAAGTCTACTGGCGAGAAGCACAAGCTGGGATTGCAAGTAAGCTGTCAACGAGAATTTTTGTTCCACTAGAACTTTTAGTCAAGCAAAATCCAGAATTTATTCCTGGTCACATTACATATGCAGAACAACTGCAAAATTCCGGTGAAAAGAAAAAAGCACTAGAAGTTTTAGAACGAGCTGCTACACTTTATCCAAATCAAGCAGATTTAATTAAAGCTAAAGTCACAACTCTCGCAAGTAACAAAAAATGGATGGAAGCGTCTTTAGCAGCACGACAATTTGCGATTCTCAATCCCAATTACCCCCAAGCAGCTGAATTTAATCAACTAGCAGAAGAAAATCTCAAACGTTATAAATCTCATATTCGCTCAGAGATCAGAGGTAACACGATCGCCAATATTATCACTGGTGCTTTGGGATATGCCCTCACTGGTAGCCTTGTCGGGCCATTTTCTGCTTTAAACTCTACTGTATTATTGCTACAGGGTGAAAAGTCTGTCGGTGAGTCAGTAGCAAAACAAGCAAAAAAACAACTACCTTTAGTTAAAGATCCGCAACTTGTGGCATATGTCAATTCTGTCGGGCAAAAATTAGCAAAAGTCGGCGGACGTGATGAGTTTAAGTACGAATTTTTTGTGATTCCCGAAGAATCTCTGAATGCTTTTGCATTACCTGGAGGTAAAGTTTTCGTTCATGCTGGTGCGATCGCCAAAACGAACTCCGAAGCAGAATTAGCAGGGTTACTTGGTCATGAATTATCTCACGTTCTGCTTTCTCATGGCTTCCAACTAGTTACTCAAGGTAACTTAATTGGCAACTTAACTCAATATCTTCCCTTTGGTGGTATAGTCGGTCAATTATTTGCACTCACCTACAGTCGTGACATGGAACGTCAAGCAGATACCTTGGGTACACGTTTAATTGTTAGTAATGGTTACGCTGCTGATGGTGTGTATAACTTGATGTTCACACTCAAAGAACAACAAAAAGATTCTCCTCCTAGTTGGTTATCATCTCATCCAGGCAGCAAAGAGCGAGTCGCATACATAGAAAAATTGATTACAGACAACAACTACAACCGCTATGCATACGAAGGTGTAGCCCAACACCTCGAAATGCAAGCCAAAGCCAAACAAATTCTCAAAGAAGAAAAAGAACGTAAACAAAGAGAAGAAAAAAACACACGCGATCGCTGAATCAAAACTAAAATTTTTTCGTCATTGAATTTAACAACTCCCAAATTTTGATATCAGTGTAAATGTATGTTTATGTCTTCACGAATTTTTAAATTACTTCTATCCAGTGGTTTAGGTTTAACTGTATTTGTAGGTAATGCGATCGCCTCAGCACAAACTGGTGATGTGGTAGTCCCAACACGACCAGCTAACGGCACTTCAACTACAACTAGTTCTTCAAACACCACAACCAGCACCTCAACTACATACAGTACAAATGCCCGGTTTAGCTGTCAAAACTATAACGGACAATATACAGTGATGTACCAGCCCGAAAGTCAACCAGGGCGATTCTTTGCTTGGGCAACTCCCCAAAGATTGGGTGGTGGTTGGGATGAATACAAACGCTGTGCCACCATTGCCGAACGCTTAGAAAGTTACCGTCCAGATGGCTTAACAGAACTCCGCACCTCCACCCAGAATGGATACAATGTTCTGTGCGTGACTAGCGAATCTAACCCAGCTTGCCGAATTGTATTGACAGTACCCCCCGGATACGATGCCTATAATGTACGCAACAGTGTATTTCAAAACCTGATTTCTGCTGACAATGGGCAACAAACCATAGCTGTCAATACTTATACCAGCCGTAGTAGTGGTGGTAGCGAAGTCGAACAAATATATAACCAGGCTAGAACTATTTTCGGTAGTGGCAATAATAACACCAACAACAGCCGTACATCTAAGGAACCAGTCAACCTCAAACCTTTCTTAGATCAAAAAGATGGTGGTACTGGTAGCCAACTCAAAAAAGGCGTAGCAATTAGAACCCAGACTCAAACTCAATCTGGTACTCGTCTCAATCCCAGAAATTTCAAATAAGGGATTGGGGATTCTCCTGACGGAGACGCTACGCGTAGACGCGTAAGCGGTGAGACAGCGCGGTCTTGGGGGTTTCCCCCATGTAGACGCGCAAGCGGCTTCTCGTAGAGTGCGACTGCGTTCGCGTAGACGCGGAGCGGCTTCCGCAGGTAGCGTCCCGGAGGGAACTACCCGTTCGTCGAAGACGTTCCCAGAGGGTAGGGCTTCTCGTAGAGTACGGGAACAAGGGAGACAAAACAATTCAAAATTCAAAATTATGACTATTGTACAGACGCGTAGACGCTCGTAAGAGCGGCTTCTCGTAAGAGTATAATCGCGTCTGTACCAATGCCCAATGCCCAATGCCCAATGCCCTCAACAGGCCTGCATGACAGCATCTAACAACTTGTCCGCACCAAAACGAATCGGATCTGTACAAGCTAGTCCGGTTTCTGCTTCTGTTTGGGCGATCGCTGTTTTTGCTTCTGCTTCGTTTAAATGACGAGTATTTAAAGCAATTGCTGCAACTGGTACTTTTGCGAAAGCACCACCTGCACTGGCAACTGTTTCATAAAGTTTGACTACCTCTGTTAAAGGGGGAATTGGCACACCATCGTCAACTTCTGTCTGTCCTGCGCGATGGACTAAGATCATCTGGGTTGGTTGGGAACCGCGTATCAAGGGTAATGTGGCTGTGGAACTGGGATGCAGTAGAGAACCTTGTCCTTCAATGTGCAGAATGTCATAGTTTTTACCATGCCGCATGACCATTTGTTCGACTGCCCCAGCAGCAAAGTCTACCCGTATGGCATCTAATGGTATACCATCTCCTGCTAACATCAAACCAGTTTGTCCTGTAGGCAAAAACTTAGAACGCCAGCCTCGCAACTTTGATGCCCAGTGTAATTCTAGACTAGTTGACATTTTGCCGACCGCCATATCAGTTCCCACTGTCAACACCCGCCGACAGGGAAGATTACGGGCAACAGCACCAGCTACACCCAAGTTTGGTGGTTCTTTCCGCACATCCCAAATCATTTGTCCTGGCTTTAGAAGTGCTTTTAAATCTGGTATGGTTGATAGTGGCGCGTGCAAACCGTTTACCAGCGACATTCCAGCAGCCAAGGCATCTTTGACATCATGCCAGTAATTATCTGGTAAAACGCCGCCTAGAGGTGCAATGCCTATGACTAAGACTTGTGGTTTATACTCAAGTGCTGCGGCTATTGATGCAACTATTGGTACTTCACGGCGAATACCAGTTAACTCTGGTAAAGATTCTCCTGGAGATTCGCGATCAATAACTACTACAATCGGGGCTTCACTGTAGCGTAAAAGTGATAACCCTGTTTTACCACGAGTTCCCTTGATTCCCTCATGTAATAAGATAGCTATTCGTTGATTAAGCGGCAGACGCACTGCGTTGTACCCCCAAGCCTGGTAAGTCGTTTGGTATAATTTTTCCTGCTTGTACAAATGCCCCTGTAAAAGGGTCATCAATTAAATTCAGATGACTGTCTAAATCTAAATAGTCAGCCAATGGTGCAAGTTGTGCTGCTGCTGTGTTGAGAAGCGCACTGTCAGAATAGCAACCGAACATTACTTGTAACCCGTTGGCGCGGGCTGTATTTACCATCCGCATCGCCTCAGTTAATCCCCCGGATTTCATCAGTTTGATATTGATACCATCGACAATCTTAGCCAATTGCGGGATATCAGTACTGATGAAACAACTTTCATCAACAAAAATAGGTAAAGGCGATCGCATTTTCAATTCAGCCAAATTTTTCTCCTGACCTTTTGCGAGTGGCTGTTCTACATACTTTACACCCCAATCTGCCAGCCAACTACACATGTAGGTTGCATCTTCTAAATTCCAACCACCATTAGCATCAACATATAATTCCTGTGTTGGTGCTTCTTCTCGTATAGCCATGAACATTTTTTGATCTGCGTCAATACCTTCTGGACTACCCAATTTGATCTTGAAAATCCGAACATCCAGAAATTCTAACCAATCTCGTACCCTTGATTTGGCACCTGCTGGTGAATTAATTCCAATAGTTACCGAAGTTGGTGCGATCGCATTTCTGTCAAGTCCCCATATTTGCCACAGTGGTAATCCAACGCGCTTTCCCAACCAGTCATGCATCGCCACATCTAACGCCGCCCTAGCTGCTGAAGGAACTTTGGCTGTTTTGAAAATCTGTTCAACTTGCTGTCTCTGTAAAGGGCTATATCCTTGCAAAGCAGGAGCAAGTTGCTGCAAACTATCTTTAATAATCTCCGTTGATTGGGGATAAGTGCCTACAGTAAACGGTGAAGCCTCTCCCCATCCCTCAATACCATCATCGGAAATCTTAACCCAGATATTTGTCGTCTGTGCCGTTGTACCACGACTGATAGTTAGAGGAAACCGCTTTTTAACCGTAAAGATTTCAACCTCTATTTTCATAATTAAAATTTCAATTTAATTGTGGACTCAAAATAGATCTACCTGAATTATTTAGATAATTTCCATAAAGAAGAATATTTTCCTTGATAAATCATATTAGTATTAAATCTATATTTTTTTTCAATTGATTGTCGTGATTTATCAGAACAATTTAGTAAAAATATATTATTGAAATTTTTGGGTATTTTCGGAGTATTACTTTCTTTTAATAATAAAATTCTAACTTTTGTTTCAATAAGATAACTTAGAGAAAATATATCTTTATAACTATCTCTTTGATGATCAATGATTAATATTGGACGAGAATTCTGATTCAGAATATTAGCTATATTTATATAATCATTGCTGCTCAATTTAATCCATGAAGTATTGCTATGAGAATAGAAAGTATCAGAAAAGAGTGCAAGCATTATTAACACTACTAGTATACTTTGCCAATATTTCTTTCGTGAAATGCTGCCATTATATAGCTGTGTTGCAAGTAAATAAGCAACAGCTATTTGTATAGCTAAGTAATATGGTATTAAATATAGATGTGAACTTGAAGTTAACAAAGGTATTGTATCTATAGTCATTAAGCAGATCACAAATAACCAAACTTTTTGGTAATTTGTACGCCAAAGCCAATAAATTGCATATCCAACTAAAGAAAAAATTAATGGAGTAAACGCTATTAAATATAAAGGATTAGTATCATTAAAATTTAAATCAAAAAAAACACGATTTGTTTGTGTTAACCAATAAATGATTATATTAGGTAAAGATAAATATTTATTGACAGTATTAGGGTCTCCATTAAATCCAAACTGGTTATAAACTATAACCAATATCCAAGGCATAAAAATTAAAATTCCTATTAATGTAGCTTCTAAAAAATTTTTAACTGTCTTGCTCACACTAAATTTTGCAGTTGCAATTACATAAAAAATATGAGCAAAAACTAAAAAAATACTTAATGAAAATGTATACAAACTCAATGATAAAGTGAATGTATAAAATCCCCAATTCAAGATACGCTTTTCATCTGTTTGCTGTATTGATTCCAAGCGCAAAGCTCTTAGCAAAGCAGCACTAGATAATAATGTAGTGACTTCCCAAAGAATATATTCCTGTGCTTCTTGGGCGTAGAGAATTTGCATAGGAGAGATAGCCAGAAGTGCGATCGCAATACCAGGTAATGATAAAGGCACGTTAAATAATTCACGACATAACCAATACATGCAGGGAAAAACAAACAAACTAATCACAAAAGATAAAGTTCTAATCGCTGTGATTGAATCACCAAAAATTTGTGACCAAAATCGTGCTAATAGGTAATAAAATGGAGAATTGAGCGGACTATCAATTGCTAATGATTTAATAGTATCTCCAAAATTTTTCTCAGGATTGAGACGTTGAAATTTGATAAAAGCTTTTTTTGTAATTAGCCGACCATTAAAAAGTTGTTGTTTTACTTCGCTATTTGTATAACCAGAAATTCGTAATAAAGTATTAGTCTCACCTGGTGAATAAACTTTACCATCAAGATTAACTAAACGAAAAAATAAACCAAATACCACAAGTACAACAATAAAAAACTGTAACCACCTGGGAGCAACTACAAGACGCCGCATAATCAAAATTTTTTATATGTTTGTCACAGATATTAGTCGTTGGGCAGAATTTGGACAAGCGCATCAAGAATTTTTTGGTAAAAATCCACCTGAAACAACAATGGTATAAGTGAAATCTCTAATTGTCCCAGCTATGTTAATAGAGATAGAAGTAGATGCTATTTACCTGGATGTGTAGTTTTTTGAGATGTAAAGTTATTATAAAAAATGGGAAAATTTTAAGGGTTAAAGAGAAATGAAAAAGATCACCCCTTTAACCCTTAATTTTCCAAATTGACCAATGATTCCTTGATAGTACAAGAAAGCGCATAAATCCTGGGGTCAATCCAAAATCCATAGACGCGGAGCGGCTTCTCAAAGAGTAATCCAAAATCCAAAATCGGATGACTCAACTTGTGCAAGAAGTCTAATTGGTATGACTAGTAGTGTTGTAGCGAACCCTTGTCCCTGCCCACAATAATTTTTCTCGTAGCGTCTGGTAATAGGAGTTATTCTCGCGTAAAATTATAAACTTAGCTCGACACTCAGCCATTCGTACGTCTACGCGATGTCCGGGCCAAATCGAAGTAGCTAACACCCCATCCATCCATAGTTTGGTACTCAAATCATAATCGCCCAATGGCCAAATACTGACAACTGAACCAGGGGGTAAGACGAAAGGGCGATTAGAAAGACTCATCGGACAAATGGGACTGACAGTGAGTGCTTCCATACCATCATGTACAATTGGGCCACCAGCAGATACGGTATAACCAGTAGAACCTGTAGGCGTGGAAACTATTAATCCATCTCCTACATACTGATCTACCACCTCGCCGTCAATTTCCATTTCCAGAATAGAAGTAATCATGCGATCGGCAGAAGCTGGTTTGACACACATTTCGTTCAAAGCCAAGTAGCGTTCACTTACAGGTTCTAAATTGCTACTATGCCCTTCATAGACTGCTGCTTGCACCATCATTCGGCGTTGGATAGCATAACGATCTTCCAACAGTCGTTCCCAAACTTTTTCCGTATCCTGAAATTCTTCTACTGACTCAGTTAAAAACCCCAAGTGACCACCCACATTTACTCCTAAAATGGGTACGCCAGCTGGGGCTAAATGTCTGGCACCTGTTAAAACAGTACCGTCACCACCAAGTATCAATGCCAGGTCGATTGGTTGTCCAGCCGAGGCCAAAAATACTGGGTAAGGATTATCCTTAGCCCCGCTTGGCCCCACTAATACCTGGCATTGGTGATTTTCTAGTTGCTTTGCACAAATTTCTGCCCAGCGCTTACTTTGGGCATCTCTTGCTTTATAAGCAATAATTACCTTTTTAAGGTCCACAGCATTACCATTTAAGGAGATTAAACTGCTCCATATCGACAGTATCACGGTTGCGATAGATCGCCAGTACGATCGCTAGACCTACCGCTGCTTCTGCTGCCGCTACAGTGATGACAAACACAGTAAAAACCTGGCCCTTAATCCCTGTTGGGTCTAGGAAATTAGAAAAAGCCATTAAGTTTAAGTTCACAGCATTAAGCAGCAATTCAATAGACATTAATACTCGCACAGCGTTGCGGCTAGTAATCAAACCATAAATGCCAATGCAAAACAATGCTGCTGCTAGTAACAAAAAGTACTGGAGTTGCATAAATCTTCGTAACTTCTACTAAGGTTTTTGAGTTGTTAGTTATTCAGTTATCAGTTCTCAGTTATCAATCATGGTTTTTCTGGCAACTGGTAACTGTTAACTGTTCACTGTTCCTTGTCGCTACCAGTTGACACCAATTCTCTGGGGCGTTCTGGCAATGTCAAAACTGTTTGTGGCAAATCAGATGAGACGATTTGTTCTGGCAAATATTCGCGACGTGCCAAAATAATTGCGCCTACCATTGCCATCAATAACAGGATAGAAGCGACTTCAAACGGTAGTAAAAAGTCACTAAAGAAATGCTGACCAATGGCAACTATGGGGTTGCCTACAGGAGTAGCAGTGGAATACGACCAAGGTGTTGCTAATACCATCGTACTCAACAGCGCAAATAGTCCTAGACTCACCACAGCCGTTAGGGCTTTACGCACCCAAGCAGTGGGGAAAGGAACAAAATTTTGCCGCTTATTCACCAACATAATGGCAAATAAAATTAGCACGTTCACCGCACCAACATAAATTAACAATTGCGCTGCTGCTACAAAATCAGCATTTAGCAACAGGTACAACCCAGCTATACTGGCAAACACACCACCCAGCATAAAGGCGGAATGAACAACGTTAGAGAAAAGCACTACACCTAGTGCTGCTCCAATCATCATTGCAGCCAATATGCCAAACGAAACAACTTGTACTCCTTCCGCTAGATTCACTTTTATTGTCCTCAGTCATTGGTCATTGGTCATTGGTCATTTGTCACTTGTCATTTGTATTTACAAAGGACTAAGGACAAATGACTAAATATTTACTTTTCTTGCTGCACGAGTTCTTCAGGGCGTGAACCTGCACGAGGTGCATCTGCTGGTAAATCGTGGGGGTCCATAACTCCCTTGGGCAGATAAACTAATTCACGTAGTGGAGTTACCATTGGATCATCAGTGACTTTGTAGGGAAGACGACCCAGCGCTACGTTATCGTAGTTCAACTCGTGGCGATCATAAGTGGAAAGTTCGTACTCTTCTGTCATGGATAGACAGTTTGTTGGGCAATATTCCACACAGTTTCCACAAAAGATACAAACACCAAAGTCAATACTATAGTGCTTGAGCTTTTTCTTTTTGCTAGTTCTGTCAAATTCCCAATCCACTACAGGTAAGTTAATCGGACAAACCCGCACACAGACTTCACATGAAATACACTTATCGAACTCAAAGTGAATCCTACCGCGAAACCTTTCACTGGGAATCAATTTTTCATAAGGATACTGTACAGTGATTGGACGTCGCCGCATGTGGTCAAAGGTAACAGCAAGCCCCTGACCAATGTAACGCCCGGCTTGTACTGTTTCCTTGGCGTAATCACCAACTTGTTTGAGGAACTTTAGCATTTTGAGTGTCTACCTCTCTTTTACGTCATTTGTTGTTGTCATTTGTTTATTGACCAATAACTCTTGATCAATGATTGATGACTAATGACTAATGACAATTGTCACAGACGCGTAGACGCTCGTAAGAGCGGCTTCTCGTAAGAGTATAATCGCGTCTCTACTAATGACTATCCGCCGAAGGCGGCGGGAAAAGCTAGTTTCAGAGCTGCGGTTAATAGTAAATTTACTAAACCGACTGGTAACAAAAACTTCCATCCCAAGTCCAGTAGTTGGTCAATCCGAACACGGGGTACAGTCCAACGTAATAGGATGGCCAAAAAGACTAGGAAGTAGGCTTTAAGAACGGTCATAGTGATACCCAATGAAGCGGTGACTACCTGCAACACCGGATTGGCTTCACTAACTCCAAACCAACTAGCTAATGTGCTGAGAGGAATGGGAAAATCCCAACCACCCAGGTATAAAACTGATACCAGAAGTGCTGAGAGTACGAGGTTGACGTAAGAACTTAGGTAGAACAGAGCAAACTTCATGCCAGAGTACTCTGTCTGATAACCTGCCACTATTTCTTCTTCTGCTTCTGGTAGGTCAAAAGGCAGTCGTTCACATTCTGCTAAGGCTGCGATCCAAAAGATGAGGAAACCGACTGGTTGTCGCCAGATGTTCCATCCCAAAATACCGTAGCCAGATTGTTGGTTGACAATATCAACGGTGCTGAGGCTGTTGGACATCATGGCGATCGCCAGTACCGCCAGCGCCAAAGGAATTTCGTAACTAATTGATTGTGCTGCGGCACGCAGTCCACCTAAAAGGGAGTATTTGTTATTGGATGCGTAGCCTGCCATCAACAAGCCAATTGGGGCAACGCTAGACAAGGCAATCCACAGGAAAACCCCGATGCTAATATCTGTAATCAGTATATTCTGTCCAAATGGGACGATGAGATAGGACAGAAAAACCGGAATTGTAACGATAATCGGACCCAGGGTAAATAACAGGGGATCGGATTTGCCTGGTACTATATCTTCTTTAAATACAAGCTTCAGGCCATCCGCTACAGGAGCCAGCAAACCCAAAGGACCAATGTATTCAGGGCCAATCCGCTGCTGTGCTGCTGCTGAAATCTTCCGCTCCAGCCAAACACAAGTCAGAACGCCCACTGTTGCGCCAATAATCATTAAAATCATTGGCAGTGGCATCCAAATTGCTTTGGCTAAGTCTCCGGGTACTCCCAACTCTGTGAGAGATTGAATAAAAGTTCCTTGCAGATCAATTCCTGAATTCATGTTTGTTGCTCTTCAAGTCACCAATTCATGGTCGTTTACAACTATCTACACTTGTTAATAACAGTAAATTTATCCATCGATAAACACTGCATAAACTTGGCAAAAATTTAAGATTTTTTGCAATGTCCATGCCTAGTATATCGTTGGATGGGTTTTACCTCGATCTGCTAGATGTAGAGTTTCTACTTATGGTAAGAATTGAGGGAATTGGGGCTCAGGCGTTGGGCATCGGGGATTGGGGATAGAGGATAGGGGATTGAGCATCGGTCATTGGTTCTCCTCCCTGCTCCCTTGTCCTCCTTGTCCCCCTTTCCCTTTCCCTAATCCCCGATCCTGCTCCCCTATCCCCACTCCCTAACGTTTCTCAATCGGTGTGTAAGGAATATCGTACTGACCGTTATAAACCTGAGTGGGGCGGAATATCCGGTTTTCTGCAAGTTGTTCTTTCCAATGTGCTAACCAACCAGCGACACGGGCGATCGCAAATATTGGTGTGAACAAATCTGTTGGAATACCCAGCTTTCTATACACTAAACCAGAATAAAAGTCAACATTAGGATAAATTCCCTTGCTGCCCAATTTTTCCTCTACTACCCGTTCCATCTCTTGGGCAATGTCATAGAATTTATCGTTGCCAAATTTCGCAAACAGCTTTTCTGCTAAGTTTTGCAAAATCGTAGCGCGTGGATCTTTGACTTTATAAACACGATGTCCAAAACCCATGATTTTGGCCTTGCGTTGTAGGCAATCCTCTATATAAGGACGTACATTGTCTACAGAGCCAATTTCTTCTAGCATTTGAATTACTTCTTCGTTAGCTCCGCCATGTAACGGGCCTCCCAAGGTTCCGACTGCACTAGCGACGACTGCATAGGGGTCTGTCAGGGTAGAAGCTGTCACTCTAGCACTAAACGTAGAAGCATTCATTGTATGCTCTGCATGTAATATCAAGCAGACGTCAAAAATTCTTGCTGCTAGTGGATCTGGTTCTTTTTCGTTGAGCATGTACAAAAAGTTAGCAGCGTAGTCCAAATTATCTTTAGGACGTACCGGATCGTTTCCTTTTCGCATCAACTGAAACGCTGCTATCATTGTGGGAATAGTTGCTAGCAAGCGAACTACTGCATCCCGGATATAAACCGGATTATCCAAATCACGACGTGAATAAAATAAGCCTAAAGCAGCAGCAGAGGCTTGTAGGGCATCCATGGGGTGACCGCTTTCTGGAAAGGATTTCATCATGTCACGAATGCGATATTTAATCCGCCGGTGATGGCGAACTTCATCCTCAAATGCCGCTAGTTCTTCTGCTGTTGGTAACTCACCCCAGATCAAAAGATAAGCAGTTTCCAGAAATGTACTTTTTTCTGCTAGTTCCTCAATCCGGATGCCACGATATTCTAGTAATCCTTTTTGCCCATCAACAAAGCTAATACTTGATTGGGCAGCAGGAATGCCTTCCAAACCAGGCCTGTATTCGCACACCATCATGGCAACACCATCTGATTTTTAAAGATTTGACCAGGCTAACTTACCAGAAATAATTATTGCTATAACAGTATTCCTGGTCGCACAAATTCTTTACAGAATTGTGGAAAAACTGTTAGAGCAAGTATTTGGGTGGCGTCAACCAAAACATCTGACCACGACCCAAAACAGAGCCTGTTTCTGGTACCTTTACCCCGATCATACCTGCTTTTTTCAGCACCAAACGTTCTTTGACTTCCCCCCAAACGATAATTTCTGCCCAATGGCTCAAACACGGTTCGTGTCCAACCAAAGCTAATTGGGTATTTGGTGCAAAATTCTTTGGCTCTAACCAGTTTACAACCCAACTGTAGATATGACCATCAGGGACTAGATGAGTACATTCTTCCATCTGCGAACTCAGTCCAGCTGCCATAAGTATATCTGCTGTTTGTTTTGCTCTCACTAAGGGACTACTCACTATTAAATCAAAGTGCAAACCCAACTTTTTGAAGCGTCGAGCAACTTTTTCTGTTTTTTGTCGCCCTTCTTTTGTGAGTTGTCTTTCCTCGTCTTTGATGTCATCGGTTGCGGCTTCAGCAATGCCATGACGAATTAAGTATAGTTCCATTATTTTAGTTTTTAATGCTCAATCAAGCACTTTATAGTAAAAGTTCTTGCTGATGATTTGTTACTTTCTGCAACTTCGATTGTAAATCTCCCGCTAAGTGAAATTTTATAGTTATTACATGTCATCTGTCTTTTGACAGTTTCCAATAAAGTTGAATGTTTGTTTTTATGTATAAGTTGTATATTTTGTTATTTTTAACTATCAAAAATTACGTTTTTCGGTATAAATGCTGAAGCTCTACAAAGTCTTAAATAGCACAATACAAAACATGGTGTTTCTGAAAACACAATCTCAACAGAAATGTAAAGAATTAACAGGGAATCTACCTGTTTTATGCTTTTATAATCACGCTACCAAAATAAATTTCTGTTGATGACTTGATGCAAAGTTCACTTATTATTTTTTAGGAATTTGGAATGATTCGTCACATTGTAGTTGCCTCAGCTTTAGTGTTGGCAAGTTGTATTGCAAGTGCTCCTAAAGCGTTTGCTGGCGGTACAGTAAATGTACCATTTGGTGGAGCAGTAACCGCAGCATGTTCTTTCAATCCCACTGTTGGTTCTGGTACATTGGGTAACCCAACTCCATTTCAATTGAGTAGTTTGTTGGGTGGTTCAGCCGGTTCCGCAACTGTGCAATGTACTGGCGCTGTTGGAAATCTTGCAATTACTGGCGTCACCAAAACAGTTGGTCCTAATCTCACTTCTCCAACTTATGGTGCAACTGCGATTGGAGGAGCTGTTAACGCTGTTTATGCCGCAGGTGTTTCTACTCCGGCACCAGTACTTCCTGGTCTTGCTGTCCCTTTAATTGTAAACATGGATGTCGTTGATACTGCTGCTTTACCAGCAGGAAACTACACTTTCACCGTTGATATGACAGTCACACCATAAAATTTCGCTACTTTTTGGGTTTTTCTAGCTAAATCTCACAACAGATATCTTGTAACTTGGCTTATAGCCAAAGTCCGGTCTGTCCTATTAATTTTGATAAGTTATGGGTGTTCAGATCCCCAACTTCTTAAAGAAGTTGGGGATCTATAACACCTCAGAATTAATGTGGCGAACTATATTCCCTCTTTTGTTACTACGAGGAGAGAAAAATACAGCCCCGACTCTGAATACTAAACAAAATAATGAATTGTGCGATCGCATCCCAACTTTGTCATTTAAATCTTTTTGTTGAAAAAAGACGTAAAAATAGGGGTTTGAGATTATTCTCTGCCGAAGGTAACAAAAGAGGGATATTAGTACGATTTCACTGGTAGAACTTTTTAATAAATGTCTAAAAATTTATTGCTGATTTATCAAAGTTTCACATATTAAGTAATAAAAAAAGCGGGAAGTGAATATCAACTCTTTCTCTAGCTTTTAAAGTTCATAAATTTGGAAAAATGATTCGTAAATTTATACTAGCAAAACCCTCGATTTTTTACAATACTTTCCATATAAAAAAATCAATAATTCGTACTGCTGTTTTAATGGGTATCTGCACTTTATCAGCAGTCTTATCTACTAGTGCAGTTCAGGCACAGGTCAGAATTTCTCCAATGGTAATTGAGGCAGAAGCAAATCGTAATCAAGCCGAAGGAGTCATTAACGTCACGAATATTACAAATGAACCTTTTCGCGCTCGTGTTTATGTTCAGCCTTTTACTTATAACCGCGATAAAGGTTTTGAAACTTTATCATCTAGCCCCACCGACCTTAGCCCTTACTTGCAATTTTCACCGCGTGAATTAGTTGTACCATCCGGCACTACGAGACGGATACGTTTAATAGCTCAACTTCCTCCCAGTCTTCCTGATGGAGAATATCGAGTTGTAGTTTTCACCGAAAACTTAAAGGAGATTAGTACGACTGACCAAAACGGTAATTCTGTTAATATCAGAGCAAAAGTGGGGTCTACTTTTTATGTACGTAAAGGAAAGGTATCTCCCCAACTTACTGTAGATAGTAGCAGTTTTGATTCAGCTAAAAACCAAATCCAATTGTTAGTTCGCAACACTGGTCAAGCATCTGTTCTCCCGATCGCTAATTGGACTTTAAAACAACAAGGAAAAGTCATCCTTAGTGGAAAAGTAGAAGCTACAGGAATTACCGCACAGAGCGATCGCAATTTATTATTGAATCTTGCAGATCAGGAAAAAACACCAATTTTCCCTGGAAACTATGAGCTTTCTGGTGAATTGATTTGGGGTCAATCTCCTAATCAAAGCTCTGTTCCTTTCAACGTAAATCTTATTTTACCTAGTAAGTAGTTTTGATGTTCTGCTTACACCTTAATGCATAGAAATTTTGCAAAAGTTTCTTTTGCA
>NZ_AJLJ01000170.1 GCF_000317245.1 Fischerella muscicola SAG 1427-1 = PCC 73103
ANANAATTTCTATATCAATTTAATCCTTGTTTATTTGGAAGGCAAGGTGGAATTTGACATGCAAATTAAACATTCTGCAAAACAACTTTTGTTTGACTATGTATTATGTAATTTCTCCTCCAGAATTACCTCAAACTAATTATCATTTAGTATCTGTAAACTTGGAAAAACCAGCTTTTGATTCAGCTACAGCAGAGCCTAAAAAAATCAATGCAAAATCTAGATTATCACAGATTTCTGGTATCAGATTTTCTATTCATCATCAGACTTTAATTGCAGATTTGAAAACAAGCTCTGATGACAAAAATCAGGCGATCGCTCAGGCTATTCAACCACAAATTACTCCAGCAACAGTACCACCAAAAAGTTTTGTCCGAGAAACTTCTGTCCAAAAATCAACCGCAGCAACAGACTCATCAATACCTGACATCGCTGAGAATTTTCAGGTTTTCCCTGTAGGCTTAGATGTCGGACAGCGCAATGCAATTAAAAGCGTTTTGGTACGGGGAAAAGAAGACGGAACTCAAGCCATTGACTTTGAGCAATGGCTCATACCTTATGATGCGATAATTCAGGCTTTGAATTTAAAAGTTACACCTTTACCAGATGGTTTGCAAGAAGTGCAAGCGCCCGGTCTTGTGATTCGTATTAACCCTAAACTACTTCGTAATGATCCAAAGTTGGGGTTAGTTTTTTCTGTGCAAGACTTGCAAACTTTGTTTGGCGTTCCGGCTGAATTTGACATTAATGATTATACAGTACGCTTACTTCCACCTTGGTTAAAAACTCCAGTAACGGGAGAATTTAGCGACCCCCAAGAGGCGCCAGTAGAATTGGTCGGACTACCAGAAGTTATCGCTCCGAATTTTAGCATTACTGGTGTTGAGCAGCGTTTGTATGTTAATGGTTTAACTAATTATGCTACTAATTATCAAGGTAACTTGGCAGCTGTTGGTACAGCTTTAGGTGGTAGTTGGTTTATCCGCGCCAACCAACCAAACTTCAAAAATGCTGCTACTTGGCAAATTGCTGAAGCCCAATTTCTGCGCCAGACAAATCGAGCTGATTATATTCTTGGTTCACAGACACCGTTTTGGTTTGGTCAACAAACGGGTGATTATTGGGGTTTCACGACAATTCAGCGCCAGAGGTTTAAGCCAAAAGAAGCGCTGTTAGGTGCGACCCCAGACCCGCGTCAGCGTTTGCAAGCTGCTCAAATTGGGCGAGTGATTACAGGTAAAGCAGAACCAGGAACATTGGTACGATTAACTCCAGCTTTCAGCGATCGTCCAATTGCAGAAGTCTTAGTTGATTCTTCTGGTATTTATCGTTTTGACAATATCCAAGTTGATAGTCGTTTTTTAGCTAGTAATTACCGCCTGTTACTTTACTCCCAAGGACGATTCACCGAAGCACCAGAAATTCGCGAGTTGACTTTTTCTTCCGCACCGGGACAATTACCAGCTGGCGCGAATGCGTTGATTTTTTCTGGTGGTTTGCGGAGAAAATTTTCGACAGATAGTGCAAATTTATTGGGAGAATTTTCCGATTTTAAAGGAGGTGTGGCACAACGTTGGGGTTTGTCGGAAAACTTAACTGTAGGAATTGGTGGAGTTTACGATGATTCTCTTCGCGGGTTAGGAGAAATATTTTATCAGCCGCAAAATTTACCCTTAACGGTAGCTGTTTCAGCTTTAAGCGGGGATGAAAACAATCACTGGGATGTGAACGCTGATATTCGGTTTGATTTCTCTCGCACTGCGCGTACCCGATTTTTTAGCGATCGCTTTGGTTGTACTTTTAATTTTGATTGGCGAATGCTTCCTTGGCTGGGTTTCCTATCAGGCTACAATAGTCGAGATGGTGCTTTTGGGGGTTTGGAAATTTCCCATAGTCGGAAAAATTCTTTTACCTTTGCTCGTGCTACTTTAGACACTCAAAATCACTTTCGTTGGAGTTTTCTACAACGCTTGGGTGATATGGAATTGACAACTCGTGGAAATGAAGTTGGTTCTCTATCCCAATTCGCCTACAATTTTTCAGGGAATAGTCCTTTTGATACGGGACATTCATTGCTTTTGAATTACGAAACTAGTAATTTGCTTTCTCAGGAAAATAGTCTAGCTAGTGCGAGTTGGCGTTATCGTTCACCAGCACGCGCCATTGACGGAAGCTATTTGTGGGAAGCACAACTAGGTTATGGTATTGGTTCGCAAGGTTCAGGAGCGATCGCCAGCTTGGGAACAACAATTATTCCAGGTATAATGCTGCGGGGACGTTACCAAGCAGTATCCCTTACTTCAGATCAACCGAGTTTTGGGATTGAGTTAGTTTCTAGCCTTGACATGCAAAGAGGAATTAAGCCTGATTCTTCTCGACGTGCTAACTATTTTCGCACCCAAGGCGGTGTACTAATTCAACCATTTTTTGACCGTAATCAGAATGGTAAACGCGATTCCAATGAAGCAGTGTATCTGAATCAGCCAGAGTTAATGCTCATCCTCAACAACCGTCCTTTAAAGTTTTTCCAACCAGAAATTCAAAATGAGGCGGCTTTGGTGCGTTTGTCTCCTGGTAAATATCGCCTTGATATCGATCCAGCAGGGTTTCCTCTTGACTGGAAAGCAGCAACAGATGCTTTAGCTGTGGATGTTGTCGCTGGTAGTTATACAACAGTAGAGTTACCTCTTGTCAAGTCTTACACCCGTACCGGAGTTGTAACTGATGTGAAAGGTCAGCCAGTTGCAGGGGTACGGGTAGAAGCTGTTCAAGCAAATTCAGATGTGCGGCGATTGTCTGTTACTAACGGTGCTGGAGTTTATTATCTTGAAGGATTGCAACAAGGAAACTATGCTCTAGAAGTTAACGGTAAGCCAGCTTTACCTGGTTATTTGCAATTAGAGGAATCTTCTCAATCATTTCAAGAAATTAATCTCCAGCAAAACTAATTATCGCTGTTGCTACTACTCTGATTGAATTGGGTTGTCTTTAGGGTTAACTAATCTCAGCAGCTTTTGCTTAATTTGAGTATCGAAAACTTCCCACTTCATTTTTGCATAAGCGGAATTCTCGTTACTGCCTGATAAGAAACCCATGGGAATTTCAAAACCACCAGCGCTGGTGCGTCCACCACCAAAAAATCGACCACTGCTATCTTGTCCAAAAGCTTCTTTGATAAATTCATCAGGGTCTAGGGTAAGTTTAGTCGTTCTCAAAGAGCCTACTACCACTTCTAATTCTTCATCTTCATCGTGAACAATACCGTAAACTAAGGCAGTATGGACGTTTTCTTCGGTGACAAGAAAATCTGCTGCTTGGGGAATGGCGTCTCTGTCGTCGTAGCGCAAGTAACCAACTCCAGCAATGGAAAAGTTATTTTGGACGATACGGTTTTTGAGCGATCGCTCAATCACATCCATTACCCGTTTAGAACGGTTAGCTTGCAGTATGGCGTTAAGTAGCTGGGCGTCGTAAAATCTGCTCAGATAGCCTGCTGCCGTGAAGTCTTCTTCTCTGGCTTGCATGAGCAGGTTGGTATCAGAACGCAAACCATGCATTAAGGCAGTTGCACATTTGACATGCTGATTAATACTGCTATCTAAAGGCAGTAACCCTGCTTGCAAATATTGGGTAAAAATTGTTGCAGTGGCTCTGACAGCAGGACGAATATCAACAAATTCTGATTTGAGATCTCCTTGCAAATTGTGATGGTCAATGACTGCCATCAGTGGAATTCCTGCCTGTTGCACCACTGGCACTAATCCAGAGGTTGTTCCTTGGTTATCAATTAAGACATAACCTTGGTAAGAAGACAAATCTTTGCTTTTAAGATTTGGCAGCGAACAACGAATAGCAGGTAAACCAGTTAGCTTCACAAGCGCAATATTTTCTTGATGGCTGAGAGTACCAGCGTAGACTATCTCGCACTTAATATCATACTGTTGAGCGATTAACAGGTAAGCCCAAGCAGAAGAAAGAGCATCTGGGTCTGGAAAATCTTGCAGAATTACTAACTGGCGATCATGACGGTGTGCAAGCATCACCTGACGCAATTCTTCTGATTTTTGTAGTGTCACAGAATTGGCACGCTGACCTAGAGAGTTGCCTCCTTCTGTTGATGTTTGTGTTCCAGCAGACTGCCTAATGAGTGGAACATCTAAAGACTCTTTGTCTATACCTACCTCATCCGGATTCGCTTCTGGAGTTGGATCTGTCGTCAATGGCAATCTCTCAAACTGAGTAAGGGAAGAATGAAACTGCATAGTAAATGGTTTGTACAGTGTGGCGTGGTATTAAGTTCAACAATCAAGACTACAACCAGCAAATCACTGGTTTAGCCACACTATCTCGATCTTCGCAAAAATCAATGAACTTGAGAATGTATATATGGGTCTATTTTTTCTACATTTATTTGGGGAATAACCGAAGTATGCTTTATCTATAAAAATGAATTTGCTCTATCTACATATATTCTGGCAAATAAAAAATTGAACTACTTGCTAAAACACCAAAATATGTTATGATGACGAGGCTGGTCAAAAATCGGCAACAAAACTTTACAAACTCCTACGCCAGCTTGTAAAGAGAAAATAGCTAACAACAAGCCGAAAAACCAACCTCGTCCACACTTGGTGAACAGCAAAAGTTACAAAAAAACTTTTACCGATTGATATTAAACAAAGGTAATTGTTAAAGTCCTATAACATACTTTTGCCACTCCTTGTGTGTTCCAGTTTTTAGATGCTTTGTGACCTCAAAGTACAAACTGCTGTAGGGTCTGCGAGGTTGATGGCGTAGCAGCATATGTGCTTCATGGGGGGTGCGGCAACCCTTTTTAACATTGCAGCGGACACAAGCTGTAACAATGTTTTCCCAAGAATCTCCTCCCCCACGCGATCGCGGTAACACATGATCTAAGGTCAACTCATCTCCTGTGTAACCACAGTATTGACAAGTGTGACCATCCCGATGCAATATGTTTCGACGCGTCAGAGGAATTTCTTTATAGGGAACCCGGACATAATGGCGCAATCGGATTACCGTTGGAAGCGGAAAACCGGAGTAAAGAAACTTGCCATTGTGTTCTACCCGCTCTGCCTTACCCTTGATTAAAAGAACCGCAGCACGACGCCAGCTCGTGATGTTGAGCGGTTCATAAGAGGCGTTCAGTACTAAAACCTTCCCCATTGATAATCGTTCGAGGTATTAGTTTTACATATATTAACACACAATGTACTTTGGTTTGGTAATGAGAATAAATTATACTGCTGAATTTTTGGTCTACATTGAGTAGAAAAGTCTAGATTTTTAGAGCAAGAATTTAGCGCTCGCTCCAATGGTATTCAATATTGGGCTGATCGTTAATGTTATTCACACCCAGATTGTCAGTTTGGAAAAGCTTTCATGCCAAGTACGCCACCAAAGCTGAACTACCTGTTCTAAATATTCTGGACAATATGGGCGAATTATGACCATGTTTAACTAACTAAACCTAATCCTGCTATTAGCTCTTGTGCTATTGACACGATGAGCAGTAAACTTCTGTGATTATTCCAGAGTAACTTTCAGCAATATGAATAAGTATATAAGCTGAAAGTAGAACAGTGGTGTGATAGGAGTAAACAGGATGTTAAGTCATGAGCAATCTCAGGGTGTTGCAATTGGGCAATGTGACACTTATGCTTGGTTTTCACAACGTGCTTGGGTGGAAATTGATTTAGTGGCTTTGTCGCACAACGTCCAACGACTGCGTCAATTCCTATCACCACGTACCCAGCTAATGGCTGTTGTGAAAGCAGATGCTTACGGACACGGAGCAATTACAGTTGCCCAAACAGCATTACAATCAGGAGCAAGTTGGCTTGGTGTTGCTACAGTTCCAGAAGGAATTCAATTACGCGAAGCTGGAATTAAAGCTCCGATTTTGATTTTAGGTGCAGCTCATACTCCAGAACAAATTTATGCGATCGCTCATTGGGAACTTCAACCAACACTATGCAGTCCCAAACAAGCACTAGTTTTTTCTAATATTTTAGAAGCGATCAATCACACTTCCCCCATACCTGTACACATTAAATTAGACACGGGTATGTCCCGCTTGGGAACTAATTGGCAACAAGCCTGCGAATTTGTCCAGCTAGTGCGGAGTTTGCCACTTTTAAAAATAGCTAGTGTATACTCCCACCTAGCAACAGCAGATAGTCCTGATCCGACTGTCATGCAACTACAACACCATCGCTTTCAAGAAGCGATCACTCAAATTAAAGCGTTAGGAATCAAACCACCTTGCTTGCACTTGGCAAATTCAGCCGCTACCCTTAGTGATAAACAATTACACTACAACATGGTGCGTGCAGGTTTGTTGATTTATGGACTTTACCCAGCTACACATTTGCGATCGCAAATTGAACTCAAACCTGTTTTGCAACTCAGGGCGAGAGTTACTCAAGTCAAAACTATTGCTGCTGGTACTGGCGTGAGTTACAGTCATCAATTTATCGCCAAGCAAGAAATGCGTATTGCTGTTGTCGGAATTGGTTATGCAGATGGTGTACCACGCAATCTTTCTAATAAAATGCAGGTATTAATCCGTGGTCAACGAGTACAACAGATCGGTACGATAACAATGGATCAGCTAATGCTAGATATTAGTACTTTACCAGATATACAAGAAGGTGAAGTAGTCACTTTACTCGGTCAAGACGGTAAACAACAAATCACTGCCGATGATTGGGCAAATCAATTAAACACGATTTCCTGGGAAATTCTCTGCGGTTTCAAACATCGTTTACCTCGTCTAGGTGTAATTTAAGTAGTTATTATCTTGCTATCAAGAATTTTTAATCAAATCAGCAACTTTTTCAGCAATCATGATGGTGGGAGCATTAGTGTTTCCACCAATGATAGATGGCATAATTGATGCATCTACTACTCGCAGTCCTTGAATTCCGTGGACTTGCAGTTGGGAATTAACTACCGCCATAGAATCATTACCCATCTTGCAAGTGCCAACTGGGTGATACAAACTTTCTACAGTGTCTCGAATATAAGCACGTATTTCTTCATCATCCTGTACCTGCAAACCGGGGACTAATTCTTCACCTCGGTAGCGATCAAAAGCTGGCATTTTTGCTAACTGACGTGATAATTTGAGACCTACTACTAAAACTTCTAAATCAGCTTCTTTTTCTAAATAATTTGGTTGAATGATGGGTGCTTCTAAAGGATTGAGAGAACGTAAAGTAATGCTACCTTTACTTTGCGGATATAAAAGAGTCGCACCAAAAGTAAATCCATGTCCTTCTGGTTGGACAAAGCCGTGATTTAGAAAAAAAACAGGCGCAAAATGAAATTGTAGATTATTTATTGCTAAGTCAGGATGGGTTTTGACAAAACCTCCTGCTTCTGCAACATTTGTGGTCAAAGGGCCATTTTTTAAAACTACATACTTCAGAAGATTGATAAACTTTTCTGCATTTGCTAAAGATACAGGTTGTATACATTTATAGGCAACAGGTACACACAAATGATCTTGTAAATTTATGCCAACACCAGGTAAATTCATGACTACAGGAATCCCCAGAGATTTTAATGTTTCTGCATTTCCAATCCCTGATAGCATTAATAACTGTGGTGAATTAATCGTACCCGCACTTAAAATAATTTCTTTAGCGATTTTGATCTCATATTTTATTTGATTATGAATATAGGTTAAATCAACAACTTTGTTACCTGAAAAATTTATTTTTGTAACTTGGGAATTGGTTTTAATTGTAAGATTGGAACGTCGTAATATCGGTTTCAGATAAGCACTTACAACACTGTGGCGTTTCCCATCTTTTTGAGTAACTTGATAGAATCCTACTCCTTCTTGTTTTGCACCATTGAAATCATGATTGAGTGAAAAACCTGCTTGTTGTGCTGCTTGAAGAAAGGCATGAGAAAGTGGATTAATACAGCGCTGATTGGTAACGTTGAGAAGTCCATCTACACCATGATATTCATTTTTATGCACATTCTGATTTTCAGCTTTGATGAAGTAGGGAAGTACGTCTTTTGCACTCCAACCTAAATTACCTAATTCCTGCCAATAATCATAGTCACGCAAATTACCACGAATATAAATCATGGCGTTAATTGAACTACTTCCACCGATGACTTTGCCACGAGGCCAATATAATTGACGATTGTTAAGGTGAGACTGTGGTTCTGTGTAATAAGCCCAGTCATATTCTGTTTTAAATAACTTATGAAAACCTGCGGGAATATGAATTTCTTGCTTTTGATCTGGGTTCCCTGCTTCTAACACTAACACTGTTGTGTTTGGGTCTTCAGTGAGGCGATTTGCTAAAACACAACCTGCTGAACCTGCACCGATAATTACATAATCATACATTATTTTTGTTAGTGGTTGCTGGATAGAAACATGTTTATTGATCACGCTCTTAAACAAACTTTAAGTATTTTTTAACTCCTGTGACACCACATGCAGCGATCCCCAAGTAAAGATAGTAGGGTGATAAAAATACTACTCCTAACACACTAACATTCCAGGAAAGTTATCTCCCTAGAGTCAGCTTTTTCTGGAGAAACCAATCTCTGCAAAATCCACAAAAGGGGGTAAAGTAGTATGCTTTGCGACAGATGTAGGCGTCAGCAAACCTGTTTGCCGATGCTATTTTCTAAAAGAGATCCGCAGTTGCAAAAAATGCTCAAAAATCTGAAAAGATGTGAGTTGCGTATAGTTAAGTAAAACTTTAGTAACAGCATGATTGCTGACCTTCAGGTTGTCACACTTGTAAATTATTTTGATAGCAAAGCTATCTCATGTAATACTTCCAACAACCGCTGAATTTCTGCCACCGTGTTGTAATGTACTAATCCAACTCGCAACAAACCACCGCTAGCTTCTACTCCTAGCTTTTCAGTCAACTTTATGGCGTAGAAATTACCATACCAGATAAAAATACCGCGATCGCCTAAAATTTTTGCCACCATTTGGGGAGATTGTCTTTCCAGTCGAAATGCTACCGTTGGTGTTCGCCAAGCAAAGCGTGCTGGATCGGTAATACCGTAGAGAGTTAAGCCAGGAATATCCAAAAGCCCACAAATCAATTGTTTGCTGAGTTCTGCTTCATATTGTTGAATAGCTGTCATTGCTGTCACTAAAGCTGCACGGCGATTGGGATAAGATGACGATGTTGCATGTCTGGGGGGACAGCGAAATGTTTCCCATTTGCCTGTATCAGCTTCTAAAAGACTAGAAAGCAACTGACTTTCCACTGAAGGCGAGACATGACAACCGAGTTTTGCCAAATAATTAATCACCGCCACCATCCCTGCTAAACCTTCGTGGTTTAGCGTACCTGTTTCCCAACGAGATGGTGTTTCATCGGAAGCGGGGCGGACTTTATAAGGTTTGAGACGGGCTAAATGTTCGTGTTTCCCGTAGAGAATCCCGACATGAGTCCCAAAAAATTTATAGGCAGAACAGACAAGAAAATCACAATCAAGCGATCGCACATCTATGGGAGCGTGGGGTGCATAGTGGACTGCATCGACAAAAACCAACGCCCCGACAGTATGAGCAAATCTTGCGATCGCGGCGATATCATTAATTGTACCGACTGTATTAGAAGCGTACCCAACAGCTACTAGACGTGTGCGATCGTTAATTTGTTGTTCGAGATCGCTCCAGTTGAGAGTACAATCTTCAATATTAATATCAACAAACCGGATAGTTGCACCACGTTCAGCCAATGCAGACCAAGGAGAAACATTCGCATCGTGGTCAAGACGTGTCACAATTATTTCATCACCGGGTTGAATTTCTCGACCAATAGCCCGACTCAACGCATAGGTGAGGGTGGTCATGTTTGCACCGAAAACGACTTCGCTGGGATGACATCCCAGAAAATCAGCCGCCGCAGTTCGAGCCGAATCAATTAGCGCATCTGTCCGGGCGCTAGTGGCAAAAGGCCCGTGGGCGTTAGCATTTGACCTCACTAGATAATCTGCGATCGCATCTATTACTGAGCCTGGGACTTGTGTACCTCCCGGCCCATCAAAAAAAATCACAGGTTGGTTGTTAATTTTTTGAGTTAATGCCGGAAACTGGGCAAGTATCCATTCTATATCAAGAGGTGCTTTCATGGCTGACCGACTCCTGGCTTTGAGGCGAAATCAGTTTACAATGAACAGTTACCAGTGTTCACTGAATAATGATCAATAACTGGTAATATTTTAACCTCTGCGCCCTTATGATTGCCAGAAATTACCAAGCCCTACAACTCGTTGGGATTAAAGCCTAATTCTCGCAGTTTTGCTGCTAAACGTTCAGATCTTTGTGTTTCTTGTTCTACTGGAGTAGCAATCTAATTAGCATTGACATCATATCAGCGGAGCCACAAGCGTAGGTTAGCCAATAGCTGATGTTTTTGCTATCTTTCTAGACTTGCATCTTTCTTTTCTTAACAGCTTGAGCTGGATTTCCTGCGTAAATTGTCATCTCTTCTAAGGAGTGTGCAGTTACCGAACCCAAGGTTAACACTGCTCCCCGACCAACTGTCACACCAGGGCCTATTACTGCTTTGGCTGCAATCCAACTACTTTCTTGAATGTGGATAGGAGCAGTCATGAGTTTAAAATCGGGATGATTCCAGTCGTGATTACCAGTACAGAGGTAAACACCTTGAGACAAGCAGACATGACTTTCGATGGTGACAAGGGCGAGGTTATCAATCCAAGTATTTTGTCCTAACCAAACGTGATCAGCTATACTCAATCGCCAAGGGAACTTCACTCGTACTCCCGGTTTAATGCGAACATTCTGACCAATTTGCGCTCCAAATCGCCGTAGTGTCCAAACTTTGAAGGCTGAGAAAGGAAGCAAATAACTTTCCACTAAGGGAGACCCTACAAAGTACCACAAAACTTGCTTCCAGTAAGGTGCGCCAGGACTATAAGTACCGACGGTATAAGAATCTAAACGCATATTATGGTAAATCAACAGTAGATTGAAAGCTGGCTCCTGTACGACCTGTAAAGATCCAAAACAAGGAGCGACAGACATCACGAAGAATACGGAGATTGGACTCTTTAGGTTGGTTTGATGGTACAGAAACTGGAGTAAAAGCGATACCTTGGCTACCAAGAATGATAGTGGCGATCGCTCTGGCTCTGGGCATGTGATAGTCGGAAGTAATCAGATAGAGGTGCTGTAGATGTTTCTCTTGAAATTCTGACACTAGAGAAGTAAAGTTAGTTACAGTATCTACAGCACGACGATCAATATGCACTCTCGTATTGCTGATCTTTGCAGATTGAAAAAGTTTCTGTGTTTTGTCTGGTTCTGGAGGAGAAGATATCCAGATTTGCAAAGATGGATACCATTGAGCAAGTTCGGCAGTGAAATTTTCCCTAGCTGGATCGCCACCTAAAATAAAAAACGCTTGTGGTAGGGGTGCTTGGATTCTAGCTGTAGTTAAACGCACAGGAATGATGAGTAGTAGAGTGAGGATAAAACCTGCAAGAGCCAAAATCCAATATTTCTTGATTAGGTAAGAAATCTGTTTCACACAATCAGCTCATTCCTCTGTTTAATTATTAATTAGGGGCATGTACACCCTGGTCATCAAAATCGCCTTCCCTTTTACCAAAGCCATACATTATCTGAGGCGTTTTGGAGATAATTTGTTCAATAATAATTCCCTTGGAAGGATCGCGTTGAGGTCTAATAACAGTTCCTATAGCGTTACTATACCACTTCTCTGTATCAGTACTATTGTAGACTCTAACCCAATCAAAGTGTGTTGTACGAGTAGTTCCTTTGAAAGGAGAGCGTGGATCATCCCATGTTACTTGCTCACCTGCTTTGAGCAAATTATTAACTTTTATACAATCGGGATGCAAATTTTTTATCCCATCAATGAAACACATATTAATGCGCCTGCCAAGATTATTCGGTTGCGTTGGGTCAAAGTAACGGCTTGGTACTTTCAGCCTAAAATAGGTACCTCCACTGATCTCAAACAATTTGGGATAATTTAGGTCAAACCCGGCTTGTCCCCAGTTATCTCGGTATTGACTACCATCTTGGTGAAGTCCATGAATAAATCCTGATGTCCAATCCTCAAAGTAATTTGCATAGTATTCAGCGCCCATATATCCATCTTGCCGTTGTCTGACATTTGCAATGAGGTTGTCTAGACATTCTTTGTCAGGAATTATTCTTCCACTTTGATTCTGTAAAGTCGGTGATGTAGTAGGGGTAAAGGAACCGACATTCTTATATCCTCCACACGCGCCATTAAATCCGCCGGCTGGGCCAAATAAATGCATTCCTCTCCACCGAATTGTAACGCCATTATCACAACTCACGTAGTAGAACAGTTCATGCATATTATTGGTAAATGCATCTGCCGAATGGGTTCCCTGATGAAGTTTGGCAAGTATTTGGCAAAGAGGGCCAGTTCCCCCACCAGGTAAATCAACTCTCACATCATTTTTCCACTCAACTTTATGACCGACATGATCCTCATGACGAGGATGGTCTGGGTCGGTTTGAGCGAGTTGCTCGTTTACATATCCGAAAGGCACTGTCCATGAAGCTAATTTTGATTCTGCCGGATTTCTTCCATGCTCGTGTCCGTAGGTGCAAGTTTGTCCAGTGGTAGGATTGATGTCCGTTGGTGGGTGCCAAGTTGGGTATACTTTTCCATCTGGTCCATACACCCAATAGGTATCGTGTAACCATTTGGGGCATGTATCAAATTTAGTTGGTTCCCATAAACCGTATGCATGACTCAATTTTGCATTATTTGGTGGTAGCTGCTTAGAGGTGAATTGAGGGGCAACCGATACAGACGAAGTAGTAGTCTCTGCTGGAGTTGGTGTTAGGTTTAATTGCGTAAGAACAATTAGTAATATTACACTAATCGCTAAACGACCTAATGAAAATAATCTTTGATTCATAGTTGCTCACCAAAAATACAAATAGAATATAGCCTGTTCTTTGCTACTTAGAACAATGCCAGTATAACTATGCAAATAGTTTTTTGTATGTAAGACAACTAGAACCGAGTGTTTTGAAAGTGCCGTCTAGCTCAACTATGATATAGAATTAACCCCAATTCACTATCCCAATATATAAGAAAATTATATTTTGTCAGCAAATTTGGTTGTGATAAATGCTTCGTACTCTGACAACGGTTTTCTATCGAAAATTGCTTGGTAAACTTTAACTAACTTTTCAGCAGCACTATCCCAAGTGTAATTTTGAAAAATAAAATTACGAGCGCGATCGCCCATTGCTTTTGACTCTTGAGGATGACTTAAGCACTGAATTAAGGCACCAGCAATAGCATCAGCCTTGATATCAACAATCAGTGCTGCTTTAGCTATTGCTGCTTCAGGAAAATTGCAACCAGTTGTAATTACACAAGGCAAACCTGAAGCCATACCTTCTAAGACAGACATACTGAAGCCTTCTGAGTAAGAAGGAGCGACATATAAATTAGCCGCAGCCAGGGCTGCATGTTTTAATTCACCTGTTAGCATCCCTGTAAACGTAACAGCATCTAAGCACCCTGCCTGTAGAAAGTAGTGTTGAGCCGTACTCAAAAATCCAATATTATCTGGCCCTGCTACAACTAAATGTGTATGGGGAAACTTTGCATGAACTGTGGCAAAAGCAGGAGCAAGTAAGTCTAGACCTTTTTTAGGATCAATGCGCCCAAGAAAAAGAATTAGGGTTTTATTGCGTGTGTTCGGAAACTGTTGATAGAAAACTTCCGAGTCCGGCAATTTCTCAAATTCTTGGCTGTGAATACCATTAGGAACAGTAACAATATGCTCAAATCCTAGAGATTTAACGTTATGTGCTTCAGCATCGGCAATTACCTGGATAGCACTAGCTTTTTGTAAGGCTGGTTGTTCAAATAAATTGTAGTATAGTCGCTTTTTCCAGACTTTGTATGACAATGCCCAAGGCTCTAACATTCCATGAGGTGTCACTATATAAGGAATACGCCGCAATTGGCATAACCAGTGAACAAAAGAAACAATTGGTGCAAAAACTGTATTAGTATGGACTATATCGTAATCAGAAATATTTTGAATTAGCCAATTAATTAAAGGCAGGCTGACAATAAAATCTTGACGATGCCAACAAGGAAAATATCTAATCCTGTAATTTTTTTCACATATCCACTTATTCAGTGGTATTTGGATTTTGTCTAAATTATTTGCATTTGTTGTAATCAAATCGACATTAATTAGCAGATTACCAAGAGCTTCTGATATTTCTTGGACTGCTTTAGATATTCCACCATAATTGGAACCAATATAAGGTGTAAAAATTAATATTTTCATTAGATCAATATTAAGTAACTAATAAATACATAAACTACAAAAATAAAAAATATTTACTTATTTGACTTCATTGTTTTATTTATTGCATTGACCAGACCATCAGCAAATATTTGCGGACTAAAGTTATCTACATTTTTTTGACTTAATTGTCCCATCTTCATTCGCTCATCAGCGTTCAACTTATGAATAGTTAATAAGGCATGAGTTATATCTTGTATGCTGTCAGGATCAAATAACAAACCATTTTTACCATCTTGGACAAGTTCATAACCAGCTCCTACAGTATGACTACATAAAATTGGTAGTCCAGCAGCACAAGCTTCGTTTAGTACTAAACCCCAAGGTTCTTGCAACGCAGGATGTATAAAAGCATTAGCTAATCCATACCAATTTCCTATTGCTTGGTAAGAGATAAATCCAGTCAAATGAACGCAATCGTGCAATTGTTTTTCTAAGATGAGATTGCGGATAGCAGATTCTTCTTCTCCAGTACCACAAATTACTAGATCCCAAGCTTGTTCAGAGCCAATTTGTTGGCGATAAGCAGCAAAAGCTTCTACAAGACGGTAAACATTTTTGCGCTTAAGCAAGCGGGTAACAACTATAAAATAAGGTTTGGTAGGAATTTGTGGTTGTCGTTCTCTTGCACTAGCTGGAGCAAGTCTTGCTGCTTGCGCTTGTTGTGCAAAATAATCGTTATCAACTGCATCGTAACCAAAGAAAATGCGATCGCGTGGAAAACCTAGTTTAATGAGATAGTCGCGGTGTAGTTTACCCCCCACCAACGCCGCATCAAACTTACTGATACATAACCAAAATTTTAATTTCTCTTTCCACCAATGCCGTTTTTCGTCATCCCACTTTGTTTCACTCATCACAATAGCTGGCACTTGATGACGTTTACACCAAGAAAGGGCTGCGCGCGATACAGGAAATCCCCAACCAGGGATAACAACTATACTGGGTTGTAAATTATTTAAAAAAGCAGGAAGTACGGTAGCTGCTTGTTCTAGGTTTGAAGATGTGTAATCTTTAGACAAAAGTGTTTTCAAAGGAAACGTAATTTCTTGCTCTAAATTGCCCCAAGGATGCTCTAGGGTATTGTCTGTAACTTGAACTGCGGTAAAATTCCAGCCTTTTTGCTGACAAACAGAGTAAGCAGCACGTAGTCGAGCAGCGTGGTAGCTGCCAATGTTAATAAAAAGTATAACAATATGCACTTTTTTACCTAATTAATATTAATAAATAATTATATTAAATTGAATAAAATTTTATTTATTTTATTTGAAAATATTTTTATTAATTTAAAACTTCATGAAATAGTTCTAAGTACTTCTGAACATATAAATCATTACTAAAACGCTTACGAATAGTCTCTATTGAGGCTAGCTGAAATTTCTCATATAAATCTTGTTCTTTCATTAACTTCAAACAATACTCAGCCATCTCATTGATATCATGTTCTGGTATTAAATATCCATTCCCTTGATGAATTAGAACAGAATCTGTACCACCTTCTAATACAGATGCAACAACTGGAATACCATATCCCATTGCTTCCATTACTGTACGACCAAATGCATCAGAATTAGAATTGAACAAGAGTAAATCTATAGCTTGATAGAAATTCGCAATGTCCTTTTGCCAGCCTACAAACTTAACTTTTTCAGAAATTCCTAAATTATCAGTAAGTTTTTCTAATTCTTGACGCAATGGGCCATCGCCAGCAATTAAGCACAAAACCTTTGCATTAGACTGACAAACTCTTGCACAAACCTCCAAAAATATATCAAATCTCTTTCGTTCAATTAGCCATCCAGCATTTCCTATTACAAAACAATCAATGGGAAGATCGAGAGATTTACGAGCTTTTTCTTTTTGAGCTTCCGTAGTTACAGACTGTATCTGTGTTGAATTTTCTATTAAACGCAATTTCTGCTTCAAATGAGGAGCTAGTTGTTCAGCTTGTTCAACAAGATAGGGAGAATGGCAGACAATTGCATCATAATCAGAACCAAAATATTTATAAAATAATTTCCATCTTAGAGGATTTTGATTACCATATCTATGACAAAAGTGAATTCCCAAAATCTTTTTTTGTGGATTTCCTTTAATGCTCAGACAACCTGTAAGAGTAGGACCAGTGACTAAAATAATGTCGCCAGCAAATAGTTTAACTTTTTTTCTTAACGAGAAATGAGACTTATAACCAAGTTTCCCATTGTACGAATTATCTTCTACAGGTATATTTAAGCTTGTAAATAAATTTTTACCATCCCCTGCTGGTGTTACACTCTGTATTTGCCAATTTATACCTTTACCATGTGTTTCACTCGCCAAGGTATATGCAGCTTTTTCCATTCCTCCAAGGTTTAAACATTGAATTAAATTTAATACTTTCATATTTTTTCCCATTCTCTAGAATAGTTAGACTTAACTCTAGAAAAATATACGGCCAAGCCTATAAAAATCAACTGAAAACTTGACTGTTGAATAGCAAATCCCACAGCATGTGTTAGAGCTATCATTGCCGGGCTAACTAGTCCGATATACAGCAATCTACTGGAAGTATTTTGATAATAAGTAGCTGATATCCATAGGTGTTTAAAAATATATGCTATCAGTACAAAACTCATAAACCCAAAATAGCCAAATTCTGCAAAAGAATCTGCAACACCAGTAAATGTGTAACCAATAGGAATTTTATATGCATAAAATTCTTTTAATAAATTTAAGTATGTACTCCAGAGATTAAATTGCAAAGATTTTTTAAATTCAAAACCTACAATCTGTCCAGGTACCCATTGAAATACTATATTATCCCACCATCCAGTACCATATCCATATAAGCCTGTTCGATCCACTACATCCATTAATAATGCTGCATTCCTTAGTTCCAATAAATCCCCTTTTTGCTGATCATTAAAAGCATATTCAGATGCAGCTAAGATATTTTGCCATTTACCACTAAAAACCAAATTCCAAAAATCGCCCCGTAATGCACCCAAAACTGGAATGAGAAAAGTTATTGAAAGCATACCTGTAATAACTAGCCATCGGGGTGGTATGAAGCGGCGAATCCAGAATAATGAAAGCCCTATAGTAATTAGAAGTGTCATTGTGGGTTGTCTACGGCCGATAAGAACTGCGCCAAGTAAAGGCCAGCCGGATAATAATGTACAAATAAGATTAACGATATTGGGACGCTTTAGGGCTTGTAAAAGAAAAATTCCCAGAGCAACCTGAGTAGTTTGACTAAAAAAAAGATATATGGTGGCTGGACCTGTCCAATTCCCATTGCTTGCTGCTCTCTCAGGAATCGTGCGAGAAAGTAAAAAATTAAAGAACAAGCCATTAGCCATTAGGACTATTCCTGCTCTAAATAATTTACGCTCATCGATCGCAACATTGAGCTTAAGCAACCATTTTGGTTTTGGTTTAATTTCATAGCCTATCCAACAGGCAGCAGCACAAAGGCATGATACGAATAATATTCTTTCCAAAGCATCGGGAGTGACTTCTTTTGGATTCGCAATCAGAGCAAACGCTTGGGGCAGAATAAAGGAAACAAACATGCTACCCATGAAGAATGGGTATTGGTAAATCCGCTCTACACGAATTACTCCCCAACCTAACAACCCTAAGCAAATTAGAACCAGTACATCTCGATATGTTTCAGCCATAATTTAGCTATTATAAGAGACTTGATCAATTTGCTTAAAAAAGAGACTGGAGATAATGCTGCAACTGCAATAAGCTATAACAAGAACTATCGGTAGATTGTTTGGCAAATGCTTCTAATTTTCTAGGATAACGGAGGCAAAATTTAAGAGCTTGTGCGATCGCTTCCCCAGTTACTTCTTGCAATAGCAACCCATTAACCTGATCCTTAACTACATCACCACAAAATTGAGAAGCAATAATTGGTAATTTCCAAGCCTGCGCTTCTAGTTGTGTTAGCCCAAAACCATCAGAAAGGGTTGGAAATAAAAAAACGTCTGCCTGTTGGTAATATTTAGAGGTTACGCTTCTAGGTACTGCACCAATCCACTTAACTTGTGAATGAAATTGCTGGGGTTGAGGAATACCCTGAGAACCAACCAGCCAAAATTCTATAGGCTTGTCATGTAACAGTTCAACAGCTTCTAGTAAAGCAGCAATACCTTTGCGTAAAATAATTTGCCCTAAAAATAATACCCTTAAAGGGCGTTCTGTAGAGAAATTTGTAGGATACAAGCGTACAAAATTAGCTGTTTCTTCAGGTGCTTGATAAGCGAGAGGAACAATAACAATTTTATGTTCTGATATACCAACTTTCTGTAAGGCTTGGCTTGACCAAAGTGAATTAACTACAATATTGTCAGCTAACGAACATTCTTTCAGCCAGTTAGTCCAATATTCGGAAGGTGCTGCTTGGTAGCTAGATTGATATTTAGGATATCTAGCATGTTCTTCTAATACCAATTTTTCTTCAATAATTCCTGGATCTATTTGCCCTAAAACAGTACGCCAGCCTTGCGTTTTAGCATAACTGAACAAATCTAAAGCGGCATAACTGTATGCAAATATAATCGGTGGATAGCTAATTTGTGAAGTCAGTTTCTTCAGTCTCTTGATTGTTTTTTTTTGGAACCAGTGATTCCGAGAAATTACACGTTGCCACCCAGATTTTTTTTTAATTCTTTGATTTAATTCAAAGTTAAATAAAGAGTTATTAAATGAGTAAACACAAGCTGATTCTAAATCTCTATGATATCTTTCTCTTAAATTAGCTAATAAAGGTTTAGGAAGTAAATTTAGTGGAGAACTCGGTGGTATCCACGCATCTGTTATGAAGTGAGTCAGTTGTCCTGCTTTGTGCAAAGCTCTTGGAATAGCATAATGCTCACGAGCTCCTATTTGGCAACAAAGCCAAGATGAAAAATTTTCAGACATTGTTCACGTTGTACTTCTTGGATAAAATTAATCCTGCAATAACAAGTTTTCAAGCTTTTGAGCGCGGAATTGCCACGTATGCTGGCGAGCAAACTCCAACTGTTTTAAGCTATTCTCATAAGCTTCTGGCTTTTGAGACAAGGCTAAATGCTTACGAATTTGGGCGATCGCATCTTCCGCAGAGTAGAAGATCTTAATCCATTCCGGGTATAAACGACACTCTGGTATATCAGTACTGATAACCGGGCGACCACTGGCAATACCATCCATAATTTTGGTAGGACAGGCAGCTTGATTAAACCTGTGATTTACTAGATAGGGAATCCAATTGACTGCAAAAGACCAGTAATATTTTGCTACTTGGTCTGATGGTACTCTACCAATATGGCGAACGTTTGATAATGCAAGTACTGCCTCGCGGTCTAGTTGCCAATCCTCTGGCTTGATAATTCCTGGATCGTCTCGACCACCAACAAATACAAAGGTTATTTCTGGGCAAGCTTTGATAACCTGGTAAATTAATTGCCAGTCTAGGCGATCGCCCAAGTTACCAACATAACCTACAGTCATTGCTTCGGGAGAGTTTTGTGGTTGAGAATTTAAATAAGTATTGATAAAACCATGTGGGTAATGATGAATGTAAGAAGCTCTATTAGGATGACGTTCTTGGAGAGTTATAGTTTGGAAGTAAGAAGAACAAAGAGTAATAAAGGCGCGTTCAATCAGTTCCTTTTCTTGCTCTAAAATTTTGTCTTTGCGATTAGGACGATATAGAACGTAGTCATCAAAGTTGTAGTAAATTAAGCGTTCTGACGGCACTTTACGAACCCAAGGACTAAAATAAGGCTCGGAGGCTATCACCCAAGGATGTTCACCTGAAACCTGTCTTAGTTTTTGACACCAATGTGTGATTAGCTGTTGCAAATAAAATCGAAATAGTTTTTCTAGTCGCCCTGCATAGCCTGTTGGCAATACACGTATCGACCTCTCTAAAAGAGAGGGGGGAATTCGGCTAGACCAAGTAGGGCGAATAAGACGGTAAGTCCGCCAATCATAAAATTGCACAGCATGAGTAGGGTAGTGCCAAGCTAGAGCTTCTGCCAAACCATAAGTCCAAGGACTATTAGCACCTAAAAATAGAAAACTGAGTTTTCCCATAGATTATGTCATGTTATATAAATATCTACCAGCCGCGCATATCTCGCAGCCAGTAGCCAAGAGCAGGCGATCGCCCTATAAATTCTCTAATTGCTGAACGTATTTCAGGAGGTAAAAGTTGAAAACGGCGCAGTGGAGGTTGAAAAGCAGTTGGTTCCTGACCTTTTTTACTTCTTTGAATTGGCTCAAAGGTGGAAATGTGAGCTATGAGGGATTCGTAGCCTTTCCACATAACTGCTTCGTTAAAGTCAGAGCGGGCGCGTTCTATTACCGCAGTACTGAGAGTTTGATAGTTTTCACAAGCAGACACAACTTGTTTCGCTAGGGCTTGCGTGTTGCCCAAAGGTGCAAACAGTCCTGTTTTGTTAGGCATGGTGATTTCTTTTGTGCCGGTGTCAACATCCCAAGCAACTGGTACACATCCCATACTCATCGCTTCAATCGTTGCCATGCCAAATGGTTCAACGCGACTCAGCATAAGTAAAACTTTCGCTGATGCGGCAGTGGAGAAAATAAAGTCACGTTGAACATAACCATGAACATAAATACGTTCAGAATTGGGTAGCTGATTAATTTTGTTGCTAAACTCTGGTGTCAGATTACCAAACCAGTGTAGCTTTCCAGCAAACCCAATTTGAAAAAGTTGTTTCCATAACTTGAGAACATCAAAGGCTCCCTTGGTTGGATTATCACCACCCAAAAATATCAGTTCGTTTTGCCGTGTAATATTTAGCTCTGATAATTCTGGGAATGTACAGCCATTATAAATTACAGATAATTTTTGAGTCTGCTTTAATTTATGTCGGAATTTACTAGCTACAGTCTGTGATACAGCAACTATTGCTTCCAAATGATCTTCTTCTTCTAAAGCTTTAGACCAGTACGGTGAAGCAGTATCATGGACGACGTATACACATTTGATGTTTGGGGGCAAATAGGGAATAATAGGATCAAATTCTCCACAAGCATTAAAAAATATTACATCTTGTGGATGTTCCTCTAGCCAACGCAGTAGAACTTTTGGTGTTTCTGGTGCAGAAGAAGCTAAACCTAAAGACAACACTTTGAAATCATAACTAGTAATCCAAGTGGGTGTAGTAAGCAAGAGCATTGTTGTCTCATATCCAGCTTTAGCTGCTTGGCGACAACAAGACAAAGCTACAGGAGATATTCCGCCACTGCGATCGCTAGGAACTAGCCAACAGAGTCTCATATAAAAGTATGGTTAGCGTTTCCAGTAGATTGACATAGTTGTTTCAAAACTATTTGCTGGCCAATCTTTCGCATAGCAGTTCGGGTTTCACTAAGATAGTGGCCACAATAGTGTATGAAATTGCATGATGTTTCTTCCGCTAGCCGAGCTGTGTTGTATTCGTTATCAGGTAAAAATTCTACATTACCATTGCTGACCAACGCAGCTATGATTGTCTGCTCTGCAAAGTGGCAATTCATTGGAAATCCCGGTTTTGACAGCCACTTTTCCAGTAGGTTTAGATCAATGGAATGACGATCAATTATGCACAGACCCGTATTAATGTATGGCTTAATATCTATCTCAAAGTAATTCTTGAGATCTTGTGGAGGAAGACTGTAAGGATAGGCTTGAGCATCTTTAGCAAATACGTTTAGCAAAGTAGCAGAATTTACTAGTTCACGTAAACGATTTAGCGGTTTAAAAGCTAGGCAATCTGTATCAAGTATGATGAACCTTTGAGATTGGGAAAGCAGGAATGCATCGATCACCTTTGCGGCAAGTACATTTACCCGTCGGAACTCTGCACACTTTTTCAAACCTTGTTTTTTTAACTCTGGCTCAATTAATTCATCCCGCTTCTGTCTAGTAAATATTTTTGCTTGTGGCAAATGCCGCTCAATCCTTTTAATAACATCTTCATTAACACTTATATCAGCATGAATAATTAAACTGACAGGTGCTTGATAGTGGGAAATGAAAGATTTTGCTGCATATAGTAGATCTACATGATGTTTAGCGCCTGTTAGCATATGCACTTCAATAACATCAGAGGTGTCATCAGACGCTGTAGTGATTGGCGCAGTTCTTTCAATATCTATTGAACGTTTCCATCGATAGTAATAGTGTGGGAATAAATACCAAAATTGTCCAGTTTGGAGTGTTTTCAGTAAAGTTTGAATTTGCCGTGGTTTCATTGGTTTACCTTAATAACTGAAGTCCAAGCTCGATGGGCAGACGCCATATCAAATCCATCAAAATATCTGGCACGTATTTTATGTTCACTAATTGCTCCATTGGCTACCTTCTCTAGAGCAGTGATTAAACCCTGACTTAGATGAGAAGGATTATCAGGAGAAACTAATAACCCAACTTCAGGAAAACCCTTATACAAATCGGGAATACCTCCCACATGAGCAGCGACACAGAAACGCCCAGCTTGCATTAATTCTAAAAGGCTAAAACAAGGGCCACCCTCAAAGCGTGAAGAATATATAAAGAAATGACAATTAGCCATTATTTTTGGTAAGTCTTTGCGGTGATCATAGGCACCATGAAAAAAAACATGCTTTTGAATACCCAAATTCTTAGCTAAAGCTTCGAGTTGAGTCTGATCAGAACCTCCACCATAAAGGTGTAACTCTAACTGTTGCCATTCCTGAATTACAGTTACTAAAGCTTGCAAAAGAGTATCCAAATTTTTCTGTTTGATATCTAAACGGCCAATAAAACCGATTTTCCAGGGAGGACTAGAAGGAAGGGGAACCGGTTCTTGAAAAAATAGCAAATTGTGTAAGGGAACTACATATACTTGCCCTGTATAGCCATACACTTCTTGAAACTGATGAATCGTACATTTAGAAACGGAAATTACCGCATCCGTTTCAGTTACCGCCTGACAAAATTTTTGCCCATAAGGAGGAACTGGTGGAATAAATTCCGGGGCAAACATCCAACTTGCTGCAATTTTAGCTTGGCAGCGATGCACTAACCGTACTGTTTTGAGATAAAGTTGTGGCATGGGTTGGCGGACGCAGAACACCCAGTCACCGGGTTTTAATTGAGTTGCTAACCAAGCTAGCATGAAGTGCTGTCTGACCAACCAGCGATCGCCTGGTAATCGGCACTGACGGTAAACTTCTATACCTTTATCTACTAACTCGTCAACTAGTGGACATTGCTCTAACTCTGCCACAACTACCCTAAAGGGTATTTTTTGACTGTGTAAATGTAATGCTAGGGCATGTAAATAAGTTTCGATACCGCCTGCGCGATACACCACATCAGAGTAGAGAAAAATCATACAGTTAAATATATATTATTTTTTGATAAGTTCTTGAATAGCTAAAGCTTTTCCTCTAGAAAATGCCCTGTTAAAACGCCAATTTCTCGAATCTTGAAGCACAAAATTATAATAAATATATTTCAATACTGTAATCAAGTTTGAGAACTTTGGTAAAGTAGGAATTTTTCCTCGAAAATATTCTACTACTGTATTTGAATATGCGATTCCTTCCGCTAATCTAAGTAAGTAATCCTCTTCAAGTCGGCTGACTGGAATTAGATGAGTTACTTTCAAAGATACAAAAACTCCTGTGCCTAAACCAACATCACAGGATGTAAATGCCAAATCAATATCTCCTCCTCGAAGTAGTTGTTTACCCTTTGGATCTAGGTTTAATCTTATTGAGCTATTGCTTACTAATTGAGTATATTTGTCTGCGACACATTTTCTGAGACACATTCCAGCACCTACAGGAATTGTGTCATAGCAGTGTAATAAGTTAGACCACTTATCCTGATCTAATTCTCGAATAGCTAGCATCCACCAATAGGGTTTTGTCCAGTTTGGAGGTGTCACCTCAAAATCAGGTCTAATTTGTCCACCCCAGGCACCAAGCATAGGCCAATCTTTGCTGATTTGCAAAGATAACTCTAAGTAATATGCATCTAAAACATTATCATCATCAACAATGGCTAGAATCTCACTTTTTGCTTCTTGGAAGCCTAGTAAAAGTGCATAGTTTTTACCCAATTTTTCTTCTCGTAAATGACGACCGTTAGGATGCCAACTGAGATCAATTTCCGAATCAAGTAGTTGATTACTTGCATTATCTATCAACAATAGTTCCCATTGCTCCATTGGCAAAGTCTGAGACTCTAGTGCTTTTAGTACCTTGTGAAGGTATTCAAGTCGAGGATTATGAGTGCATATGATAACACTTAAACTTGGTTGCATAAAAAGTTTATTTTCTATTATTTTTATGGATAATGACCAACGATTAAAATGGTAAAAAAGAGAAACGCTTAGGAAGAATACTTCCTAAATTTGATTTTCTTAAACTCCAGTAGAGCCACTCAGGTAACAACAAGCCAGTCGGAAATGAACCATGCTTTTTGGCAAATCTACGCCAAATCTGCAATCTTTGGGTAATAGGCATCAGTCTTAAATTGGCTTGAATTATTAAATCCGATTCAATCTTTTCATGATGAAAAATTTCTGGAAAGAAAACATCTGGTTCGCCGATGAATATTTGATCCATCTGAGGTAAAGATACGTTGATTCGAGGTACAGTGTATGCACGTAAATATAAATCTTCTAGATAAGGCTGCCAATTATTTCCCCAGTGTGTCTCTATGATTTTTTTTCTAGTTTTTTCTCCCATAAACAGGCGAAATTCTTCATCTTCAACTAAGCGAGACAAAACCTTTGTATACTCCTCAAGATCCTGCACACGAATCAGATTGCCAGTCAAACCCGGTGTGTCAGCACCAAGTATGCCGCAGTTATCAGAGTAAGGGTATCGACTCACCAGAGGTACACCGTAACTACCAGCTTCTAACAAGGATGTATTTGAAATTACTGGGAATGAGTCAACATAAATATCAGCCGCTTGATAAAAAACGGCGGTATTTTCGGTCTGTGGCAGTACTTTGATTCTCCCTTGTGTTTGCTTAATAGCTGCTGACCAATCTTCACTATTACCAGGACCAATAACTATAAGAACAGCTTTGTCATACTGTTGCAATAACCGAACATGTGCATCAGCAAAGCTAATTCCATCAATAGTTTTGTACTTACATGATCTAGCAATAGAGAGTAATAGAATAGCGTCTTCAGAAAGACCAAGTTGTTGCTTTGCTTGGGTTCGGGAGAGTTGCCTTTCGATGGGACTCAAAATAATTGGCAGTAAAGCGTTACGATCTATTTCTACACCTCGACGCTGCTGTGATAAACGCATACCAGAATAGCGCATATCGGCAACAACATCGCTGATACTGACTCCTAGCCAAAACCAGTGATCACTATGATTCAAATAAATAATTGGGGGAGATTGCTCCTTATTAGCAAATGCAATTATGGGAATGACATCATGATTAGGCATATGCAGCACAACCATATCTGCTGATGCTGCGATTTGGCGGAGTTTTTTAGCCCAAGATATTACACTGCCAATTGTTTGATCCAGCACGTATATTTTGCCATGACTATTGCTCACAGCATCTTTGAGAGTTTTAGGTATTTCGCCTGCTAGTGCCTGGCGTGTCAACACAACGGAGTGCGATCGCTCTTTATCCTGCTGAATCCATCGCCAAATCATCCTGGAAAGCCCACCTATACCATGTGCATAAGCAGAAACATGAAGTATCTTCTTAGGTACTTTATGTGCTGACATGCTCTGATTGGGGTATGAGCTTCCTTTTATAACGGTTTGTCCAATGGTGAAGAGGAGCTGCTCAAGCTCTGGGCTGGCAAAAAGACCACAATGGTTATAAGTCGCATAGGAAGCTGCGATTTCTGCATATACTACTGCCGCATCATAATTGCCACATTGCGCGAAGTCTTTCGCCTGAGCAACAAGGTTACGAAAAACCTCGAAATTTTCTTTAATTATAAGGCTGCCTTGTTCTCGCCAAAGACTAAATGTATTGTTAACTAACTTTTCCATACAATTTCTAACACTAAATTCCACATTTTCTTGGAATTGTTTGAGTTCAATTTAAAGACCAATGACGCATTACTCATTTAGCTACGCACAGTTTCCCAACGTAATTGATTGGGATCGAAGCGTAATTTCACTGCATTAGGATTTTGGTTAATCCTAACGGCATAAGGATCTTGTAGAATCCAATTTGTATCAACCAAAATTTTGCAACATAATCGACCACGTTTAGCCTTTACAGCAACATTAACAATCCAGTCATCATACATCTTAAATCCTAAAGTTTCATCCATAGTCGGCCAGGCAGCCTCAATATCAGGATTAAGCTCTATCTGGATATCACCAGTAATTTTATTTGCCGCTATGTAAGTTGCTAAAGCATCTTGGCGCAGAATCTCATAACGGTATACTCCTACTACTAGCCAAGTGCTACTGATACCAAATAACCCTATAGTCATTAGTATGGCTAGACTTTTACGTGAAAACTTGAAGCGATGCTCAAAGAAAATACGCCATACACAACCAAATAATAATAAAATTAGCGGAATTAAAGCATATTTTTTCCGTGTGTCTAATGAGTATCCACCAGCAAATACATAAATCAGAGAAGCTCCTAGCAACAATAAAATTATGTAAATAAGTAATGTTTTATTGATTTTTTTTGGAGTATTTAAATGAGGTTTTTGAATATCTAAAAAATAATGCTTTACAAGCAAGAATAAACTAATAATAAAGATGCTGATTAAAAGAATAAAAATTAATACGTGACTCAAATTCCATGAGAAAAATATTAGCTTGCGTGTTTCCTGATTCAACCACGGCTGAAATACAAAATAATTTGTATATTGATGATAATATGCTGCCAGAACAGAGCCTGGATTAAAGCCAGGAGTTCTGCCACCAACTGAATTACTAACCACTGTAATTTTATATAGTATGAGATAGGTTATTCCTGCCAAAAATGGAGCTAACCCAGAAAATTTATCTCTTATTGTTTGAAGAAGAAAACGCCATTTAATACTATCAATTTTACCATAGTCTTCATTAATCCAAAGGATGAAACCACTAACCATAAATGAAAATACAAGATTTTCGTAAATCAGTTGTATTATGAAGGTTAATAAATAGCTAATTATAAATATACGCAGTTGTAATTTTTTATGCTCAGAAAATCTCAGCAGCAGTATTAAATTAGCCCAGAATACCGTAGATGATAAGATACATGTGTATCCCATAACCTGTACGATAGTCTGATAACCCCAAGGGAAAATACCCATAATCAATGCTAAAACTAATGGCAAAGCCGTACTTTTCAGTAGAATTTGGGTGGCTTTAAAGAAGAGACAAACTGTAATAATATGTGTAAAAACTGCAAGAACAGAACAGAAAAGTGGATGATTAGTGTTAAAGCCATTAATGATTTGACCCAAAATCCGCCATACACCCAAGGAAGATGCAATCCAATTGGTAAAATAGCTATATAAACCATTATTTAATGTAAATATAAAAGGATATTCATCGGCAAATAATGGATTACTTCCAAATGCAGGGAACCATGCTGCTAGTACAGCAGCAAAAATAATTGTGTATGGCAGAATTGCTATAGTTTGTTTCTTTTGTAGCTTTATTTTTTTAAGCATTTTACAAACCTTTTAGTTCTGAATTACGTGGAATATCGGTAGTGGCTTCAACGATATAACGCGGACGACGACGAGATTCATCCAAAGCCCGCCACAGATATTCACCTAATCCACCCATCATGAGCATTTGCATACCGCCTATTACCAAGACCACGACCATTAGGGATGACCAACCTGGTGTAGGATTACCGAAGATAGCATTGATAACAACATATCCAGCAAAAATAAAACCTAGTATGGCAACAATAAATCCTATGTAGGACATGAGGCGGATGGGTAGGTAACTAAAAGATGTCACGGAGTCAAGTACCAATTTGAGCTTTTTCTCTAAACTCCAGCCAGAACGCCCATGCGATCGCACATGTTTATCATAGGTAATGTAAGCCTGACGAAACCCCATCCAAGTAATTAATGCCATGAGGCTAACATTATTTTCATTAAAAGCATGTAAGCTTTCCATGACTCGACGGTCGATGAGGAAAAAATCAGCACCAGTGGCTGGCATTTGTTTCATGCCAAGTATTTGGCGCATCAAGAAATAATACAAGCGGGCAAAACCTACTTTACTGACTTTTTCGCCAGGACGACGTTTACGAACTGCCCAAACTACTTGCGCTCCTTCATTCCATTCTGCTAAAAGTTCTGGTAAGGTTTCTGGAGGATCTTGCAAGTCAGCAGCCATAATCACTGCACAGTCACCTTTAGCATAGTGCAGACCACAAGTCATGGCAGTGTGGGAGCCAAAATTTCGAGAAAAGCGAATTCCATGAACCCGTGAATCTCGTTCGGCAATATTGGCAATCACTGTAAATGTTTTATCGACTGAATGGTCATCTACCACAATCCATTCCCAATTGATCGTCAGGGAATCTAGTACGTTAGAAAGACGCTCGTAAAGTAAGGGTAGATTTTCTGCTTCATTGTAGGCTGGAGTAATTATTGATAACAAAGACCTTTTTATTTTGTCTTCAAAAGATGGCGATAGGCGTAAATCATAATCTCTCATGGTTTTTATACTCTAAATTTAGAACTTTTTCTATCATTTCCCACTAATAAGAACTATCCCAGTTAAAACTACTGCCAAGCCAACCAGCTGGCGAAATGTCATTGATTCATGAAACACAACTGTGGCACCTAATGTGACCAAAACAAATGTCATACTAACTAAGAGCGGGTATGCAATATTGAGCGGCTCTGTAGAAATAACTCGAAACCAGACAAGGCTAGCCAAGCCGTACAATAAAAAACCGATGTCGAAGTATGGTTGACTAACCAAGCGAAACAAAGAATGTAGCAGTTCAGTTGAATTCCCTCCTAATCCACCAGCGCGAATAACTCCAATCCGCAACAAGATGTTAGCTGTTACAGTCAACCCAGCACTTAAAATCACTAAATATAAACCGCTAGTAGTCATTTCTTTTTCAAACCTAAACTCAAGCCTGATACGCTTTGTTCAGCAACTCTATCACCTGCTTTTGTTTTCTGTTCGCTCATGTGGTAAAACACTGGCAAAATAATGGTGTGGTCTTTCTCTTGTTAACTTTCAGCTAAAAGCTCGCACTATTAACGATCTTCTGAAGTTTTCATACCTTCAACGAAAAAAACGATCACTTTTCTTTGGAAAGCGATCGCACTATTCAAAAACTTTAATAGCTTCAAGCGATCACTACAATCATTTGAGGTTTTGCAATGAATGCTAATACCATTTCACAAAAATCCTGATACATATTGGATTTACTGTAGGGGCGTACGGCCGTACGCCTTTACTCATGTATCTGTATGATCAAAAAAGTGAAATGGTATAACTTCTGTTTAATTCTCAAACCTGACAAGCTGTTTTCAAAAGCTCAACCACTCGATTTTGTTCCTGTTCGGTCATCTGATGAAACAATGGCAAAACAATAGCACGATCCTGAGCTTGTTCACTTTCAGTGAGGCGCTGACAGTTTCCTTGTTTGCAATCACAAGCATCACCATCAATTCCACAAGACCAAGCTTCTATACCGTAAGCTAGTTCCCGATGGGCGCACATAATTCCCCGACGTGTCGATACTCCAGCATCTAACATCATCTGCATCACTTGCACTTGGTCACATTTTTCTGGCAACCTCACACAGAAACTCTGCCAGTTACTTTTTGCCCAAGCTGGTTCTGTTGGTAATTTCAAACCCGGTACATCCGCCAACATTTCCTGATACCGTTGTGCCAAAAAACGCCGACGTTCGACAATTTCTGGGAGGCGTTTGAGTTGTTCCCGTCCAACTGCTGCTTGAATATCAGTCATCCGGTAGTTGTAACCCAGCATGGGGTAAGACTCAAATATTACCTGTTTTGCACCGTGACGTACGGTGTCGGGAACACTCATCCCGTGTTGTCGCCAGAGACGAAATTGTTTATCCCATTCGGGGTTATTAGTGGTCAGCATTCCCCCATCACCAGTGGTGATCACTTTGCGGGGATGAAAGGAAAAACAGGCAATATCACCGTGTGGTTTACCGATTTTCTCCCACTTCCCGTCCCAAAGAATTTCACTAGCGATCGCACAGGCTGCATCTTCAATGACTGGTAAATTGTGACTGTGGGCAATGTCCAAAACGGTTTTGAGGTCGCAAGGCATCCCCATTTGGTGGACGATGAGAATAGCGCGGGTGCGTTTGTTAATGACATCTTCTATTAACATCGGGTTGATGTTAAATGTCTGTGGTTCGATATCCACAAACACAGGGATTGCTCCACAGTAGCGGATACTGTTGGCGGTAGCAATATAGGAATGACTGACTGTAATCACTTCATCCCCTGGCTGCACTCCCACAGCTAACAGTGCTAGGTGTAGGGCTGTTGTACAATTGGAGACAGCGCAAGCATATTTCCCTCCTACGTAAGCCGCAAACTCCTGCTCAAAGGCGGAGACTTCCGGTCCCTGTGTCACCCACCCAGACATAATTGCACGCCTAGCTGCTTCTGCCTCTGCTTCATCCATCCAGGGTTTGGCAATCGGAATCAAAGATTTTACCTCAAACATCACAACTTTATTTCACTCAAATCCCAGTTTCGTACAATTTCATGTTTGAGTAGAGTTTCTGGATACTCCTCAGAAGTTAGATACCAGTCTTTCAGTTTCATCAGACCTTCACGCAATGTTATCTCTGGCTTAAACCCTAAAAGTTGGCGTGCTTTTGTGGTTTCGGCATACAGACGCAGCACATCACCTGGGCGGGGTGCTTCATGTATTATTTCTACATCTGCTTGTCCCACAATTGATGCTATCTCCTGAGCTAAATCGTTAATAGCAATCTCAAAGCCACTCCCCAGATTAATTGTCTGCCCTACCGCACTGTCTGCAAAACCCGCCATCATAATAGCTCTAGCTGTATCGCTGACATAGGTAAAATCTCTAGTCTGGGTACCATCACCAAAAATTATCATCGGCTTGCCAGCCATACAACGTAGAAGAAACTTTGGTATGACTTCCCCACTATCTCCCTCATGGTGACAACGCGGGCCATAGGAGTTGAATGGACGTACTACAACTGTTGGATAACCATAGGTTTCGTAAAATGCTCTTGTGTAACACTCTCCAGCTAGTTTAGAAGCACCATAGACAGTCATAGGAAAAGTTGGATGTTCTTCCTTCATTGGTACCCATTTGGCAGTACCATAAACTTCAGAACTGGAGACATATACGAAACGATTTACTCCTGTTGCTTTGGCAGCACTTAATAGGTTCAGGGTAGCTGTAGCATTGACCTCGTGATTTTCGTGTGGTGAATGAATTGAATGCCTTACACCCAAGCACGCCAGATGAAACACAATGTCTACATCTAGCATTAGGTTTGTCATCTGCTCAACATCCCTAATATCTGCCACAACTAATTTTACTTGATCTACAGGCAGATCCTGTAGGTTTTCGCGTCTTCCATTGACAAGGTTGTCAACAACTATGACTTGCTTTATTCCTTTAGCTACTAGTTGACGCACTAGTTCAGAGCCGATGAAACCTGCGCCACCTGTAATTAATACGCGACTATTTTGCATTTTCTTTTTAAGTTTAATTATTTCCCGTTCAAGAATTTAAATTTTTTCCTGAGCATATATAATTGCCAGGAAAATGAGAGACTCACGACCGTAACTAAACTGTGATTCAACAGTCTATTTTTTAGTAAATTTTGACCAAGTAGTACTAAACAGAGAACGCAAACTTCTCAAATGGAAACTCCCTGACTTGGCTCATCTTGCCGCTTTTCACGTCCACCGTAAACAAGGCATGGTTTTTTCCACTCTTATCAGTCGTAAGCGCATACAATTGACCAGAGGAAGAGAAGTTCAAGTCTTTAACATCGTTGATCTGAGGGCGTCCTTCAAAGTTCAATGGGGTCAGTCTTTGAATTTTTACCTTGCCAGTAACTATGGCTTTCTCCTGCAAGTTCATCAAAATTAAAATGGGGATACCATCTGGACCAGTCTCGGTTGCGAAAATATTTCCCTTTGGATCTTGGCATAGATTAGCAAATCGATAGTTAGGCGGCAATGGGGGTAGAGCCAGATCATCGCCAGAAAGAATTTTACCGCTTCTGGAATCTATGGTTCTAAAAGTAAAAGGTGGAATACCCTCAGTTCCTACCAGGCACAAAAGTTGATCTTTGGGAAGGCTTAACAAGCTTTCAATAGTCTGATTAGCTGTCTCTAAATCTAGAACTTTTTTCGCTCTGAATTGAGGATTTCTAGCCCCTCCAACAGTATAAATGAGATGGTTAAAATAACCATTTCTTGCACTAGAAACTGTAGAAATTACTAAATTTCCATCTCCAATTGCTGTCAATTTGGTAGCACGATCAGAGTCACCAGTAAAGAAGGCCTGAGATTTTTTCCGTACAGACGATGGATTGTCCACAGACTGAACTGGTACATTGCTTCTAGAAACAACCCTTCCCGTTTCCACCTCAGTAGTACCCAGTTCCACTGGCGGAGTTTGGTCTTCCCGGTTTAAAGCTTTGGCTGTACTAGGAAGGTTTACTCCATAAAGAACCTCTTGACTCTTTCCATTATTTTGAGCAACCGCCTTACTAGAGATATCGGCAACAATAGTAGAAGTCAAGCCAGCAGCGGCCAGTTGGGTAAATTGTCGGCGTTTTAATGGTGTCACAATACATACTCCTTGTGGCATACTTTCAATAAATACGAGCTATAAGGCTTGTAAAATAATGTTTCAGCACAATAGCTCGTGTTTCTTCTATTCATTGCGGTTAGCGCACCGCCTGTTGAGCGCTTTTAAAGTTTAAGGAACAATGAGGTTTGCATTTGGCGTTTGAGGTCTAGCTCCCATGTCTGCCAGAATATTGACAGTTATTTGCTTGACTCGAAGATCTTCCCTCGCCGGACTAACATCATCACTGTCTAGCCCCCATGCCCACTGATTAGTGCCGGAAGCAAAAACTTTAGCTCCACTATTGGCTGTGTAGCGGCCTGAGTGAGCCTTGTTAAAATCTTGGTTAGCAGGAAGAGTCTGTTCTCCAGGTGGTTCGTCGAAAGTTGGCAATAAGGCAGCAGGTACAACTGTTGACTCAGACAAGGTGACGAAACCCGCAGGAGCAGACCCATTGCTAACCTTAAAATCCCATTCATAGCCCACTAAAAGCTCTAGCTGATCCCCATTCTGAAGCCCCGTATTTGCATAGTAAGGATCGTTGCTGTTGGTGACGACATAGTTATAACCTCCGTAGAGATTTGAAGTGTCGCTACCGTACATGACGCCCAATAAGGCGTTTTCCGGTCGTTGGTTCTGGACACTACGGAACTTATTAGTGGCTGCTGATGCTCCTTGCTGTTGGGCAACTGGATCTGATGCCCAATCTTGTTTGTAGCACGCCATCACCCGGTCTGGCTTTACTTGTCCAGCAGCAGAAGTAGAATTTTCAAACCTCACTCGCCAATAGCAAGTATTGGCAGAGAAAAATCCCAAATTAACTCCAGCAGTGCGGCCAGCCTCGACGGCATCACGCATTTCTTTAGACCAGTACTCATCGTGACCTACAGACAGGAACACTTTGTGATTGTTGGGATTAAGCAATGTTTGACCATTGGCGTGAATCTGCATGTTGTCGGTGTAGGTGACATTATAAGCTTGAGATTCCAGCCAGCGGATCATATTATATTCCCATCGCAGGGGTGTATCGAACTCGTAGGACTCTTGCCTGCTTGCCTGGGAAAAGGGTCGGTCATAGGAAACTTTGAAAGCCCGTTGGCCACCAATACTGTTAAAGCTATACAAGCTATAACCCCCAGTTGTGCTATACGCTAGGACACAAGAAACAGCACTCTGGAAAAAGATATCAGCAGTGCTGCTATCATCCCGGACGACAAACCACACATGTGCCACTTTGCTACTTGCTTGGTCGGTCAGCTTGGCAACATAAAGACCGCTCGTCCAGTTATTGCCTACTTGCAAGACGTAGGAAGTTGTCCAGTTACACTCGACCAAGCGGGTATTAGGATCTAAGGTACAGGCGGCTTGGGTTGTGCCATTGAGTGAACCACTGCTGGCCATTAGCCTTCCTCCCGTGCCACTATAGTAGCCCAAGCGGTATACGTCGATGGTAAACTGTCCAGCTTGTCCAAGAGAAACCTTAATGTCCAGCGACCCTCCTTTATTGACACTAGTTGCTGAGGCATAGCCGGCGATTTCACCACTGGCTCGGTTGACAAGCTTCCAGTTAGTTGTACCAGCATTCAGATTTTCCAAATAGATAGGATTGGGGTTCACCGGAGTTGCTGAAGCGGAGAAGGTGTTACTGCCGATGCCCACTGCCGTCGCGGTTACTACTACCCCTCCAGGAGCGGTAGGTACTGGTCCTAATGTCAAGATCGTACTTGCTTCACCGCTAGCATTTGTGACTGCACTGGTGGGCGAGACTGACCCCCCGCCACTAGTAACGGCAAAGTTCACCGTGACCCCTGATTGAGGATTGTTTTGAGCATTTACGACTCGTACAACTAGGGGGTTGGGTAAAGTCGCTCCCGTAGCGCCATTCTGATTATCTCCACTTACTTTAATTAAATTACTGCTGATGATAAAGGTTATATCGCGATAATAATTACTATTCTGGTAAGAGCTAGTTGGGAAAGAATTCGGGTTGACGTTGTACACCCCATTGTTGCCGTCAGCTACTGAGCTAAGATCACCATTGACAATGGAACTTCCGAGTTGATTATAAGTTATGACATAATAAGCGTTAACGTTAACGGAGACTACATAGGTCGTGTTAGCTTGAATGCTCACTGGCGTTTCTAGCAACTGCTCTTGCCAACCAGAAGCAGTCTCACTAGCAAAAGTTACGCTTGCCAGGAGAGTTCCCGTCGCCGTCCAGATTTTGCCAACATGACTTCCCGTTTCGCTAGAAGCTTTCCAGAAGCGAATGCCATAGATTTGGCCCCCTTTAGCACTGCGGAACTTCATGCCTAACTCGTAGGGGACGTTATCAGTCAAATTCGCATTACTTGGGGTTTGAGTCGTGAAAATCTTTTGGCTGCTCACTGAAGGGTTGGCTGTAGCAGTAAAGGTTACGCTACCAACTCCGGTTGCTGTAGCACTGACAGTATTAGTTACAGGACTGCTTGCCCCAGTAGCAGTTCCCAGCGTTAAGGTGGTACTAGCCTGACCGCTAGCATTAGTTACTGCACTTGCTGGCGAGACTGACCCCCCGCCAGCGGTAACGGCAAAATTCACCGTCACTCCGGATTGAGGATTACCAGCACTGTCTTTGACCTGAACAACCAAGGGGTTAGGCAAAGTTGCACCTGTCGCACCACTCTGATTGTCACCACCGGTCTTTGTAATCGTCGGTAGGGAGACAACTACAAAGTTGATGTCACGAAAATAATTCGTATTTCGGTAAGAATTGCTTGGGAAGGCTCCTGGAGTTCCATTAAACACCCCATTGTTACCGTCTGCCACTGAACTTAGATCCCCATTGGTTATGGAGTTAGCCAGTTGATCATTGGTGAAGACATAATGAGTGTTGACGTTGACACTGACGACATAAGTTGTGTTAGCTTGAATGTTAACTGGTGTACTGAGAGCTTGTTCCTGCCAGCCAGAAGCAGTCTCATTAGAAAAAGTTACGCTTGCCAGGAGAGTTCCCGTCGCTGTCCAGAGCCTCCCAGTATGAGTTCCTGTCTCGCTAGCAGCTTTCCAGAAGCGAATGGTGGTAATTTGTCCCCCTGCGGCGCTGCGAAATTTCATGCCTAATTCATAGGGAATATTATCGGTGAAATTTGCAACGCTTGGGGCTTGATTGGTAAAGAGGGTAGTCATAAGCTATTACCTATAAAGTGAAATTTATATGGTTAAAAGTAAATTACCTAGTGGTCTGTCCCATTGGTTCTGAGGGGTTCGTAGTGAGCGATTTATCGCTCAAGTTTAAGGACTAAAGTCCTTACTACGAACTTATACAACTCATTAAAAATTAATGGATCAACCACTAATTAAGAATATTAAATACTGGTTTTCTATCAAGGTTGAATACGTAATTATTTGGGATAACCTTCTTTTATTTTTGTAATTTCTTCTTCCAAAATTTGAATACGATTTAGTAATTCAGACTTACTTAAACCTAAAGTACTTTTGACAGATTTAATAACATTTGCGGCTGATCTTCTTTCTTCTCCTTCCCATTGCACTTCCACAATTCTGAGAACACCATCACCGGTCAGAACATCAACATAGCCTTCTGATTTCGATCTACCAATAATTCGACCAGGAATACGTCCGACATAAGTAGGGGGATTATCTACTGGACGGGCTTGCCAAATTAATAATTTTTTCGCTTGAAAGTAAGTGTAAGCACCAGGAAAAGGAGAGACTAATGCTCGAATAAAACAGTCTATTTTTCTAGTAGATGTTGACCAATTAATTTCACCGTCTTCTGGCAAACGAGTACAACAATAAGTTGCTTCAGAGTTGTTTTGTGGTACACCTTCATAGCCATGCAAGGCTTTGACAACTGTTTCTCCTAGATACTGGCGTTGAATTTCATTGAGGCTGTTATATATATCAGCTACGGTATTATCCAAGTGAATCGGAATAATTTGTTGAAATAAAATATTTCCCTCATCTAATTCCGGCGAAATTTTATGAATAGTGATTGCTGCACAAGGTTCATCATTGATAATTGCCCAATTAACATTGGCACGACCCCGATATTGAGGCAAAGGCGAATAATGAACATTGATAAAAGTAGACAATTTAATTAGTTCTGGTGGTAGAATTTGGTTATATGAAGAAACTACTACACAATCCGGCTGCAACTTTAAAATTAAAGATTTAATCTCTGACAGTGAAGTATCTATAAATATAGGAATATTGAACTGTTGCGCTAAGTTAGCAACTGGGTCATCTGTATCAGATTTACGATCTATATTTCTTACTATCCCTTGTACTTTGCAATTAGGAATTAAAGATTCCAAAGCCGTTAAAGTTGTCGGTCCCAAACCGATTAAGAATACATTAGTCATTTACCTATTTGTCCAGGGCTATTTTATTCTCATCCAGCCCGCCTCAGAATCAATTCTGAGGCTAATGGCAAAACTCGGTTAAAACCGACTGTTTAGTGGTAATTTAGTCCGTTACGGACTTAAACTATGCAGCTTTATAAGTAGTTAGGCAAAATTAAATTTATTGGTAGAGGTCTCTTAATAGGGAACGGACAATAGGGAACAGGAAGAGAATGTGTAATTAATTATGCTTGAGTACTTACATGGTTGTGAAAACCTGATAGCTGGTTATTATTCACTAAATTTAAGTACTGATGCAAGATCAGAAATCAAAATTTACACAAGTTGTACAAATTCAAGAGGTTCCTGATTTAACTCTGAAAATTGTTGTCGCCAAATAACTTCAGCAGCTTTCAATCCTCCTGTTTGCAGGCGAATGATTGGTTCTGGCCCTACTCCTGATGGCAAGATAGCCATGTGTCCTGGTTTTGGCTCTATTTCTGGCCATACAGGTATATTATGGGATGAAAAAGCAGGACGCTCAATATCTCCCCAGTATTGAGCTACCACCACTCCTGGCCAATACTTGGCAATCGTAGCTGCATCTTTTGCAGATAGTACTGGCTCTTGTTGTGGTTGCAGAGCTACCAAGACAGCATCGTAGATTTTGTCTGTAGGGGCTGCCGTAAGATTGTCAACTGTGTCTACACTCGCACCAGCGTTTATCAACCCACTTTCTATAAACGAACTGAAAGGATTGTCACACAACAATAAGATGTTAGTTGCGTAAACAGCAATACCAGCATCTAGTAACAGTTTAACTGCCATAATACCTAGAAATGAGAAAACATCTACTGCTGGATGCCGTTCATTGACACCTGCAACCTGGATACCTCGTTGACGACAGATATTAAGATCCACATCCTCTGGTCGAAATTCCCACGCCTCGTACATTAAGCCAATGACTGTGGTGGGTTTCATCCACCCAATCATTTGGGCATCAATAGGACGCACATGTCCGCTGTTGGTAATAATGTCTGCTTGGGCAACAACATCTTTTGTTTTCTCGCTGAGAAATTCGATGCGATCGCTCACCCCTGCAATTTCCGCTAGTTTTTGCGTCTCTTTTATTACAATATCTACAGCGCCATAACGACTACTACGGGTAATTGCAAACACTTTTTCTGCCCCTGCCATCGCTGCCAATACAGGTGTCACTACGTAGGCTCCAGTCGCAGCTTCTGTCAGTACCTTAAGGTTCTCAAGTTGCAGGTTGCAACGCTTTATTGACTGCTCCATCAGGGTGACGAGGCGTTGGGAGTTCAAACCAGGGCGGATGTCGTTCATTAAACTGTAACTCCCTGAAGAATACTCTGGAGAGTTGCAACGATGGTATGAACCTGGGCTGTAGTAAGTTCAGCATACATGGGTAGTGAAAGTTCTTCCCTCGCTGCTAGTTCTGAATGAGGAAAATCCCCAGGTTTATAGCCTAAATCTGCGTAAGCAGCTTGTAGGTGTACAGGAATAGGGTAATGAATGCCTGTTTGAATACCCTGGGCGTTGAGTTGTTGTTGCAGTTTTTCTCGTTGAGAGGTACGCACTGCATAAACGTGGTATACATGGTAACTGTAGGGCATTACAGTAGGAGTGGTGATACCAGAATCTGTCAGCAGCTGATCATACACTGCTGCGTGTGTCCTGCGCGCTTCTGTCCACTGATCTAAGTAGCGTAATTTGACCCGTAAAATAGCCCCTTGTACCCCATCCATGCGGTAGTTATAGCCCTTGAGAACATGATGATATTTGCTTTCCTGTCCCCAATCACGCAACATACGCATTGTTTTTGCATATTCGGGATTATTAGTGACGACTGCGCCACCTTCACCATATGCACCTAAGTTTTTCCCAGGGTAAAAGCTAAAACAACCTATATCCCCAATACTACCTACTCGCTGTCCTTTGTATTCAGCGCGGTGAGCTTGGGCAGCATCTTCAATCACAGTCAAACCATGACGCCGAGCAATTTCCATAATTGGGTTCATGTCTGCGGGTTGTCCATACAAATGAACTGGCAGAATGACTTTAGTCTTGGGTGTGATGGCTTGTTCAATTTTGGTGACATCGATGGTGTAGGAAACGGGGTCAATGTCTACAAATACGGGTGTCGCCCCTGTATACACAATTGCTGCAACCGTCGCCACAAAAGTGAAAGGTGTAGTAATTACTTCGTCACCAGGACCAACGCCAGCTGCCAGTAATGCTAAGTGCAAAGCGCTAGTGCCTGTATTTAAGGCTATACTGTCATCGGCATTGCAATAATTGGCAAATTCTTGCTCAAAAGCTGTGACTTCACTACCCAAAATAAATTGGGTACTTTCCAATACCTTAAGGACAGCAGTATTAATCTCTTCTTTAATACTTAAGTACTGGGCTTTTAAATCTACAAATGGAATCATACTGCTACCTGTGCTGAATTCAGTTCGACTAATTGACCATGCTGTTTCATAGACTGGGTAGCAGCTTCCAAAATACTTACTACTTGCAGTCCGGCTTGACCATCGGTAATGGGGCGATCGCCTTTTTCAATACAATCAATAAAGTGTAATCCTTCTGTCCGTAGTGCTTCTGTCATATCTAAATGAGGAGACCACATATCTCCTGTGCGATAACCAATCAACATTTGATATACGTTTTCCGCAGAGTTATTGCCATTGACTGTAATACCTTTGTCGTAAATTTTAACTTTTTCGCTCGGTTCTAAATCATCGTAAACAATCATACGTTGGCTACCACCAATCAGTGTACGACGGACTTTGACTGGCGCTAACCAGTTGACATGAATGTGAGCTATTAAGTTACTTTCAAAGAACAAGGTCAAATAGGCAATATTTTCCGGTTCTCCAGGAACATGACTCATGCCCGTGGCCGAAACGGCATAAGGTTGAGATGGCAATACATAGTTCATAATTGAGAGGTCGTGGACTGCCAAATCCCAAATCACGTTGACATCATGTTGGAAGAGTCCCAAGTTGACGCGTACAGAATCATAGTAATAAATATCACCAATACTATTGGTAACTACCAGATCCCGCATTTTACGCACCGCACCTGTATAGACAAAAGTGTGATCCACCATTAATACTAAGTTGCGTTTTTCTGCTTCTTCAATTAACCGCAGGGCTTGTTCTGAAGAGACAGTCATTGGTTTCTCTACCAGTACGTGCTTGCCAGCCTGTAATGCAGCCAAAGCTAAGTCGAAGTGGGTAGAGACAGGCGTGGCGATCGCGACAGCATCTATTTTGGGGTCGTTAAATATATCGCGGCAGTCTGTTGTAATGTCAATTTTGGGGTATCTTGCTTGTACCCTTGCCAGCAGTTCTGGTTTAAAATCGCTGACTGTTTTTACTTGTGTTCCTGGAATTTCCGCAAAGTTTCTGACCAGATTCGGACCCCAGTATCCGTAACCAATTATACCGATATTAATGTTGTTACCCATTTTTGTCTTATACGTTTTTGTTAATGAACTTTTGGACTATAGATAAATGCAATACCTCTAATTTTTGAATTAGGGGTTACAGGTGCGTTGATATTTCATGGGTTTTCTAATTTTGGTATTACTGCTGATTGATTAGCTAGAAATAGTGGCTGTCATTTGTGTATTTTGGTTGCGATCGCGTACATCACCAATGACACGAGCAGGTACTCCTACAACAATTGCATAATTAGGGATATCACGAGTCACTACTGCTCCAGCGCCAACGATGGCTTTTTCTCCAACGGTCACACCTGCTAAGATGGTGGCATTGCTACCAATGGATGCACAGCGTTTGACTCGTGTCTCTACAACATCCCAGTCATCATCTGTTTTTAAACTACCGTCTTCATTTGTGGCACGAGGATAAAGGTCATTAGTAAACATCACACCATGACCAATAAACACCTCATCTTCCAGGATGACGCCTTCACAAAGGAAACTATGGGACGAAATTTTACACCGATTGCCTACGGTGACATTTTTCTGGATTTCCACAAAGGTACCTATTTTGGTGTCATCCCCAATGATGCAGTTGTACAAGTTGACAAGTTGGGGATGAAAAATTTTCACATTATTACCCAACTTGACATCATTATTTATTGGCATTATTTATCCCCTCTAATTAATTGATTAATATTTTTCTCCAGTTTTCCAAACCGCATCTTCTAAGTAAGTACATTCATCGGCTTGCCATTGATATTCTGGACGTTCGTACTTATGCATGGTGACTTCAAAGGGGCAAATTTCCCTCAAATTTTCCAGTAGAGTCTCGCTACGACGTTCGGAAAACCATGTTGTTAAGGTGTACGAACCCATGTAGAGTCTCAATTTTGGTATTTCACATCGCAGAATAAAAGTCCCAGTTTCTCGACGAAAGGGAGCTTCGGGATCGCAAAACCAGAAAATACAAATAGGTTGTTGTAAGGCGCTTACTATCTGAAAAGAGAACCACAGACTTTCATGGGGTTTTGTGATGTTTAGAGCAAACTCAAACGTAATCGCTTCTCCCCAAGAATGAATTCCTTCTCCTTCGGAAGCATGTACCCGCGCCCAAGCTACATAATTACCTGTTTTGCTTGTAGGAGCTTGGTAATAGCCAAGTTGCTCGGAATCTTCTTTTTGTCCCGTAAGATATAACTGCACCGCTTTGCTGGTATCACCATCAAACTGAATGTTGCCTTTAGAAAGCAATATGCAACGTTTAGTGAGTTGGGCAATAGCCTGCATACTATGGCTAACAAACAAGACTGTCCGCCCTTCTTTGGTGGCGACATCTCCCATTTTCCCTAAGCATTTCTTTTGAAATGCGGAATCGCCGACTGCTAACACTTCATCTACAATTAGAATTTCTGGCTCTAAGTGAGCCGCAACGGAAAAAGCAAGGCGCACATACATTCCAGAAGAATAGCGCTTGACTGGTGTATCTAAAAACTTTTCTACTTCTGCAAAAGTAACTATTTCATCAAACTTTTTCTTAATCTCGACTCTACTCATACCCAAAACAGAACCGTTGAGGAAGATGTTCTCTCGCCCTGTAAGTTCAGGGTGAAATCCTGTTCCTACTTCTAGGAGGCTTGCTACCCTACCTTTGATAGTGATGCGTCCCTTTGTTGGTTCGGTAATGCGGCTCAAAACTTTTAAGAGTGTCGATTTTCCGGCTCCGTTGCGTCCAATCACACCAATGGCTTCACCCTGCTTAATCTCAAAAGAAACGTCTTTTAATGCCCAAAATTCTTCACGGGTAGGGTTAGATATTTTTTTGGGATTTGGCTTAATCAAGCTCTTTGTCAGAGATTTAGCTCCATCAGCAATTACATCTCGTAGAGCCTTATAACGGTAGCGACCAGAGTTGTCTTGTTGGTGTGCAATGATAAATTTTTTACCCAGATTTTCTACGCGAATGATAGTATCAGACATCTGCTCTGCTCCTTCTTAAATTACGTCAGCAAACGTCCGTTCCATTTTACGGAAGTACCAAATGCCACTTACTAGTAACAAGGCAACTAATCCGACAGACAGTGCAAATCCAGGTAAGTAAATTTGTGAATTTCCACCTAAAATTGCCCAGCGAAAGCCATCGATTACACCCACCATTGGATTTAATGAGTAAAGTAATCGCCACTGCTGCGGTACAACACTACTGCTAAAGCCCACAGGTGAGATATACAAGCCAAACTGCACAATAAACGGTACTATGTAGCGAAAATCGCGATATTCAACATTTAATGCTGCCAACCATAGTCCAACACCTACAGCTGCTGCAAAGGCAATTAAGATAAATACTGGTAGAGTTACAATTCGCCAATCTGGTACAAAGTTATACCATGCCATTAGTCCTAGCAGTATCATGCCGGAGATCATGAAATCTACAAAGCTGACTACTACTGCACTAATTGGTACTATCAAACGGGGAAAATATACTTTAGAAACTAAGTTGGCATTGCTAATTAAACTATTACTACTCTCACTCAAAGCATTGGCGAAAAATTGCCAGGGGAGCATAGCGGCAAAGACTAAAATTGGATAGGGCGCTCCCTCTGAAGGTAATTTAGCTAAATTTCCAAATACTACGGTAAAAACAACCATCGTTAAAAATGGCCGAATCAATGCCCAGGCTATGCCGATTGCTGTTTGTTTGTAGCGCACCAAAATATCTCGCCAAGCAAGAAAATATAGTAGCTCCCGGTATCGCCAAATATCTTTCCAATATTGACGTTCGGTGCGTCCAGCCTCTATGACTAATTCTTGCTCAGAGGCGATTTCTTGACTACTCATAATTGTTTGTTGTGTTGTTAATACAACTGATACTTTTGACTGACGCAATTGAGAAAGCAGCTGTATTTTGGACAGTATATAGCTCTTTGTTTTGAATGTTTTCGATTACAATACGAACGATTACACCTTGCCTACTATTCGACCTCCAATAGTAGTTAGAAGGTTACGTTGGAGGGACTGAGATCAAAAGACCATCGAAGCCCAACTCCTAAACAAATAGCAATCTATATGTTTTTAGATAAATTTAGTTTTCCTATTTACTAAGGTGAAAAAAGGTATGTAACTGCTTTTAACTAATACTTTGCAGCAATACATCTAAATATTGTCGAGATATAATCTCAGGTGTATAGTGCGATCGCATATACTGACGACCAGATCTACCCATACGCTGTGCTAATTCCCGGTCTTGACTAAGCAAGCGAATAAACTCAGCCAATCCACGACTATCTCCATTTTCAAAGGTGCCACCACAATTGGCTTGTGTAATCATTTGTCTTAAGTATGAATACTGCGAACAAATCACTGCAACTGGTCGCCCAGTCGCTAAGGCTGGATAAAGTTTACTAGGAGCGACCAAACTTTCCATACCCCCATCAACACTGACTAGGGATAAGTCACCTGCTGTGAGAGAGTAGGGCAATACTTCTTTGTCTTGATAAGGCAAAAATACAAAATTTTTTAGTCCTAAGCGATTTATATCTCTAATTAATTCTTCTTGTTTTGCTCCACTACCGATAAACACAAACTGAATTGGTTCGTCTTGCAGTAGTTTTGCAGCCTCCAAGATAGTATCCATGTCGTGACAACGACCCATGTTACCAGAGTAGAGCACAGTGAACTTATTTACTAAGTTGTGCTTCCATGCAAACCAGTTTTCTTGTTTGGCAATGGGTACAATTAAATCAGGATCTCCCCAACTGTGAATTACAAAAACCTTATCTGCTACCTGTGGACAAATAGCAGTCACTCGCATTTTCATTGCAGGGCTGAGAACAATAATTGCTTTGGCTTTTTGCCAAACTAACTTATTTAGTTTTCGCCACAGCTTTGCTACCCAATGATCTTTTGAGATCACATTTAGAGCGATCGCAATATCTGGATAAAGGTCATAGAGTATGCAAACATAAGGAAGTTTAAACCAGGTATGAGCAAGATATCCCAAAATTGGCAAAAATGGTGGTGCTGTGGTTAGTAACAATAGGTTGAAACGACGAGCATTTTTCAGTAAATGGAGTGCAGCGCGCAGGGTAAATAGAACTCCATTTACTGCTTTACCTCGAATTCGCCCTGGCCAAAGTTGAGCAGTGCGCGATCGCTGCACTAGCACTTTACCTAAGTGCTGAACTGATGGGGCGTGGGAAGATTTGAAAGCATATCCTGGTTGACTTGTAAAAACTTCTATGTCTACCCCAAGATATCCCAATTGTCTGGTGAGTTCTTCTAACAATTGTCCTGTAGCAGCGTAATCTGGAGGAAAAAATTGAGTCATGATCGACAATTGGATCTTTTTTCCAGTTTTTAGCAACTGCTCACTTTTAGCTTTTGAATTATCTGAATCAGTAGAAGTAGATAGAGACAATTTCTGATTAATCCATTTACTGAGTGTCATCGGCTATATCCTGTACAAATACTTTTATAGACGCCGTTTCTAATACAAGAAGGCAATAAAATACACACTACTTAATAAAAACATCTTAAGTATCTCAGTATTGAATACAACACAAATAAAGGTAAAACTATTTGTTAGGTGTTTTGAGAGTACTTTAATTTAAATTCAATAGAACAATTTATTTTTTAGAAAGTATACAAGAATTTCTCCGTGTGTTTGATTATATATTTGTTTAAATGTCCAAGTAATATATCTTGCATAAAATACAAGTATTTTTATATAAGTTTTAAGGAATCTTTAAAAAGTTAATTAATTGCATAATTTTCGGTGAACAGACAAACAAAATTAAGACGAGTAATATTGTGTGTCAATGAATCTCGCCATACAAAATATTTCAAAAGATGTTAAGGATTTGTAAAACAGAGAAAGTATTTACAACAGGTTCTGTAAGATAACTAATCAATTTTCACTCAATCAGCATTATCTAGTTTTTAAACATGGGAACATCTCCGGTGTTTAAAGATATATTTCATACACAGACTGTAATTCTAACAAGATACAAACTAGCGTCATAGACTTTATACTGTATCAAAAGATTTATCTAAATGGCACTGAACTTTTTCCAGTCACCCAATTTTGGATTTTAGATTGCGGATTGATTCCCAGGATGTATCAGCTTTCTTGTACCATCATGGAATTATAGTCAACAATAGGGAAAAACACTTTGGACAGTTAATAGTATTTTTTTGATACTAAAAGCAGTTGTAAGTTAACTATTACTTGAGGTTTCCTAAAACTATAGATTATGACTTGGTCAATTTTATACTGTATCCGAAAACAGAGTTAATTCGCTTACATGGGTTTGCATGTGCATTATCAAAAGTATAAAAGCACACAATCTCTAAAAATAAACCTAGTCAAAATATAAACTCTTTTTTAAATATGATGTTTTTATTAGTCCATTTGATGCATTGATACAACAATTGCTTAAATGTTATAGCAGTATGCCTTTTTAAGGAAGCTGCTTTTTTTACTTAATCTTCACCTAAAAACCTCGGAGAAGACACAGGCTGCTGTAAATCTCACATAATTTTAAATCATTACTTTGGTGGTTTTTTGTCATAACATCGATCTGCATGAGTATATTAGCATGTTTCAAATTCATTCTTATATTGAGACTCTGAAGACAATATGTTAGCCTTATATAAAAAAATATACAGGTAACAAAAATTACTTAGTTTATTTTGCTATCAAGTATCTTATTTAGATAATTGTCTCTAAATTGCTCTTCCAAAAGAACTTAAATTTAATACAAGAAAAGTAAATATAGCAATTTTGTATAAATAATGACTATAGTATATCAATTCATTAAACAAATTGTGATTAAAATGACTTCTAAATGAGGTAAACAGTTAATATATCTTTAATATCAACAGCTTATTAAGTGCTTTCTTGCTTGACTTTGAATAACACATTATTTAGTCCTCTTTTATCACTTTAGTTGTATAAAACATACCGTCATGATGGTTTATAGGCATGAAATATAATCTGTTGTTGATTTTTCTATTTATATTGCTTTGAAAATAAAGTGGGTGTTGCATAGTGACGGGATTGTTTTGGAATTTTTATCAAAAGTAATTACCTTGTCTCAGTGTCTGGGCGTCAGCCTCAATCATTCACATCCTTAAACAATGCCATACATTGCTACTCAAAATCACAGCAATTTCAAATGCAGATTAAATATTTACCAAACTCATAAAACAGAATTTTATTGGTCACAACGACAGTAAAAAATTTGGTATTGAGACGGCATAGTATTAGTAAAATAAATATTTGTCTCTTCTTAGCCAAGCTGTACTATTAAGCTGCATATAGTACATTATTAAGTACGGTATTAACCTTGAGTAAGGCAGCACATGAATATATAAACCGATGATATACTTTAGTCACAATTATGTAATGATCGCTATTTTATTAAAGGTAAGTATATATACTTTAATGCTTAAAGATTACACAAAAACATTACCATAAACAACTTTCTGTAGAATTGCACTTAATTCAAATTGCATGTAGTAAATAGCACCACCCTATTACCAAATTTTTATAAATTATGGATAATCGGTCATATCAATCAGCAAGTTCTGACAGAAATCAGAACCTTTTAGCGCAACAACTGAGTAATCAATTTCCACCTTTTCCTTTATCCGACACCCAAGGAGATGATTGGAATTTACGAGATTTTTTAAGTGTTGTAAGGCGGCGAGTACTAGTCATAGCTGGAGTAGTAGCTGTTGTGATGACAGCTACAGTATACTCATCCCTAAAGCAAAAGCCTGTGTATGAAAGCAGTTTTAGGCTATTAGTTGAACCTCTTAATAATGAGAATAAGTTACCAGAACTAGATTCTAAGCAAAACTCTAGTTCATCAAACCCTAGTCTGGATTATGAAAGTCAAATACAGGTTCTCAAAAGTCCAGGACTAATGAAAAATATTGTTATGAGATTGCAAAGAGATTATCCAGACGTAAATTATGATTATTTAGTAAAATATCTGACTATTATTCGTCTCGGTGAAACAAAGATTATAGAAGTTCGTTTTCAGAGTGATGATCCCGTTAAAGTCAAAGCTGTACTGGATCAAATGTCTAAAGCTTACTTAAAATATAGCTTGGAACAACGCCAAACCAGTCTGCGACAAGGTCTCAAGTTTGTAAGAGACCAACTGGTAGTCATGCAGAAGCGAGTAGATCAGTTGCAAAAAGAACAGCAGGTATTCCGACAAAAGTACGATTTTGTTGATCCAGAAACACAGGCGCAACAAATAGCTGCTCAAGCTAACAATTTATCTCAACAAAGACAAACAATCAATCAGCAGTTAGCTGTAGCTCGTAACAATTTAGTCGGCTTACAGGGAGAAGAAGGAGAACTGGCTACACTAAACAATGCACAATTATATCAACAGTTACTTAGTCAGTTGCGTGAATTAGATATTCTAATAGCTGGCCAGACAACTCGTTTACAGGATGAAAACCCTACAATCCAAAACTTGAAAGAAAAACGGGAAAGTTTGTTACCGTTACTACGTCAAGAAGCACAACGCTTTATGAGTACAAAACTTGCGGAGGCGACAACACAACTTCAAGCTTTAGAGGTGCAGAGCCAAGAACTTGCAAGGGTAGAGCAGCAACTGGAAGAAAAGCGTAAGCAATTGCCTGTCTTAACCAGAGAATATACTGAATTACAACGGAAATTACAAGTTGCTACTGAGAGTTTGAATCGTTTTCTCAATACCCGTGAAACCTTAGAAATTCAGGTAGCACAAACAGAATTGCCCTGGGAATTAATTCAAGCACCTACTCAGCCAGGAATTCCTGCGTCAGTGAATGTCATACGTAATTTACTATCAGGATTGTTGGGTGGTTTAGTTTTAGGAATTGGTCTAGCTCTGCTACTGGAGAAACTGGATAGTACTTACCATAGTGCTTATGCCCTCAAGCAAAAGATTAAAGAGCCTTTATTAGGATCAATACCTTTTGAGAGGCATCTACAAGGTAGCCAACAGCATACTTCTCTACCAAAAATTTTGGCAAGAGCAACACCAGATTCCTTACCAAAGGACATTTCTGAATCTAGTGCGATCGCTCTGCGAGATACTACTAGCTACAGCACAGGTTTTTTAGAAGCTTTGCGTGTACTGAATACAAATATTCAACTACTCAGTAGCGATCGCCCAATCAGATCTATAGTAATTAGTTCAGCTATGCCAGGAGATGGCAAATCTACAGTTGCATTCCACTTGGCCGAGATCGCCTGTGCAATGGAACAACGAGTTTTACTTGTAGATGCTAACTTACGCCAACCTGTGATTCATGAGCTAGCAAATCTAAGTAACTTCTGGGGTTTAAGTAATTTAATTACTACGAACTTGCCAATCACAGAAGCAATCCGCCCAGCACCATTTATGAAGCAACTCTCTGTACTGACTTCTGGACCAATACCACCTGATCCAACAAAGTTGCTCTCATCAGAAAAAATGAAGCGATTGATGGAAGACTTCCAAAATACTTACGATTTAGTGATTTATGATGCTCCTCCCTTACTTGGGCTAGCTGATGCCAGTTTAATAGCACCCCATACAGATGGCATTTTACTAATAGTCAGGATGGAAAAAACAGACTCTTCCGTATTGAAGCGGGCTTTAGAGAGTTTGAAAACATCTCGAATGAACATTTTAGGCATCGTTAGCAACGATCATAAGCAAAACTCAGCCTATTAGGGCATCAGCTCCTGCGGTATTCATCACCGCAGTCTCCGATGAGTTGATACAAATCTCGTGACTTGCTAGATATGACATCTATATTATGTATGTCTTCAGCGTCAAGGAAAAACGTAAATACCTTGGCGTTATCTTCAATATGTTCTGATACCCCAAGTTTGGCACCAACAATTACACCGCCCACAGTCGGCTGATCTAATATATAGCGTACTGCGACATTGGAAATACTCACTTGATGCTTATCAGCAATTTGCTTTAGCGTTAAAAGTAATTCTTGAAATAACTTCCAACCACCCCAAGTATCTATGATGTTTTTGTATTTTCTTAGGCTGGCAGTGGAAAGCTGAAAAAGTCCTGGCTCTGCTTGTCCCAAATATTTTTCTGAGAGCAAGCCGCCACACATAGTACCGTAGGTAAAAAGTTTTATGTCATGATCTTGACAAAAGCGCATCATGTGAATTTCGGGTCGGCGGTCAACTAAAGAAAACTGCACTTGATTAGAAACAATTTTGATCCCTGCATTGATAATAATTTGTAAGTGTTCTGTATCAAAATTAGTTAAAGCCAAATGTTTGATTTTGCCCTCAGCTTGTAATTCAGCCATATACTTAAGGGCATCCAGGTAATTGGAATCTCGATATTCCCACCAATGAAATTGCATCAAATCTAAGGAACTAACATCCATTCTTTTGAGGGAGATATTAATGTTTTCCTCGACAATGTTTCTGGTCATTTTTCCAGGACGAGGAACCCATTTGGTAAAAGCTTGGATATTAGACAAAGCCTCTTTATTACGAGTCGCAATTAGCTGACGTCGAAACTCGCCAATAAAATCTTCTGCTGGCCCATAGTGATCAGCAAGATCCCAACTAGTAAAACCTGCATCCATATACTTAAACATACTTTGGATTGCAGCAGTCGGGTTAATACGTCCATGCGCGCCAGATACCTGCCACATTCCGTTTAAGATCCGACAGATATTTAAGTCAGGAGTAAGTTGCAGACGACTTGATGCGGGTAGAGTCATGCGATTTTGGATTTTAGATTTTGGATTGGTTGGACTGACGGAATCTTGCGAGGAATTATTGCTATTCCTAACTCTTTTCAACGCCAGCCTTTTTCGGCTTGTTGTAAAACATAAGCGGCGACATCTTGTATTTCTTGATCACTGAGACGGTCTTTATAGGCTGACATATTATTTTTACCGTTGGCAACAATGGAAGAAATTGCTTCTATTGAATCCATCTCATATTTTTTTAATGCTTTAAGCTTTAAGTTTTTACCTCGCCTGACAATATTACTACCGTTGATATGACAACCAGCACAATGAACATCAAAGACTTTTGCGCCATTGGTTGTATCTACGGCTAATGCTGGTTGGCTAAAGCTAATTATCAACAGTGTGAAGAGCAATAGTATAAATTGTAGAGTAGTTTTACCACACATATAATACAACTTTAGTTAGTGATTTTCTATCTTAAGGAAGTACTACTTTAAAATATCTTACGCCACAATCGTAGTGTGACATAGTGTTCCTATGAAAATCTATCCAAATTAGTTAAATCTTAAAGTATCTAAAAAATGCCTAACAATATCAAAGAACAAATTAGAACTGATCTTCAACAAGCAAAAGAAACCGGACAGTTGAGAGCAGAGCGAATTCGTGAAATTGTAAAAGCGGCTGTTTCGCAAGTAGTTTCTGAATTCCAAGAAGGTTCTACAGAACTTCGTTCTATTGTTAAAGATGCTGTTTCGACTGTTGTTGAAAACTTACAAGCTAAAAGTAGTGAGTACAAAGAAAATGTGACAGCTTCGATTGAGGGAGCATTAGAGGCTGTAAATACGAAAAGACATGAGTCTATTGCTAGAACTCAAGCACAGGTTAAACAGCTAGAAGCTCAATTAGATGAAGAAGAGAATAAAATCCAGCAAGAAGTTGATGGGATTCTAGCGGAGATCAAAGATACTAATAATGTCAATTCGCCGGAAAGCAAAACAGCTATTGACTCTGCAATAGATGCTATTAAAAATAGTGATGAATTAGCTTTATTAAGAAGAAGATATGCTCAACTCCAAGCACAGTTAGCAATTGTCAAAGCTAATTTAGCTGCACGCTATGGTGGACGTTCGGAAGAAGTAAAAAGTTATCTGGATGATGCAAAAAACTGGTTCCAGCAAGCTCGCCCACAAGCGGAAGAAGCAGTTGCTCAAGTGCAACAAAAACATGCTCAGTTAGAAGAAAAGATTGGCGAAGCAGGTAGTTCAATAGCAAAAAAAGAACGTCAAATCAGACAAGTACTAAGAGATTTATTACTCTCTGGCGCTGATTGGTTAAAAGAAAAAGAACCTGTTGATAAGGTCGGTAAATAATAGATATAGCATTTCTCAATAATTCGTGAGCAACAAGAACCCCGACTTCTTAAAGAAGTCGGGGTTCTGATATGTCAACTATTACAACTATTGATAATTGTCTACATATAAAGTTATAAATTGCTAATATTTTTTAGGGTGTGCAAGGCTTAACCTATTTTTGATTTGAAGAATTAATACCAATTTGAAAAAAGAATGCGCCAGATGAATTCTGTAGAGACGCGATTTATCGCGTCTCATATTCTGAATGTGTCGCAAACATTTTTTGAATCGGTATAACTAATAGAATAAAGTTCAGAATCCCGATTTAGTAGAGAAATCGAGATTCTTGTTTTTCCTATGGCTTAGAATTAAATATGTTCTCAAGAATTAGGATACGGTGTTTAATCTTTCTTCGTACTTGGCAATTGCCCATACACCGTGAATAGCACCAGGAAGCCAACCTAGAAGAGTGAGAAGAATGTTGATCACTAAAGTTGTACTCACTCCATATGTTAGGAAAATACCAAGAGGAGGTAGAAAAAATCCAAGGAGGTAACGAAGTAATTTCATGGTGTTTCTACTGCTGTTAGTTGTAAGTTTTTTGTTTGTGTTTATATCTTCCGAAATTGGCTGGATTTATAAAATCCTTCTCAGGGATTAATTCAATTCGGATTTGCTATCTTGACAAACGCGATCGCTCACGTCTGTTCTACTTAATGCTGATAGTTAGCTAGAAGGTAATTCAGCTTTGGATTTTGCTGCATCACTGCTAGATAAAGCCAAATTTTTCTCAGCAAAGTATCTATTAATTAAGGTGCTAGATAAAGATAGAACAACAGGACCAAGAATAAAGGCTATCAGTCCATGTACAGAAAAACCAGGCACTAAAAATGCTGCGAGAGCAAAACAGATACCGTTAACAACGAGTGAAAATGCTCCCAATGATAAGAAATTAAGTGGTAAAGATAAGAAAGATAGAACTGGTTTAACAGAACCGTTGACTAAACCAATTGCTAGCGCAGCAATTAAAGCCGCTGGGAAGTTAGCAATATTAACACCAGGAACAACTAAATCAACAATTAATAAGCTTAAAGCTGTAACTAGGGCAGCTAATAAGTTTCCGGTCATCGTTTTCACCTAAAAAGCAGAAATAGAGGTTTTTATGTTCTGATACCATCTTCTGCGATGTATTATTATTTAACCTCTCTAACAAGGTAGATTCTGATTCTGCCATTAGGCTAGTTTTAGATGACAGATTTGATAGATCGAAATGTTGAGATTGGGTAAATAAGGATTAACTCGATAAAATAAAATTATTAATTTGATTCTTAAGAATTATTTAATATTTTCCTGAGTTTAGTAGAGTAAATATTTTCGAGCTTCAAAGAAGCTACTCTGATTTGAGACTATCTGATTTGAGATATAAGGAGTTTTGATATAAGACTTGTTCTTGATGAGTCTCTAAAGTGCAATCAGACAAAGGATAAGCAACACAAGTAATAGTGTAACCAGCTGCTATTTCATGCGATCGCAAAAACTTTTGCTCGCTTTGATCTACTTCCCCAGCAATGATTTTAGCAACGCAGACTGAACATTCGCCCTGTTTGCATCCAGATGGTAGACGGATACCGGCTTCTTCCGCTATATCGAGGATATATTGATCATCTGGTACTGCGATCGCACGGTCTAAGCCAGTTGCAGAATTAATGAGTCGAACTTGGTAAACTGCCATTTGCTTTACTAATTTTAAGAGTCACATATTTAAGGTGGGCATTCAATGCCCACCCTAGAGAAAATATAAACTCACATCCACGCAAAAGTGCTGTAATTATGCTTCCTTTGGCTCTACTAAATTTTCTGCACCCTTGACGACTTTTGCCGATTCAATTTTGTCACCTGCTTTGATTTCCCGTAAAACATCTTTACCTTCAACGACATAACCAAAAACAGTGTAACGACCATCTAAAAGATTACGTCCAGCCGGGGTAAGTTCTGGTTCATAGAGGAAAAAGAAAAATTGCGAAGAACCACCATTATTGTCACTTTCAGGACGAGCCATAGCTACTGCACCATAGGCAGAAAATGGCAACACAGGCAAATCAGTGTAACGTCCTGCTTGCTCTGATGTAACACCGTAGGTTGGTTCTTTGTCACCTTCAAACAGAATTTCTAAAGGAATGGCACGGTATTTGTTAGTTTTGGGGTCAATAAAGCCTACTTCTTTTCCTGGTGGATCACCAGTTTGGACAACGTAAGATTCTTCTGCACGGGTAAATGGTAAACCATCATAGAAACCCCGTTGCACTAGATCAACCAAATTTCCAGCGGTTACAGGGGCATTGTAACCGTCTACTACAAAAGTAATATTACCCTTTGTAGTTTTCATTTCGATAGTGGCACGACCTTTGAGTTGTGGTAAATTACTATATTCCTTGGGAACTTCAAAGGGGAATCCCTGCACCATCAAATCTTCTAAGTCACCGATGAGATTTAACAGATCGGTTCGTTGTGCTAATACTTGTTCTTTATTTTTGGTTTTACTTACTTCTTCAAGATTGCTTACACCTGATTTTAATTCCGAAATCAAAGCTTCAGCTTGGGTTTTGTTTGCTTCCGGTACACTAGCCAAAATTTTGGCAGGATTATTAAGAACTCGTGATGCTTTGCTGAGGTCTTTGGAAACAGCACCCCAACGTCGATTGGCCCTTAGTTGGTTTGATATATCTTCCAAACTGCCTTGCAGTTCTCGCACAGGCTGATTATCTATTGGTAATGCATAACGTAAAAGTGCTTTACCGTCAGTGATTGCATTGCCTGCTGGTAGTCCAGCACTGCTGGAGGGAGTCCACGCAGCTGTACTTACTCCTAAAAAGAGTATTACCACCAAAAGTGTAATGAGAGTATTCTTCAACTGAGATTTTAATAACTTGAACATGGGATGGTTCAAACGCAGCATTAATTTCTTGACTAAAACAATTGGGAAATGGGAATTTACTTGAGGGACTTAACCATCAATAATCTTCCCACAGTACAGGAAGACGTAAAAGATAGAGATACGTAATCTGCAAGGATACAGACCAGCCTGCTAC
>NZ_AJLJ01000171.1 GCF_000317245.1 Fischerella muscicola SAG 1427-1 = PCC 73103
AAAAAATGCATGAACTTTTACCCCCTAAAAAGGCACAGAGTCAACAGCCTAGCCTGCTACCCCTTTGGGGAAGGCTTCACCAACGGGGGATTTGAGTCGCAAAATTATACGCAGCGCGATCGCGATCGCTAAGTTACTAAATTACCTCGATTTGTAATCATGAGCCGAAATGAGCTAAATCTTAAGTATTAGTACTTCATCCTTTACCGTAGTTAATATTGACGAAATTTGGACAATAGGATGATTGGGAGTAAAAATAGGTAAATGACATACCGCATCTATAATTGAATTTGTTGAAATTGACTTGTTAATCAAAATACAGGTGGACAATCTCATATGACAGGTAAAGGACAAGGATTTGGCTTTGGCTTAGGAAAAATGAAAGAACTAGCTGAAGCTTTTAAGAAAGCTCAACAGGTGCAAGAAGGAGCAAAGCGGCTTCAGGAAGAACTGGAGCAAATGGAAATTGAAGGCGAAGCTGGCAATGGTTTAGTGAAGGTGATAGTCAGTGGAAACCAAGAACCTAAGCGGGTAGAAATTTCCCCAGATGCCCTGAATGAAGGCGCAGACGTACTTTCTGATCTGGTAGCTGCGGCGATGAAAGATGCTTATAACAAATCCACAGCAACGATGCGGGAACGCATGGAAGATTTGACCAGTGGTTTAGAACTTCCTGGGTTCTAGACTTAATAGTTGTTTGTCATTTGTCTTATTCTAATGACAAAGGACAAATGACTATATAATTTCTATGCCTTACAAACTTTTGTTTGTCTGCCTGGGAAACATCTGCCGATCGCCTGCGGCAGAAAATATCATGAATTACTTGATCGAGCAGAATGGCTTGAGAGAGTCTGCAACAAAGACACTAGGCGATCGCATTATCTGTGACTCAGCTGGCACATCTAGCTATCATATCGGTAGCCCACCGGATCGACGCATGAGTGCTGCGGCACTACAAAAGCTAGGAATAAAACTTCGTGGTCGCGCTCGTCAGTTTCAAAAGTCAGACTTTCAAGACTTTGATTTGATCTTAGCTATGGATCGGGAAAATTATGACGATATCCTATCTGTTGATCCAACTGGACAATATCACCACAAAGTACATTTGATGTGTGACTTTTGTTCTCAGCATACACTTAAAGAAGTTCCAGATCCCTACTATGGTGGTTCAGAGGGCTTTAATCAAGTAATCGAACTACTCCTTGATGCTTGTGGAGGTCTGCTGCAATACGTTTGTAATCAAGAATTCACAAGGGAAAGCCCATAAATTAGGGTAAAAAGAAGGGTTAAAAGAATTATTATTACTCTTAATTCTTTTCCCCTTACCCCTTCGCCTCTACCCCTAATACTCTCGTCTATGCAGTCCCAAGAAGGGAGAAAGTACCACTCCAGCAACAAAGCCGCCAATGTGCGCCCAATAAGCAATTCCCCCGGTCTCTACACTCATATTGGCTGCTGCTTGTAGACTTGCAAAACCAGAAATCAAATTTTGAATAAAGTAAAGCCCAATCAAAAATAAGGCTGGAATTCTCACAGTCGTGACAAAAATACCTAAAAATATTAATGTCACAACTCTTGAGTGGGGAAAAGCAATAATATAGCCTCCTAAAATTCCAAAAATTGCACCACTTGCTCCCAATGAAGGAATTCCAGAATTCATGCTGATAAACCACTGACATAAAGCGGCAAAAGCACCACAAATCAGATAATAAATTAAGTACTTAAAATGCCCCAGTCTGTCTTCAATATTGTTACCAAAAACAAACAGAAATAGCATATTTGAAATTAAATGCCACCAACCGCCATGAAGGAATTGGGAAGTAAATAATGTTGTCCATTCGCCAGCAAAATTAGTAGTTAATTGTTCAGGGATAACTGCATATAGCTGCAAAAACTGATTTAGTTGTTCATTTGATAGTTGAAGCTCATGCAGGAAAACTAGAACGTTCATCCCAATCAACCCATAGGTGATGTATGGGGTAGTTCGCGTTGGATTTTCGTCGTACAGAGGAAACACAGGTGTTGTTCCGAATAATCTATATAACTGCAATATAGCTTGTATGACTACTCAACGAATAATTACAATTAAATTTTTAGTAACAAAAAACACATGCTATATTTGTATTGACCGAGGATTTAACTATATTTTCTTTCTTCAATTTTTATTTGCCGAACAATAGTAAATACCAAAAGATAAAAACAAATGTCTTTTTTATTACTAAATTTTAAGTATTATTGTGTAGAAAAATGATTTTTCTCTCAATTCTCGGTAAATGCTAAACCATTGATTGAACAAGCTGTCAAATGAACACAAATACTACTCAAAATATAACTGACATTATTGATCTGTATCTTCCTCTTGCAGAAAAAACTGTCCAAAAAGATTCAAAACAGACAAATTTAGATTCTCAAAGCATAGCGTTGTTCGAGCAGAACTTTATACAATTGTGGCAGGAACTTACACATAGTTTTGAGAAACTACTTCAGGAATTAGGTAAAAAACGGCAAAATGTAGATACTGACTTAAAAAAACAAGTAGAACTAACTTTGCAACTTTGTCGAACTGATACAGGAATTCCTTCTATATCAGAGATAGAAAGACGTGTTGAGATTGAGAATAGCTATGAAATTGTCTATGAACACTACTTGAATGAAGTTCGCGCTCATTTTTTGCAAAATTTATTATCTCTAGATCATGGACTGGGGCGATCGCTTGAGCGCGTAAAATCTCAAATAGCACAGATACTGATTAACAAGACAAATTTAGGAAAATTCACAGCCAGCAAAAGTTCTGAATTGATTGACGTACTAGCAACAGAAATACCAGATCAAATTATCCCAAGTATACCAAGTCAGCTTAAAACAGCATTTGAAATCCTGGCTGAGTGTAAACTGAGCTATCGAGAATTTATACTTTATCGCATTCGTCCCCATATAGATGGATTAACTCCGAAACAGCCAGAAACTCCTCAGTTGACGAATTCGCCTTCTGCTGAACAAGTATTTCTCAATCTCAAGATAGCTCATGCCCAAAGTCTTCGTAAATGTGAGACAGCTTTAAAACAGTTGCTGAGTGAACCTAGTCAAGTTGCTTTTGCGATCGCAGAAGAGTTTGTTGATCGCACAATTCGTACAGCAGATGTGGAGAATGAATGGCAAATTTTACTACAAAAATTACAACCAGGTTGGGATGATTTTTTCGGTGAATCAGAACAAATTCAACGCGAGTGGATTAACTCTACACAACAAACTACAGATACAAATATAGCAGTGAGCGAAGTAGATACAATTTTTACACTAATGGATTTTTAACTAAAATTTCAAGCCATATATCAAGCCATATATTATATTTGCACGCTTGCTAACTTAAATACAAAACCAAGATAATTGGGGGTAGACATTGCTACCCCACAGGAAATTATTGATTTGATGGTTCAGTAGATCAGCCTGAATAAATTTATTTCGTCATAAAATATACTAACAACGAAATATCATTTATATTTCCTACTAACGGTTAAATTGCTGACGACGTGAGGGTTTATTTGCACGCATTTCTTGTAGTTTTTGTCTTTGTTCAGGAGTCAAAACAGCGTCTATTTGAGATTTTTGAGACTCCATGATTTGTCGCATTTGAGCTTTCTGATCTTCAGTAAGATTGAGAGAGGCTTTGAAATTGCGTCTATCTTGACGATTTGCTTGACGGTCTTTCTTTGCATTTGCGAGTTGTTCCCGTTGTTGTGGGGTAAGAACTGCATCCATTTTAGCCTTTGTATTCCGACGAATTTCTGCTATTTGGGCTTTTTGTGTATCCGTTAGTCCTAAATTTTGGAATGAGCCTTTACCTTGAGGAACTTGTGCAACTAGAAAAGGAGATGAGGTTGTTTGTGCTTGAACTGCAAAGGGAACAGCAGTTAAACTGAGAGCAACAGCACCAGCAATTAGTGATAATTTTTTAAGTTTCATTTGCGACCTCTAGCGTTTTCTGTGTTTCTTTATCTCTATCTTAAGAAGTTATATTTAATAGTCACATGAGGAGAAAGTCACGGATAGCCCATGACTTAAGTCATGTTTGTGACGTGACAATTAATATAATGTGAACTCACGGAAATCTGTTTACAATTAGTTCTAGTTGTACTAGAAATTAATAATATATAAAAATATCTCCTGCCTTTTTCATTAACTTTATTTTCAACATAGGTATAGTTTTGTGAGTCAACCAATTAAAGTTAGCAATCATCCTTTTCGGTTTTTACTTTATTTGGAATGGGTATTACTAGTTGTTTCTGCTTTTGCTGTCCTCATACCTTCTCATTTTCAACGTTTAAATAATCAGTCTACTGAGTTAACTATTTTGAGTTTGCTTGTTTTTGGCTTAATGGGTTTGAGGTTGCCTACTCAAAATAAAGTTGTTAAGGTTATTTACACAGTTATAGAAGTAATTTTAATTATATTTATTTCATTTTATAACACTAAACCATCTGGAAGATTTTTTCCTTTTTTATATTTGGTTTTAGTAACTCGGAGTTGTTTTATTTTTCAACTTCAAGGCCGTTTATTTATTACAACTTTGTCTTTGATTTTATTTATCTTTTCTTTATCACAAAGAAAACCCCCTCGTCCGCCAATACAAATATCACCTGCTCTCCAAGAGAGATTGTTATTTTATAATTTTGTTGTTGCTCTATTATTTGGATTAGCTTTAGTTTTTGTCTTAATGTTGATGAATACAATTTTATCGGAAAGAGAAAGTCGAGAAAAACTAGCGATCGCTAATCAAAAATTACGCCAATATGCTTTGCAAATTGAAAATCAAGCAACTTTAGAAGAACGCAATCGAATTGCGAGAGAAATTCATGATTCTTTAGGACATTCTTTGACGGCGTTAAATTTACAATTAGAAACTGCTTTGAAATTATGGCAATCTAATCCAGAAAAAGCTCAAACTTTTTTAGCAAGAGCAAAAGAATTAGGTTCAAAAGCATTACAAGATGTCCGACACTCAGTTTCTACGATGCGTTCTCATCCCTTACAAGAACAATCTTTAGAACAAGCGATCGCTAATCTTGCAGAAAGTATGCAGCGTACCACTGGAATCTCGCCAATTCTAATAATTAATTTATCTCGTCCCATTTCTTCGGAGATGAATACCCCGGTTTATCGAATTATTCAAGAATCATTTACCAATATTTGTAGATATGCTGAAGCTACAGAAGTGAAACTCGAATTAAAAACAACAGATACAGATTTATATTTAATAGTTGAAGATAATGGTAAAGGTTTTGATTTAAGGCAAAATACCACAGGTTTTGGACAGCAAAGTATGCGCGATCGCACTTTAGCATTAGGTGGAAAATTTAATATTAATAGTAGTCCTGGTTCTGGTTGCCAAATTAGAGTTGAAATCCCCTTACCGAGGTATAGCTAATGATCAAAGTCTTGCTGGTAGATGATCAAAATTTAATTCGTCAAGGATTAAAAGCCTTATTAGAACTAGAACCAGATTTAGAAATTATTGGAGAAGCCGAAAACGGCGAGAGTGCAATTAATTTGATTGAACAATTATATCCAGATGTGATTTTAATGGATATTAGAATGCCAATTATGGATGGAGTTGCAGCAACGCGAGAAATTCACAAGCGTTTTCCCAACATCCAGATTTTAGTATTAACGACTTTTGATAATGATGAATATGTAACAGCAGCATTACAAAATGGCGCCATGGGTTATTTACTTAAAGATACTCCTTCGGAAGAATTAGCTGTTGCAATCCGTGCTGTTCATAAAGGATATACCCAATTAGGCCCAGGTATAGTCAAAAAACTTTTAACTCAATTTCCGCCAGTTTTACTTAATAATTCGCCACCACCACCACCAAGTTTAACTGAATTGACTCCTAGAGAAAAAGAGGTTTTGCGCTTAATAGCAACTGGTGCTACTAATAAAGAAATTGCCCAAAAACTTTACATTTCTGAAGGGACAGTTAAAAATCACGTCACTAATATTTTAAATTGTTTAAATTTACGCGATCGCACTCAAGCAGCAATCTTTGCTAACTCATTTTTATCTTATTTAAACTAGGATAATTAGATAATTATTTTACCCGTCTCAATTTCTCTTGATTCAAAATGACAAGAGGTTCTTTAACGGCAGTAATTGCTTCTGGGCGGAATTTAAATGAGGGATTCTGCAAAACTTTTAGGGCTTTTTCTAAGTTAGAGACAGTTATACTTAATTCTTTTGTAGATAGTTGATTGAGATTCTCTTGCCAACTCGAAGTAATATCACCTAAAGCATAAGCTGCACTATGGCGAACAGTTTCATCTTTGTCTTGCAAACGGTGAACTAAAGTTGGTATTGCTGGTGTCGCAGCTTTTCCAATACTACCTAAAGCAGAAATCACATTTACCCGCATCCAATTATCCTGATCATCTAATTTTTTCATGAGGGCGGGTACAGCAGATGCCGCATCTTTGCCCATAGCGCGTAAAATGTGGACTGCACCGTAACGTTCTTGTTGATTCTTGCTGTCTAAACCAACTACTATGTAAGGAACATAGGCTTTTCTGTCAATTTTGGCGATCGCTTGGACTGCATGAGAACGAACAGTCGCATCTTTGTCATCTATTGCACGCATCAAGGCGGGTATGGCTTGGGCAGCATTTGCACCGATTTTACCGATAATTACTAATACGCTGGTACGAACTTGGGGATCACTGTCTTGCAAAGCTGTAATTAGAGCGGGAACAGCGGGTTTACCCACTTTTGCTAAATAATCTATGGCAGTAGAACGATGTTGAGGATGCTTTAAGCGTTGAATATGGTAGTTAATTTGTGTCGCGGTTTGTGATTGTGCGGAAGTTGCGTTGATGATTACTAGAGGTGATGAAAGACAGATGCAAGCGATCGCGATTTGGGCAACAATGAAATCTAAGCGCTGTTTGTGAGTATATCTAGTCACAAGCATGATTTTGGCAATTTATTTTATTAAATCAAACAGACAAAGCCTTGAAAAATTTAGTTCCTATTTTAAAGAAAAAAGCATAGATTCGGAAATCTTTTTCCCATCTGCTACAAAAATTATGCTTATAAAGTAGATTTTGAGATACAAGGGTGTGTTACGGCTTTGCTATCACGCACCACTATCTAATATTTAAATGCTGCGTTAGCCGCTTTTCAAGTATTTTTCATGACAAATTATATTGAAGTCTGCGCCTAACACACGCTACAAGAATGAGATCTTAGTTAGGATTTATTTAAATAACTCTACACATTCTTCTCTGAGAACACCTTTTTTCACTTTAATTTTTCTAAAACTTTTAGCAATAATCTCTTCGCAAGATATCTCAATTTGTGATTGATTAATTGAGATTAAATCTTGAATTGAAGCTCCATAGATAATTTCTGAGATACCAGCCCAAACGCAAGCTGTTGCACACATTGGGCATGGTTCACCTGTTGTGTATATGCTATGACCTTCTAAAGAGTTATTTTGAAGTTTTGCTGTTAAACTACGAATGACATTTATTTCTGCATGAGCAGATGGATCTTTATCTCGTTTCACTGTGTTATAGCCTACTGCAACTACTTCTCTTTCTTTGACAATTACTGCTCCATAAGGTGCATCTGCTTTCTTTGCTTCTGCTATGGCTAAACGCATAAAATCTTCTGGAGTCATATAATTAAGATATAATTTATGGGTTTGAAAGGATATTTATTCAGTATATATCAATGTAATTATAATTGTGAATATGATTTTTATACGATTAATAAATGACACAAAAAACACAAAGTATAGAGACAAAGTTAGGTGAGAGAAGAGAAGATCTTTTATGTTATTGACGAAAGAAAAAACTGCTTTCTATCTAGCAGATTTAGAAACTCCCATAGGTAAATTTATTAATTTATCTATCGCTGGATTGGTGTTATTCTCATCAGGCTTTTTTGTGGCAGAAACCTATAATCTACCTGATGTTGTTAGAATACATTTAAACATATTAGATAATATTATTTTAGTTATTTTTGCTTTGGAATATTTTCTGCGTTTATGGAGTGCGGAAGATAAGGTTAAGTATGTTTTAAGTTTTTATGCAATTATTGATTTAATAGCTATTTTGCCGTCTTTTTTGGGTGCAATTGATATTAGCTTTCTGCGTTTATTACGCTGGTTCAGAATTTTAAGATTAATTAGGTTTATCGATAAAAAATATTTATTTGGGGTCAGCAGTGAAGATGGCGTGATTTTTGCCAGAATATTATTTACTCTGTTTGCAATTATATTTGTTTATTCTGGCTTAATTTATCAAGTCGAGCATCCTGTAAACTCGCAAGTATTTACTACTTTTTTGGATGCTTTTTATTTTTCAGTTGTGACGATGACAACTGTGGGTTTTGGCGATGTGACTCCGACTTCAGAGTTCGGGCGTTTGCTGACAGTTTTAATGATTCTAACAGGTATTGCGCTGATTCCTTGGCAAATAGGTGATTTAATTAAACGCTTCGTTAAAACTGCTAATCAGATAGAAACTGTTTGTTCTGGATGCGGTTTAGCTTTTCATGATTCTGATGCGGTATTTTGCAAAAGTTGTGGTACAAAATTATATAAATCATCACAATCTCCTATTAAATGAACAATTATTCGCTGGTTGTAACCTTAGAAAGAAGTGTTTTGCGTTGATTTAGTGTAATCTTATTCAAAAGTTGCTGGATTTGTAAATCAAGAAATAAATCACAAAATGTATTTACTTCGTTTTACTACTTACTTGGTAACTATTTTTTTATTTGGTACGGTTGACGATTTTGTACTTCGTCTGGTGCCCAAGTTCAAAGATAACTTCTCAAGTAATCAGGTGTTTGCCAAACAATACAAGCCATATCTGAATACACAAGTCTCAAAAATTAGATTATCAGAAGTTCCTATTCCCAATGTCAATTTTCCAGAGGAGGTTTTTCCAGAGATCAAGTTTTCAGAGATTACATGCTCAAAAATCCGTGTTCAGGAAAATAAAGACTTAACGATTATTACTTTGCCAGCTGACATATTATTCTATTCTGGCAAAGATCAAATTCGTCCACAAGCAGAAAAAGTCCTCAGTCAAGTGAGTCACGCTATAAGCGATCGCTATCCTAATACTTGGCTACAAATCTTAGGACATACCGATTCTGTAGGTAGTGAAGGTGATAATCTCAAATTATCAGAGCAACAGGCTTTAGCAGTACAACGTTGGTTGAGTGAAAAAGGTGGTATCAATATTTCTTTGATGACAAAACAAGGCTACGGTGAAACTCAGCCGATCACGCCCAATAGTAATTCTGAACGTTCTGAGAACTCAGTTGCAAGGCAAAATAATGATCGAATTGAGATAGTGATTCAGAAAACATCAAATCACGTTTAAGGAGCGATCGCTATCTATCGCTACAGCACAACAGAAATTTGTAACAACAAAGACTTTAGCTTACTTTAAGGAATCCACTGCTACAAAGTTGAAGTGTAAGCGGTAGGATGTCAATGGCTTTTTTAACAGTATAAATATGCCTCAAACTCTTTACGTAAATTCTGTTGTTGGTAATGATAGCGCTAGTGGACTGCCACAAGCACCTTTAAAAACTATTACACAAGCACTTAAGAAGGCTACTTCCGGTACGCAGATTCAACTTGCAGATGGTAGTTACAATGCTGCTGGTGGCGAAGTATTTCCTTTGTCGATTCCAAGTGGAGTATCGATAGTAGGTAATGAAACTAACAAGGGTAGTAATATATTAATTGAGGGCAGTGGTCAATATCTTAGCCGTACTTTTGCTGCACAGAATGTCACATTTGTACTAGATAATGGTGCAGAACTCAAAGGTGTAACTGTGACTAACTTGGCTACCCGTGGTAGTGGTGTCTGGGTAGAATCTACTAGTCCTATGGTTACAAACTGCACTTTTACAAAATGTAAGCGAGAAGGCGTGTTTGTCACTGGCGAAGGTAATCCAGTGATCCGCAACAATCAGTTTCTAGAAAATGCTGCGAATGGAATTGCGATCGCCAAGAATGCTAAAGGTGAGATTCAAGGTAATACATGCATTAATACAGGTTTTGGTATTGCCATTAGTGATGCAGCTTCTCCTAAACTAGTAGATAACAAAATATCTGAAAATCGTTCTGGTATCGTCATCTCCGGTAGCGCCCGTCCAATATTACGTAATAATCTGTGCGAAAGAAATACCCAAGATGGTTTAACGGTGATTGCAAATGCTTTTCCAGATATTGGTATTACCAATAATCCAGGAGGTAATATCTTCCGCAGTAACGGTCAATTCGATCTCCAAAATGCCAGTTCTAACAAACTAACATCTATAGGAAATCAAATAGATCCAACAAAAATCAAAGGTCTGATAGAGTTTCTTGATAATCAAGTTCCCACACCGAGTCCCACACCGAGTCCCACACCGAGTCCCACACCGAGTCCCACACCGAGTCCCACACCGAGTCCCACACCAAGTCCAACCCCAACCCCAAATCCAACTCCAACCCCGACACCCACACCCACACCTACTCCTACACCTACACCCAGTTCCAGCAACTTAACTGATATTAGCAATCATTGGGCAATTGCTTTTATTCGGGAATTAGTCGAATTAGAAATAATCAAAGGTTTTCCTGATCGCACATTTAGACCTGATGCGACAATGACAAGAGCACAGTATGCTGCGTTAATAGTCAAAGCTTTCAACCCAAGCGCCAAACGTCAAGCCATAAAATTTAAAGATGTTGCACAGGACTTTTGGGCGAATAAAGTCATTCAACAAGCTTATCAAGGACAGTTTCTTTCTGGCTATCCTGATAACACTTTCCGTCCCAACGATAACATCCAACGTGTACAAGTGATCGTTTCGCTGGTAAATGGACTAGGGTTAACCGCTAGTGGAAATAAAGCCCTCAAATCCTACGATGATCAAACAAAAATTCCTGACTATGCCAAAGATGAAGTAATTGTTGCCAGTGAAAAACAAATTATTGTCAACTATCCGAAAGTTAAGCAACTCAACCCCACCCGCGAAGCTACACGCGCAGAGGTGGTGGCGATGGTGTATCAAGCATTAGTTGATGCTGATCGTGTGGCGGCGATCAACTCGCCTTATATCGTGGTGGCTTAGTTTTAATAGGGTGGGCATCTTGCCTGCCCTGCGATCGCCATATGATTCTGATGCTAATTTCTGCATGTTACGTCAATTTCAAATGGCTTTAGGATATTACTCATACTTGTGTTTCATTTCTTTTATTAACGCCTGAAAACATCTATATTTATCGTCGATTAACCTAGCGATTGCCTATTGAATCTGAATCCGCAAAACCATTTCACCGTAAGCATTTTTGATTTGCGGATAAGTCTAATATTAATAATACTTACTAGCTTCAAGCATTTGTAGTTTGTCTAGCTAAGTTAGCAACCATAAATACCAATTGGGTTAGCTCGATGGGTTTAGGCATGTGCATTTGAAAGCCTGCTTTCCTAGATTCTTGGATATCAATACTACTGGTATACCCTGTCATTGCTGCTGCGGGAATTTGTCCCCCAGCCTCAGCATTAAGAGAGCGCACTCGCCGGATCAAGGTATAGCCATCTTGGTTCGACATCCCAACGTCAGACAATAGCACATTATACAACCCTGGTTGGCTTGTGAGTACTGAGAATGCTTCATCAGCGGATGTGACAGCAGTTACTTCAGCCCCGTGATTTTGTAACATCATCTTCGTTAACTCACGTACATCGGTATCGTCATCTACAACAAGTACGTGCAAACCTTTCAGGGAAGGAATGTTATCAACGGATAGTTCCGCGTCGCCGGAAATATCTATCACCTCTGCATCACAAGAGCTAAAATCCTCCTCAAGATTGGTGTTCAGTGGTAGCTTAACGATGATAGTTGTTCCTAAGCTTACACCTGGACTTTCTGCCTGAACCGTGCCGCCATGAAGTTCGACTAGATAACGGACAAGGGACAGTCCTATGCCCAGTCCTTGATTAGCACGAGTTTTGCTACTGTCAGCCTGGCGGAACCGATCAAAAACATAAGGGAGAAACTCATTAGGTATGCCAATACCTGTGTCACTAACTCGAATTTCGGCTTGGGAATTAACTTGCTCCAGTGTGACATCAACCCGTCCCCCATCTGGGGTAAATTTTATAGCATTAGAAAGTAGATTCCAGATTACCTGCTGTAAGCGATCCATATCACCCAGTACCTGTCCAATTGCAGTTTGCAGTCGGGATTCAATCTGAATATTTTTAGCCTCTGCTGACAAATGGACGACCTCAAGAGCAGCTCTAATTACAGAGGCGAGATCAATCAAACGAGTGTTCAGACGAAGTTTGCCAGTTGTAATGCGCGAGATGTCCAGGAGATCCTCAATCAGTTGGGCTTGTGTCCTTGCGCTTTTCTCAATCACTTCAAGTGCCTGAGTAGTTGTAGCAGCATCAAGGTTTCGCGTGCGGAGAAACTGAGACCATCCCAGAATGGCATGGAGTGGGGTGCGAAGTTCGTGGGATAGAGTAGATAAAAACTCATCCTTAGTTCGGTTAGATGCCTCTGCTTCCAAGCGGGCTGACTGCTCTTGAGCCAATAGCTGGGCCCGTTCTTCCTCAAACAACTTCTGCTGTGTAATGTCATGAAGTGCCAGCAGAATCATCTGCTGATTTCCTTCTTGTGAGATTTTATAACCATTGAGCAATATAGTTTTTTGCCCAATTTTCTCAAAGACACAGCAAACCTCAAAACCTTGAATTTGAGTATTATGGGGGAGGATTTCTTCCAGTAGTGATCGCAGTTGGGGAATGTTCCACTGACCGTTTCCTAGCTCAAAAATTAATTGCTGTTCTGTCTGGGCGAGCGTTACCTGAAACATTTGGTAAAAAGCTCGATTGCTTTTAATGACTCGTAAGTCAGAATTGAGCACTATTAAAGGCTCTGGCACGGTTTCCACAACGGCTTGGGCATAATCAAGGGCTTGTTGAAGCTGTTTTGTACTGCGTTTGAGGGCATCAATATCCATCAACACCATCACCACGCCATCAATTTGATTTTCTGTAGTTCGGTAAGGTCGAATTCGCAGATTGTACCAACGCCCTTCTAGGTCTTGCGTCTCCAGTTCTTTGACAGTTAAAGTGTCAATCACCTCTATGAGCAATGACTCTAAATTAGGAACATTAATAGTGGAGCGGATATCGCTCAGTGGTCGTCCCACATCTGCCGGAATCAGATTTAGTAAACGCTGTGCTGTTGGTGTGAAACGCCGAATCCGTAAATCGTTGGTCAGTATGAGAATGGGAATATTGACACTACTGAGTAAATTCAACAGGTCATTATTGACCTTGTGTAATTCCAGATTGCGACTTTGCAGTTCTTGATTAGTTGTATGTAATTCTTCGTTGGTTGCTTGTACCTCTTCTTTGGCTGTTTGTAACTCTTCATTAGTGCTTTGTAGTTCCTCATTGCTGGAGAGGATTTCTTCATTCGCCACTTTCAGGTGTTGAGTGGTGGACTCATGCTCCTGACTAATCAATTGCAAATATTCTTGAGTTGCAGCAAGTTCTTGCTTGGTGACTGCCAGTTCTTGTTGGAGTCGGAGTATTTCCTCGCTACCTAGTTGTTCTACATTTCCAGGTGTGATGGTCACTTGTGGATTCGTTGGAGCAGGTACATCTTCAAATAAAACAAGAAAGCAGCGAGTTTCCACTGAATCAGGCTGAAACGGAATCACCTCAACGCTGACTTTCCTAGACAGATCGCTCCCTTGCATCTGTATCTGTTCCTTTCTCACAGAAACATTCTGCCTTTTTGCCTGATGAATCGCAGTACGCAACTCTTCTAGCAGCCCTTTTCGTGCCATTTTGAACAAATTAAAACTGGGATCTCCAGGGGCGGGTCTCAGATAGGGACTGGTTTCTCCTCGAAATTGCAGAATGTCCATATTGTCGTTAATCATCACGCCAACTGGGGCATAACGATTTAAAAGAATCTGGTCAGCCTGTTTATTCAAGTCAGCAATATCCCAAGTCTTATGACTCATGGTCTTATCAGCAGCTATTTTCGCTACAGGATAGTTGCTGGTTGCAAAGTTAAAGTTAAGTGGAGTGGGTATTAATTTTTTGCTATAAATATTGTTTTTTCTGTCTGCTAAAGTAAATAAATTAGAAAATTCTCCTGCACTTTCGGCGATACCTAACATCAAAAACCCAGTGGGCTTGAGGCTGTAATGAAAAATTGGCATCACCTGCTTTTGCAAAACAGATTCAAAGTAAATCAGCACATTACGACAACTAATGAGATCCAGATTGGAAAATGGCGGTTCGCTGATGAGGTTTTGTTTAGCAAAAACACAAAGTTCCCGAATCGGCTTGCTGATTTGATAGCCGCTCTCTACTTGATTAAAGAAGCGTCTTAGCCGTTCTGCTGAGACATCAACTATTTGGCTTGGTTTGTAGATACCTAAGCGGGCTTTTTCAATTGCTGTCTCATTAATGTCTGTAGCAAAAATTTGAATAGCAGGTTTGGGAAGCACATTCTCCAAAAATTCCATTAAAGAAATGGCAATTGAATAAACCTCCTCCCCGGTTGCACAGCCTGGTACCCAGATCCGAATTGGCTCATCAACTGATTTCCGCTTGGCGAGTACCGGAAATACTCGCTCTTTCAAAGCTTGATAAGCCTCCGGATCGCGGAAAAAACTGGTGACACTGATTAAGATTTCGTGGTAAAGTGCTTGCACTTCATCTGGATGATTTTGCAGATATTGCACGTAATCTTCTAGACTTTCCAAGTTATACAGCACCATCCGCCGAGCAATTCGTCGCTTTAAGGTCGTTTGCTTATAATGCGTAAAGTCAACACCAGTGGTAGTGAACAGGATTGCAAAGATTGCAGGCAAAGCAGTCTCACTTTTAGAGAGTGGCTCAACTGTTTGTGAAGAAATCGGACGGGTAACGTTGGGATGGCGAGCAATCTTTGCTAGTTCCTCAGCAATTTTTTGCGGTGGCAGAATAAAGTCTACATCACCAGTAGCAATAGCAGTATTCGGCATATCAATGAATTGTGCCGATTCTTCACACTGAGCAAAGGTAATGCCGCCAGCCGCCTTAATTGCTTCTGATCCCTTTGCACCGTCTCCATCACTCCCAGATAGGACAACACTGATGGCTTTGCTTCCTATTTCTGCCGCCAACGAAGCAAAAAAAGCATCAGCAGGCATATATTTCCCATGAATTTTCTCACGGGGCGTGAGTTGCAACATCCCTTGAGCCAGCGTCATCTTTCTGTTCGGGGGAATGACATATACCTGGTTCGGTTCGACAAATATCCCATCCTGCACTTCACAGACAGGCATCTGCGTTGTCTTCGCCAGAATCTCAGTTAGCAGGCTCTTCTGATTTGGATCTAAGTGCTGAATCAGTACAAATGCCATTCCAGTATCGATAGGCAAACTATTCAGTAGCTGCGTAAATGCTTCTAATCCTCCCGCAGAAGCCGCAATTCCGACTATAGGAAATAATTCATTGTTTTTATCTTGCTGCTTCTGTGTCATTGGTTCAACAGCAATTGAATCGGATGGCGATGACTCAGAAGATTGGTTAGACTTCATTGTATTAGCGAATACAATACTAGAAGATTTAACTTTACTAGTGTATTCAATAGTTTTATCGTTAGTGTAGCAAAGTTTTACTCCTAATACTAAATTAATAAAATAGGGCAGGCAAAATGCCTACCCCAAAGTTCAAATATAATTAATTATTCACAGTGTGGTTGGAGTAAGGAAAGACGAAATGTTTAACTATTCCAGAACTTACGCACTCAGATCCCCCAACCCCCTTAAAAAGGGGGGCTTTAGACATTCCCCCATTTTTTAAGGGGTTTAGAGGGGGGATCAGGGTTTCAGGCTTCAGTGCGTAAGTCCTAAATTCAACCACTAACCACTAACCACTAACCATTCACTACTAACCAATAGCTTTATTTATGTGCGTGCGAAGCCTCCGTGACGCCAGTGTTCCCATGAGTAGTTTTGCCGTTTTTACCATTGGTATGATTTACATGACCATTACTATTGCGGGGTTGAATTACACCGTAACCACCGTGATTGCGTTCATAAATCACATTAATTTCGCCTGTTTCGCTGTTGCGGAACATGTAAAAATCGTGTCCCACCATTTGCAGCTGTTCTAAAGCTTCTGCAACAGTCATGGGTGGCATGGCAAAATATTTTGTCCGAACCACTTCTTCAGGTAATTCGGGAGCGCGATCGCCAATTAAATCTGTGACTACTGTCTGTTGTACTACTCCTTCAATAGTCGTTTGGGCATGAGTTTTCTTCTCATGACGCCGTTCTTTATATTTACGCAATTGACGAGCAATTTTATCTGCTACTAAATCTATACTGGCGTACAAGTTCTCGCTGCTCTCCTCGGCACGGATGACGTTTCCGTTGGCATAAATTGTGACTTCTGCCGATTGCTTCGGATTAATTCGGGGATTGCGAGCTACGCTCAAGTGTACATCCACTTCATTTGTGATGTTTTGAAAATGACTCACCGCCTTTTCAATTTTTTGATGTACATATTCTCTAATCGCATCGGTGATTTCAATATTTTTGCCGTGGATGACAAGCTTCATGTAAACTCTCCCGCTCAAAGCTCTTGATTTGTATTTGTTTTGGAGAATAAGGTATTGCGGTTAAGATCTATTACTGCCGCCGAAGTTGGGAAATTCCTAAAGTACTGCTGATGGGACTACCCTAAGCCAAATTTAGGTGAGTACTTACTCATGCCTAGTCTTAATCAATTTAGGAATCTCTGCAATAGCTCCAAATGTAAAAAAGGCTCATGGATATTCACGCAGATATCTTTAGCTTTGCTTCTCCAACATGGGCTGCATTCGCTTTTCATAGACAATAGGCGTCTTATTGTTAGTTTTATCCCTTTTTTCAACGGAAAACAATTAAGTTAAAACCCACCAGCCAGTGCATTTATTTTTCTTTATCTTGGCGTGATGGTAATTGTAGAGAATTCCTCCCAACAGGATTGAGGTTAAATCTAGGTTATATATTCAAACTAGCACTTTGTATTTTACAAAACCGCTTCCCTTTACTTTCCTTTATGATCCTTTGCATAGCTTGAGATTTGTCACCTACTTTTGTAACTTTATATACGGATAGCTCTGAGAATTAGTTATTTTTTGGTATGAACCATAGTATTCCTTCACACAGACACCGATGTTTACTATATGACCAAAGGTTATTGCCATACTTGGAGGCCTTAGAGTGGCAGCGATCGCTTCTGCAAGAGCGCATCAAAAACCCCAATCTAGACGACGTGTTAATCCTGCTAGAACATCCGCCTGTATACACTTTGGGGCAAGGAGCTACTCCAGAATTTATCAAATTCGAGCTTGACAAAAGTAAGTATGATGTGTATAGAGTCGAACGAGGCGGCGAAGTTACTTACCATTGTCCCGGTCAACTGGTAGGGTATCCAATTTTAAATTTGCATCGTTATCAAAAAGACTTGCATTGGTACTTGCGGCAATTAGAAGAAGTATTAATTCGCGCACTGGCATTATATGGTTTAGTAGGAGAGCGGATTTCTGGCTTCACTGGTGTTTGGGTAGAAGGACGCAAAGTCGCTGCAATTGGTATTAAAGTCAGCCGTTGGATTACCATGCATGGCTTTGCATTAAATGTTTGTCCTGATATGACAGGCTTCGAGAAAATTATACCTTGCGGCATAGCTGATAAACCTGTAGCTAGTTTAGCCGATTGGATATCTGACATAACTTGCCAGCAAGTACGCATCGCTGTAGCACAGTCTTTTGCTGAAGTATTTGGTGTCGAATTTGTTTATGAGGGAACAGGGAACTCTTAACAGGGAACATTTGATAACTGATGTTTTGGTTGTTGGCAGTTTACTATCCCCATGTCTCCTTTGTCCCCCATGTCCTCCTTGTCCTCCTTCCCTTGTCCCCGTGTCCCCTGTGTCCTCACACTTCCCCATTCAGGCGACTGAGAAAATTACGCAGGCGATCGCTTTGAGGGTTTGAAATCACTTCACTAGCCGGGCCTTGTTCTGCCACAATGCCTTTATCCATAAAAATGACGCGATGAGCAACTTCACGAGCAAATTGCATTTCGTGGGTGACAACTATCATTGTCATCCCTTCAGTTGCTAGTTGCTGCATGACTTGCAAAACTTCGCCTACCAGTTCCGGATCTAGGGCGCTGGTAGGTTCATCGAATAGCATAATTTGGGGATTCATGCATAAACTTCGAGCAATTGCTACCCGTTGTTTTTGTCCACCAGAAAGCTGTTCAGGATAAGCTGATGCTTTGTCAAATAGTCCAACTTTTTCGAGATAAAACCCTGCTTGTTGGCTGCTTTCTTTGCGGGTTTTACCTAAAACTTTGCAAGGCGCTAGTATTAAATTTTCCAAAACTGTCAGGTGGGGAAACAAGTTGAATTGTTGAAATACCATTCCAACTTGGGTACGTAATTGTCGCAGTTGCTTTTGATTGAATTGGGGATGGGATAAATTAATACCATTAACAGTTAAATGTCCACTATCAATTTTTTCTAAGCGGTTGAAGCAACGTAGTAGGGTACTTTTACCGCAACCAGAGGAACCAATCACAGCAACTACTTCACCCCGATTGATTTCACCACTGATTCCTCTGAGGACTTTGAGGGAACCGAAGTTTTTTTCGATGTTATGAAATGCGATCGCGGTGGTGAAGGAATTCATGGGGTGAAACTATTGGTGTTAGGTTTAGTTTATTAAAAAAACCACAGAGATGCAGAGGACGCAGAGGAAGAGAAGATGAAGGTTTTAGGTGGGTTGCGGTTTGGTTTGGTTATGGGGTTGTGTTGTTTGTTGTTGCTTTATGGTTGCAGTTTTAAAGAAAATGTGAGTGGTGCGGAAAAATTTTTGAAGGTGGCGACGGAACCTGCGTTTCCACCTTTTGAGTTTATCGGAGAAGGTGGTCAACCCCAAGGTTTTTCTTATGATTTGATGAGAGCGATCGCTCTTGCGGGTAATTTTAAAGTTGATTTTCAGAGTATACCGTTTGATGGGATTATTCCGGCGTTACAAGCAAAAACGGTGGATGCGGCGATTAGTTCAATTACTATCACACAGGAACGAGCGAAAGCGGTTTCTTTTTCACGTCCTTATTTTAAGGCAGGGTTAGCGATCGCTGTACGTGCTAACAATCAAGATATTACTAATTTTGAAAGTTTACAAAACAAAAAAATTGCTGTTCAAATTGGTACTACTGGTGCGAAAAAAGCCCAGAGTATTCCTAGAGCGCAAATTCGCAGCTTTGATTCTGCACCATTGGCATTGCAAGAGTTAGCAAATGGTAATGTGGATGCGGTGATTAATGATGCACCAGTTACTTTATATGCAATTAATACGGCTAATCTCCAAGGAATTAAAGTAGTTCAACAATTATTAACCGAGGAGTATTACGGTATTGCTACGGCAAGAAATTCATCAAATTTGACATTAATTAATCAAGGTTTGACAAGTGTACTGAAAAATGGTGAATATGCCCAAATCTATCAAAAATGGTTTAAAGCAAAGCCACCTAATTTACCTGAAAAATCACCATTTACTAATGATGCTGGAACTGGAGTATCTGCACTAGCTTCTTCTGTAGGTGTGATTTTAAAGTTTTTTCCAATCTTATTACAAGGTGCTTTAGTAACGTTACAACTAACAATAGTTTCTGTAATTTTAGGTTTAGTAGCTGGATCTTTAATTGGAATTATTCGCATTTCTCAGTTTAAACCTCTACGTTGGATAGCACGAGGATATATCGATTTTTTTCGAGGAACGCCGTTATTAGTGCAAATTTTTATGATTTATTTTGGCATACCTGCAATCACGCAAGAGCTTGGTTTTACATTCAATTTTAATCGCCTAGCAGCAGCAATCATCGCATTAAGTTTGAATTGTGCTGCTTACATAGCAGAGATTGTCCGTGCTGGAATTCAATCTATAGAAATAGGACAATCAGAAGCTGCACAATCATTGGGTTTAAGTGCTGTACAAACTATGCGTTACATCATTTTTCCCCAAGCTTTTCGGCGAATGTTACCACCTTTGGGTAATGAGTTTATTAGTTTGCTGAAAGATACAAGTTTAGTATCTGTGATTGGTTTTGAAGAATTATTCCGTAAAGGACAATTAATAGTTGCAGATAATTACCGCGCTTTTGAAATTTATACGGCTGTCGCTTTAATATATTTATGTTTAACATTACTTTCTTCCCAAGCATTTAGTAAAATAGAAGCTTGGATGAATCCTGTAAGAAAATTATGAATTATTTACTGACTTTTAACCGAGCAGTATTGTAAAGACTTCTATATTCCCAAGGCTTTACAAATTTACTATCACTCCAAACGCCTCTTCGATTTGCTTTCGCCTCAGTTTCGGCTTGTTGAATTATCTCTTTACTAGGACATTTATTTAAATAAGGACGATAAACTAATGCTAACCCTTCACGAACTAAGATTTCTTGGATAAAACTACCATTCTGTAACCTTACTTCTGCAACTTTGCGTCCGTAGCGATCGCTATCTGTGATTGTCAATTTAACGCGATCACTTCCTTTATTTATTAGTTCTTGGACCCGTGCTTGTGCTTTGCTTCCCCAAGTAAATTGGTTGCGATCGCTTGCGGCTTTACTTTGTCTTTCTTTTGTGGAATGAGGTATTTCCGGCGCATCAACACAAGCAAAGCGGACGGTAAATTCATTACCTTTTTTGTCCTTAATTCTAAGAGTATCACCATCGCTAACTCTTTCCACTGTGTCGCCTGATGGGAAGAGGCGATCGCATCCCATGACTGCAAAAATTAGGATAGCTGCACAAACCCAAAGTAAAGTTTTTTTACTTATTTTCACAACATCAAATCAATATATTTTCTGATACATGATAATAGCATACGCAAAAACTATATGTTGTAAGGGTAATTAATGAATTGTTTATACCTAAAAAATAAGGTTTAGGATATTATTTACGTAGTTTATAAAATTTTAAAATTAAAATTCAGTATTTTCTACCTTGCTTTTTCAAAACTACATAACATTATAAAATCTTGAATAAGTTACTCTTAAATATATTTATAAAAAAATCGTTTGATATGCTAATACAGTATATCAAACAAAATTGCTTTAATAAATTATTAAGCAGGATTTTCATTTTTAGTTTTTTTTATGTTCTTATCACGTAAAACAAAAAGGTCAAGGCAATCTTTACAGTATTACTCTAACAGGGTTTCTTGGCTGTATCGAAATCTAGTATTTGTCATTATTTTTTGTGTTGTTATTTCAACTTGTCTGTACGCTATTTATCCATTATTGTTAACTTTCATTACTGATAAATTTAGCCCCTCATCCAACTCTTCTTATCCAACATCTATTCCTTGGTTAACAAATAAAACTGAATGTGAGCATAATCCTGGGAGAGTTTGGCGTGACAGTCATTGTTGGGATTATGAACATGACCCTAGTTTTTGAGATGCATAATTACTGAAATTTTGATTGGTTTTAAATAGAATTATTTTAAGGGTGCATGGCTACCTACCCATACATACGAAAATTGAATGTGTAGTAGCATTTATCAGTGTTGCTGATCAACGCTTTATTAGCAGAAAGGCAAAGTCACGAAAAGTTGGCGATCGCTCACCAACAACTCTGTCACTATGCCCGTTACAAGAACGTAATCGCATTGCCCGTGAAATCCACGATGCTTTAGGACATTCACTCACAGCCCAAAGTATTTAGTTAGAGAATGCTTTGCTGTTTTTGGAATTAAATCTAGATAAAGCCAGATCCTTTTTGCTAGAAGCTCTAAGTGAAGTTCTCAAATTATTTTTGTTGATTGTTGATTGTTACAAATAACAAACAACAATCTCCTAACAATAAAATTCTACTGAAATTGCTATTTCTGTAAAGGTTGCTGTTGATTTTGAGTTGGTGACGACTGTTTTAATAAAGCAGGCGGTGTCCCTTGGCGGTAGGGACCACAGTAATACATTGTCATCACTGCTTTAAAAGCCCAGTGCTCTTTTGGTACATCACTAAAAGGATTTGGCAAAGTCTCTGCTTTATTTTGAACACAGGCATTAAGAACTTGATTGGATGATTTAGCTGGTAATTGAGTATCTGGTTCTTGAGCTTTTACAGAAACAACTAAACTATTCGTAGCTAATACAAGAACTGTTGCCAAAAATTGAATATTCATAAGTTGTAGGCGGTTATCTGTTAGCACTTCTCCAGTTTAATTTTTTAGAGAAGATGGCGTCTAATACCTGGTTGATGAACTAGATTAACAGAAACTCACCTACTTCAGGTGAAATTTAAGCAGAAGCAAACATTGTCACCAAAATTAACATTACAGCCAAACCAAAAACCCAAAGGATTAAAGCTCCCCAACTCACAGAATCCTGTTGTATTTTCTGCCATAAACTATTTTCTGAATTATTACGAGTTGCCATAATTCCTACCCTCCAAATTTTGACTACACCTCACTACATACGCAATTAATTAGCAATAATATCTAAATCATTAAAGGCGTAATTCGCAGATGTTTGATTTTATTAAGCTTTGTTTACTTAAACAATGACTAATGTTTTTTAACTGTATATTTTATTCTGCTATAACAAGGCGATCGCTCAAGCAAAAATGTGAACATTCTTAATATATTTTGTTGTTATTTACCTACCTAAAATTTTCACAAAAGATATAAAAAATACATTCATATCTTTACGTGAAGTAAAGATTAGGTATAGGACTCATATTTGATTTTGAAATACACGTAGGGGAGGCAAAAAGGGGTGTAGATTTTCTTCCCCCTTTATTGCCGTTGCGTTATGCTTCTGGCTAACGCACCCTACATATACTGTGATTTTTTCAAAAATCAAATCGGATTGCTATATTTAAACTGTAACTAATTCTTGTTCAACAACATCAGACATTGTAAGTGGATCAAATCCTAGCTGCTCAGTAATACGCTCTCTCGCTAAAATACGGTATTCCCAAAAATGTTCACCAGCAGCGCACAAACCCAAATACATATTAGTAAATTGTGGTTTGGTGCGAACAATTGTCCATAGTTGTTGCCAAAACTGAAGTCGAATTTCCCGTCTTTGCCAGCCTTGACGCCAGAGTAATTGGATGAGTAAGCGCAAACCTTTACTAGGAGGAAAATACATCGTCTGCTGTAGATGGGGATTGGGCGTGATGTTGAGGCATTGTTGCAAACAACGTTGGAGATAGTTTTTCGGTTCATACATTGTCCAGATAGCCTCTACATACTCCCTGGCGACTTCAACCATTGGGCGAGTGGGGACAAAATTCATCAGGGAATTCTGATCTCCTACTTCTACACCTCCAAATCCTTCTAATAATCGCTGCTCTTGTTTTAATCTTTGCCAAAGGCCAGTATTGGGAAGGGCTTGCAATACGCCAAGCATGGGTTGGGGAATACTACTTTGTTCTACAAAAGTTTGAATCCGTTCACCAGCATTTGTCCTTTCGCCATCAAAGCCAATGATAAATCCTGCATAAATAAGCAATCCAGCTTGGTTAATAGTACGACAGGCTTCTATTAATGAGTTGCGGGTGTTCTGAAACTTGCGAGTTACTTCCAGACTGTCTTGATCAGGGGTTTCAATTCCTAGAAAAACTCCGTAGAAACCAGCTTCTGTCATTAGCTTTAGTAACTCACTATCCTCTGCTAGGTTGACGGAAGCTTCGGTAAGGAAGGTGAAGGGATAATGGCGTTCCTGCATCCAAGGAATTAATTGTTGCAGCAGGCGTTTGACGTTACGCGTATTCCCAATAAAATTATCATCCACTACTAGGACAGAGCCACGCCAACCTAAGTCATAGAGGGTTTGGAGTTCTGCTATGGTTTGACTTGGTTCTTTGGTACGTGGTTTGCGGCCATAAAGGTTGATAATGTCACAGAATTCGCACTGGAAAGGACAACCACGAGAATACTGAATTGCCATCATTAAGTATTCATCGCGCTTGAGCAAATCGAAGCGGGGTATAGGACTTTGGGTAACGTCTGGTTTTTCACTGGCGCGGAAAATACCTTGCTGTTGATTTTGGGCGATCGCTTCTAAAAATAGTGGAACTGTGATCTCGCCTTCGTCTAAAATCAGGTAATTAGCTCCTGTATTTAAAGCAGCTTCTGGTATTGAAGTTGGATAAGGCCCGCCCACTGCTACTTTTTTTCCCAATTGCACAGCTTTTTGAATTTGAGCAAGAAAATCTTGCTTCTGTGCAAGCATCGCAGAGAGAATCACAATATCACACCACTGCCAATCTGCATCTGTTTCTGGGCTAATATTACGGTCATAAAATCTAATTTCCCAATCTGATGGTAGTAATGCAGCGACAGTTAAAATACCCAACGGTGGAATAAATGCTTTTAGTCCTGCGATTTTCATGAATTCATCATAAGACCAAAAAGTTTTAGGAAAACGGGGATAAAGTAACAGTGCTTTCATTATTTTTGTTCTCCCATTGAGTTTTAATTCAGATAGTTTTTTATCTCTTAGAAACCCTGAGTTCTGTATTGATATTGCAGAGATGCTAAACAATTCACATAACCTTTACCTGTCATCATTCTCTAGGCTGAGGTCACAAGTTAGAAAGCAAATTCTTAATTAATCAGGTGTAATAGATAAAGGGTAAATGCGCTGATATTAGGCATATGCTGGCAATATGAAAAGAAATAGAGTACAAGATAATATCAGCCAGAGTAGTAAAGCTTTTATAAAGCATCTACCCCGGAATTTAAAGTTAATTAATTACTTCCAAGGTTACTGCTAATTTTTCTAAGTAGAGTTTAATTTTTATCTACTTTTGTAAACTTAATAAAAATAGGAGGATGAGTAAATTTAAGTATGGAGAGGCGCTATGGCACCTCTCCATACAAGATTTTTGAGATCTTATCCGACCAGTATTTGGTAGGGGCGTACGGCCGTACAATAAATCCAATATGAATCAGGATTTTTGTGAAACGTTATTACACCTAATTTTTCAGGATTTAGCTGCCATTTCCATCAATATATTTTGGATATGGCGTTCTGGTTCATCTTTGCCAGGATGGCGCTGAGTATAGGAACCATCTGATTTTAGTTCCCAAGCTTGGCGATTGTCTGCCAGCATAATTTCGAGAATATTTTGCAAGTTTTGTAAAATCTTTGGGTCTTCCACTGGTGTCACGGCTTCCACACGCCGATCTAGGTTGCGGGGCATCCAATCAGCACTACCGATGTATATTTCATCCTGTCGATTGTTGTGGAAGTGAAAAATCCGTGAGTGTTCCAAAAACCGGGCGATAATACTAATCACCCGAATATTTTCGCTCACATTAGGAACTCCGGGACGCAAGCAGCATATACCCCGAATAATCAAGTCAATTTCTACACCAGCTTGCGATGCTTCGTATAGAGTAGCAATGATTTTTGGGTCTACCAAAGAGTTCATCTTGGCGATGATCCGACCCTTTTGCCCGTTTTGGCTGTGTTCGATTTCTCGACGAATTAGGGCAATCATGCGATCGCGCATAGTTACGGGTGACACTAGCAGCTTACGGTAGTAATTTTGACAAGAATAACCAGTTAAGTAATTAAATAAATCTGTTAAATCTGCACCTAATTCTTCTCGGCAACTCAGCAGTCCTAAATCTGTGTACAACTTGGCTGTTTTGGGATTGTAGTTACCAGTGCCGATGTGAACGTAGCGACAAATTTTCTCTCCTTCCTGACGTACTACTAACACAATTTTGGTGTGAGTCTTCAATCCTACCAATCCATAAACGACATGCACACCAGATTTTTCTAACTTTTGCGCCCAAGTAATGTTATTTTCTTCATCAAAACGGGCTTTTAATTCTACCAGGGCAGCAACTTGCTTACCACTTTCTGCCGCAGTAATTAACGAACTAACAATTTCAGAATCCCCAGAAGTGCGATACAGTGTCATCTTAATTGCCAAGACTTGAGGATCACGGGCTGCTTGGGTGATGAATTGTTCTACAGAAGCGCTAAAGGATTCGTAGGGATGATGTACTAGCAAATCATTTTGCTGAATTACAGAGAAAATATTTTCTGTTTCTTCTAATTGAGCAATATTATTTGATTGATGAAAATGACGCAGACGTGGAGGAATTACAGGTGTCCAAGGTTGATCTTTGAGTTCCGGCAATGGTAAAGCCATAAAGGACATTAAATCCTTTAAATTGATTAAACCATCTATTTCATAGACATCACTTTCAGATATTTCCATTTCTTGGACTAGCATCTTTCGCAAAGATTTGGGCATTGATGGTTGAATTTCCAACCGCACCACAGAACCACGAAAGTGTCGCCCACGTAATTCTTGTTGAATTGCTAGTAGTAAGTCATCTGCTTCTTCTTCAACTACTGATAAATCAGCTTTGCGAGTTAGTCGAAATAGGTGATATTCTTTAATGATCATGCCTGGAAATAAGGCATCTAAATTGTGAGCAACTACCTGTTCAATGGGTACACCAGTCCAGTGATTTAATTTGCCATTTTGTGGTTCTAATTCTTTGGGTAAAGCAATAAATCGAGGCAAAATATTCGGGACTTTGACTCTAGCAAACTTTTCTTCTCCTGTGACTGGATCTTTGACAACTACTGCCCAATTGAGGCTGAGATTTGCCATTAAGGGGAAGGGATGACTCGGATCTACTGCTAGAGGTGTGAGGACTGGAAAAATTCTTTGTTTAAATAAATCTTCTAAGTAAGAACGTTGTTCTCTACTGATGTCTGTGTAATTGAGAAGATGAATACCGTGAGAGGCCATTTCTTTTCGTAGCACCTTCTCAAACAGGCTATGTTGTTCTATGATCATTGGACGCAAAAGTTGAGCGATCGCTTCCAATTGTTCTTCTGGTGTGCGTCCATCTGGGGTTCGTTTGCTTAAGAGTGCTTGCACTTGATCTTTAATTATCGCCACACGAACCATGAAAAATTCATCTAAATTAGAGCTAAAGATAGCAGTAAATTTAAGTCGTTCGAGTAAAGGTGTACGATTATCCAACGCCTCATGCAAAACTCGACGATTGAATTCTAACCAACTTAATTCACGATTCAAGTAATACTGTGAGTCGCTGAGATTGATAGTTTTGGCTATTTCTTTGGATTTGGTCATTCGATTTTAGATTTTGGATTTTAGATTTTGGATTGACCCCACAGATAAATAAATCTGGAGGCTTTGGAATTTTAGATTTTGGATCGATTTTTGACTAAAACTAGAAATTTTAAGAACCTAATATCAATTAATAATTAAGTTAATTTTTTTATTTAAATTTTTTGCCTAGCTATAGCAATCCGTGTAGGAGTTGTGAAAAGTGAGAGAGCTAGATCCCCGACTTCTTTAAGAAGTCGGGGATCTTGTTGTTCACAAATGATTTAGGAGTGCTGTATATCAGTCTCTTAATTTTATATTAATGAAACTTAAATATAAGATTAACTAAGTTTTAAATATAAATTAAGTGTCAATTAATTCAACGTTTACAACACCTTGGCTAAATACTGATGGATAAATTGAACACAGATTGAACCTTCGCCTACTCCGGAAGCAACGCGTTTAACTGAACCATGACGCACGTCACCAACTGCAAAGATACCAGGGATATTTGTTTCTAGTAAGTAGGGATCACGTTCTAAATTCCAGCCAGGGATGCGTTGTCCATCGCGTTGTAAATCTGATCCAGTTAAAATAAAGCCGCGATCGCTCCGTTGTACAATGCCATCTAACCATTCAGTCCGTGGTGCTGCTCCAATAAAGATAAATAATGAGGTAGCGGGAAGCGCTTCAATTTCCCCGGTGTGATTATTTTTAGTAATAATTGCTTCTAGACATTTCTCACCTTTGACCTCAATTACACTAGTGTATGTTTTGACGGTGATATTTGGTGTTTCGGCGATTTGGTCTATTAAGTACTGGGACATACTGATACTTAAAGATTCACCACGTACCAACATCGTTACATGGCGAGCGTATTTAGAAAAATACATTGCTGCTTGTCCGGCTGAGTTTGCGCCACCGATGATGTAAACGTCTTCATCTTTACAACTCATCGCTTCAGTTTGAGCTGCACCATAATAAACACCCGCGCCAGTCAAGCGTTCAATTCCTGGTACATCTAACCGCCGCCACGCTACACCCAACGCCAAAATCAAGGCATGGCAACTAATTTCGCTACCGTCAGATAATTGTATAAAACGATATGGATTAGCTACACGAATATTCGTAACTTCTTGGGGTGTGAGAATTTCGACACCAAAGCGTCTAGCTTGCGTAACAGCACGGCGTGCTAAATCGCCACCGCTTAAGCCTATGGGAAAACCCAAGTAGTTTTCAATTCGTGAACTTGTTCCTGCTTGTCCACCAGGGGCTTCTCGTTCAATCATCACCGTACGTAGCCCTTCCGATGCACCATATACCGCAGCTGCTAACCCAGCAGGGCCACTACCAACGATCGCTAAATCATAAAATGGTTTTTGTGCTTGGGTTCGTAGTCCTATTTTCTGAGCTATTTCTAAATTTGTTGGCTGCCTCAATTGTTCTCCATCTGGGAAAATAACTAGAGGCAAGCGTACTTTATCACATTTTGCATACTCGGTTAACTGTTCAGCTTCCTGAGAAAATTCAATATCCATCCATTCATAAGGTACTTGATTGCGCGCCAAAAAATCTTTAACTTGATGAGAATAGGGCGACCAGCGATTACCAATCACACGAATACCTTCAAAGGGTGGGTGAAATGTTGCTTGCCAATCATCAAGCAAATCATTTAATACCGGATACAGCCGTTCTTCTGGTGGATTCCACGGCTTCATCAAATAATAATCGATTTTTGTAGTGTTGATAGCGTCTATGGCTGCGTCGGTGTCTGCATAAGCGGTGAGTAAAGCTCGTTTTGCGTCAGGAAAGATTGTGATTGCTTGCTGTAAGAACTCAACTCCAGACATTTGCGGCATTTTTTGATCTATCAAAAACAACGCCACAGCCTGATTGCGGAGTTTGATTTGTTCTAATGCTTCCAAAGCGGTTGCACCAGAGTCAGCACGTAATATGCGGTAGTCTTCTCCATATTCATGACGCAAATCCCGCGCTACAGCTTGTAAGACATCAACATCGTCATCAACTGTCAGGATTACAGGTTTAGTCATAGTGCAATGCCACCTCTTGATAAAAAAATTATGACTCCTCCTACACCCTTACACCAAATGAGGTTAAAAGTTAAAAGGCAAAAGAAAAATTTCTGTGTTTTTACTTTTTACTTGGTTCTTTTTACTTGTTAATCCCCCACACTCATCTTCAAGTTTTCTACTATTAGGATAAAAACTGGTACAGACCAATCAAATTTCTATCTGGATCACGCAGATAAGCTGTTTTGATGCCATAGTAAGGATTATTCATCGGTGGCACAGTGAATTTTACGCCTTTGTGTCTTAATTGCTGATATTCTTCTTCCAAATCATGAACTGTAAAAACTAAGACTACAGTATCCTGACATTCGGCGAAGGGTGGTTTGTCAGCATTATGGATGAGTTGGGCAATTTCCTGGCGTCGAGACAGAGATAGCCTCATATCTCCAACTTTAAATTCGGCGTATTCGTCTGTTTCATTTTCTACAACAACCTCAAATTCCAGTAAATCTTTGTAAAACAAAAAGCAAGCTTTCCAGTCATTTACTAATAATCTTGTGTATGCTGCACCTACTTTCATAATTTTTTATCTCCCTGCAATTTTCTCTCATAGCAATTCTCTAAAATTTTGCTGCACATCCATCACTCTATCCAGTGCGTCTTCTCGTGAAGTTCAATTACCTTTCTTTTGCTTCTACAGAAGATATTACTGGTTTTTGAAACACAAACGATAATAAAGGTGGTGCTAAAAATGTTGTTAAAATCACCATCACAATAATGGCAGCGTCTAAGGAACCAGATAAAACGCCGCTTGTAGAGCCGATACCTGCAAATACTAGTCCGACTTCGCCACGTGGAATCATACCAACACCAATTGCTAAACGATTGGTTTCTCCTTGATCAAATACCGTAAAGCCACTAATTACTTTACCCATAATTGCTACCAAAATTAAGAAGCTGGCGATGATCAAGCCTTCACGATTTTCAGACACAAATGGATTTAAGACAGCAATGTTAGTTTTAGCACTCACAGCGACAAAGAAAATCGGCACGAGTATATCTGCAATTGGTACGATTTGATTTTTGAGTGCTCGACATTTCTGTGTTTCCGCTAAAACCAAGCCAGCAGTAAAAGCTCCGAGAATTGCTTCTAAATTTATAGCTGTAGCAATGTATGCTAAAACGAAAGCAAAAATTAGGGCAGGAATTAATAATTGACCACGAGTTTTGAGTTCATCTACTATTTTGACAAAATAAGGATTGAAAAGACGACCTAGTAATACTGCTCCAACTAAGAAAGCTACAGCACTAACAATTAAATACAGTACATTTGTAATTTCGACTTCTCCGGTTTTGGCTAGACTCGCCACTACTGCCAAGATGATAATGCCAAGTACATCGTCTAGAACAGCCGCACCAATGATAATTTGACCTTCTTTGCGATTGAGATATTGTAGTTCTGACAATACTTTGGCTGTGATGCCAATACTAGTTGCAGTCAGGGCTGCACCAGCAAAAATTGCAGGTATGGCAGGCACTCCAAACAAGTACATTAACCCAAAAGTACCACCGGCGAAGGGAGCTGTAACTCCCACTGTTGCTACTATTGCTGACTGTGGCCCGACTTTGAGTAATTCTTTTAAATCTGATTCCAAACCAATTTCAAATAATAGAATTATTACACCTATTTCTGCTAACACAGAAATAACTTCACTATCGATTTGAAATATGGTTGATGCTCCATCTATTGTTAAACCTGTAGTAGCTACCAAGAACTTTATTAAAATTGAGTTATGAAAATCACCTCCATTTTCAGTAAATACCAGCAAATGAAATGCTGATATGCCCACGACTAGACCACCCAAGAGTTGCCCTAAAACTGGTGGCATATTCAAGCGATCGCAAATTTCGCTCCCAATTATACTCGCAAGGTAAATCACGACTAAACTAATCAACACTGCTGCCATCACTGATGTACTGTCTGATGCTGTCGTGGTTGCGAATACAGGCATAGTGAGACAAGAAATTGTATTTACTAGTGTCATATGCAATTTTTCTCAACTGTTTTGGGCAAAGGGGGACAAGGGAGAAAAGGGGACAAGGAGGTAAATTTTCTCCTTTGTCTTCCCTCTCTCCCTTGTTTTTCCGTCTACACTTTGTGTTTTGGCGATCGCTTATTATCTATCAATAAGTTTTGGTAGTAACTCGACCATCTTCTTCTACTTCTTCGATATGGTGTGGTGGTTGTTGAGGTGGACGACGTTTTAAGAGGCGATCGCGTAGGCTGCCAATCACAATATATAAAATCGGCACTACAAATAAACTCAGGAAAGTAGAAACCAGCATTCCACCAACGACAGCTGTACCTAGAGATCTTCTACTCCCTGCGCCTGCACCTTCGGGAAACAGCAAGGGATAAATACCCAAAATAAAAGCAAAAGAAGTCATGAGAATTGGTCGCAAGCGCTCTTGTGCTGCTCTGATTACAGCTTTGGTATAGCTAAGACCAGTTTCTCGTAGCTGATTGGCAAATTCCACAATCAAAATTGCGTTCTTACTTGCTAAACCAATCAACATCACCAGACCAACCTGACAATATATATCATTGGGTAAACCTCGTAATGACTGTGCTGCTAGCGCTCCTAAAATAGCCAAGGGAACTGACAGCATAATAACCAACGGATCAATGTAGTTTTCATATTGAGCAGCTAGTACCAAGAAAACAAAGACCAGTCCCAAAAGAAAAATCAGCGGTGCTTGACCACCAGATGTTTTTTCTTCCTGAGCTATCCCCGACCATTCGTAGCCAAAAGTCGTTGGTAAAACCTTTTGTGCTATGTTCTCCATTGCTTGGATTGCTCCTCCAGAACTAGTCCCAGGAGCTGCTGAACCGTTGATTTCAATTGATCGGAACAAGTTATAATGATTAATTGTTTGCGCTCCAGTAGTGGGAGTTAGTTTGACAAGATCGCTTAGAGGAATCATTTGATCATTGGCAGAGCGGACATATAATTTCCCGATATCCTCCGGATTGGAGCGAAACTGTGTATCGGCTTGGACGTATACCCGATAAGTTCGGCGTTCAAAATTAAAATCGTTGACGTATCGTGAACCTAAGTAATTCTGGAGAGTATTAAATACTTCATCAACATCAACTTGCAGAGCTTTAGCGCGACTACGGTCTACTTCGATCAATATTTGTGGAGTATTTGCGGCAAAAGTACTGAAGACAGCTTGCAATCCTGGTGTTTGATTGCCTTGCTGAAGTAATTGGCCCATGACTTGCAGCATGGTTTCTAAATTGCTGTTACCTGCTCTGTCTTGGAGTTGAAATTGGAAGCCACCGAAACTACCTAAACCTTGAATTGTGGGGGGATTAACTGGGAACACTCTGGCTTCTGTAATTGCCCCTAGTTTGCCCTGTAAATTAGCAATGATTCCTTGGGCTGACTGTCCTTCTTTAGTACGCTCATCCCAAGGTTTGAGAGTTGTAAAAATAACACCATTATTAGAAGTGCTACCACTGAAACTAAATCCACCTACAGCAAAAGTGCCTGTGACTTCTGGCAATTTCAGAATTTCTTCTTCTACTTGCCGCATTACCTTGCTGGTGTAGTTCAGTGAAACTCCTTCTGGCCCTTGAATAATTGTGATGAAATAACCTTGGTCTTCCTCAGGAAGAAAAGCTGAAGGTACGCGGAAATAAAGCCAACCAGTTAGCCCCAAGGACAGGATAAATAGCAGTACTACAATTGCTTTAACGCGACTTAAGCGAATGAGCGATCGCTCATATTTTCGGCGTGACCAATCAATGACGTTGTTAAATCGCGCAAACACCCAACCTAGCCAACCAGTCGATTTTTGCCCCCGTCTTAGCATCAAAGCCGATAGCGAAGGTGTAAGGGTGATAGCCAGAAAGGTAGAAATTGTTACCGAAAAAGCAATAGTTAGGGCAAATTGACGATAAATTTGTCCTGTAGAACCTGGAAAGAATGCTACTGGCACAAATACAGCCATTAGAACTAAAGAAGTGGCAATGACTGCTCCCAATAGTTCGCGCATTGCTTCAGATGCTGCTTGACGAGGTGGAATTCCTTCTTCAATCAGACGAGAGATATCCTCAACTACGATAATTGCGTCATCCACCACCAAACCTGTAGCTAAGGTCAGACCGAATAAAGTCAGGGTGTTAATGGAAAACCCAAAAGCTTTGATAAAGGCAAAGGTACCAATTAGTCCCAGGGGAATAACAATTACGGGTATTAGAGTAGTACGCCAGTCTTGTAAGAAAACAAAAATGACCAAGACCACGAGGGCGACGGCCTCAAACAATGTTTTGACAACTTCTGCAAGGGACTCTTCTATAAAAGTGGTTGTATCAAAAGCAACTTGATACTTCATCCCTGGCGGGAATTTTCTAGCTAGTACCGCCATTTCGGCTTTGACTGCTTTGGCAACATCTAAAACGTTACTTCCCGGAGTGGGAAATATACCAATTCCCACGCCCTCGTTACCTCGAAATCGCAAGAAAGAACTGTAATTTTCTGCTCCTAGTTCTGCTCGTCCTACGTCTTTGAGCTTAATTAGTGATCCATCTTGACTTGTTTTGATCACTATATCCTCAAATTCGGATGCATCTGTGAGCCTACTAATAGCGCGCAGGTCAATTTGATACATCTGCTCCTCTGCAGATGGTTGCTGACCGATTTGTCCAGCACCCACTTGCAGGTTTTGTTCATCCAGGGCATCAATCACATCCTGAGCAGTGAGGTCACGACTTGCAAGGCGGTTTGGATCAAGCCACAAACGCATCGCATAACGACGTTCACCAAAAATTCGTGCCTCACTTACACCCTTGATTCTTTTTAAGGCATCTGATATGTAAAGATCGGTGTAATTGCTTAAAAATACAGTGTCGTACTCTCCTTTCTCACTGTATAAGCCTATTGCTAACAGAATGTTATTTGATTGTTTGCTAACGGTGACTCCGGTTTGCGTTACTGGTTCTGGTAGCTGTGGTTCAGCTAAAGATACACGATTTTGCACATCGACGGCAGCAATATCCGCATCTCGTGATGCGTCAAATGTAACTGTAATTGTACTAGTACCACTGTTACTACTACTAGAAGTCATGTACTTCATGCCTTCAACACCGTTAATTTGCCGTTCTAAAATTGTTGTAACGGTGTTTTCTACTACCTCAGCACTAGCACCAACATAGTTAGCAGTAACTTGGATTTGAGTAGGACTAATTTCTGGATACTGCTCTGTAGGTAAGGTAGGAATGCTTATCGCCCCTACTAGCAGAATGATAATAGCGCAGACACTGGTAAAAACAGGTCGCCTGATAAAAAAATCGACAAACATATTGGGGATAAAGGAGATGGGGAGTGTAGGGAAGTAATGTAGAGACGCGCCATGGCGCGTCTGGCAGTGAGTGTCGGGAGTAAACAACAAACAACAACCACCAACCAATCAATTCTTATTTGGATTCTGGATTAATGGGAGCTCCATCTGT
>NZ_AJLJ01000172.1 GCF_000317245.1 Fischerella muscicola SAG 1427-1 = PCC 73103
TATGGAGATTACTATTCTTTTCGGGTAAATTATGCAACAATCCATCAAAAATATACTATCTTGCAGTTTATATTGAATCCACCTAAAGGTAAATTATTTCACCTAGTTTACGAATAAAATGACCTAATTGTCTTTCCTGTTCTTGCTAAAAATGTTCTAATCTTGCGATTTTTGAAAACACCGACACTGAGTAATTAAGAAGGTAAAAATAATGATTAATCAAGAATAAGACAGTTACTTGTGTTTGACAAAATGCTTTGTTTATGGTGGCTGCTTATCTGAAATAATTTAATTTTTTATCTTGTGGTAATGTTAAGTAATCTCACTCAAATAAAAGTTAATATATCTCTTCCTAAAAGCACTTTTCTCCTACAGTTCAGAGGAGTTAAAAGAGAGTGTTTACTTTTAAAAATTAATTTTTATGATTTTGTCATCTACCAAAAGTATAAAACTACTCCACTATTTAAATTATAGTTAAATATAGTTGAATTTAAAAAATCTTGATACACATTGGATTGACTGTAGGGGCATAGCGAACCGTACGCCCTTACCGATGTATTTGTATCATCAAAAAAGTGAAATGGTATCATTATCATTATCATTGGAATCTATCAAAACTAATGCAATGGATCACTAGGCTCGGTAAGCATGAAGAGATTTAAAATTGTTGCTGATTATTGAACCCATTACCTTCATAAAAATATTGCGAAGTTCCACAGCTACTGGGTTTTTCAATTCGCCCATCTTAGCAGATTGCAAAGATTGTTCAACGATCGCTTTGGTGCGTGGAAAACGCACAGACTCATACTGTTGGAAAGCAATACTTGGATTTGGTTGTGCTTGCAAGCATTGAGCAACAACATAAGCATCCTCCAAAGCTGTACAAGCGCCTTGCCCCATTGTGGGTAACATGGGATGGGCAGCATCACCTAGTAGCGTAATATTTTGCTGACTCCAAGGTTGTTTTGCAGGACGATCATATAAATCTGTGGTCAAAATATTGGCTTCGTCCGTAGCAGCGATTAATTCAGGAATAGCTGTTAACCAATCCTGATACATTGTTTCCAGTTCTTTTTTGCGACCGATTGCAGCATCCGGTTGTGCTTCTGATGCGCTTGCTGCTGCATACCAATACATTTTTCCCTTGCCAAGCATCATGAAACCAAATCCTTGACTACATCCTAAAAGTTCTTGAATGTAACCAGGACGGTATGCACTTGGAATATAATCGGTCAAACCACGCCAAGTCTTAAAATTGCGGTAAATGGGAGGTTCGTCACCTAAAATAGTGGCTCTGACTTGCGATCGCAACCCATCTGCGCCGATCAACGCATTCCCTTCAACCCTCAAACCTGACTCAAAATAGGCATAAACCTGATTATCTTGGCGCTCAAATCGCTTAAAGGTTTCTCCCAAAATGAATTTCTCACTCGGTACGTTGCGCCACAATAGCTGATGCAATTCGGCACGATGAATTCCGATCACAGGCAACTCAAAGCGATCGACAGGCACATTTACTAATTCTTTACCCCGTTGCGAATTGAATTGATAATTCGTCGTTAGACAACCAATCCGGATCGCATCTTCAAGTAGATCTAATTGCTTCAAAATGTGGGTGGCGTTTGCCCAAAGTGCAATTCCAGCCCCAACTTCTCGCAACTGTTTGGTTCGCTCGTAGACGATAGGCTCTAAACCGGCACGACTTAGGGCGAGGGCAGTTGCAGCACCGCCAATTCCGCCACCAATGATGATTATTTTGTTCATCATTTCAATCTTTATCAACAGAATTGTAACTTGTGATATGAAATTTAATCATCTTGATCATCCAATTGCTCTAATTCATCAAGTGCTTTTTTAATTGCTTGACGACATAACTCTGGATAGTTTTCTAATTTTTTTAGTCGATTCAACATAGATTCACTGACTCGTAAATTCAGTTGTCTAGTTAGTGGTTCACTTCTATCTGTGACAAATCGATGCTGCTTTAGATACGGTTTTTCATCATAATTAGGCATTTTAAGAAAAATAAATCTTGATTTATCGCGTGCTAGCTTGCGATAATATTTTATTTAGTGGGTATGCAATCTTGCCGGAAAGTTACCCACCAATATCCATCAACAAGAGATAGACAATCATTATGTTATCAAGAGAGCAACTTGAGAAGCTATCGCTAGAAGATTTGCAAGCTACCGCACGCGAATTCGGTATAAAACCTATCGGTAGCTATGGCAAAAAAGAAGTATGGGTGAATGCGATGGCGCAACAGCGCCCGCCGGAGGCGATCGCATTACTGAATGTGTATTTGGTAATCACCATTTTGGATTATTATACCGGAGAATGTAAAGATACCAAATGGGTTCTATAAAGCTGTTGACCAAATGAGAGATCGCATAGGGCTACATCATCCAGGAAAAGAAGCATACGACCGACTAACTGAAGTTTTAGACTTGATTGGGGAACCTACAGACTCACAACGGGCATTACTTAAAATGTGTGACGCCAATAGATGGTTTGAAGATGAGCATTGGAGATACTAGCAAGAAAAAATGAGAGACATTCAACGCGCTACTACTACTCAACCACATAAGTTTTGACAGGTTGCGAGGGGTTAGATCCCCGACTTTTTAAAAAAGTCGGGGATCTGGCCAACCTATCAAAATCAATGTGGTGGACTACTACTCTCATTCGTAATGCAATTAAATTGTTAGTAGGTTAAACCATGAAAATACAAAGATATTGTGGTAGCGATCAATAACTAAGCTTTAATCAGTTTACCTAAAGTTGTCTGATAATTTATCAGACAACTCTTTGTAGATATGGACTTTAAAACCTGATTTTATAACGGAGAGAGTGGGATTCGAACCCACGTTGAAGTTGCCCCCAAACAGCATTTCCAGTGCTGCGCCTTCAACCACTCGGCCATCTCTCCAGAGGTCACGATTTGCAATTGTACAATATACTTCTAGAAAGTGCAATCAAATTGCTCAAAAATCTTAAATTCAAAACCAACATGTCCCGGACATATAAAATCACAGTTCACGATCGCGCCAAAAACATCAAACACACTTTAGAAGTACCCGATGACCGCTACATCTTGCATAGTTGTGAAAAACAAGGGAAAGAACTGCCTTTTTCTTGCCGCAATGGTGCTTGTACCACATGCGCTGTCAGGGTGTTAAAGGGAGAAATTTACCAACCAGAAGCAGTGGGACTATCCCTAGAGTTACGTCAGCAAGGCTATGCATTATTGTGTGTCAGTTATGCCCGTTCTGACTTGGAAGTAGAGACACAAGACGAAGATGAAGTTTATGAACTCCAGTTTGGGCAATACTTTGGTAAAGGCAGAGTGCGGGCAGGTTTACCGTTAGACGAGGAGTAGGGATCGGGAATCGGGAATCGGGGATTGGGGATTGGGGATTGGGGATTGGGGACAAAACAATTAAAAATTAAGAACTTGTTGATTCATGCCCAATGACAAATGACAGATGAAAAAAATTGTAATTTTATGTTGCCTGTTACTGTTGGTAGTTGCTTGTCAACCTCGAAGCAAATCTCTAGAGAATGCACAGGTACAAGTCAAACTTGCACAGGTGGTAAGTGGACAAACCTTGGAAGTGCTGGGGATGGGTGATCAACCTAATTTAATTTCCCAAGTACGTTTGCTGGGTATTGATGCACCAGATTTGCAGCAACGTCCTTGGGGAGATACAGCAAAAGAACGCTTGCAAGCACTAATTAAGGGAGACTCTGTAACGCTGGAATTTGATGTGGAAGGACAAGATAAATTTGGGCGGACTCTGGCTTATGTGTGGCAAGATAAAGTTTTGTTGAATGAAGAGTTAGTCAAAGAAGGTCAGGCGTTGTTTGTTGGGCGATCGCCTAACCACAAATACGACCAACGCTTAGAACGCGCCCAACAGTGGGCTAGAATCATGGGACTGGGTATTTGGAACCCAGAAAAACCCATGCGTTTCACGCCTGCTGAATTTCGTCGTCTCAATCGATAGGTGCGAATTGAGCAACTATTAAGCACTAACACCACCAATTGATAATCGCAAAATTGACAACCCTAAAATGATCAAAAACAGTACCAGTCCAATCGTACAAGCATAGCTAATTTCTAAATTATTAAATGCTTGTTCATAGAGGTAATAGACTATTGTTTTTGAACTATTTCTTGGCCCGCCCTGTGTCATAATATATACTTCCTCAAATACTTTAGTTGCGGAAATTGCTGAGATAACACCAACTAAAGCCAGATAGGGTTTCATCAAAGGTACTGTAATGTCCCAGTGTTTGCTAATACCATCAGAACCATCTATGGCTGCGGCTTCGTAGACATCATTGGGTATTGATTGTAACCCAGCTAGATAAATTACCATGTAGTAGCCTAATCCTTTCCAGACAGTCACAGCCATGACGCTGAAAAGGGCGAAACGCGGACTAGTCAACCAAGGAATTCCCTCTGGTAAAATGCCTTTGAGCAACTGGTTAAGCAAACCGTTTTCGGCATACAACCATCGCCAAGCAATTCCCGCTACTACCATGGAAATTACCACAGGAGTATAGTAAGCAGCCCGAAACCAGTGCATTGCTTGCAATTTTTGATTTACTAAAATTGCCAATCCTAAAGGAGCGATGACCAAAATCGGCACCACAACCACAAGATACAGCAGAGTATTTACCAGGGTTTGCCAAAAAACAGGATCAATCCATAAACGGCGGAAATTAGCAAAACCAATCCATGCAGGTGTTTGGGTTAAATCGTATTCGTAACGGGTAAAACTGAGGTAAAAAGCTTGCAGTGCAGGCCAAAAGACAGTAAGTACTAAAATTACCAAAGCAGGCAGCAAAAATAAATAAGGTGTTAGTCGCTGATTAATAAAAATCCAATTTTTCGATGTCAATTTATCCATGGTGGCACTTGATATTCGTGCTGTTGACAGATGAGTGAACAGTCTTTGCTCACCCAAGATATAGAAGCAAACTCATATTACACGAAGGATCAAGGCTGATTCATGATTGTGAATCAACACCAAAAAGGTTGGGAAGTTATTTATCATCGCGCCCATGCTTTGCTGGCGGCTGAAATTGCGGGACATTGGAATGCGAAAGAACGTCCTATACGTTGGTTAGAGACAATTGCAGCAATTTCCCATCACGATGATTTGGAAAAAGAATGGGAAGGAAAACACATTACAGATGCTGGTGCGCCCCTAGATTTTACTTTGATGAAAGAGACCAAAGTGAGTGATGTGGCAAGTATGCGGGAATCAGCAAACAATGCTCGCTATCGAGGACGCTGGGTAGCAATGCTGATTTCTATGCATATGAGCTTTTTAAATGAAGGTAATCGCGGCAAATTACCAGAATTAGATGATTTTCTAGATGAACAGTTAAAGAATCAAGAACAATGGCGTCAGGAATTAAGTATTACAAAAGATGATGCTGTAAAAGCTTATGAATTTTTTCAGTGGTGCGATCGCCTTTCACTCATTCTCTGTAACCGAATGATACCCGCAGGCGAACGTGCTTTAGAAATTGCAACCTTATCAGACGGTAAGCGTTATGATGTGATGCAGCGCAGTGATGGTAATTTAACTGTGACTCCTTGGCCTTTTCAGGAGAAAGAATTTACTGTGAATGTCGAAGCTTGCTATGTGGAACAGTTGCAATTTGCCAGTAGTGCTGAACTCTCTCAAGCCCTGCAAACAGCACCGATCAATACTTTAGAGTGGACTTTTGTCAAGTAGTAGTTGAAATAACCTCACCCTCTACGTTGTAGGGTGGGGAATTTCGCCTAATTAGTGCTTATAGCCCTTGGCGCTACATCTGTACGGGAAATATTATTACTCCCCACGCACCCCACACACCCCAATACGGTTCGGTTAAGAATTTTTCGTCATAATTTTGGATATGTAGAGACGCGATATATCGCGTCTCTGGTGGATTTAAATGCCAATCGATTTGTCTTATCCGAACCGTATTGCCACACATCCCACACCCTTACACCCATTTTCAACTCAGAGTTTTACCTCTAGGACTGATAAAATTAACTGGAGCTTATTGGGTAAAATCGGTGCTAGCAGCCTTACTGTACGGTAAAGAAAATTTGCGTTTAGAAACGGTTCCCGATCCTACTCCTCGAAAAGGAGAGGTGGTGATCCAAGTGGGAGCGGCAACGACTTGTGGTACAGATTTAAAAGTGTGGCGTCGTGGCGGTCATGCTAAGATGCTCAAACCTCCTACTCTTTTTGGTCATGAGGCTGCTGGACAAATCGTGGCTATCGGTGAAGGTGTTACAGATTGGCAAATAGGCGATCGCGTGGTTGCTAATAATTCGGCTCCTTGCATGAATTGCTTTTTTTGTCAACGTCAAGAATATTCTTTGTGTCCAAATTTAACATGGAATAATGGTACTTTTGCCGAATATCTAAAAATTCCTGCCCCGATAGTCAAGTATAATTTATTGCCAATACCTGAAGATTTACCTGATGAATTGGCAGCCATGACAGAACCTTTGGCTTGCGTACTGCATGGAACCGCTCGTTCCAACGTCAAGCATGGAGATAAAGTAGTAGTCTTGGGAGACGGCGCCATTGGGTTGATGTTTGTAGCCAAATTGGCTCATGATTTGGAAGTGGAAGTACTGCTATTCGGTGGTAATGACGATAGGCTAGAAATTGGTAAAAAACTCGGTGCAGCCCAGACGTTTAATTATCGGCAATTACCAGATATACCCACTGTGATCAAAGAATATACGGATAGCTGGGGTGCAGATGTAGTTATTGAAGCGACTGGTTTACCTAGTGTTTGGGAGACAGCGATCGCCTGCGCCCGCCCTGGTGCAACGGTGAATTTATTCGGCGGTTGTCCACGAGATACCACAATTACCGTCAACACTGAACAACTCCACTACAGTGAACTTACGCTCAAAGGAGTGTTTCATAATACCCCTGAGTTTGTCAGAGCAGCCTTATCACTGATCGCTAGTCGCAGAATTCCCTTCGAGTTATTAATTAGTGAACAGCGTCCTTTACAGGATTTAGAAACGGTATTTTGTGATATGCGATCGCGCAAAGTAATCAAAGTAGCCATGATTCCGTAGTTGTACTTATAAATAAATCAAGGCAGTAGGGGAAAACTAAAATTACCCTTTTTAATCAAGTAGGTTGGTATAAACACATGTTAAAAAACCCCCTGCTGAAAGCCTTGATATTGCCTTTTTCTCTAGTTCCCTATATCTGCGGCGGAACATTTTTTGCTGATCAAGCCAAAGCTTTACCAGGACAATCGACAGAAGAAGTTGGCGCTTGGATACAAGCACACCCAACCCTGCGTCCCAATATTAACGAGCAATTTTTTATACAGAAAAGTGATACAGCAGCCCAGCGATTTACTTTTCAAGCATCAGTGTTTGCTCCTGGTAAAGTAGAGTTTATTCAAGACCGCAGTCACATCCGGAGCGAAAGGCTGAGTATGTATGATGCCATTAATGGTATAAGTTTTGAGCGCTTGCAAGAATCTTTACGAGTATTATATGGCGTGGATATTTACCAAGATTTTAAACGCGCTCAGGTAGTGTATGAGTATCCAACTCAAAGTACAGTTAATTCCGCCCGTTTTGCCAAAACTCCCATCCGGGAAGCCTTACGGGGAGAATTACGTCTAGGTGAGAGCTACGCATATTGGGTAGAAATTGCCCAACCCAAGAACGGAAAAGCTTTCACTGGTCAAATGACTGTTTTGCTCAAATCCGACTTAGATAAACTAAAAGCGCAATTGCAAAAAAGATAGTTTTTGGTCATTTGTCATTTGTCATTTGTCATTGGTCATTGGTTATTGGGGAAGAAACTTGTTAAATAATTCTCCCCACACTTCCCGATCCCCAATCCCCAACTAATGTAAATTTTGCCAGTTACCGGAAAAGATACTTTCAGTGGCGATCGCAATTCTCAATAAGTCTTCTTTCAGTAGAGGAGGCCAGTCAACCCCTGCTTTGCATCCTGCTGCAAATAAGATTTGAGTTTTGATAGTTAGTTCATATAAGGCGTAGGCAAGTTCTCGTTCAATAGTAGTAGCTTCTTTAAGACCTTCAAATACAATTTTTAACGCCAGCAAAGTAGAGGTAATCTGACCGGGAACTGGTGGTTTTCCCTGTTGTAAGCGGCTGATTAGTACATCTGGGTTGTCTTCAGAAGTGATTGTTTGATCTATGAGGAATTTGCAAGCAGTTTCGTAGTTCATACCATTTCCGAGTCACCACATCAGTATTACCTACGGCTATTTAAACATTTTTTTACTTTTAACAATACACATATAGCTGTCAACCATTCATAAAGTCGGTGTGGAATGAAATTGTCAAACTGTTCTAATTTCCCACCTCCACACTTCTCCATCTTCAGGATCGATAATCTCTGATACTTTGGTCATTCCACACTTTTCTAATACTCTAGCCGATGCGTTACGCTCTGGTAGTGTATGAGCGCAAACACAGTCAACTAGCTTTGATGCGAATGCAATCTCAATCAGCTGACGCGCCGCAGCAGTTGCAAAACCTCTGTCTTGATAAGTTGGGGCGATGGAGTAGCCAATCTCAACCGTGCGTTGAGAATCAGGAATTGATTTAAAGCCTCCAAGCCCAACCAATGCATGATCAGGATGAAAGACAAACAGATACGGTAGCCACGGATGCCAAATTTGTGAAGCTTGCATCTGATTGAGACTGTACTGAAGTACCCCCCTAAAAGGCAAGTATCCATCAACGATCTGAAACCCGTAAGCAGCCTGGAAAGCATCTGAACCCTGAATAAGCTTTTGAATGTGTTCAGCAGAACAAGGAATAATTTCTACATCCATAGAAGCTAGTGTTTATACTATGAGCGATCGCACATTACTGTGAGCATAAGCTGTAGCCTAGCTTTGGTAAACCTCACTAATCAAGCTACTGTAACGATTTGTGATACCTGTTTTTCCAGATATATACCAGAATTTTTAGACTGCTTCACAATTAACGCTTACCCAACAGAATGTTAGTATTTGAATAAAATGACCAGCCAAAGAGGTATAGAGTCATGACTGTGGCGAACCAGCAAGCTGAATTTAAACGCAAAGTACTTCTATATCCTGGTGAGGATAGTTATTTTGTCGTTGAAGTACCCAGTTTGCCAGGATGCATTAGCCAGGGAAGAACTCGTGAGGAGGCTATTGCCAATATTGAAGAGGCAATTACTCTCTATATCGAAGTCTTACAAGATCGAGGTGAACCTGTTCCAAGTGATACAGTTGAGATTGTTCTGGTATGAGTAAGTTACCTGTTATCTCAGGTGCGGAATGTGTCAAGGTACTTGAGCAAATAGGCTTTACTATAGCTCGCCAGCGTGGAAGCCATATCATTTTAGTGCGTGAAGATCCCAGAACAACAGTGTCAATACCAGATCATAAAGAACTTGATCGAGGTACTTTACGATCAATTATTCGGCAAATAGGTTTGAACGTAGACGAATTTATTGAGCTTTTATAAGCCATTTTACAAGTAATTGCACTCCACCCAAAATCTCACAAAACGTTAGTCTTCAACGAATAAGACTAGGCTCAATTTTCTTTAAATAATTCTGAAAAATCCGATGTGCTATTTTATGGTCGCCTTCAGAAGTCATGTCACATAACCACCATATAGGGCTACTCTGATAACATCGCGGTTGGTCTGTTGCAATTAACCGACCAAGGTGTTCACAATTCCAGCCAGTGAAAGTGTATTCCCAATCAGCAAAAACATGAAGAGCGTGTTTGAGCCGCTCAATTGTTTGCTTTGGCTCAAAAGCTATATGGTCAATGCCAACAACAAGTTTTGCTTCACTTTTTTCAAATGGACGTAACCCACGACCTGTATCAAAGATATGTATATCTGACAAACCGATCCCATAATGCCAAAACGGATCGGGTGGATTTTGCCAGTTGAGTAATCGTCCATATCGCTGACTTGAAGGATTCGTAAGGCGATCAATTTCTTCTATTGTCTTCTCAATTTGCTCTGGAAATAACGGCATAGGTCAACATGATGGTTATTATTTAGGACGGATATTTGCATTGACTGCATCTAACCAAGGGTAAAGCGATCGCCACACACCAGACTTGATATAACATCGATGGATACAGATAGATTATTCATTGGGATTCACTAACACCCAGATTTGGCTCTAAGTTGATTAAAATATTTGCAAAACTTAACAAAAATAGAGGCGATTTGCTAACACAGTATAAAAAATTGGCAACATTAAGAAAATAAAGACAACAATAGCGATAGCTAGACCTGGAGTTCTGCTAAACCTATGCAGCCAATTCGTACATTCAACGTCTCACCTTCTTTGCCTGCGCGACTCGAACCATTACGCAAGCTGGCTTACAACTTGCTTTGGGATTGGAACGTAGAAACTAAAGATGTATTTCGCCGTTTAGATCCTGATTTATGGGAATCTAGCCATCATAACCCTGTTTTGATGCTAGGAACCATAAGCCAAGCGCGGCTGATGGAAGTAGTAGAAGATGAAGGCTTTTTGGCACAAATGGATCGTGCCGCTTTGCAGATAGAAGATTATCTCAAAGAACGCACTTGGTATGAAAAACAACGTTCTAGTCATTCGCCTGATGATAAAGGACGAGAATGCTACGCCTATTTTTCTGCTGAGTTTGGGCTTGTGGACTGTTTGCCCATTTATTCAGGGGGTTTGGGTGTACTAGCTGGGGATCATCTGAAATCTGCTAGTGATTTAGGGCTTCCCCTCGTCGGTGTGGGTTTGTTGTACCAGCAAGGCTATTTTGCCCAGTATTTAAATGCTGATGGCTGGCAGCAAGAGCGTTATCCAATTAACGACTTTTATAACATGCCTTTGCACCTAGAACGTAATCCGGATGGCTCAGAACTGCGAATTACAGTAGATTATCCGGGGCGTACCGTTTATGCTAGGGTTTGGCGGGTGCAAGTGGGAAGGGTGCCATTGTACATGCTTGACACCAATATTGAACCCAACAATCCTTACGATCACGACATTACAGATCAACTGTATGGTGGTGATATTGACATGCGTATCCACCAGGAAATCATGTTGGGTATTGGCGGCGTGAGGATGTTAAAAGCATTGGGGTATAACGTCACTGCCTACCACATGAATGAGGGACACGCAGCATTTTCTGCCCTAGAACGTATCCGCATTTTAATTCAAGAGCAAGGGCTGAGTTACATCGAAGCTAGGCAAGTGGTAGCTTCTACAAATATATTTACCACCCATACACCAGTGCCAGCCGGAATCGACTTGTTCCCACCAGATAAAATTTTGTACTATCTGGGACACTATGCAGAAATTTTTGATTCAGGTAAAGACCAATTTTTAGCTTTGGGACGGGAGAGTACAGGTGATTTATCCTCACCTTTTAGTATGGCAGTGCTGGCGCTGAAGATGGCAACATTTTCTAATGGGGTGGCACAGTTGCACGGTTCAGTGTCACGACAGATGTTTAAGGGTTTGTGGACTGATGTCCCAACCCAAGAAGTACCAATTTTTGCCATTACGAACGGCGTTCATGCCCGTAGTTGTGTGGCGAAATCAACTCAGGAGTTGTACGATCGCTATTTGGGCCCGAATTGGTCATCAGCACCAGTTGACCATCCTCTGTGGGATCGGATGAATGCAATTCCCGATGAGGAGTTATGGCGGAACCACGAACGCTGCCGCTTAGATATGATTTTGTATGTGCGGGAGCATTTAGTCAAACATTTACGCGATCGCGGTGCATCTCCTAGTGAAATTGCCCAAGCCCAAGAAGTCCTCGATCCTCATATTTTAACGATAGGTTTTGCCCGTCGCTTTGCCACCTACAAACGTGCTACTCTCTGGATGCGTGATCTAGAGCGCATTAAGCGGATTTTATTTGGCAATAAAGACCGCAAGGTACAATTTGTAATTGCTGGTAAGGCACATCCTAAAGATATCCCCGGCAAAGAACTCATCCGCGAAATTAATCATTTCATTCGCGAAAATAATTTGGAAAAACAGGTGGTGTTTGTTCCAAATTACGATATTCATATTTCTCGATTAATGGTGGCGGGTTGTGATGTGTGGTTAAATACACCCCGTCGTCCGCGCGAAGCCTCTGGTACTAGTGGCATGAAAGCAGCAATGAATGGATTGCCAAATTTAAGTGTACTAGATGGTTGGTGGGATGAAGCTGATTATGTCCGCACTGGTTGGGCAATTGGACATGGGGAAATGTATGACGATCCCACTTATCAGGATGAAATAGAAGCAAATGCCCTGTATGACATCTTAGAAAAAGAAGTTGTACCGTTGTTTTATAATCGCGATGCTGACAGTTTACCTAGACACTGGGTTGCTAAAATGAAAGACGCCATCCGGTTAAACTGTCCGTTCTTTAACACCGCGCGGATGGTGGGAGAGTATGCACAAAGAGCATATTTCCCCGCAAGCGATCGCTATACTATCCTGACTAGTGATAATTATGCCCCTGCCAAAGAACTAGCAGCCTGGAAATTAAATCTCGGTGAACACTGGTACAACATCACCATTAAAGATATTGATGTCTCTGTAGGTCCTGATATTGAAGTTAACCAAACCGTTGCTGTTAAAGCCAAAATTGACTTAGCAACTCTCACAAATCATGACGTACAGATAGAACTGTATCAAGGTGCAGTAGATGCCAATGGCGAGATTGTCAATGGTGTGCCACTAGTAATGGAATACCAAGGAGAAGATAGTCAAGGCTTAAGTATTTACACGGCTGATATTCTGTATACTACTTCTGGTTTACAAGGATTATCTTTACGTGTATTACCCAAACATAAGTATCTTTCTACTCCTTATGAACCAAGGTTAATTTTGTGGGCGGAGTAAATACTTAGGGATTTAGGGATTGGGCATTGAGTATTGGGAGGAGACACGGAGAGAAGGAGACGCGGTGACGTGGAGAAATAATTTGACATTCTCTCTATGTCCCCGTGTCCACGTCACGTGCTACAACGCGGGAAACCCGACGCCAGGTGCTTCAAGCTGAGGAACCCTTCCAATGCACTGGCTCTGCAACGCAGTGGCTCCCCTGGTTTCTTTTCCTTATCCTCTTTTCCCAATCTCCATTTTTTGGGGAACAACTATGTAGCCTGTGGTGCGATCGCCTAGTACTAAGTTACGTTGTTCTCCCCAATACCACCAGTATGCTGCTACGTAAGCGCAGATGAGGCTATCAAGTTTGTCTTCGACGGCTTTGAGTTGTGTGCCTGTGGTGGGGATTTCGGGGAGAAATGAACTGCAAAGGCGCAAAGTACACGCAGAAGGTTCTAGGGTGGGTAAGATTTGTGTGATGTAATTATAGAGTTTGATTAGTTCTTGACGGCGATCGCTCAGGCGTCCTTTCTTATATTTAAGAATACGTTCTAAACTGAACAAATGTACTATTGCGGGGTGGGGAAAAACTTCGATTTGATATCTACCGGGTTTTTGGGGTTCGATAGTGGGTGCGTGGGCGAAACCACGTGATTCGAGTTCTAAGCCAAAGTTAACGGTGCGTTCGGCGAAGGGAAGATTCAGATTGGCTGGGTAGCAACCGGCGTGATATTTACCAAAATGTTTATGAGTAAGTTTGTCAGGGAGACGACTACCACTGGTGTTAGGGATAAGAGTCGGGGCGTCTACAGCAATTACGGCACTTTCACCTGGTGGAACACAAGTATCAACCCAGTTTAGGATGTCTGCAATTGCTTCTTGGCGATCTAAGTCGAGTATTTGTAGTTGATTCTCTGTCCATTCTAAGCAGCACAGTCCGCTTGGTTGCGATTTCCAGCCTAAATCGATGCCGATAAATTTCATTTTTATTTAGTTAAATAGGGGTATAGTCAAGGTTACCAATACTTTGCTGAAGAACCATTTTTTGGATATTTGGACATAGGGAAGGAGAAGTAATCACATATAAAGATATTTGTATTTTAAAAATTATGTCCGATATTTAACTGTAGGAAGATGACGACCCACATAACCAATAATCACTTTTCCTGGTTTGACAGCAAAGAAATGAATTCGCCAGTTACAAAATCTCAATTTGACATGTCGTTTAAATAGACGGTCTTGACCATCAGGACAACGAAAAGTTCTTTCTCTACTATATTTATTAAGAGTTGGCTCACTTTCCCCAGACTCATCAATAGAATATGCTTCTACACTAAATACTCCAGTTTGCCAATTTTTACAACAATTTTGAAGCGCAAACAATGTACTGACAACAAATTGTAATTCTAATTGTCCAGCAAGGATTTCTTTTAATTGCTTACCAACAGTATCGCAAAATTCTAAATTGGGAAATAATTCTTCTCGTCTACTCCAGAGTTCCAAAGCATCACTGACACATTTACGAATACGTTCTTGAATCCAATTAGTATGCTGCTGTACATGGTTGCGACGACTGGCGTGGATAATTTCTACAATTTCTTCTACTATTTCACCATTTTCATCAATACGCTTAAATTCAATTTGTAATTGGTTGAAATCCCAGCAATCATCTGAGAGCAAGCTGACTGGTAAGGTATCACTCACAAGAGCAAAACCCAATCCTATGGCTTGTTCTCCTTGATGCATAAATTCAGACAAATCAAAGCTATTTTTTATTTCTTCTGCAACATCAGTCCAGAAAGGAGCTTTGGCTGTTAAGGTTCTAAAGAAACTCCGTTCTTCTCGATTGACTTCATTATCATTGCGCCAACGAGCAATAGGATAGCCAGGAGCAATTTCTATTATATTGATATCACTCTGCGTACGAAGTACGCGCTTCACACCACTAGTTGTTGCTTGACGTACAGTTATAATCAACTCTGACATCAATTTTCGTGCAGTGGGAATATCAGCAGCAGGAGTCCGCAGAGACAGTTCGTTGAGTACCATCTCCAAATCCATATTTTAATCTCCTGCTGGTTCTAATAAAACCTCCAAGCTTTTGTCCCACTCATCAAAGAAACCATCTGGCCATTTGTCAATTCTTCCATTTCTATCAATATGTGGTGATATTACTTCTGTAACAGCTTGTCCTTCTTTTTCTTGTCGCTGGAAGTAGTGCAACTGAACATCTTCTGGAGCAAGCTTACCACCATGAACAGCAAGACGAATTCCGTTTAAAACATGATCGCTATGAGTTTCTATTACCACTTGAACACCGCAACTAGCCGCAAGCGCTAATAATTCACCAATTTTTGATTGTCCTTTAGGGTGAAGATGAGCTTCTGGATTTTCAATAAGAATTAATGTTCCTGGTTCAGATGCAAGTACTGCCACAATAATTGGTAAAGTATAGGTAATTCCAAAGCCTACATTGGTTGCACGGTAAGGATTACTATCACCATAAAAGTATTGCAAATTTACCAAACCCATATCTGAATTTGATGTAATTTTAATACGTGTTCCAGGACTTACTTCTCTCATCCACGCCTCAACTTGGTCTATTAAATCCATTGATTTTGCCTGTGGGTAATTGAGGTTAGGGATAACAATAGCTTTACGTCCATAAACATAGAGAAAGTGGGCTGTATACTCTCCCATTGTACCAAGTTGCCTACGTATTCTGACTTGATAATCTAATGTTTCATTATATGGTCGAGGGCCAAGGCGTTCTGCTTGAAGATAGTGGAAATTGTTGCTGAAAATACTTGCTTTATAGACTTCAGAATCAACTGATTCTAAAGCAAGATTCAAAACATCAGCATCTTTTTTATCTAGATCATAATTAAAATTCCATCTTCCTTTACTACCATCTTTCCAGACAAGTTCAAACCCAATATAATTATTTTTTGCTCTTTCACAAAATGCATCTTGAGCAGTACCAATATGAACTAATTCACCATTTAATGCTAAACCTGTCTTTGGTAATAACTCTTGGTGGTATGATTGACGCAGCAGCAGTAGTGATTGCAAGACAGAAGATTTACCAGTACTGTTAATCCCAGAAAGCAGAGTTAACGGTCTGAATTTTAAGAACTGATTCTCCAAGGTTTTGAAGTTTATCAAATGTAGTGAACTAATCATTTAAGTACTTCCTGTATAATTTTCTCAATAGTATTAAATCGACACTCAATTTTGTTGTCAGCCTGAGAAATAGATGCAAGAAATTCTTTATTATTATCTGCGTAATCAATAAAAGCATTAATTAATTTTTGTTTGCGCTTTTTCAATATTTCAATTTCTTCATAACTTAATGTACTAAGATTGACTGACCAAGCTTCAAACAAAGACTTATTTACTGGAAATTTTCTTTTATTTTTATTAGACATCTTCCGAAAAGCATTTTCCCCAAAAATTTCAAATGCTGCTGTCATTGACTTTTTAAAATCGTTTTCAATTGTATTTAATTCTACTTCTGAAAGATTATTAGTTTTGGATAGAGCTTTACTTAAAAAAGTATCTCTAGTTTCTTGTTTATAGTCTTTGTAAGAGGTTAGCCTAAAAGCTAAGAAACCAGTAATAAATTCTCGATCATCCATACGCTTTTTTTTGGATTCACTAAGATTCATTACCCGTCGGAATTCCTCAGATTCTGCAAGTTTAAGTAAGAATTTATTTGCTTGACCAGGGTTAAGAGCATGGCGTATTTCTTGATTTGAAAGACGTACACCCCCTGTATTAATCCGCTTAAAAATGTTATACTTTACTTCTATAGGAGTGCCTTTCTCAATCAAATATACTGTCGGTTGAGTTTCAAGTATGCGCCGTTGGTATCTTGGCTCTAGTTCATCATAAGTTTTACCTTCAAGATTTGTCAGGTATTCTAGTCCACTGAGCTTAAGTCTTTTGTCAGTCACAAATTGTTTTAAAGCAGATAGCCGTTGTAATCCATCTACAACTAGCCATTTCTCTTCATTAGTTGCATCTATGTAAAATGCTGGTAGCGGAATGCGAATCAGGATAGACTCAATTAATCGGCTTTTAACATCATCCTTCCATATATTTGCCTGACGCTGAAAATCAGGTGCTAAATCAAGAGCTTTTTGATCAATTCGTCTGAGTAATTGCTCAATAGTTGGTTCTCTAGTAACAATGTTAATTTTTTCGGGATCATACTGAAAAGTATTCTTTTCATATGGCTCTTCTTCACTATCTTCTTGGTCTAAGGTGTCTTCGTCAGTTAATTGTGCATTATAATTATTCAACTCTGTCACGGTGTATACTCCTTACGCAAATTGACTAAATATTTATGGATCACATTCTGCTAATGATGAGTTATAAAATCTTAAGTTAATTAGGCTATTAGAGGATGAGTTAATCTGATCGTACTATCTTGTGGAATTATAGTTTGAAGTTGTTAAAAGGCGATCGAATTCTACTTCACCTTATAACCAAAAACCAAAAAGCAGCTGGGTTTACCAGCTGCCTAAGCAAGAAATGTTTACTGTGTTTACCTCAATACCATTTGATTAACTGGCGCAACTCCAGCCATCTCTAAAATTTGTGGAATTAAATCTTCCCGCTTAACTGCCATCATATGTACACCCTGACACAATTGCTGTGCAGTCTGCACTTGTTCCGCAGCAATTTTCATCCCTTCTTCTAGGGGATCTTTGGCTTTTGCTAATCTATCAATAATGTGTTCGGGAATATTTACACCCGGAACACACCTATTAATAAATTGGGCATTTTTTGCCGATTTTAATAAGAAAATTCCGGCTAAAATTGGCTTACCACAATCAGCAGCAATTTTATCCATGAACTTTTCTAGTATTTCAAAATCGGTAATTAATTGACTTTGAAAAAATTGCGCCCCTGCTTCTAATTTGCGTTCAAATCGTTTTTGTAAACCCGACCAACTTGGACATTGCGGATCGACTGCTGCACCAGGAAATAAATCTAGCGCTCCATCAGTTAGGGGTTTGTCGTTGCAATCAAAGCCATGATTCAGCTTTTCTATGACTTGCAGCAACCGCACAGATTCTAAGTCAAATACACCTTTGCAATCAGGATGATCGCCTGCTTTTACAGGATCACCCGTCAAAGCTAAGATATTTCTGATACCGATCGCATGAGCGCCCATTAAATCAGCTTGTAAACCAATCCGGTTGCGATCGCGACAAGCAATCTGACAAATTGGTTCAATGCCATGTTGTATTAAAATTGCCGATGCTATTACTGACGACATCCGTAAAACTGCTCGGCTACCATCGGTAATATTGACAGCATGAACCCTTCCCTTAAGAGTCGCTGCCATTTTGAGCATATGTTCTGGATTACCGCCTTTTGGTGGTGCTACCTCAGCGGTAATCAGGAATTTACCAGCTTTTGCTGCTTTCTGAAAAGAAGTTAAACAAGTTGGATTTTGAGTATCCAGCATAAAAATGAGCATTTCTGTCTTTGGGTACAGCTATAACACAAGTCACCCTACACAGAAAACCTCATAATGGTGTGGAGTATCCCATCGCGGTTTTAACTTTTGCTAAAGTTTGGTTAGCAACAGCCTCTGCCTTATGTTTTCCATGACGTAAAACGGACTCTAAATAGCCTTTGTCGTCCATTATCGCCTGATATTTTTCTTGAATGGGTTTGAGTGCATTTATGACTGTTTCCGTCAGTAAAGGCTTAAATTGTCCCCAGCCCATATCTTGACACTCAGCAGCGACTTCTTCTTTGGTTTTACCAGAAAGCAGCATATACAGAGTTAATAAATTATTACTCTCTGGTCGTTCTGGATGATCAAATTCTAAACCGCGAGTCGGATCAGTTTTACATTTCTTAATTTTTTTGGCAATTTCGTCCGGTGCATCTAACAAATTAATCCGACTTAATTCTGAAGGATCGGACTTAGACATTTTCTTGGTTCCATCTGTCAAACTCATTACCCTAGCTCCTTCTTTACGAATCAGAGGCTCTGGTAACTTTAATACTGGTTGATCTGGTTTGGCAAATAAGTGATTAAACCGATTGACGATATCTCGTGTTAATTCTAAATGCTGCTTTTGGTCTTCTCCGACTGGTACTTTATCAGGTTCGTAGAGCAAAATATCAGATGCCATCAGCACAGGATAGTCTAACAAACCAACGCCCACGTTTTCACCCTGCTTGACAGCTTTTTCCTTAAACTGAATCATATCTGTCAGCCAGTTCAGGGGTGTAATGCAGTTGAG
>NZ_AJLJ01000173.1 GCF_000317245.1 Fischerella muscicola SAG 1427-1 = PCC 73103
TAACCAAGTCAGTTCAGTATGTGCAGGGATGTGAGATTGTACAAAGATAGTCGAATAGGTTAAATCAAGACCACAAGCCAGATATAAAGCAGCTAAGGTATAAGTATTTGTAGCTAGTTCTGCTGGATTGTGTGGCAGAGTCACAGCGTGTAAATCAGCTATAAAAAGGAAATTATCGTACTGGCTTTGTCCTTCTACCCAGTTGCGGATCGCACCTAAGTAGTTACCCAAATGTAAGTTACCAGTTGGTTGAACTCCAGAAAGAACTCTTTGCCTAACGGACATAAGGTAGGATATATAGTCTTAACTTTATTTAACGATACTTAAAAATGAGCAAAAAAGGACAGGGAAGGGAGACAAGAGGAGCCACTGCGTTGCGCGGGTTTCCCGCGTTGTAGCACGTGGCGTGGACAAGGGAGAAATTGTTAATAATATCTCCCTTGTCACCGTGTCTTCTCCTCATCCCCAGTTCTTTGTGCGATCGCTACTTTAGCAGAGTTAGCGTGTCCTGAATCAAGTGACGAATGTACCAAAGACGAAACATCTGATTTTGATCATATGCTTCGGTTAATTGATCCATCCTTTGTCCTTGCACTGTAGCTCTCATCAATGCTAGTTGAGCGTCTGTTGGTTGTCCTAGCTGTCGAAGTATAGTTTGAGGAATTATTTTCCGCGATCGCTCTCAGAAACTTAACTCAACCTTAATCAACAACGGGCGAGACAACGAAACCCTTTAACTTCCAAGAGTTATTTAATTACTTAGAAAGAAATACAGTTAATAATTTATAAATAAGACGGAATAAAGCTGTTACAGCGATCGCCACCAAACCCCCAGCAATAGCTATGATCATTACTTGCTGAATAGTTAGGCCAAATCGCAAGAAAGGGAAAAAAAATATCGCTGCGAATGTTGCTGCTGCAAATACTAACATCTCGGTTTTTTCAATCCAGCGTTGCTTTTGCCCAAAAAGCAAGACTGCCAAAATTACAGCACAAGCAGCTAAAGTAATGTTTGCCGAACGCAGCACACTATACAAAGCGATCGCAATCAATCCGCCTTCAAAACCACTAAATCCAGCCCCGATCAGTAACTCTAAAGTAGACAACGGTGCAACCTGCAAAGTCGGAGACAATGGTGTTTGTAGTGGAGGCTGAGTATGTCTAGACTGTGGTTGCGACTTTGTTTGTGGCGGTAATTGTGTGGGTTGGTGGGGGTGAATTTGTGTTGGTGTTATCGGCTGAAAATTTGAATTAAGAGCATCTAATACATCTTGGGCTGACTGAAAGCGCTGATTAGCAGCAGGTAAAAGCATTCTATCAAGAGTATTTGCCAGTAAAGGACTGACAGAAACATGCTCGTGCCATTTCCACTGGTTACTATAAACATCAAATAGCTTGGTTACATTTTTTTCACCTGTTAACAACATTACAATTGTCACAGCCAAAGCATATAAATCTGTAGATGGAAAGACTTGTCCACCAGACATCTGTTCAGGGGGTGCAAACCCCAGAGAAAAAATACCAGTGGAAGAACCAACTCCTCCGGGGGGTGCATTTGCTACCTGCTTGACAGCGCCAAAATCTAAGAGGTAAAGCTTACCGTTACGATGGCGCATAATGTTGGAGGGTTTGAGATCTCTGTGAATGATGCCCTTGTGATGGACAAACTGCAAGATTTTGAGAATATCTTGCAGCACGTCTAATACTTCTTGCTCAGAGAATTTACCTTTCTGCGCTAATTCTTCTTCTAAGTTTTGTCCATCTATATATTCTTGAACTAGATAAAAAAATTGCTCTTGTTGTCCTGGTTGAAAAAAGCTAGAAACTATGACTGGGAAATAAGCAAATAAATCAGGAATTTGATCATGTTGAGAACCTATTTCTTCTAAAACAGTGGCTTCTCTCTCAAATAAATCTTGTGCGAGTTGCAATTGAGTTGGACTGAGATGACCTGCTGGTTGAAATTGCTTCACCACACACTGACGCATTCCTGGAGTATAGCGATCGCGCGCTAAAAACGCTGCCCCAAAACCACCTCGTCCCAATAATTTTGTTGGTAAATAACGACCAACCAAAATCAACGGCATTCCACAAGTATTACAGTATTTTTGCTGCACAGTTCTTAAAATGGAATGATCATCTAAATCTGAAAAATAGTTGCGTGGACGGGGACAACCAGGACGCGTGCAATAAATTTCCATTTTTGTCAATAGTCAATAGTCATTTGGTCATCAGTCATTGGTCATTGGTCATTAATCATTAGCTTCTTCACAAAGGACAAATGACAAGTGACAAATGACAAGTGACTAATGACAGATGACTAAATCTTAACTTTCATCTGAGTGAGAAGTGTCTAAGTCCAGTGTGGTATTAATTGCTAAACTCTTGTGATTTTGTGATGATTTTAACACATCCATATTCCATCCAGGTGCAGCAAACTGGGGTAGAATTTCCCGGCTAAAAGCTTCTGCTGCCTTGGATTTATAGCGATTGGGATTGAAAATCAACCACAGTGTCCTCTTAACGACAACGCCCTCAATGGGAGCACAATGTAACACATCCATTTGCAATTCTTTAGCAATGGCAGAAGTCGAGACAAAAGCAGATCCCAAGCCAGATTGCACAGCATTTTTAATTGCTTCTATAGAATTGAGTTCCATTTCCACTTTTAAACGCCGTGTATCAATATCATGACGCGCTAAAACTTGGTCTATGACTTTGCGGATTGTTGATTGAGAATCAAGGGCAATGAATTGTAATTTATATAGGTCTTCTTTGTGGATGGTTTCAAGTTTACCAAAGGGATGGAATACAGGTAAAATCAGTGCCAATTCATCATCTGAGTAGGGAATAATCTCTAAAGATTCTCCTAATTCCGCGGGAATTTCACCACCAATAATTGCCAAATCAACTTGTCCATTCACTACACTCCAAGCGGTGCGGCGGGTAGAGTGGACATGTAATTGCACCGCCACATCAGGATATTTTTGTCGGAACAATCCAATCATCCGGGGTAAAAGATAAGTACCGGTGGTTTGAGAAGCACCGACAATTAATGTACCGCCTTGGAGATTTTGTAAATCCTCAATTGCGCGACAGGTTTCCTGACAAAGACTGAGAATTTTTTCTCCATAGCTCAGGAGTAAATGTCCTGCTTCAGTTAACTGAGCGCGACGTCCTCCGCGGTCAAACAAGGGAACATCTAATTGCCGTTCTAAATTTTGCACTTGCAAACTGACGGCTGGTTGGGAAACGTAAAGACTGTCAGCGGCGCGCTTGAAGCTCCCTTCTTGAGCGATCGCTTTCAGAATCCGTAACTGATCTAGTGTGAATGGAAGGTCAGACATATAGGCTCAACCCACAAACAAGAAAGGAGCAGCATTAGCAAAAAACCAGTGATTCATAGTATTCTGACTGGGCATAATTTGTTGCATATTAAAATCGGAGGATTTATCCGAAAAAGACAGTAACACAACATCTTGACTAAAGTCCCCCTTTGAATACTTTGTGGTATTGATTGTACTGAATTAAGTTTTCTTTAAATTACTTCACCTGTGTATTATGATGCTGCCATCATGGTTAACCCCCAGTCATTTTATAATGTTGGGACTACAATTTAGTTTTGCAATTGTCCATAGCGGTGGAGCCGCATTGCGACCTTGGGCAGAAAAATATATTGGTCCACGAGTTTACCGGATTATCTTTGCGTTAGTTAGTTTACCTTTGGCTGTAATTTTGATTGTTTACTTTTTTAACCACCGTTATGATGGTTTGCAAATGTGGCAAGTCCAATATCTACCCTGGGTAAAACCATTGGTTTGGATGCTATCGGCAATTTCTTTTTTCTTTTTGTACCCTGCTACTTTCAATCTACTAGAAATTGCTGCCATTCAAAAGCCCCAAGTCCATCTCTACGAAACAGGAATTATTCGCATTACTCGCCATCCCCAAATGGTTGGACAAATTATTTGGTGTATTGCCCATACTTTGTGGTTGGGTACGACTTTTACCTTTGTCACTTCTTTGGGCTTAATTTTGCATCACCTCTTTGGAGTATGGCATGGCGATCGCCGTCTCGGTTGGCGTTATGGTGAGGCTTTTAGAGCAGTTAAGCAGCGTACGAGCATTATTCCTTTTGCAGCTATTTTAGATGGGCGTCAATCTCTACAGTGGCAAGAATTCCTTCGTCCTGCTTATATTGGAGTTGCTGTGTTTGTGCTGCTATTATGGTGGTCGCATCCCCTTTTATTGGTGGCAACTAGTAAGGTAGAATGGTAGCCTAGACTAAAACCCGATTCACACAGCATTAAGATAGACAATAGATAAAGATTTAGGCTCATCTGTGATTACCAAATCAATGTACGATGAATGAAAACAGCTGTTCAGTGGAGGGGGTAGGTCAAATCAATTTGAGATTTTGTCCTAGTAGTTGCTGGTCAATTGTCATCATTGGGAGTAAATGATAGATACCGAGCGTCTAATTTCCCTCCCCAGTAAAGGCATAAATTGGAGTTCAAAATCCCCAAATGCCACTGTGTATAAATGCTGCGCTGGCTTTTTTGTCAACGGCAAACTTACCAAGATAAAGGCTGGAAAATTTGCATACCTTCTTTTATGCCTACCAGAGCATCTATCGGCAGTTGCTGGCTTACGTTACCCTTGTGCTGATAGCAAGTTGGATATAAAAACCCTATAGTATTTAGAGGCATCATGGTGTTGTCGGTTAGTGAGCGGACATTTACTCAAGAAGTTTTAGAATCCCCTATTCCTGTTTTAGTAAATTTTGAAGCTCCTTGGTGTGGTTTGTGCCGCATCATACACCCATTACTGTTGCAATTTAAAGATAAATGCAACGAGCAAATCAAATTAGTGAATGTGAATGCCGATGACAATTTTAAATTGTCTACCAAATATCGGCTCAAGTCACTACCAACTTTACTTTTGATCGAAAACGGCATTGTCAGAAGACGTTTGGAAGGTTTTCGTGGTCGTGAGGATTTGCTGCAAGCATTGGAAGAAATCAAACTCAGCTACGACCAGTCTTCCCGTGCTTACAATACCCCCACAACCGCGGATTTAGGATGTCGTTCAGCATAATGGTCAAGGTCATTTGTCATTTGTCATTTGTCAAGAGCCAATGGTAAAAACTTGGAACTATAGACTATGGATAAATAACCAATAACTAATGACCAATGACCAATGACCATTGTAAAGACGCGATTTATCGCGTCTCTCATGACCAATCATAAAATCTAAAACTATACTTAATTACCCCACCTAATCAGTATCAGGTGGGGTATTTTATCCTAAAGGGTGTGTGTCACAATTATTAACAGATCGACAAGTTAGTCAACTCAAGGCTGAAGTATGTAGACGTCCATTAGAACGTCTGATCGCAGATAGGTTGAAGTATGAAAAAATGTTTGATTGCTTAGTTATGTCGAGACTTGTACTGTTTCCAACAGACAAGACTTCGCCATAACATAAGGTGTGAAAGTTCCTCTTTGTTGACACTCTCAACAGCCATTTGCAGTTAGTACATTCTTTCATCCTTAATCCTTGAGCCTTCATCCTTGCTCATGAAGAATTCTATAAAGTAGGCGTCAGTGATGGAAGTAATCTATCAATATGCCTGGCTAATCCCAGTGTTGCCCCTCCTCGGAGCAATGCTGGTAGGGCTGGGATTAATTTCTTTAAATCAGGTGACTAACCGCCTACGACAGCTCAATGCCGCATTGATTATTTCCTTAATGGGAGTGGCTATGGGGCTGTCGTTTGCCATATTGTGGAGCCAACTACAAGGACACGCCCCTTACATCCGCACCCTAGAATGGGCTGCGGCTGGCAATTTTCATCTGAGTATGGGCTACACAATTGACCACTTGACAGCATTAATGCTGGTGATTGTGACGACGGTAGCCTTCCTGGTCATGGTTTACACTGATGGCTACATGGCCCACGACCCTGACTATGTCAGGTTTTATGCCTATCTCAGCTTATTTGGCTCGTCAATGTTGGGTCTGGTAGTCAGCCCCAACTTGGTGCAGATTTATATCTTTTGGGAACTGGTAGGGATGTGTTCCTACTTGCTGGTCGGCTTCTGGTACGATCGCAAGTCAGCAGCAGACGCAGCCCAAAAAGCCTTTGTCACTAACCGTGTAGGTGACTTTGGTTTGTTGTTGGGCATTCTAGGGCTATTCTGGGCAACAGGAAGCTTTGATTTTCAAATTATGGGCGATCGCCTCACCGAACTCGTCCACACGGGTTCTCTGAGCAATATACTGGCAGCCCTGTTTGCAATTTTGGTCTTCTTAGGCCCGGTAGCCAAATCTGCCCAATTTCCCCTCCATGTCTGGCTACCCGATGCTATGGAAGGCCCGACACCCATTTCTGCTTTAATCCATGCAGCAACAATGGTGGCAGCAGGTGTATTCCTGATTGCTCGGATGTACCCCGTCTTTGAACATGTCCCAGCAGCAATGGACACAATTGCCTACACTGGGGCATTCACCGCCTTTTTAGGGGCAAGCATCGCAATTACTCAAAACGACATCAAAAAAGGCTTGGCTTACTCCACCATTTCCCAACTTGGTTACATGGTGATGGCTATGGGAGTAGGCGCATACAGCGCTGGACTTTTCCACCTAATGACCCACGCCTACTTTAAGGCGATGCTGTTTTTAGGTTCTGGTTCGGTAATTCACGGCATGGAAGCAGTTGTCGGTCACGACCCCGACTTGGCGCAGGATATGCGCTTGATGGGTGGACTGCGGAAATATATGCCAATTACAGCAATTACCTTCTTTATTGGTTGTGTAGCAATTTCCGGGATTCCGCCCTTTGCTGGTTTCTGGTCAAAAGATGAAATCCTCGGTGCAGCGTTTGCCTCAAATCCGCTGCTGTGGGGTGTTGGCTGGCTAACAGCAGGAATTACCGCCTTTTACATGTTCCGGATGTATTTCACCACCTTTGAAGGTCAATTCCGGGGCAATAAAACCCAGTTATGGGAAAAACTCAAATCTCCTATTGGTATGGGCATAGTTACGGGCTTTGAAAGAACTCCAGCTTTTGGCCCCGGTGCAATGACCAAAGGAGAACTAGAAGCCCAAGCCGCACACCACGATGACCATGGTCATGGTCACGGCCACAGTGAATATCCCCACGAGTCACCCTGGACAATGACCCTGCCTTTAGTACTATTGGCAGTTCCTTCGATACTCATTGGTTTGGTGGGGACGCCCTTTGCTAACTACTTTGAGGAGTTTATTTACTCTCCCAATGAAACCCTTGAAGAAGTGGTAGCCAAAGCTGCTGAAGTTGACCTGCATGAGTTTTACATTATGGCAGGTGCTTCGGTAGCAATTTCCCTGATCGGCATTACCATCGCCTCCTTGATGTATTCGTGGGGTAAAATCAATCCGGTGGCGATCGCTGCTAAAATCAAACCACTTTACAACCTGTCCCTCAACAAGTGGTACTTCGATGACATTTACCACCAAGTCTTTGTCCTGGGCTTGCGTCGGTTAGCTAGACAAGTCATGGAAGTTGATTTCCGTGTTGTTGATGGTGCTGTTAACCTCACAGGCTTTTTCACCCTCGTGAGTGGCGAAGGTTTGAAATACCTCGAAAACGGTCGCGCTCAATTCTACGCGTTGATTGTATTTGCAGCCGTATTGGGCTTAGTGATTGTTTTTGGTGTCACTTAAATCAGTGAACAGTTATCAGTGAACAGTTATCAGTGAATTGTTATGAGTAAACAACCTAATGGCGGCAGATTAAATCCACAACCATTGCCTCCAATCCAAACCGATAACCGATAACTGATAATTGTACAGACGCGATTAATCGCGTCTCTAACTGATAACTGATTATTTAGATGAAGGCAGGACAAGCGGATCACCTGCCTTCATATTTTTTGATTTTTGTTAAATCAACCTAACAAATAACAACCGAATCACGAAAAAACTGCTAGTTAATAGCTAGTAGCAGATAGCCGAACCTTAAGAGCGACTTCATGAATACAGCTAATTTTCCCTGGCTGACTACAATCATCCTATTACCAATAGCAGCATCGCTGCTCATCCCTGTCTTGCCAGATAAAGATGGTAAAACAGTACGTTGGTATGCCCTGATTGTTGGGCTGATAGATTTTGCACTAATTGTTACTGCTTTTTACCTTGGGTATGACTTCTCTAACCCCGATTTACAATTGTTCGAGAGTTATCCTTGGGTTCCACAACTAGATTTGAATTGGTCAGTAGGGGCAGATGGTTTGTCTATGCCCCTAATTATTTTGACTGGATTCATTACCACCTTGGCAGCTTTAGCAGCTTGGCCTGTAACACTCAAGCCAAAACTCTTTTACTTTTTACTGCTAGCAATGTACGGCGGACAAATTGCTGTGTTCGCCGTCCAGGATATGCTGTTGTTTTTCCTCGTGTGGGAGTTGGAATTAATTCCGGTTTACCTACTGCTAGCAATTTGGGGAGGTAAAAAGCGTCAATATGCAGCAACCAAATTTATCTTGTACACTGCGGGCGGTTCGCTGTTTATTTTGATCGCAGCCTTAGCAATGGCATTTTACGGCGATACAGTAACTTTTGACATGCGATCGCTCGCGGCGAAAAATATCGCCCTGAATCTACAATTATGGCTGTATGCTGCTTTCTTGATTGCCTACGCTGTCAAATTGCCTATCTTCCCACTCCATACCTGGCTACCAGATGCCCATGGTGAAGCTACAGCCCCGGTGCATATGTTGCTGGCTGGTATTTTATTGAAAATGGGCGGTTACGCCTTGATTCGCATGAATGCCCAAATGCTTCCCGATGCCCATGCTTATTTTGCGCCTGTATTGGTAATTTTGGGAGTAGTTAATATTATCTACGCCGCCTTAACATCTTTTGCCCAGCGCAACCTCAAACGGAAAATTGCCTACTCTTCAATTTCTCACATGGGCTTTGTCACCATTGGTATTGCTTCCTTCACAGATTTAGGTTTGAATGGGGCGATGCTGCAAATGGTTTCCCACGGGTTGATTGGGGCGAGTTTATTCTTCCTAGTAGGGGCAACTTACGACCGCACACACACCCTGATGTTGGATGAAATGGGCGGTGTTGGTAAGAAAATGGGTAAGATTTTCGCTATGTGGACAACTTGTTCCTTAGCGTCTTTAGCATTACCAGGAATGAGTGGTTTCGTAGCAGAATTGATGGTTTTTGTCGGCTTTGCCACTAGTGACGCCTACAGTTCTACTTTCAAAATTATTGTGGTGTTCTTAATGGCAGTTGGTGTTATCTTAACGCCGATTTATCTACTGTCCATGCTGCGGGAAATTTTCTACGGCGAAGAGAACAAAGAGTTAGTTTCTCACCAAAAACTCATCGATGCCGAACCCCGCGAAATCTTCATTATCGCCTGCTTGTTAGTACCAATAATTGGCATTGGTTTGTATCCTAAGATTTTGACTCAGGTTTACGATGCCACAACAGTACAGTTAACAGAAAGATTGCGTGATGCAGTACCTTCACTGGCACAGCAAATCACACCGGAAGTGTCATTAAGTGCGCCGGAGATTAAGTAAGGTAAAAAACTTTATTTTTTTACCTTTAGTGATAATTTAAGGGCGGGTTTTATGCCTGCCCTTTTTTGTTTATTAACAGAACGAACTTATACCAATTCGCAATTCTCGCGCCTTGTGCGAGAAGCAAGCTACGCAATTTTTTGCGCTCGCCGAAAGGATTTTTGGGTTCGTACAGGTGACTTTTACAACTTTATTTTTTGCCAGTCTAAGTAGTATTGCCCTCCCTGATTCAGGTGTGGGTATTTTTTTGCAAGATGACTTTCTTCATATACACTGTGCGATCACCACTAATATCAAATCATTCGGAATCCTTCTCTACAATCTATAGTAGAAAATCAAATCACAAGTTGACCAAACACCTTCTTGTCTACTTGCTAACAACTAAGGACGACCCCCGTATCTTAAACAAACTATGAACACTTGATAAAAAGCATAGAATATAGCATTATATCAGGCAAACTTAAGGTAATTATAAAAAAATGTGATGAATTATTGTGCTGGGAAGTAATGAAATTTTAGAATTGGAACTATTTTTGAAGTTCAGCTATCTAGGAATAAGATTCATTACCTGTAAACAAACTCAAATCGAAATAGTTATCTATCACCAGTAATGGTTTGCAAGCTTTCAAGAGCATCATACAAATTAATTGTAAATTTAATGTTTGATGAACGCTTATGATAGTCTTTACCAGTTTTTGACCCCCATTTCGATAAAATGACGTGGCAGAAGCTTATAATTAGAAACCGCTTTTGACAGCGACGCCCATGAATCAACTTAACAATGGTTTTACTCTATTTTTGAGTCTGCTAGTCGAGGCGATGCCTTTTTTGCTGTTGGGAGTATTTTTATCCAGTTTGCTGCTATTTTTTATAGATGAGCGCAAATTGGTAGAAAAAATGCCCAAAAATCCCCTACTAGGTGCTTTAGTTGGTAGTATGGTCGGGTTTTTGTTTCCGGTCTGCGAGTGTGGTAATGTGCCTGTAGCACGGCGCTTGTTGATGCAGGGAGTACCTACATCAGTAGCAATTGGCTTTTTGCTCGCCGCACCAACAATTAATCCGATTGTAATTTGGGCAACTTGGACAGCATTTCGCGATCAGCCAGAAATAGTAGTATTACGAGTAGTATTTTCCCTATTAATCGCCACTATTATTGGCTTTGTGTTTAGCTTTCAAAAAGATTTGACTCCCATAGTTCAACCTGCGATCGCTCGTTATTTGAAATTTAACCCACCCCCAACTCCAGACACAAAACGCCGCCTTCAAGTTTCCCCAGCACAGCAGCAAGCAAATGTACCCACCTTATTACAGTCTGGAACGTTTTTGTTAGGAGTAGGGCAAACTACGCGCTTAGAAGCTGCTGCGGAAGCTACAACTACAAACTCTATTCAGAGTAAACCCTTAAAAGCAAAACTGCGATTAGTATTAGAAAATACCGTACAGGAACTGCGAGAATTGGGAGCAGTATTAGTGATTGGTAGTGCGATCGCAGCTGCTATTCAAGTTCTTGCTCCTCGCGAATTAATTCTCAGCTTGGGTTCCGGCCCAATTAGTTCAATTACCACCATGTTGTTACTCGCAACCGTAGTGTCAATTTGCTCTACTGTTGATTCTTTTTTTGCTCTGTCTTTTGCTTCTATTTTTACCAGTGGTTCCTTATTAGCATTTTTGGTATTTGGACCAATGGTTGACCTTAAAGGTATAGGTTTGATGTTAACAATATTAAGACCCAGAGCTATCTTTTACCTATTTGGTTTAGCTGCATTATTAACTTTTTTGTTCACACTGATTCTTAATTTGCATTTTCTTTAAAAATTTAGTTCCTAGTCTAAAGCCAATAGTCCAAAGCAATGACTATTGCCTACTAATTCTTGAATTTTGGCTCTTGACTAATCAGCAATGACTAAAAATCCAAACCGTATAAATAGAATTCAAAAGAAATTACTCCCCTGGCTTGATGTCTTCGCAATTACAGCTTGGGGAATTTTGCTGTTGAAATACTGGTTGACTGACAAGCTTAATTTATTAATTCATCCGAATTATTTTGGATTAGTAGTTGCGGCTGCATTCTGCTTGTTAATTGTCGCTTTTTTCAAAGCCAAAGAACTTTTGCAACGGCGTCGTCATGAAATGACTGGTAACATGCAACACATCAGTTTATTTCCGCCGGGATGGGGTAGTGTTTTGCTGTTAGTAGCAGCCATCTTGGGATTGACATTTACACCACAAGTATTTGCCAGTGACAAAGCACTACAACGAGATTTCAGTGAATTATTAGGTTCTACACGCGTCAAACCACAAGCATTCCGCGCCTCTGTTGCTCCGGAAGAGCGATCGCTCGTAGATTGGGTACGTATGCTTAACGTCTATCCAGAACCAGATAGATATCAAGGAAATAAAGTCAAGGTACAGGGATTTGTCATCCATCCGCCAGATTTAGGAAAAGAGTACATCTTTTTAGCGCGTTTTGTTCTGACTTGCTGCGCCGCCGATGCTTATCCTGTAGGATTACCAGTCAAAATAAAAGAAACTCGCGAACAATACCCAGCAGATACCTGGTTAGAAGTAGAGGGAGAAATGACCACCGAAAAAATAGCAGACAACCGTCAACTCACCATTGCAGCCAGTTCCTTGAAAAAAATTCCTCAACCCAAAAATCCCTATAGTTATTAGTCATTTGTTCTACTCTACGAGAAGCCGCTAAAGCGTCTATGTCATTTGTGACTGACTTGATGACCAATGACCAATGACTAATGACCATGAAAAAAAATTTTTTCCAACCCTTAGATCGCATTGCGATCGCATTAATGTTACTGCTCATTTTGATAATTGGGCTAATCATATCCCAAGGTGATGTAGTCAGAGTTCGTGTCCGAGAATTTACTTGGAAACACATACAAAGTGAGGAAAAAGATATCTCTTTGACTAATATCACCACCCAAAATCAAAAAATTGGATCAGAATACAAAGCCTTTATCCTCAGCTTTAGCCGTCCTATGGATACAAAAAGCGTAGAGGAAAATTTGAAAATAGAGCCTCCCTTAGCAGGTACATTCAGTTGGGCAGGGCGACGCATAGGTTACAGTTTTATCACACCAGCACCCTATGGAACAACTTACAAAGTGAAGTTGGAGGGAGCAAAAGATAAGTTCGCTAGCCAAGAAAAAACTAATAAAGTCATACAACCATTTCAAACAACATTTAGCACACGCGATCGCGTGATTATTTATATTGGGGCTACTAATGAAGATCAAGGAAGCTTAGTTCTTTACAACTTAACCCAAGAACAAAAAAAGATACTTACCCCCAAAGACCTCATAGTTACCGACTTTAAGCCATTTCCCGATGGGCAGAAAATATTATTTGCCGCTCGCCCCGCAAATAGTCAAGACTTACTCTCAGCACAGTTGTATACAGTCACAACAGGTTTTAATGCACCTTATGAAAAAACCGCAGAACCAGCAGCTAAAGTAGACTTGCTTTTAGACAACAAAGAATATCAAAACTTAAAATTTGATATATCGCCTGATGGACAAACCATTGTTGTCCAAAGAGGGAAAAAAGACAATCCTGGCGACTTTGGGCTGTGGTTTATGCCAGTTAATACTGATAGTTCCGGTCAACAAACACCTCCTCAACGCTTGCAAAGTCAACCGGGGGGAGATTTTATGATTACACCGGATAGTAAAGCTGTAGCGCTTGCTCAAGGGCAAGGGACAGCTATTTTGCCCTTACAAAAAGATGGCACTAAACCCCTAGATTTTTTCCCGCAATTTGGATTGGTACAAGCCTTCTCTGTGGATGGTTCGCAAGCAGCAATGGTTAAGTTTAATACAAACTATACACGAGACTTGTTTTTAGTCACCAACCAGGGCGTTCAGAAAAAACTCCTATCCACCACAGGTTCGATCGCTAATTGTCAATTTGATACTGCGTCCCCAACGCTCTACTGCTTGCTAACACAGCTATTACCAGGAGAATATTATCAAGAACAACCGTATCTAACTGCCATTGATCTCAAAACAGGGCAACAGAAACCATTATTGGTGCTACCCCCCGATCAACGAAACGTACAAATGAGTCTATCTCCTGACGGTTTAGGTTTATTATTTGACCAGATCCAGACAAATCCGAACCCACCACTAAATGCACCTTTGTTGACAACTGATGACGGAGAGGCTATAGCTACCAGCAACCTGTGGTTAATGCCATTATTACCAATAGCCGATGCCCAGGATAATGCAGATCTTAAGCCTGAACAACTGCCGTTAACAGGATTTTATCCTCGTTGGTTACCTTGATTGAGGTGAGGGTGTAGGGTGTGGCGGAAAATTTCTTGGTTATGAATTTTTGAGCAACTTCGCACTTTAGGGTAGCAAAAAGTTATAACAAAATAATCACAAATCACTCTCCTTGGGAAGGTGACAAACTTGCCGAATAGAGTAGATTTTGATAAGACAGCATTGATACGTAATGCTACCGCAGTCACCAATCGATAAGTTTAAGCTGGTGGGTGAAAAGTGATGAATGAAGCAGACACCCCAAATAACGGGGCTTTTAATGAACCCCAAAATCCTGCTAGTGCGCCACAACCGCAACAAGCAAGTTGTCCTTTTTATTCTGTTTTGCCTCTCGAAAACAGAACAATTTCGCAATTGCCATTGTTAGCACCAGCGCCAGATCAGCAGTGTCAGGAAGATGCATCTTGTCAAGACTCAATGACAGAAACGAATCAACAAATAGAGGAAACAAGTCATTCTGGATACCTATTAGAGTTAAATCAGCAACAACTAGAGCAGTTAAAACCTGAGCTAGATTGGGTTGCGGAGCCTGAAAAAGAAAAACAAGCACTGATTGATTCTGAATTTCAGCAACTGTTGGCATTAAATCAAGAATTGCGTTCTGCCAACAATGATTTATATGAACAAATAAAAGGTTTAAAAACAGCTTTATCTGAGTCGGAAGGGGCTGTGCAATGGCAGCAAAAGCGTTCTACTGTTGCAGAGTCTATGCTTAACCAACAGACTCAAGAGCTAAATGCTGCTCAAGAACAGATAAAATCCTTATATCAACAGTTGGAAACTGCACTACAAACAGTGCAAACTCAAGAAACTGTTATAGAGAACTATAAAGCACAGCTAGAAATAAACCAACAACGTCTTGCCCTACTGGAGCGAGAATGTACCTTACTTCAAACTAAATATAACGAACAATCCCACCAGCTACTGCAATCAGAAAATTCCTGTCGGGAATTACGTACTCGCTTAATGCGGCAACAACGCCAAACATTACAATTTAAAGCAGCTCTCGAAAAATGTCTTGAAACACCACCACCTAGCTCTGATTCTACAGATGCTTATATTAATACCAATAATGTAGGTAGCAGACACACTAGAAATTATCAGCGAACTCATTCTTTACTTCCCAACCAGCAACCTATTCAACCCTGGTCAGCAGAAGCTGATTCTTCCACAGAAGATACAGATCGTTTTAGGGTAGAATCTTCTTGCTCAAACCCACATCCATGGGATAACTTGACCTCTAATCAATCATCGACTGCTGATACTCCATCTCAAGAAAGCACACTGACTCCAGAGCAAACAACTATCGAGCCAGAAATGGATGATGAAACTGTATCACAAACAATTTCATCTTCAGAGTCGTTAAGCTTAGATGAGCAAGTCGATAACTTAATTCAATTGTTTTTTGCTGCTCAAGCTACATCTGTATCACCACCACTCTTGGTTGAAAAAGATCCAGAAGATATAGAAGAAGCAAAAAATGATGATCAAACTGTGACGCCCATTTGGGAAACAGTAGCTACTCCGGTTAAAAATACAGAGGATACAAAAGAACCAATAACTGTCATCTCACCCAGTGCTGACACAGATTCTGAAGACAATGAGGATTTATGGTTAGATATGTCACCATTACCCCATTCTTTATCAGGATCTGATGAATCTGACAAATCGCCCTCACCCGTTGTTTATCCCGAACGACCACCTAAAGGACGAAAGTCTTTAGCTTCCGTAGAATTACCTGATTTTCGTCCTAATAAGTAGTCAATGGTCAATGGTAAAAACTATGGACTATGGACTCTTGACTATGGACTCTTGACTATGGGCTATGGACTTTGGATTATGAACTCTGGACTCTTGAGTCTGAAATTTTGGTTTTCCTTTACCTGTAGTTAACGCATAGCTGATGGCTGATAGCTGTAACCACAATGCTGGAGAGCGATTTTCTAACCATTGACCATTGCGCTGTAGAAAAATTGGTAGCCATCCACTCAGTAAAGCACTGATGAGGCTATGACGAAGAAAGTCAAAATAGTTCCCTAACCAACGCCATAAATCTTTAGCACCAGCTAATTCCCAGATCCACAATAGCAATGCTGGGTTTTTCTTGGCTGCTTTTAGTGCTAACCGATTAAAAGTAAGCACATTGAATCTATCTTTGATAAAATCATCTGCTACTTCTAGGGGTTCATCTGCCAAAAGACCAAAGAAGTTATTCAGCATAGTGTTTATGCGCTCTGGTGGTAAAAATTTACCAGTAGGAACCATCATGCCTTTGGAAAACATCCAAGTCACAGCAATATTATTTTGGAAGGCACGAATTCGGTTCAAGTGTCGAGAAGAGAGTAAATCGTGTTTGAGGGCGATATCTAGAAGAGTGGTGAGGCGTTCTAAGTTCCGAACCAAGGAACCAAATCCTGTGAAAACTAGGGGTGACTGGAGAGATGCAGCATCACCAATAGCTATTAATCGATCAAATGCTATCGTGCGATCGCTACTCCCCACACTAAAATGCCCTGGTATATAACCAAAGGTCGCCTTTTTCCAGACTAGCTTGTCCATGTCGCAGCGCCGATACTCTGGCAAAATTGTGAAAAAGTCCTCATACATTTCCAATAAAGAACCGGGATTTTGGGCATTAACTTCGTGGTAATGAAATAAATAAAATGTTAGTTCTTCATTTGTACCGGGAAATAATTCCCAAATTAACTGTCTTCCCCGCGAAATATCGCCGTGACTATTAAGCACATCCCCATACTGAGAATCCCATACTCCTGGCTCAAATCCCCCCTCAATCACCGCCCCTACCGTCGGACAAACACTGTCAAAAGCACGATTGCCATTTAACTGCCAAGCGATGGGTGATGCTGTTCCCATCGCATCTACAAGCACTCGTCCGCTTGCTTGCTTGTCTATTTGATTATCTAAGTCTTTAACTGTAACAACAACTTCTAATGTATAAATATCGGCTTTGAGAAACTCTGTTGCATCCCAGATTTCACCACCAGCCGCTAGCAGCTTTTGTCCACATAGTTGGAGCAATTTCTCAGAATCTAAACCTAAATTTAGAACTGTGGGAGTATGCAAAATTGGTGCTTTCAATGCTTTGGGAACATAAGCATCAAAAAATTTATTAAATCCGTCTTGATACTCACGAGCAATAATAGATTCTACTTCGCCGGATGTCAGCAAACCTAAATTAATCAAGCTTTGAATTTCATCACGAGAAATATTCCATTCCCGATTCATGCGCCCAAAACGTAACCGTTCGATCAAAAGCACTTTGTAGCCCAATTTTGCCATCACAGCCGCATGAATAACGCCAAGCGCACCGCCAATGTAGATCAGGTCATATTGGGCATGGGGCATGGGGCATTGGGCATTGGGCATTGGGTATTTGTGTTTATTCTCCGCGTCCCCAACTCTCCCTGCTCCCTGCTCCCTGCTCCCTTGTCTCCCGTGTCCCCACTCCTTCTGATGAGCAAACAACACCTGACGCGGTTTCTGAGGATTGCGTACGCCTTGACGCCAGCGTTGCTCCCACCAGTACACTCGTTTCAAGTCATATTCGCCATTAGGAATTTTTTGAAAATATTTGACGGTAAGGGGATAATGGGGGGCTAGGGCTTCAAAAATCGATTGCTGGGATAAATCTATTTTTGGTGGTTCTGGGTATTGATGGGGAAAGCGACTTCTAATCGCATTTGTCAGGGTTTTGAGAATTTGTTTTTCTTGAGGAAAGGCTTGATCTGACCACCGGAACACTTTCAGGTAAGTAGTCCGCTGTACTGACCAAACAAAAATGGAAAGTTCACTGAAGTTTTCCGGAATACTTCTGCTATCATCTGTATTTCCTATCATTCTCAGGCGCAAACCATCCGGTGTCCGTAGTTTTTCCCCAATTCCTGGTTCAAAGTCCGTTTGCAACCATTTGCATACTGCTGATGTGTTCGGTGTGGGTATTTCTATGTAAAGTATCTCTTTCATTCTTTTTCAAATCTCCAGCTAATAATATGTACTAAGACAGTTTCCAAACAAGGGTGATTTACGGTATGATCCGCCCTATCTTGTTGAATAAAAATTCAATAAAGAAATTTTAAAAGTTTGTCAAAGTTTTTGTTCATTCTCTGTTTCATTAAACTCACGCCATGAATTATCCCATTCCAGACAACCCTCAAGAAATTATTGCCTTAAGGCAAAAACCAGTTGATGAAGCCCTAGTTGCTGCTGCGATCGCAGGTGTAATAAAAATTGTGCGCGATCAAGGCCAATCGCTGGAGGAACTAACAGCGCAATTGCTAGCTGAAGATACTCTACTAGATAAACAGCAGCGACAGTGGCTTAGTCAAGTAGTTACCCAAGCCTGGGAAAGTTTTTCTTAGATTTATTAGTGGTTAATAGTTAGTAGTTAGTGGTCTACTAACAAACAAAAAATTCATTGCCAATTATTTTGTGTGGTGTGTGAGTGTACTATGTGTGATCTGAGATTGGCAATTTGTGGGTGAAAAACAATGACCACTTCTACAGCAATAGACTTGTGACAAACAAGTCAGCTATTCTCAAGGTGATATCTTGATTTGAGTCTTGGTGCGGATAAATTTAGGATTACGCTTCAAATTCCTCAGAAGTTCAATTATCCGCGATGACAATCAAATAAGTAGTAGAGTTAATCCAAAATCCAAAATCCAAAATCTAAAATTGAATGACTGCTGCTTCTACTTGTGAATGTAGCAACAAGCCATATTCTAATCCTTCTACCACTGCTTGATAGGAAGCCTCCAAAATATTTGTGGACACTCCTACTGTTGTCCAGCGTTGATGACCACTCCCCGACTCTACCATGACACGGGTTTTAGCTGCTGTACCTGTATGTCCATTAAGAATCCGCACTTTGTAGTCTGTCAACTCAAAAGCTGCAATGTGGGGATAAAAATTCACTAAAGCCTTGCGTAAGGCTGCATCCAAAGCTGCGACAGGGCCATTTCCTTCTGCTGCTTCTAAAATATTTTTACCATTTACAGCAACTTTAACTGTAGCTAAGGCGCTAGTGTTTTCTTCTCCCTGTCCTAACTCACAATGAACTTGAAAACCCCTAATTTCAAAAAATAGTCGCCGACTTCCTAAAGCTTGGCGCATCAATAATTCAAAACTTGCCTCTGCTGCTTCAAATTGGTATCCTTCACTCTCCAAAGCTTTCAGGCGTTCGAGAATTTTTCGGGTTGTAGGGTCATTTTTATCTAATTCAATCCCAAATGAGCGGGCTTTTGATAAAACATTACTAATTCCTGATTGTTCGGAAATGACGATTCGGCGACAATTACCAATCTGTTGTGGTTGAATATGTTCGTAAGTGAGGGGATTACGTTCTACTGCTGATACATGGATACCACCTTTGTGAGCAAATGCTGACCTACCAACAAATGGTGCATGTTCATCTGGAGCAAGATTAACTACTTCACTAACAAAACGACTAGTTTCTGTCAATTGTGAGATTTTGTTCTCTTCTATACATTGAAACCCTAGCTTGAGTTGTAAATTAGGAATTAGCGAGCAGAGATTGGCATTACCACAACGTTCGCCATAACCATTTATTGTTCCCTGTACCATCCTGACGCCTGTCATGACTGCGGCTAGGGCGTTGGCGACTGCTGTATCTGAATCATTATGAGTATGGATACCTAATTTCGTGCCGCTAGGAATTACTTTAGCTATATCAGTAATAATTTGCGTAATTTCATGTGGTAAAGTCCCACCATTAGTGTCACAAAACACTAACCATTCAGCACCAGATGCGATCGCAGTCTCTAATGTTTGTAAAGCATAATCCCGATTATGCTTATAGCCATCAAACCAGTGTTCAGCATCGTAGATCACACGACGCCCTTGAGCGCGTAAGTACTCAATCGTATCGCGAATCATCGCCAAATTTTCAGCCAAAGTAGTCTTGAGTCCTTCAGTAACATGTAAATCCCAAGACTTACCAAAAATTGTCACCCAACGAGTGCCAGCAGCGAGAATAGCTTGTAGTATTGGCTCAGAAGCAACTGTTGTGTTTGGGCGTCGAGTTGAACAAAAAGGCACAATTTCAGCTTGTTTGAGCGGTTCTTCCTGCAATTGCCAGAAAAACTGCACATCTTTAGGATTGGCACCAGGCCATCCACCTTCTATGAAGGGAATACCCAGTTGATCAAGTCTTCTGGCAATGCGTAACTTATCTTCTATAGATACAGATAGCCCTTCGCGTTGAGTACCATCTCGAAGTGTAGTGTCATAAATCCAAAGTTGAGGTAAAGAGTTAGCGCTCATAAGATGAGGAGTTGTTCAGACTATAGAATAGAAAAATATCTTTCAAGATTATTGAATTGTCAGGCAAGTCAGTCGATTGTGGATTTTAGATTTTGGATTGGCTCCACAGATAAATCCAGGGGCTTGTACCATCAAAGAAGTATCCGATCAGGAGTTTATGGACTTACTGCTCCTTGCAGTTCATAGCAGCCATATTTCAAGGTAATTTATGACAACCCTACATTGATGAAAATCTGATTACAGATGATGACGTTAATACCATCATTCAAGTCTAGAAAATATCGACATCAAAAAGTCTGTATTTCCAACAGCACAACCACTTCAGTGTTTTTCAAGATCATAATAATATGACAATATCAAATGATTTCTAAACTTATCCTTAAGGATATGATTGTGATTGTTTCATAACTAAAATAAGATTGGGAAATAGTTTTTTCTGTATCAGAAATAAATTGTTACAATACAACCTAAAACTTGTGTAGTGATCTGCAATGCCCAGGGTGCTAGCTCAAGGTAAAACGAGTGAGTGTATGCGCGGAACAAATCTGCGGAAAATTTTGCTGCAAAATGGTATTGACCTCTACAATAGCGATGCTAAGGTTATTAACTGTCGGTTAATCGATAGTTGTTCTTTGCAAATGCAAGTAGAAGGTAAATTTGCACCAAGCTTATTGGCGTCAAGAAGGGCGGTACTTATTACCTCCTCATTCTCCGCCAATCAATCTGGGTTTAACTTGTCAAACTCAGCTTTTAGGAGATGTCAAAGTTACTAAAATTGATGGATTCTGGGGAGAAGCTTCTCAAGTAGTCTGGACACCAAAAAGTTAAAAAGGAGAAAAAATATGGGTAGATGGACACCACTCATTTTGATGGCTGGAGGTTTGGCAATTTTACTAGGTACGTTGCTGGGGATTAGCTTTCCAATGGGCGGACAAAATACTGCTCAAGCCCCAGGAGGCAAAACATCAAAAGTTCTCCCCGCCAACATCAATGTCAACAGCACTGCTACTGGTAGAACTTCCACCAGAACCAACAAAACTAATGTTGCTCAGAACAATGCTGCTGATGACACATTGACCGATACCATGACTGATACAACAACAACTGCTCAAGATAATTCAAATACAACCACCACAGACGATACTCAATCTAATGATACTAACAATAACGAACCAATTCGTGCTTTGTGGTAGTGGTTGCTGATCATCAATTAACAGTTATGAGTTACTAGTTATGAGTTACCAATTATGAGTTAGGAGTTATATAGTCAATAGTCAATTGTTGATAGCCATTACTCTTGACTATGGACTCTTGACTATGGACTCTTGACTATGGACTCTTGACTACGGACTCTTGACTAATGACTAACGATGTTTTGATTATTGGTGGCGGTGTCATCGGTTTAGCGATCGCCGTTGAGTTGAAACTGCGTGGCGCGAAAGTCATCATGACTAGTCGTGACTTCCACGCAGCCGCTACACATGCAGCTGCTGGGATGTTAGCACCGGATGCCGAAAACATCTCCAATCAAGCAATGCAAGAATTATGTTGGCGATCGCGTTCTATTTATCCTGAGTGGGCGTACAAATTAGAACAACTGACTGGTGTAAACACTGGTTACTGGCCCTGTGGTATTTTAGCGCCAGTCTATGAAGAGGACGGGGGACAGGGAGGACAGGGAGGACAGGGAAGCAGTGAGTTATCGTCATCTTTTTCACTCTCCACATCTTCTCAAACAGCTTATTGGTTAGACAAAGAAACTATTCACCAATATCAGCCAGGTTTAGGAGAAGAAATTACTGGTGGTTGGTGGTATCCTGAAGATGCCCAAGTAGACAATCGAGCCTTAGCAAAAGCACTGCTTGGTGCAGCGCAATATTTGGGTGTGGAACTGAAAGAAGGAACAGCAGTAGAAGGCATTTTGCAGCAGCAAGGGCAAGTTGCAGGAGTCCAAACAAATACTGGAATTTTGCGTGCCGAACACTATGTTTTGGCTACAGGTGCTTGGACTAATCAATTGTTTCCCTTACCCGTACGTCCAACCAAAGGACAAATGTTGAGTGTGCGTGTACCAGAAGCGATCGCAGAATTACCTCTAACACGGGTTTTATTTGGTCATGATATTTACATAGTGCCAAGGCGCGATCGGCGAATTATTATTGGTGCTAGCGTCGAGGATGTTGGCTTTACTCCCCAAAACACACCAGCAGGCATTCAAACTTTACTACAACAAGCCATCCGTTTATATCCTCAAATCCAGAATTATCCTATAGAAGAATTATGGTGGGGATTCCGTCCTGCTACCCCCGATGAGTTACCAATCCTGGGAAATAGTCCCTGTCAAAACCTCACCTTTGCTACGGGACACTATCGTAATGGGATTCTGCTTGCACCCATAACAGCAGCATTAATTGCTGATTTAATTTGGGAACAAAAATCTGACCCCCTCCTGTCGCATTTTCATTACTCGCGCTTCCAGAACCAATCATCTACCTCTTCTGTTATGCTTACCCATTCGCCTTCACCACTATCCTACGGGCAGATTTCCCAATCCACTCCTACCATTGCTGACACACCACTCGTCATCGCTGGCAAAACTTTCACCTCTCGGTTGATGACAGGAACTGGTAAATATCGCAGCATCGAAGAAATGCAGCAAAGTGTAGTAGAAAGTGGTTGTCAAATTGTGACTGTCGCAGTCAGACGAGTACAAACCCATGCGCCTGGACATGAAGGTTTAGCTGAAGCGCTAGACTGGACAAAAATTTGGATGCTACCAAATACTGCTGGCTGCAAAACCGCCGAAGAAGCTATTCGCGTTGCCCGTTTGGGGCGAGAAATGGCAAAACTTTTGGGACAGGAAGATAATAATTTTGTCAAGTTAGAAGTAATTCCCGACTCTAAATATTTATTACCAGACCCAATTGGCACCTTACAAGCGGCGGAACAATTAGTAAAAGAAGGCTTTGCAGTTTTACCTTATATTAATGCTGACCCCATGCTAGCCAAGCGTTTGGAAGAAGTTGGCTGTGCAACAGTAATGCCTCTCGCCTCACCGATTGGTTCCGGTCAGGGATTAAAAACAACTGCTAACATTCAAATTATTATCGAAAATGCCAATGTCCCTGTAGTGGTGGATGCAGGTATTGGTGCGCCATCCCAAGCAGCCCAAGCAATGGAAATGGGTGCGGATGCTTTGTTGATTAACAGTGCGATCGCATTGGCAAAAAACCCACCTCTGATGGCACGTGCCATGAATCTGGCAACCACTGCTGGTCGCATAGCCTATCTAGCTGGCAGGATGCCCATAAAAGACTACGCCAGCCCCTCTTCACCAATAACTGGAACAATTACAAATTAGTGAATTGTCAATGGTCAGTGGTCAATTGTAAAACTATTTTGACTATGGACTATTGACAATTCACTATGTAATTTTGTAACGAATTATTTCTAATAGCAAGAGCAGTCTATTACATTTATGTAACATAAGATGAATAAGCAGCGTAAGGAATTTATTCATGCCCTACACGACTGAAGAAGGCGGTCGCCTCAACAATTTTGCCCGTGAACCTAAAGTTTACCAAGCAGAGCCTCCTACAGCCCAGCAAAAGCGCAATTATCTAATTATGGGAGTTGTGGGAATACTCCTGGTAAGTGGTTTGATTTTTGTTGCCTTCTCTGTTTCTAATCTTAGTTGATCAAAATTGTTTTCACAAATCAATTTTATTTTACAATTATTCAGGTTTCTAAATTTCTGGAAACCTGGTTTTTTTGTCTAATCTTTAAAATAGAGGTAGAGGGTGATAGATAAAGAAATTTGCCCTTCATTACTAAGTTATTGCTATTTTATGCAAGAAAATAAGTGCAAAATATAAGTATAATAAGATACAACCCCTCTATTCTTATTTCAAACCTTGATTTATCCTGAGCAGAGCAATAACTACTTGAAAATCGTAGTCATAGTTAGATATACAGACTACTTGCATATGCCCTTAAAAGGGATGTACACTGCGTTTCGGCTCCTTAGCCACCATGAGCGTGAATGATACTGCACATTCGGATAAATTTGCGTGGAATCGCCAAGTATACCACCGTCTAAAAGTTGCCCTCAGTCTTGGTTTGCGGCGACAAATTTTGGTAGCGGTATGTGATGACTTAAACCTGAGAAATCAGGTAGCAGCACGTTTGCATTCAACTTTGGCCTATCCAGTAGGTCAAGTGCTGTATCAACCATCAAATACACAAGAAGCTAGTACGCCAGCTTATCCACGACTAGTTACTTTGAGGTTGAATTTAACTGACCCTAACCCGATCACGCAAATAAATCAATGGCTGGTGAATTATCCACCGCCAATTGTTGGTGTTTCTAAAGATAATCCTGGACGGTCACTGCCAGTACCAGCTTTTCAGATTGTAGGCGTTGAGCAGCTGACTAAGCAACCAGTGGCCATGCAGCGTTTATTTTTGCATTATTTACGTTTAACTGAACAACATTTATCAAGCCCAGAATCCAGCAGTTTTCTGGAATCCTGTCTATTACTATGGGTATCGCGTCCTTGGTTGTATGCCATACAGCAATCAGCGCCACAGTTTTGGCGTTGTCGTACTGGTGTGTTTGTGTTTGCTGGAGAACCGACACCAACAACTCGTACCAAAAATTCACCAGAACGCTTTTCTGGTTCTAGAAGCTTAGATGTAGGAAATATTGAACAGGTAGCCTGGGAAGAACCTGTCTCTGGTGACGATTTTCCTGTGGAAGAGATTGATTTTGCAATCCAAACACCTGTAAATCGTGGACACAAACCACAAGAACCTTCACCAATAAAATCAGAATTATTTGTACCAGAAACATTTCAGGAGGAAGCTAGAGATCAAGTTAAGATCAGCAAGACTCCATCGTCACCGCGTTTATCGCACATTAGTAAAGAGTTAACAGAGTTAGTACTAGCAACTCTTAACAGTGCGATCGCCCACGATCAAAATGAGAGTGTACAAGTACAGGAACTTCTAGAAGAAATAGACTCTTTACATTCCACAAAAGCTTCACCAGAAACATTGGCAGTAGCTTATCATCGTCTGGGCAACTTGTATCGCCTCCGCATTGAACAGGGACAAACTAATTTAGAGAACTTGATGGTGGCTATTTTGGCGTATCAAGAGGCTATTACCCACGATGAAACTTCGCCACAAGTGCCAGATATTTTGAATGATTTGGGTACACTCTATTGGATGCTATATCGCACCCCGCCCAATTCGGAAGAAGGACAATCTTACATAGAACAGGGAATAGAATTTTATCAATTAGCTTTGAAGCTAATTTCACCTGAAACCCATCCAGAAACTTATGCACGTGTGCAAAATAATCTGGGGACTGCTTATGGTGACTTAGCACGTTTTTCTCACGCTGGGGAAAACTGGCAAAAAGCGGTTGCTGCTTATCGAGAAGCACTCTGCTTCCGTACCGCCGAGATGGAACCATTGAAGTATGCTGCAACTCAGAATAACTTAGGTACTGCTTACTGGCATTTGGCGCAATACAATCAACCAATGGAGCATTTAAAGAATGCGATCGTTGCTTACAGTCTTGCCTTAGCCTACTACAATCCAGAACAGGAACCACTCAAATATGGCATGATTCAAAACAATATTGGTACTGCTCATTGGAATTTAGCACAGTACGAAAATCCAGGGGAGAATCTGCAATTGGCTGTCGATGCCTATGGAGAAGCTTTGAAATATCGTACACCAGCACATGTTCCTGCCGCTTGCGCTGCCACACAAAATAATCTGGGTACTGCTTACTGGCACTTGTCCAACCAGCCACAAATAACTAAAGAAGAACGACAAAAGTTTTTAGAACTATGCATTAATGCCTATGAAGAATCGTTGTCTCTTGCTCATTCTCTGAATGGTGCTGCTTTAAGTTTTGATATTTTTGCGACTCATAACAACTTAGGGTTAGCACATTATAATCTGGCAACAGATCAATTTTTGAATGGTGATAAAACTGCACGTTCTCAACATTTAGAATCATCATTGGATAACCATCTACAAGCATTAAATGGACTAACTCAAAAACCCGAAGCTTACCAAACAACATTTAATTATGTAGTGAAAACTATTCGTGCTTTTCACAGTGAATTAGGAATACAAGGACAAAACCTTGCTTTATCTAAAGTGCCTAGTCACTTACTACCAGAAATACTGCCGAAGTTGTAATCAGCGGAGATGGCACTTACGCCAGTGTCACACAAAATTATGATTTTCTGTTTGTATTGAGCGACTCTAGATCTTATTTTGAGGACTAAAGTCCTCACTACAAACTTAAAAATGGTACTTTAGATACTTTAGTTATTTTTTTGCGACAAACAATATCAAAAATATGCGCCTAATATAGGCTACTTCAAATTTACTTTATTGACTTGATAAATAAGATTTTATTTGTGATTCCAGAAGAAAATTGCAATATAAAAAAATATGATTCACAAAAACCTCAAGTTTTTTATTGCCATCGTAACGGAGAATTATGGATTGGCGATTCAATAAAATGGCTACAAACTCTTGCTTCAGAATCAGTAGATTTAGTATTTGCAGATCCTCCATATAATATTAAAAAAGCTGCATGGGATAATTTTGAATCGCAAGCAGCTTATGTAAATTGGTCTTTAATCTGGATAGAAGAAGTTTCTCGAATATTAAAACCGACAGGTTCATTATATATTTGTGGTTTTTCAGAAATTATCGCTGATATTAAACTACCTGCATTAAAATTTTTTAGTGGGTGTCGGTGGCTGATTTGGCATTACAAAAATAAGGCAAATTTCTCAAACGATTGGGGACGTTCTCATGAAAGTATCTTACATTTTAGAAAGACAAAAGATTTTTATTTTAATACAGATAATATACGTATAAATTATGGACAACACACTTTAAAATATCCTCAACATCCCCAAGCAAAAACAAGCCAATACGGCAACAATGGTAAGAATGATAGTAGAATTTGGCATCCCCATCCCAAGGGTGCAAAACCCAGAGATATAATCGAAATACCAACAACATGTAATGGGATGCATGAAAAAACCAAACATCCAACTCAAAAGCCAGAGGAGTTAGTGAGAAAGTTTGTACTTTCCTCATCTTCTAGAGGCGATCTTGTTGTTGATCCATTTTTCGGATCAGGAACAACGCTTGTTGTTGCAGAACAACTTGGTAGAAAATGGCTAGGCTGTGAGATTATTCCTGAATATGCAGCATGGGCAGTAGAACGTATTAAATCTGTAAAATGTATGTCAGATGAGGAATGGTTTTGGTTTGATCGCAAGAATGAAGAACGGAGGAAAAAGATTAGGTAATACTAGTTCTTCTTCTGTGAAATATAGATAATTATCAATTATTACATATATATTTAACCATAATTAGGCAAGAATTAGCTTCTCTCCTTTCTTAATTTTCTCCCGATTTAATTACAGAAAATATAGATGAATAATCTTCGTGGGCAAATGACATTTTCATTGCCATTTCTAATATTTTTCGTACACCTTCTATACTGCTGACATTCAAACCTGCTGCTTTTGCTTCTTCAATAAAGAAATCAGTATCTTTTATCAGGTGTTTGGTGGAAAAATTGGGATTAGCGTAATTTCCTTCCAACATTCTTTGCAACTTTTTGTCAAAAGCTGGGGCATAAAGGACGCTTTGACGCAAAATGTACATAAACAGGTCTTCGTCAATACCATAACGCTGGACAAAGCCAAGACTAAGGGCGAAACTTGCTGTTAGAGAAGCGATTAATTGATTTAAAGCTAGTTTCAGCGCCGCCGCAGTTCCCACAGGCCCAACTAGTACAGGTTCTGGGCCGAAGTGTTTTAATAACTCTAAGTGACGTTGGTATTGTTCTTGATGTGCGCCTACCATCACAATTAAATTCCCAGCTTGTGCTTCTGAGATACTACCGAGTACGGGTGCTTCTAAATACTCACCACCTGCGGCAACTACTGCATCTCTAATTTCTCTGCTTTCGGTAGGAGTAATAGTCCCCATTTGAATGACGCTTTTTCCTGCTACAGCTTGTGAACATCGGTCTGAAAGTAAGACACTATAGATGGCTGCGGCATTCGTCAGCATCAAAATTACACAGTCAGCTGCATTAATTGCTTGATAGGGTTTTCCTGCAACTTCCGCACCAGCTGCTTTTAACGGTTCTAACTTTTCTGGGGTGCGGTTATAGGCAATTAGCTGGACTCTTGCTTCTAACAACTTGTGTGCCATTGGCAGTCCCATTAATCCAGTCCCCAGAAATGCTACCTTCATTTTTACGTTCCTTTGGTAGAGCGATCGCTGTTGGTAAGAGACGCGATTCATCGCGTCTGTACAATTATTGTTTGCCCTCTTAGATCTAAAACTAACTAGTTTTTCAGCCACCTGCGGCAAAAGTAACCATAATCATTACTGAAAGTAAAATTCCGGGAATAAGTAGCACGATTAGCATTAATAAGTCATGGGTGGTCATAATTATTACCTTTTGACTAAAGTAAGGATAAAATGTAAAGGATAAAGGCTAAAAAATATTTACTTTAGCCTTAATACTTCATTCTTCAGCCTTTAATGGTAAATTAGTTTTCACCCAAGTGAGATTAATATAGTTTTAACTTTTCAATTTGAGATTGGTAGTTCTGGCACAGTAAATCCCTTCAGCATTAAAAATGTTTCTGTTTCCTTGAGTCCTTTACTTTGTGCCAAGACACCAAATCCACCTAATCCAAAAGGATCTAAAAGCTGACGCAATGCATCGCGGCGACGCAGTAAATCCGAAATGGGTTGATTTGTATTAGACAGACTAACCATGCGATCGCCTAAACCCAACGCCATCAAAAATAATTCTTGCTGCGTCCAACCAACTTTAGCTAATCCACAGCGTTCACCCCATCTTTCTAAAGCTGTAAAATCAACATGGGCTGTAATGTCTTGTCGCCCAATATTGATGTAGGGGTTATTATGGCGCTGATGATGCCAGTAACACTGAAGTGTCCCTTGCGATCGCCTGGGATTATAGTAACGACTTGCCGGATAACCATAATCTATTGTTAACACATACCCTCGCTGCAAACGGTCTGCTACTACACCTAACCAATCTAGCGCCGCTAAATTTACCTCACTGCGATAACCTTCTGGATAAACGTTTTCTGGGAACTGAATACCAACTAAATCAAAGTATTCAACTAGTCTTGGCGTAGAAGGTTCAGCGATGACTTCTGTGAAGAGAGTGAGGGGACGCTCTGACGCGGAGAGAGGGGAAGTGTGGGGAGTGAATAACTCTTGACTATTTACAATTGTACAGACGCGATTAATCGCGTCTGTACTACTATTGGCTGTTGACTCTGGCTGTAGAGTTACATAAATTTCTCGCAGTTGCCCTTGTTCTAAAATAAATTGATGTACTGGTAGAGCATCCACCAATTCGTTTGAGAAAAAGCAGCCAATAATAGAGTTACTAAATATTTCTTCTAAACTGCTTTTGATTTCAACTGTGAATCCTTGTAAGCGTTGTTGTTGTTCTTGCCTAAGAATGGGAGACTTTTCTACAATGATGTACTTTAGGGCAGCAAAAAAATTTGGATGGCGCAGTTTGAGATAATTTAAAATATCTAGTGCTAAATGTCCTTGCCCTGCACCCATTTCTACCAAAGAAAAAGCCGCAGGTTGACCTAAAATTTCCCACATTTGGACAAATTGTTCAGCCAGCAACTCACCAAAATCAGGGCCAAGATGAACAGATGTGAAAAAGTCGCCCTGCTTACCGATATTCACAGCTTCGGTAGAATAGTAACCATACTCAGGATGATACAATGCCATATCCATGTAGGTGGCAAAAGTAATTCGCTGATCAGGACTATTAGCAATGCGATCGCTTATAGCAGCACGTAATGTTGGATGAGAATCCATAAATTCTAAGAATTAAAATTTTCTATTTAACTAGGATCGGATTACGATACACAATCCATGTGAAAAATTAAAACTTATTTCTTCCTATGTCAGCTATATATACTACTAATTTTCCTCCATTAGAAAGTGGCGATCGCTTAACTCGTGACGAATTTGAACGCCGCTATCAGGCAATGCCGCAAAATATGAAAGCAGAATTAATCGAAGGAGTGGTATACTTGGCTTCACCTGTACGCGCTAGAGGTCATGGCAGACCTCATGCTCAAATAATAGGTTGGTTGTTAGTTTACACTGCTGCAACGCCTGGGGTAGATTTGCAAGATAACGCCACAGTACGTCTTGATGCTGACAATGAACCCCAACCGGACGCTTTATTACGAATTGAACCAGAGGTAGGTGGCAATTCCCGTATTAATGATGATGATTATATTGAAGGCACACCAGAATTAATCGTAGAAATTGCTGCTAGTAGTGCTGCTTATGATCTGAATGATAAACTTAATGCCTATCGTCGCAATGGCGTCAAAGAGTATATTGTTTGGCAAAGTTACGAAAATCGCCTAGATTGGTTCAACTTACAACAAGGACGATATGTTCTGCGAGAACCAGATGCAGATGGAATAATTCGCAGTGAGATTTTTCCTGGATTATGGCTGCTGGTTGATGCTTTACGAGAAGGTAACATGGCTGAGGTTCTAGCAGTTCTTCAACAGGGTTTGCAAACAGCAGAACATCAAGAATTTGTGGAGAAACTCAGGAGTTAATCTTGTGCAGGACAACAAGCTAAAAAACGAAAACAGTAGGAAAAAAGGTAAGTCACTGCCTTCTGGTATAATCATCCGGTTGGGAAAATTTGTCTGGACGACCATGTGGCATCTGATGATGTCAAATCTGGCCCCTCGTAACCAATCAGGAGAATATATCCGTCCAGCTAGTCAGTTCCGCAACTCTATTAGTACAGAAGCAGACAATCCTTATCAACCCCAAGCAGGACGCTATCGCCTTTATGTGGGTTTGGGTTGTCCTTGGGCGCATCGAACTTTAGTTGTGCGATCGCTCAAAGGTTTGGAAAATGCCATACTAGTTTCGATTGTGTCTCCTTCACCAAACGAAGGTATTTGGATTCTTAACCAAGAAGAAGAAGGTTGTCGTACTCTTCCCGAACTCTATAATTTAGCCGTACCTGGTTATCAAGGACGCTGTACTGTTCCCGTACTCTGGGATACGCAAACCAAGACGATAGTTAATAACGAAAGTGCAGAGATTATCGTCATGTTGAATTCTCAATTTAACGAGTTTGCAACTAATCTCGGACTTGATCTTTATCCAGAAGAACTACGTGAGCAAATTGACCGTTGGAACGAAAAAATTTATCATGCGGTAAACAACGGTGTTTATCGCTGCGGTTTTGCCCAAAGTCAACAAGCTTATGACAAAGCTTGTAACGAATTATTTACTGCTCTTGACGAAATAGACGCTGCATTGGCAAAGAGTCGCTACCTGTGTGGAGATCGGGTAACACTAGCAGATGTGCGTTTATTTACTACCTTGTTCCGTTTCGATGTGGTTTATTACGGTTTATTTAAGTGCGATCGCCACAGAATTCAAGACTACGAAAATTTGGGGCCTTATCTACGTGATTTATATCAGCTATCAGGAGTTTCTGACACCTGTGATCTAGAGAGCGTCAAGCGAGACTATTATGGAAACCTCTTTCCACTTAACCCCGGCGGTATCATCCCCTGTGGCCCCGATGTCAACAATCTCTTGAAACCACATAATCGTCAAGTGGTTATTGGTTAGTAAGGTTACTCGTTAAGAATTCTCTCTGTCCTCCTTTTCCTCCTTGTCCTCAATACCAAAATATTTCCTTATTTATACATTAGGAAATACTAATCAATTTCGTCTTTTTCTTGCTTGATAATCTAATAAAGCTCCTGCGCTGACTGTAGTCCTTCCGTTTGTTCTACGCATAGGAATTTCTCCTCTTTGTAGGGCCATATAAAGGTTGGCTTGGTCTACATTTAAAAACTTGGCTGCTTGAACCAGAGAAATACCTCGCTTCGGAAAACCTAGTTTGTTTCTTTTGCGATGAGATAAGTGGCTAAACATAGCGAAATATAAAAAACTACTTAAGAAAATTAACTTTTCTTACAAAAACGTTACAAAATCACATAAAGATACAATCCACCTGCGCAGCATCTCGGTTGCGTTAGAGGGATATTGCACAACTTAGTTAGTTTGACGAACAGCTAATTAGATTCCTGTCTAATTAGATTATAACAGATTATGAAAACGGAACAATTTCAAATCGTGCTACGTTTTTTCAAAGCTTTAGCGGACGAAAGTCGGTTAAAGATTTTGAGTTTTCTAGCTAACCAAGAATGTAGTGTTGAAGAACTAGCTGTATTATTGCAACTCAAGGAACCAACGGTATCTCATCATTTAGCGAAATTAAAAGAAGTAAACTTAGTGACTATGCGTCCTGAAGGTAATACCCACCTGTATCAATTGGAAAGTATGACTTTAGAGAGTGTCAGCAAAGAAATTTTTACACCAGGGAATATTGCTTCTTGGGTTGAAGATGTGGATACAGAAGCATGGGAAATGAAGATTATTCAAACCTACATAGAGGGAGAACGCATCAAAGAAATTCCCTCTAGTCGTAAAAAACGCTTGGTAATTCTTAAGTGGTTAGTAAATAAATTTGAGGTCGGTGTTCAGTATTCAGAAACTGCTATTGATGAAATTCTAAAGCATTACCATCCTGATTTTTCTCATCTCAGACGAGAGTTGATCAGTTATCATTTAATCCAGCAAAAAGACAGGGTTTATTGGCGTTATATAGATTAGTAGAGAGAATTTGTTGATACCAATAACAGTGTATTTTATTAAAGCACTACAGTCGAAGGATTGTAGTTTTGCCACAATCCCCACCGTGACTCAAGTGCAGGCTAATAGTCAAAACCCACTTAAGTGGCTTGAAATGTGTATAAATCAATATATTGAACTGATTCAGTCTACTTATAGTAGACAGTGGCTCTTAGCCCGCAATTTACTTGCGGGCGGGTTAATTGTCTAGTCTGAGAATGTTTATCGAACTCACGTTAATATTTATGAGCGAGGTAACTATTTTAATAGTACTATTGTACTGTCAAATCATTACTTAGTGATTTTTTAGGTCAAAAAATGGTGTCAGTAAATAAGCTAGTAAAACCGTTTCTGAAGTGGGCAGGAGGGAAAAGACAACTTGTTCCATTAATTATAGAGAATTATTTACCTAAAAATTATAATTACCAAACCTACTATGAACCTTTTATTGGTGGTGGAGCGCTCCTATTTGCTTTGCAACCTAAAAAGGCTGTAATTAATGACAGTAATGCTGAATTAATCAATTGTTATGAAGTTATTAGAGACTCAGTTGATGAACTAATTGATAAATTAAAATTTTATAAAAATAATGAAGAGTATTATTATACTATCAGAGATTGGGACAGAGAAGAAAGTTTTCAAGATAGAACACCAGTACAACGAGCATCAAGAATTATTTTTCTGAACAAGACTTGTTACAATGGCTTATTCAGAGTTAATTCTCAAGGACAGTTTAATGTGCCTTTTGGCAAATACAAAAATCCAAATATTTTAGATGTAGCTGTTTTAAAAGCTGTAAGTAAATATTTAAATGATAACCAAATTACAATATTAAATTTAGATTTTCAAGACGCTCTTAAGAATGCTAAAAGAGGAGATTTTGTTTATCTTGATCCTCCTTATGATCCAGTTTCGGATACTGCTTCTTTTACTGGCTATGATGTCAATGGATTTAATAAAGATGAACAAATTAGGTTAAAAGAGACATTTGATAGTTTAGACAGGAGAGGTTGTAAAGTTCTATTGAGCAATGCTTATACAAACTTCATAAAAGACTTGTATAAAGATTATAAACAGACAAAAATATCGGCAATTAGAGCTATAAATTCAAATGCTAAAAAAAGAGGCAAAGTAGACGAAATCTTAGTAAAAAACTATGAGTGACTTATCGACGAGTCAAAAACAACAATCTAAAAATGATATTGCCTGGGAGAAGTTATTTAAAAAATATCATATTCTAGAAAATATATATAAGATAGGGTTTTTTGAAATAGACTCTGCAAGTATTAATGAATTCAGAGAAAGTAGGTTAATGGCAAAGTTTGACCATTATGCTAATTTACCTGAAATTTTTAAAGTTTACAAACTTTCTATATTATCTATCTCTAGGAATAAATACATTATTGGTAAATTTGATTCTTATTTAAATGTTACCTATTCTGAGACTTTAGAAGCAATCCCTGTAGAATTCCCAAAAGGAATAGAAAGTATAGACTATACAAATCTATATTCAGAAAGTTCGGCATTAAGTTGTGCTTTTAATACAGGTATTATAAATAATTTGATTGACGGTGAAGAGTCATATCATACAGTTTATGGACGAATGTCTACGGGTACATTTAAATTTAATATAAATAAAGTAATAGATGATACTCAATATAATATTGAAGTTAATAATGCTCAATGTGAAATAGATGCTGGTTTTGAAAGTGAGCAGTATTTTCTATTATTAGAAGCTAAATTATACGATGTCGATGATTTTTTAATTAGACAACTATATTATCCATATAGGCTTTGGACTAGTAAAATTCCAAGCAAGGAAGTAATTCCTATTTTAATGACTTATTCTAACTCCAGCAATATATTTAGTTTTTTTATCTATAAATTCGATGATATTTTAAATTACAATTCAATAAGATTGGTAGAGCAAAGGAACTATGTGATAGCTCCTGAAACAATAACACATGAAGATGTATCTCAAATTTTTAAATCTATTACTATAGTTGCTGAACCAAATGCTCCATTTCCCCAAGCCAATAAATTTGAAAGAATCATAGATTTACTTACACTTTTACTAGATAAAGAATTAACGAAGGAGGAAATTACAGCAAATTATCAATTCGATGAAAGACAGACTAGTTATTATACTGATGCTGCTAGATATCTTGGCTTAATGGATAAGTATGTAGACCCAAATACTAGAGAAATAATATTTCGTTTAAGCGATGAAGGAAGCCATTTGCTAAAAAAAAGATACAAAATCAAAATCTTATCTTTAATTGAAAAATTTTTGCAACATCAGGTTTTTTATAAAACTTTTGAATTTACTCTTTCAAATGGTCTCATCCCAGATATTAGTGAAATCCGTCAAATTATGCAGTGTTGTAGTTTAAACATAAATATTACAACTATTAAAAGGCGGTCAAGCACAGTCCGTCGATGGATAGGATGGATTGTAAATATGCTATCAGATGAATAAAGTTCTAGCTTGAAAATGGGTGTGGGGGTGTAAGGGTGTAGGAAGGTTGATATTTTCATGGCAAGGTTTGTGCCAAAGTCTGGCGTGAATGACTGTCTTGCAAATAGGGAACTCTTAACAGGGATTAAAGATTAGGGATTAGGTTTTCATGTTTTCGTTGTGTGATTGATCACATGACCATCTAGCTTGATTTTTCTTTTCCCCAAAGCGATCGCAACCAAGAAAGGATGATGGTCATTTGTCATTGGTTATTAGCTAATATTCTTAACAATATTCTTTTATCTTCACCCTTCACCCTTCACCCTTCATCCTTCAATTATTTCCCCAAATAAGCTTCTAAAACTTTGGCGTCATGCTGAATTTCTTCTGGAACACCGTCAGCCAAATTTCTACCTTCAGCGAGTACCCAAACACGATCGCACAACGACATGATCACATCCATATTGTGTTCAATAATCAAAAAAGTCATACCTTGTTGATTCCATTTAACGATGTGATCGCAAATCTCATCAATTAGTCTCGGATTTACACCTGCTGCTGGTTCATCTAACAAAATCAGCTTGGGATTAGTCATCAACGCCCGTCCCATTTCCAATAACTTACGTTGTCCACCAGATAACCCACCAGCGTAATCATCGGCTTTATGGGCTAAACCCACTGATTCTAATATGGCTAGTGCCTGTTGTTGGAGCTGCTTTTCTTCTTTAGCTACTATATGGGGTTGAAATTGCAACTGCCAAAAATTTTCGCCAGTTTGCTTTTGGGCTGCTAGTAGCATATTTTCCAACACCGACAACTTAGAGAGGGCGCGCGCCACTTGAAATGTCCGTACTAAACCCTGTTGAGCAATTTGATAGGATGGTAAGTGCTGAATAGGCTCACCATCAAAGACGACTTTTCCTTTATCAGGACGGATAAAGTTAGAAAGTAAGTTAAATAAAGTTGTTTTACCAGCACCATTGGGGCCGATTAAACCTGTAATACTACCTGTTGCAACTTGAATTTCAGCATTATCAACAGCCTTAATACCGCCAAAGCTTTTGCATAGTCCACTAGCAGCTAATAAGGGAACCTGGGAAGAATTATTATTTACCAAGGGTAAGTTCCTCCTTTTTACCTAAGATACCTTGAGGACGCCAAATCATCAGCACCATCAAAATTAGTCCTATAATCATGATGCGAAACGCCCCCAATTGATCAGAGGTAAGGTTAGTAAAAATTTTGGGTAGATATTCACGAGTGAGAGTGTCGTAAGCAAAGTAAATTACTGCTCCCAAAATCGTACCAATATTATTACCAGAACCTCCTAAGATCACCATAATCCAAGCATCAAAAGTTAGCTGTGGTTGGAAATTATCAGTATAGATAGCACTAAGTTGCCAAGCAAAGAAAGCCCCAGCAACACCAGCGATCGCACCTCCCAACATCAAAGATTGTAACTTGTACCAAAAAACGTTTTTGCCTAACGCTTTGGGAACTTCTTCATCTTCACGGATAGCTTTGAGGACTCTACCCCAAGGCGATCGCACCAACACTTCCAAACGCCAAAAAACAAAAGCAAGGGTTAACAACGACAACAGCATCAAACCTGCTTTTGGATTGTAATTGTATAAGCCAATCACCCCCGATATATAAACTGCTGCTGACAATAATCCCAAAAAACTTGCTAATACTAGACGTGATATATATTCTTGTCTGTTACCTGTTGGTTTAGCTGCATCTGTCGGACGAGTCCAACGCCACAGCCAATAGAAAGTTACCCCAGCAACCAAAGTCAACACACCAATCATCACCAGTTTGACAAACAAATTTGGTTGTAAATTTACAAGCGGAATTGGATAACTTTGGACACCAAACGCACCGGAAATCCAGGTGTCACCCACGGGTAAATCTTGGTTATTGAGTATCAGACGAACTAGTTCTCCCACGCCAATAGTAACGATCGCCAAATAATCTTCCCGCAAACGCAGAGTCGAAAAACCGATTAACAAACCCAACAAAGCCGCAACAGCACTTCCAATGATCGCCGCCAGTAATATGGGGACACCTTTAAGGCTTAATAATACAGTCGTATAGGCTCCCAACGTCATAAATGCCACATGACCAAAGTTAATTAAGCCTGTAAAACCCCACTGTAAGTTGAGTCCGAGAGCAAACAAAGCAAAAATAGAAGTAGAAATTGCTAAAAAAATCAGATATTCAGCCATATTTTGTTATTTGTCATTTGTCAATAGTAGAGACGCGATTATACTCTTATGAGAAGCCGCTCTTACGAGCGTCTACGCGTCTGTACAATAGTCAAGCGTCAATAGTCAATAGTCAAGAGTTAAACCTCAAAGTTCTAGTTTCAAACCTCAAAGCGATTTCTTCTCTCTTGTCCCCCTTGTCCCCTTCCCTGCAATTGATTTGGAAGTCACTCATGGGAACACTATAA
>NZ_AJLJ01000174.1 GCF_000317245.1 Fischerella muscicola SAG 1427-1 = PCC 73103
TCTTGATTGTTCTGGGTAGAAGATATTATGAACTTGCTGCGAATCAGAATCCATCATTTAATTGAACAGCTAGCCGATGAAGAACTAGAAAAAGTTTGGAACGCCGTCTACAACTTACATTGTGATTTTTATATGCACAAAGCCATACAAGATGTCAAGCGATCGCAGCAACCTTGGGACACCTTAACCCATGAAGAAGCTGTACAACAGTTAACTTTTTCATAATGGTTAGTGGTTAGTTGTTGGTTATTTCCAATGCCCAAGGTCCAATATGGAAGTACGTTATGCACGGTCTTTTTTAGTAGACCTGAAAAATTTAGAACCTGCTGCCTATCAACTGGTATATGATTTTGCTTTGATTGAGTTTGCAGATCAAAAACAACTGCATGACTTACCAGATTTGCGACAGGTAGATAGGGAGGGTATTTTTTACCGTTTTACTCTGAGAAATTACTTAATTGGTATAGAAATAAGAGGTGAAATTGTGAAATTTCTGCGAGTCATACCAATGCCGGATGTATAGATCTGGGGCCACATGAAGACTTAAAACTGTATAAGAGGGACAAAGCTTGGCTCTATCCTTAGCTTAAACTTGTTTTTGAAAATCACTTTACTTGAGATTTCCTTATGGACGCTACGGCACTTTGGCAACGATACCAGAAATGGCTATATTTCCATGAAGGACTGGGGTTTTTCCTAGATGTAAGCCGGATGCGGTTTGATGACGCCTTTGTGGAGAAGTTGCAGCCAAAGTTTGAGAAGGCTTTTGCGGATATGGCGGAACTTGAGAAAGGAGCGATCGCCAACCCTGACGAAAACCGCATGGTTGGACATTACTGGCTGCGAAATCCTGATTTGGCTCCTACTCCGGAACTGACACAAGAAATTGTCAGCACCATAGAGCAAATTGAAGTATTCGCCGAAAAAGTCCACACAGGTGCAATTCATCCTCCAAAAGCACCCCGTTTCACTGATATTATTTCGATTGGTATTGGTGGTTCTGCCCTTGGGCCGCAGTTCGTTGCTGAAGCTTTAGCCCCAGATTTTCCGCCACTAGCGATTCACTTTATTGACAACTCCGATCCCGCAGGTATTGATCGGGTATTAACTCAGGTACGAAACCGCCTCACTAGCACTTTGGTTTTGGTGATTTCCAAATCTGGAGGCACACCGGAACCCCGTAATGGCATGGCGGAAGTCAAAAAAGCCTACGCTGGACATAATTTGGATTTTGCTAATTATGCGATCGCCATTACCATGCCCGGTAGTAAGTTGGATGAACAAGCAAAATCAGAAGGCTGGTTAGCGAGATTTCCCATGTTTGATTGGGTAGGTGGACGCACTTCGGAATTATCTGCTGTGGGTTTATTACCAGGTGCGTTGCAGGGAATTGATATCCGCGCCATGCTCGAAGGTGCGAAAGAAATGGATGACGCCACCCGCGTTCATGATCTCAAAAATAACCCAGCCGCATTATTAGCCCTGTCTTGGTACTATACTGGCAACGGCAAGGGTGAAAAAGACATGGTTGTCCTACCTTACAAAGACAGTCTACTTTTATTTAGCCGCTATTTGCAACAGCTGGTAATGGAATCTTTGGGTAAAGAAAAAGATAAGACAGGCAATATTGTTCATCAGGGTATTGCAGTCTACGGTAACAAAGGTTCTACAGATCAACACGCATATGTCCAGCAATTGCGCGAAGGTGTACCAAATTTCTTTGCTACCCTTATTGAAGTTTTAGAAGATCGTCAGAGTCCATCTCCAGAAATCGAACCAGGAATCACATCAGGCGATTACCTTTCTGGTTTTTTGCAAGGAACCAGAGAAGCACTGTATGAAAAACACCGTGATTCAGTTACAGTCACTATTCCCCAAGTTAATTCTCGTACTGTTGGGGCATTGATTGCTTTATATGAGCGTGCTGTTGGTTTATATGCCAGCTTGATCAATATTAACGCCTACCATCAACCAGGGGTAGAAGCTGGTAAAAAAGCTGCTGCTGAGATTCTGGAATTACAAAAAAAAGTAGTAGCAGTTTTGCAACAGGAAAAAACACCTTTAACTTTGGAGCAAATTAGCCAAAAAGTTGGTGCTACAGACAAAATAGAGTCAATTTACATGATTTTGCGACATCTCCACGCCAATAGCCGTGGTGTAGTGTTGGAAGGTAATCTTGGTCAACCCGATAGTTTGAAGTTTTCCATCGGCGGATAGATTTATAGGGTAATGGGGAATAAGGGGACAAGGAAGTGTGGGGGGTGTAGGGAGAATTATTTAATAAGTCTCTTCCCAATGTCCGTTCCCCGTTCCCCGATCCCCTTAGATTTGCAAATTCTCCCGAATATTTTGCACAATCAGCTGTGGCGATAGTGAAACATCTATATATAGAGCATCAGTCGGTTCTTCAAGAGTATCAAACTGACTTTTCAGCAATTTTTCAGACATAAAATGATTGTGTCGCTCTTGCAGGCGTTCGTTGATCAATGCAAATGAACCATGCAAGTAAACTAACTTAATGCGCTCATCGCCAATAAAAAAATACTGGCGGTAGCTAGTTTTGAGTGCGGAACACGCCAGTACCACATTCTGATTTTCTTCCAACCATTTTTTAATTGCTGTTTGGATATCTTGCAGCCAAGGTAAGCGATCGCCATCATCTAGAGGTATACCACGCCGCATTTTGGCAATATTTTCAGGCGAATGGAAATGATCAGCATCGCTAAATTTCCATTGCAAACAATCTGCTAATAATTTACCAATGGTGCTTTTACCGGAACCGGAAACACCCATAACGAGAATAATCATTGAAAAAAGCCCTCAAGACAGATCCTCACAATAAAGCTTTGTGGAATGAGATCCAGCGCGACTTTCAAAAACTAGAGCAAGAGCAAACTTTTGAATTTACATAAACTTGATTTTTGAGGGTAAATAGCTGAAGTTTTGATTGAGATTGGTGCTGAACTAACTAATTATTATTTTGGAGATGATATTCTCTAAATAACAGATTAAAAGTTAGGTCAATACCAATGTTTCAACGTTTATTAATCACATTTGGTGTAATCTGCACCAGCAGTTTTAGTTTTGTTCCAGCATCATTAGCTGACAGTATTAATGTTCCTTTTAGTGGAGTTGTTCTAGACCATGCATCCATAAATTTTCCGGAAAAATTGCAACCAATAAACTCCAACTATTCAAATAAAAGTTACAATAATTTGTCAGTACAAATTCCACTTCAATTTCAAGTTGAAAGCAGCAGAGGTACAAGTATTAGTGTTTCTTCACCTCAGTTTAAATCTGTATCTCTCTCTAATCAACTTGAGTCAAAATATACACAATCTTCAAACATTATTGGCTCAAGTTTAAATAATAGTAATGTTGGCAAAAAAAGTATCAGTTTGTCTGCGGGTAGTAACGATTTAGAGATGGATATATTGCTGAAAAAACCCGAAGCTGTTACTCCAAGAAGCTATACACACGAGATCATCTTAACCGTTACTCCACAATAGATAATGCTGATGAGCAATCTATTGTTTTCTTATTATGTTGAATTCGCTTTTTTATCTCCTGTCTCATCAATAACTAGGATGATTTCCGTCCTGCTAGCACTGGTAATATCAGCAGTCACGAGAATTAAGAGAATTTAAATCAGTCTTTTTTAGCTTTCCCCAATGCATGTTCAGAAGCTGCTTCCGCTGCTTAAAGCAATCGAAACGACGGATTCTCCAGTAATGCAATTGAACAGGCAAGCCTCCTGATGCAGGGTTCAGTCGTAAAGCGACAGGCTAGCGCTAATAGCAAAACCGAAGACGCGGAATTCTTTGACTGGTAAGGGGAGCTATTGGGCTTGCTGTGTTTGATGAGCGATCGCGTCTCTTCACGAACCAGTTCTCAAAAAGGGCAAAATAACTTCTGTCACTGCTTCTGGATATTCTTCATGCATTCCCAAAGAACCAGGAAGAATTGCTGATTGGACTTTGTTTAGTGCTGCCAAAGCATCCATGTCAGCACGAGATTTACTAGGAGAGGATTCTCCAATTACCACCAGTAAAGGCACAGATAAATCTTGAACCAACGCCAAAAAATCAGCTTGGTTATGTACAGCGTCGAGATTTCCAGTTACGAAAGCAGCAGGCGCAAATCTGGCTCCTGGTTGTTGGGTATTTTGCCACTTATGCTCAATGAAGTTAGGAGTAAGTTTGGCAGCATCTACGTAGACATGACGGCGGTACATCAAACTTAAAAAAGATGGCACAGTATTGAGCTTGTAGAGTATTTGCCCTACGATAGGCGATCGCACTATTTCTCTAAATACTCCTGCTACCTGTCGATCTACACCCATTGTCGGTAAGGGGCCACGCCAAGTTGGTGCTACTAAAACCAATCGTGAAAATGCTGAGGAATGCTTACGAGCTAATTGCAGAACATAGGCTGCGCTATGACCAGCAGCAACTACTGCTACAGAACTATTAAATACAGAGGTAACAAAATACTCAAGAAAATGCTCATAGATTGCAGGTTCGTAATTTACAGGTAAACGGGAAGAATTTCCGAATCCTGGCCAATCTACAGCGACAACTTGAAAATAGGGAGCAAGTAACCTAGCTATCCCACTCATTTCTTCTCGTGTAGACACAGTACTAAAAGCAGGAAGTAGCAATAGCGGCGATCCATTACCAAGAGTTTCATAAACAATCCGTAATTGCTGATTTTCCCAGTTCCAGGTGAGTTCTTGGACTACTCCACCGATACCAAAATTAGTAGGAGATGATAATAAATTAGTTGACATTAGACAAATTTTTATTGTGATTGATTATTAATAGCTTTTATGATTAATTAAATTGTAAACAAAAGTTTACCCTTTCCCTTTTCTCCTAACTTTGACATTCCAAAGCCTTCTTTTGCATGGTTTTGAAGATGTTATAAAAACCATTAGCACGAGAAGGTGTCAGGCTAACATTTAACCCAGTTTCTTGAATAAAGTCTGGAGTGAGTTGAACAATTTCAGCAGCTGTGAGTCCATTCAAACCTTCAATTAAAAGACCAACTAATCCTTTAGTTAATTGAGAATCTGAATCGCCTTGAAATATCACTTTATCGTCTGCCAAAGCAGCCGTAATATAAACTTGGGAAACACACCCAGGTACTTTGTTTTCTGAGATTTTATCAGTTTCTGGAAACTCCTTCAGCTTCTGACCATACCAAATTAGCTGTTCATAGCGTCGTTTTGGATCTGTAGCACGTTGAAAGCGCTGGACAATTTTGGCAAGGTTTGGTGGCAATGAATTTATGATGGAGGACATAACACAATTGAGCAAACGAGCATACACCTTGAGTTTAGATGATTTTGCAGGTGATTGTGCAGTTCGTAGTAAGCAGACGATATGCTTATGATGCTCAAAACCATCGATGACGCCACAAAAATACTTGATAAAATCAGTCAAACAATTTTGGATTTTAGATTTTGGATATTGGATTGCGGATTGAGTCCCTGGATTTACCCGCTTTCTTGTACCATAAAGGAACTATTCGCCTAGAGGGGAATAAAGATTCGCGAAAAGAAAACCAAGCTAAAGTTATAAGAAATTAGATATGTATTAATTTTGCAAACTATTGCGTAAATTAGTTTTGGGACTGAATTAGGTCTAGTATATATTCAGTAGCTCTTGACATAGGAGAATATCTATGTTCTTGATGCATAAACCTTCAGGGACTCTAGTCGAAATTTTGACTCTAGACCGACTCTTTAACCCCTGTATCAAAGAAGTAATGGGGGTGACACACGCAGGGGAAGAATTACAAGAACCTGATTCATACACAAAATTGGAAATGAGTTTTCCCTCTGGCGAGTCTTTACCACGTTGTTGGCTAGATTCACACTATCGTGATTTAGAACACTCAATTAATCATCAGGAGTTTAGTTTCACCACTAGTTAAAATTTGAGCGATCGCTATTTTTTATATCCGATGCGATCGCCTTTTTAACAGTTATAACCGACTTTGACTTGGAACTAAAATCATTGAGAAATAAGGAACTTGGGCGGGATCTACTTCATCGAGAGAGATAATTTTTTGATTTACCATCGTTCCTCTTTCAATGTAACGCGCCCGTGATCCCATTCCTAAGTGATGCAATACTTCTCGAACCTTTGCAAAATGTCGCCGCAGTTTAATAATTGCTGCTGCATCAGCATTTAACAATTGTGCTTTCAAGGTTTCGGCTGGTAGGGTGGCTGGTAAAACGCTAAAAACATCGTTGCGATAACTCAAGGGTACTGTTAATGCAGAAGCACACCCCATTGGTGAGGAAACTCCTGGTACAACTTCTGTTTCAAACTGATCAGAAAGTCGTGTAAATACATACATAAACGAACCATAAAATAACGGATCACCTTCACACAAAACCACCACATCCCGTCCAGCGGCAAGATGTTCGGCAATAGGAATGACAACTTGGTCGTAAATAGGTTGTGCTTCGTAGGGATCGAGGGCGCGGGGGAGATGATACTCCACCTCAATTTGATTCCCAGAAAGATATTCAGCCACAATACCCCTAGCAACACTTTCTTTCTCTTCTGCTGATTGATAGGCAACCACTGGGCAAGATTTTAATAGGCGTAATGCCTTGAGAGTCAATAATTCTGGATCTCCAGGCCCAACACCAACACCATAAAGACGACCTTTCATCATTCCTTCTCCGTTGCTAAGGCATTAACTGCGGCAGCTGCAATCGCACTTCCTCCCCGACGTCCTTTTAATGTCATAAATGGCACACCACGGCTATCAGTTGCGAGTGCTGCTTTTGACTCTGCGGCCCCCACAAACCCAACCGGAAAACCCAAAATTAACGCGGGTTTGGGTGCGCCTTCATCCAGCATTTCCAGTAGTCGAAATAAAACAGTAGGTGCATTACCAATCGCTACCACAGATCCTTCTAAGTGCGATCGCCACAACTCTAAAGCCGCAGCAGAACGAGTATTTTCCAGTTTTTGAGCAAGTTCTGGTACATCGGGATGATTCAGAGTGCAAATCACTGCATTATCTGCTGGTAAGCGCTTACGAGTAATTCCTTCAGCCACCATGCGACAATCACACAAAATCGGTGCGCCTGCTGCTATTGCTGTACGTCCAGATTGGACAGCAGTAGACGAAGCTACTAAATCATCCACAATATCAGTCATACCACAAGCATGAATCAAACGGACTGCTACCTTAGCCACATCCGGCGCTAGCACAGATAAATTTGCCTCTGACCGAATTATGGCAAAGGATTTACGATATATTTCATTCCCATCTCGAATATAGTCAATGGTCATTCGATTTTAGATTTTAGATTTTAGATTTTGGATTATCTTGTCTCCCATGTCCCCCTTGTCTTTCTTGTCCCCTTTGTCTCCCTTGTCCCTCCTCTCCTCCTCAACCATCTCTTGCAACTCTGCAATACTATATCGATTGGCGAATTCTCCCAATGATTCGTGGCGAGTTAGACGTTTTGCAGTGTAAACTTGGAGAATTTTTTCTAGCAATGAGGGTAATTCTGCAAACGCCACACACTGATAAAGTTCCCGCCCGAATTTGCTTTCATTGTCACGATCTCCAACATATAAGTCATACTTTTCTTCACTGACACCCAAGAGAGTGATATCGTTGTTGTTGTGTTGGGCGCAAGATTTTGGACATCCTGTAAAGTGAATATTGACAGGTTGATTTAGGATTATGCATTGATCTAAATACTCAGCTAACTTTAAAGCATGATTTTTGGTATCCGTTGCTGAGGATGCACATCCTGTACTACCAGCACACGCAACCAAAGCGCTGTGTATTTTGGTTGGCGACCAATGCAAATCTAAGTTTTCTATTTTACTCTTGACTTCGTGAATATACTGTTGAGGAATATCTGTTAACAGAAGATTCTGCCAGGGTGTGAGCCTAAGTGTACCACTACCGTAACCTTGGGCGATGTCTGCTAAACCGTGCATTTGCCATGTTTCTAATTTACCTAGTGGTAATACAACACCAATGTAGGAAAGTTCTTGTTGTCTTTGGGGGTGAACACCAAGGTGAAGATAGCGAGTTAGGTATGGTTGTGTGGATAGAGGGGTGGGGATATTGGGAAGTTGTTGCAAGGGGTAGGGAAGATGACTTTCTAGTTCTTGGAGAAATTTTTCTCTACCCAAATTGTGCAGAACTTCAAATAAACGAAGTTTACGAGATTTGCGATAGGCTATGACGTTTTCTTGTTCTAGCGCAGAATACTGTAAATAGACTTTGGCGATCGCATTTACTACGTCTACACAGGCTTGGGGTTGCAGTAATATGCCTGTATTGAGAAATGATTTACCTAAATTGAGTTTGAGGTGAAAGTAAATCTGTGTACTGATTTCAACGGCACTGAAGATAATATCATTGGGGCGATCGCACACTTTTAGCGCTCCTCCACCGTCAACTGCAATACTAAATTTTGGTGAGAGGGGTGCAAGTTCAGCATGGGTGGTGATGTAATGATCTAATGCACGAATAAGCGATCGCGTATCAATCAATTCTTCTGCATCAATCCCTGCTGTTGGGCTACCCATAATATTACGCAGATGATCAACACCCGGAATTGGCGAAGCTAAACCAATTTCCCGCAATTGGTGCAAAACTTCAGGATTTATTTCTGTATGAACTTCACGAATTTGGAAGTTAGCACGATTTGTAATATTGACATAACCCGCAGCAAATTTATCAGCTAAATCAGCGACAACCCGAAACTGTCGAGTAGTGACTATCCCTCCAGGGATACGGATGCGTGATAGGGTACCGTCTCGCGCGGACGTGCTGTAAAAAATACCAGGACAAGGGACAGAAATTGACGATAAATACACCTCTAAGGCTCCTTCCCTGTGCGACGCAGGGAGCAGAGAAACAATGTGTCTTGGCGACACCCTTAGAAATTGGCGTTCTGACTAACCGAATTGGTTGTTGGTAGCTGGTTGTTTGAATAACTACTCACAATCAATCGGATTACAGCTGCGGCACAGTACCGGGATCTCACCGGACTTTCCCAACTCTAAGTTTGAGTAGTCTAGCATGAGTTTGTGCCTCAAAAGATAAAATCAAAACTGAGGTTAATGTTCTTTAATTCCTTCCCGTCTTGAAAGTGGGTGTAGGGATGTCAGGGGTATGGAAGTGTAGGAGGAGTCATATTTTCATGCTTGGTGGTGAAATTTTTTCATTCGGACTGGTTAGAGTCGATGGGCGGTATTACCCACCGCACCTCTCTGTTCAATCTGGGCGTGCAAGTAGGGTAGGTAGCCAGCGAGTTACCAGTATTGGCACTTTTCCAACA
>NZ_AJLJ01000175.1 GCF_000317245.1 Fischerella muscicola SAG 1427-1 = PCC 73103
ACTGTACGTTCGCTCATTTTTGAAGGGAGAGAGGAATTAATGCCTTATGGTTCAAGGAAAAAAACCTAATTCAGAATCCGATCATACTGACACCATGTAATACTTGGGAAAAGCTTTGGGAGATGAACGGTGTATGACATGGGAAAAGAAAAACAAGATTTACCATGTCTTACATGGTAAAGGGGAATTCACGCCTCGAGGGTTATGAACACGGTTTTTCCGTGTAATACATGGATAAAAAGTGCTAAGTAGGAAGACAGGAATAATTACACGGCAGGCTTATATAGATTACGCGCTCAAACCTTACTATACTTCGACTTGACCCGAAGCCTGCCGTGTAATTATTAGCGTCCAGGTACATATTCAAAACTCCCTTTATGGTGTAATACACAATGAGACTGATGTCGAAATGGAACATTCAATCAGATAATTGCTTGTCAACAAGTGCTAATTTTACAGGGGGAAGACGTAATTAGGTCGAGCGTAGCACTCCTTCAACCTGATAAAGGGACTCAGGCATTTTCATTAAAGAAAGAATTTGTTTTTGAAGCTCGTTAATTGGGGTGATGAAGATGGTAGAATCAGGCAAAAAGTAGAGAGTTAAATTACAAAAAGCCTTAAGCATTTTCTCGGCAGATGGGCGCTCAGTTCTTCGCTTTGGATTACCGTCATAAAGACCGAATAAGGATTGTTGAGTTTCTATCAGTGCCTGCTTCACCACAAATTCCATTACTGTAAACACCCGCAACGCCAGGTTTAACAAGAACATTAAGCCAGTGATTCGGTTAGTATTTTGAAAGTAAATAGGTAGGGCAGGCAAAGAACCCCTTTTAAAACGATGAAAACCACGCTCCAAGAGCCATTCATCCCGATAATACGTCACCGCTTGTGGTAAACTCAGTTGGCGAAGCGAGGCATTAGTGACATACAATCGCCACCCTGCCAAGGTTTCTGCCTCCTTAATCGCAGTATCAATCTGCTGGATATGAAGTTGAAGACAAATATGTGTCACTTCAAGAGTCGGAGAGTTTTTTGATGGTCGTCCCCGTCCGGCATGACGAGTATGTCTAGCGATCTCTTGTGTAATCATGGTTGAGAAGAAATCTTTGACACGATAGCGCTGGAGAATGTTTTCTACTTTATGGCTGAGTTGCTCCCGATCATCACCTGGCTTCTTAGCTAAACTCTTAAGAGCAGTTTCAGCTTGATTTATGCGTTGCTGTAGTCCACGTATGGCAGATGCTGCAAGGCTTTGGGAATAAACTACCAAGTAGCGTTCTAGCCAACGTACCCACTTGTTGGTTTCTTTGTTGAACCAAAACTTACCTAACTCCACTTCAAAACCCTTTCCCACAGCAGATTCTTCTTCATCTTGTCGCGGTAAACGAATCTCCACAATTTCTGCTGGTGGGTCTAGTACCCATTGCTTAAGATATTGGGGGTGTTGTCCACTCATGGCTACAGGAACGCAGTAAATACCCCTATTTGCTGTAATGGCGGCGCGAGTTGCAATCGACCCAGCTTTACAATCAGCGATGAAGACAAACTTTTTATGTCCAATCACTTGCGCCATTTTTTGCCAAGTGGGGAAATATAATGGGTCGTCAGCTCCATTACCTTTAAGGGTAGTGCTGACTAATGGCATTCCCATTGGGTCGAGAGTTGCCAATAATTGACGCTATTGCAACAAATCTGGGCGTTTGTCCTTGGAATAGCCATAACTTAGTAGATTTTCTTCTGGGGAATCTCCCTGTTGATGATTCACACTAAAACTAGTCGTATCAGTTCGTGCCACTTGTGTCGGCAAATCGTAGGCGCGAATCAGATGTTGTCCTAACTTTACCTCTATTTCCTGCGTTGCCTCTGTTTGCTTACCTAACTCTTCGACTACCCTTGCCAATCTGTCATCACTGGTATCTTTTTCTCCTATTGACCACCCCGTACTTAACTCTAAAATCCTTCGATGTGCCAGCACCCATGCTTCCACTGCACACAACCGATGGTCTGATTGGGTAATTATGTATGTCAATAACAATACACTCAATTGACCATAACTCATGCCTTTGTGGTTTCCGTGTGGTGGACGAAGTTTTTGGTCAATACATTTGGCTATCCCCATCTGCTTGAGCCATTCCACAATTACGGGAATATCGTCAATCCGCTGAGAACTTATGTCCACTGTTTTTTCCCGCTCACTGATACAGAATAACGAAATCCTACTCTTGTGTATACTGGCTATTTAGTACCGCAATAAAACGATTGAGAGCTTTAAGTGCTGCTTTGTAGCCTGGTGATTGCTTACCTAACTTCAAGTCTAGTAATACTTGGTTACGTAAACTTTCCAGTGTTGCCACCGGGTGTGGCGTGGTCGCAAGTTCAACAACAGTAGTTTTGGCTTGATGTATCGGCTCTTTTTCCCGTGTAGTACTTGGGTTAGCATTTTCCCTAATAACCTGTTCCACGTAATCAGCTCTAGTCATACCCAAGCATTCAGCAGCGATCCCCAAAGTCTTCCAGGTTTCATCAGTTAATCTTAAAGAGCGCACTTGACGATAATCATCGTCTTTGAGAGCGAACTTCCCTTGAATGTCCCGCTTCAACATTAGATTCTACCATGTATTACATCGTAAGTTTAACCCGAAATTGGTGACGGTTTCGATGTCATACATAGGACTACAGCAAGCGCATATTTATGAAGAATGCCCTCCAATTTATTCCATGTCATACACGGAAAAACCGATTTTGCCTTTCCCCATGTCATACACCGTTGATCTCCCGAAGCTTTTCCCAAGTATTACACGGTACAACTACAATCAGCTCCACAATCACGTTGTTTCCTTGGACAGCAAGGCATTAATTCTTCTCTCCCTTCAAAAATGAGCGAACGTACAG
>NZ_AJLJ01000176.1 GCF_000317245.1 Fischerella muscicola SAG 1427-1 = PCC 73103
AATCACCCACCGACTTTAATTATTTGTAATTAGTAATATTGACTAATTACTAATGACGTAAATATATAATTGTCATCAATGATCTTGTGGTTGTAGTCTGTACCAGCTAAACCAGTGACGAACCGCTAACCAAACTGCGGAAAGAAAACCAGCTAAACTGAGTGTTAATCCACTGTACGATACTAACAATCCAAACACAGGTAACACAGCGCCAGCAATCGTACAAATCACCGCAGCCAAGGAAGCTCGAACATTTGTACCCAATCCCCAAGTTAATACTAGTAAAACTAGAGAAATTAAAGTCCAAGCAAACTGGGGACTCATGACACGACTAGTGTAAGTCAAAGCCAACAGACAGGCAAAGAATATACCACCAGCAACAGCGATATTTTTTAAATTTATCGGAATAGATAAATATAGCAATAATATCCACCATAAAAATATTGCTGGCGCTAACAATAGTAGGCGGGGAAGCACACCTGTATTACGAACAGGATTAGTATTTGTAAACACGCCAAATGGGTTTCTCACAGAAACATTATCATCAAATATCCAAGTAAAGCGGGTACTTTGTCCTTCGCCTGCAATTTCCGTTGGTACAATACCACTAGCAAAATCAGCACCTGGAAAGTTGGCAGTGGCTACCAACCGAAAATTTTGGAGTAATTGTCCATTAGCACTATAAACCCAGCGTGACCCCCCTTGAGTTTTATAGGTAACTCGAAAGCTGGTTTCTTCCCCTGATTGAAGACGGAAAGGGAAACCATAGTCACCTGGATTGGTTTGCTGGATTCTATTACCATCACGCTCTACTTTATAGTTGGCAAGCAGCGAATAGCCGTTAGGTGGCGGTGTTTCAAAGAAAAAACTATCAATATCTTTGAGTTGATTAACTACTTTATAGTCAGCTGTATAGTCTACACGATATGTGGCACGGCGATTTTGCACATCGGGAGTTTGATCAATTTTGACTTGAATTTGCGAACCAGCTAGCGTCAGGTAGCGATTTTCTTCTCGCGTCTCATTGACTTTGACAATTTTGCCGTTAACTTGCGTGGTGTAACTGTAGGGTACTTGCACTACATAACGTATTTGCGGTGCGATTTGTTCTAGTCTTTCACCAGCAACACTTTCTGCTATTTGTGCTACTTTTGCTTGTTCCCAATGGTGATATCTGTTACTCAAAGTTGAGCAAAGAAAAAATCCTCCGATTAATAAAATTAAAATTAGAGTTAAGTGTGGTAATCCTGATAAAATTTGCGAATAGCGAATAGCCCATTCATCAATGAAATTTGTTTGTTCTGCTTGATTACGACGCAGGGAGAAGTTGAGCAGAGCGATCGCAATTCCGAAAGCAATTACTATAAGTACTAATAACAGCGAACCTTTGAGGATATGAGTTCCAAACTGAATCAGTTCGGTAGGATGCGTAAGGTCAGGTATTCCTGGGATACCTTGAGCTTGTTCTGGCATAAGAGAATTTTCGGAGAATATAATTCATCAGACTGATAAAATCTCTCAGAAGTTTCTGACTTTTGATCAATCTATGCCTATAGATAGATGTTGGCAATATTGCTTCTCTCACTCTTCTAACAATTTCTGCATGAGTGTATAAATATCGCCTTTATCAACCTCTTTTCGTACTCCTACACCAACTACCAAAACTACCACTCAACCACATCAGTTTTGACAGGTTGCGAGGGGTTAGATCCCCGACTTTTTAAAAAAGTCGGGGATCTGGCCAACCTATCAAAATCAATGTGGTGAACTACTACCACGTTTTCAAGTTCAACTTTATAAATGATTCTGTAACGTTGACCGACAGCTCTAACACTACGATATCCCTTGAGCTTCTCAACTAAAGGTTTCCCCTGTTTTTCTGGATCTGTTTTTAGCTTATCTATGCGATCGCTCTACCTGTTTGCGCTACATTGACAAATGCAAGCACGCGGAGGAACAAGTCATGAAAGCAGTATTAATGACAACAGCCGGAAATCCTGAAGTTCTGCAACTACAAGATGTCACAAATCCTGGTGTTCCTGTTGGTGAAACTGAACTTTTGATACACTTAAGAGCAGCTGGTGTTAACCCGATTGATACCAAACTTCGCAAACGTGGCACTTTCTACCCCGATCAAATGCCTGCTATTTTAGGGTGTGATGGTGCGGGTGTAGTTGAAGCAGTCGGTGCTGCTGTCAAGAATTTTAACGTTGGTGATGAGGTATATTTTTGCAATGGTGGGTTAGGCGCACACCAAGGTAATTATGCTGAATATACTACAATAGATGAGCGTTTTGCAGCCCACAAACCCAAATCTGTCTCGTTTGCAGTTGCCGCCGCCGCACCTTTAGTATTAATTACCGCTTGGGAAGCTTTATATGAACGGGGAAGATTAGAACCAGGCGATCGCGTCTTAATTCATGCTGGTGCTGGTGGTGTCGGACATGTAGCTATTCAGCTAGCTAAACTCAAAGGCGCGGATGTCTGCACAACAGTAGGTTCTCAAGAAAAAGCCAATTTTGTCAAACAATTAGGTGCAGATTACCCTATTTTGTATAAACAAACAGATTTTGTCCAAGCAGCTTTAGATTGGACTGGCGGCGAAGGTGTAGACTTGGCTTTTGATACTGTAGGTGGAGAAACTTTTCACCAAACCTTCCCAGCAGTGCGGATGTATGGCGATATCGTGACGATTTTAGAACCAAATGCTAATACTGTTTGGAGAACTGCGAGAAACCGGAATCTCCGCATAGGTTTAGAATTAATGCTCATACCGATGGCGGAAGGGATGGTGGAAGCACAGCAGCACCAAGCAGAAATCTTAACAGAGTGCGCTAAATATATTGATGCAGGTAAGTTGAAGATTCATGTAAGTCATGAGTTACCATTAGCGGAAGCAGCAAAAGCCCACCAGTTAATTGAATCTGGTTCGACGACGGGTAAGATTGTTCTGGTGTTTTGACCTTCGACGCCTAATACCATTTCACAAAAAATCTGATAGAAATACAGACCCTGTACCAGACGCGATATATCGCGTCTGGTACAAATCTTTGTGGGCATAACTCAATAATTAATCAAGGCGTACTATCTTGTTCGCGCTTGTCTTCATCTAGCGCCTTTTGGATGGCTTGACGGCAAAATTCGCCTGGGTTATCTTTGCTTTTTACTTCTTGGTAGGTTGATTCAGATACCCTGATTGACAGTGTTTTGGTAAGTGGTTTTTCTCCAGCAGACTCAAAACCATGATTTTTGATGTTTGGATTACCGCCTTTTCTAGCCATTCAAAAATTAATATAAAGTTGCTCTAATAATTCGTGTACTATTATATAAACGCAATTAAGGTGGCTGTGCTTCCGGGAAGTTGCTGTAGCCACCATATCCAATTGACAACCAATGGACATTTATATGATGACACGAGAACAGCTGGAATCACTATCTCTGGAAGATTTGAAAGCGATCGCCAAGCATTACCGAATACAGCCACTTGGTAATCATGATAAAGCAGAAAGCTGGATGAATGCCCTGCTGAGATTTCCGTATCGGGCGATTGATCAAATGCGTGAAGGAGTGGGATTGCGATCGCCTGGTAATCATACTGTACTTTATTTGGAGTACATGCTTCATCTCATTGGTGAACCAACAGACGGCCAGTTTGCTTTAATTCGGGTTACTCAAAATGATGAATGGCTAAAAGATGAGGATTGGCAATTTTATCAGCAAAAGCTTTTTGAGATATATCGAGTTAAGTTGCTGCTGAAGGAAGCATTGAAAATTCTGATTGACTAATTAGCTTTATTTACTCTAAATCGTCAGATAATTTTGTCTGACGATGTTGTCATACCAAACATTTATTTAGAAGAGAATGAATTTCATTGCTATCCAAATTTCTACCAATGAAAACTAGCTGATTTTTTGGTGTAGTCAACCATTCATCACCATCTAATTCATAACGAGGGCCACTCAGTTGAAAGATATGGCGTAAATTACTATCACTAAACCACAGAATACCTTTTGCTCGAAAGACATCTTGTGGCATTTCTTCATTTAAAAAATTCTCAAATTTATGAACATCAAAAGGTCTTTCACTTTGGAAAGAAACAGAAATAAATCCATCATTTTCTAAATGATGGGAGTGATGTCCATGATGATGATGTTCATGGTCATGTTCATGGCTATGACCATGATGATCTTCATGTTCGTGAGTATCCTCGCTAAGAGATGAGTATTCATCTTTTGGAGTCAACTCCACACCTAAAATTAATGGTAACGGCACTTGCCCATATCTGGTGTGCAAAATTTTCGCACCTGCTTTCACTTCCCGAATATAATCTTCTAGTTTCTCCAGTTTTTCTTGTGTAACCAGATCAGTTTTATTTAAGAGAACAATATCTCCATAGGTAATCTGTTTTAAAGCTGCTTCACTTTGAAAATGCTCATGATTAAATGCTTCCGAATCTACCAATGTGAGAATAGAATCTAAGTTAGTTAAATCTCTGAGTTCTGTTCCCAAAAATGTCAAAATTATCGGCAAAGGATCAGCAATACCTGTAGTTTCGATAACCAGATAATCAATGCGTTCCTCTCTTTCTAAAACTCGATAAACAGCATCAACTAAACCATCATTTATCGTACAACAAATACAGCCATTGCTCAGTTCTACCATATCTTCATCCATTGAAACCAGCAATTGGCTATCAATATTGATATCACCAAATTCATTAACCAGAACAGCGACTTTTAAATCTTGTTTATTTTTAAGAATTTGATTGAGCAGAGTCGTTTTTCCACTACCTAAAAATCCTGTAATGATAGTAACAGGCATTCCCCGTTTGGGAATATCAGGAATTTGGTTGGAATTTGGTGCAGTGAAAGTAGTCATAGTTCATCCTATTTTTTAGTAATCTAAAAATCCAAAATCGTTTGATTGGATTACATCAACATCAGTGCGACTTCCTTAGCAAAGTAAGTCAAAATCAAGTCAGCACCTGCTCGTTTCATGCTAGTCAATGTTTCTAAAATTACTCGCTTTTCATCTATCCAGCCATTTTGGGCAGCGGCTTTAATCATGGCATACTCACCACTGACGTTGTATACAGCTACGGGCAAATGCGTATAATCTTTGACTTGGCGAATAATATCCAAATAAGCTAGTGCAGGCTTCACCATGACAATATCTGCACCTTCAGCAATATCCAGTGCCACTTCCTTAATCGCTTCTCTAGAATTTGCTGCATCCATTTGATAAGTCTGCTTATCACCAAATTTTGGTGCAGAATCCAAAGCATCGCGAAATGGGCCATAGTATGCAGAAGCATATTTTGCAGAGTACGCCAAAATTCTTACATCTACGTATCCTTCTGCATCTAGAGCTTTACGAATTGCTCCGACTCTACCGTCCATCATGTCAGAAGGTGCAACCATATCTGCCCCAGCTGCGGCTTGTGTCACCGCCATTTTTACCAAAACTTCTACTGTTGGATCATTGAGAATCACACCTTTCTCGTCAACAATACCGTCATGACCATGAGTAGTAAAAGGGTCAAGGGCAATATCGGTAATTACTAATATTTCTGGCACAGTTTCTTTGATTGCCTTCACAGTTCGCTGTACCAATCCATCTGGATTGTAGCTTTCGCTGCCAGTATCATCTTTCTTTGCTTCGGGAATCACTGGGAACAAAGCAATGGCACCAATCCCCAATTGATGCACTTGTGCTATTTCTTTGAGTAATAGATCTAAAGTATAGCGGTGACACCCAGGCATGGAGGCAATTTCAACTTTTTGTTCTTCACCTTCCATCACAAACATTGGATAAATTAGGTCATCTACACTCAGGGTAGTTTCTCTCACCATATGTCGCAGGGTTGCAGTGCGACGCAGGCGACGGGGACGAATAATTGGATTTGTAGAAACCTGATTAGTGTTATTGGTAGTAAGATTTTCTGAGGTCATGATTTTTTTGGAGATGAATTAGTAATCCTAAGCAGTTTGAAGATGGGAAAGCGCCATACTTGGCTTGACAATTGCTGGAACAATCTTTTCACTTGCCATTCTTGCACCAGATAAATTCCGTGCTGTTGGGCCTACTTGTAAAGCTGCTAACCCACCCATGAGGAATAATTCACAACCAGGAACACGCAAATATTGATCCAAAACTGGTAAACCGTTAACTATTTTGATTGGGTACACTTTGAATACTTCTTGTAATAACGTCTCAGCTGTCACATCAAATTTAGTACCAGTGGAAAGCCAAATCCGACTGTACTCATGTTGACTACCATCACTACATTGCACTTGCCAATTTTTACCCGTCCACTGGGCTAAAATCACTTGACAGTTTTCAGTCATCCTGAGATTACCCCTACGTACTTCTCGTCGCAGGTGCATTCCCATGGCTGGTGTTATGGAACCACCGTTACGCGCTTGTAAAATTGTCGCAAAGCGTTTTTGGTAATCTGGTTCTGCAAAAAATCCTTTCAAATACTTTGGTTCTAACCAACCGGGTTCAGCATCGAATAATTTTTCTTGCAGTTGTCGCCGTATCATCAAGTGGACTTTTGCACCACGAGAAATTGCACCCACCGCTAAATGTCCACTTGTTAAGCCGCCACCCACAAGCAATACTCTTTCATCTGTTAAACATAACTTACGTAAATCTACTGTCTGTGAGTGACAAAGCTTATCCTGGGGATACCTTGATTCTATCTGGTTTACCCAGTTTGGTAGTTGTATTTGACTACTACCTGTTGCCAATACTACCCGCCGCGCAATAATTGATTGTCCATCTTGCAACCATAGGCGCAGGCGAGAACGAAAAACATGAGGTAAGGGTTCAATACGTGTCACACCAAGAGGAATTACTTGCTGTTGTAACGAATAGCGGCGAATTACATCCTGACAAAAATCTTCAAATAGCTGAGTTCCTGGTAAATCGTAGGGAGTAAAAAATTCATGAGGACGAGATTCGGCAAATTTCCGTAAAGCAAAGGGATTAGGGTCGGGATGATGGACAGCAGGAGAACGTAAATGCGGAATTTCCAAAGCAGCAAATTGGTTTTTCCAGCGACTCATCCACATACCACTAGGATCAAATACCAGAAATTTCCCCCACATAGTTTGCCGTTTTTGCAGCAAGTGAGTTACCAAAGTTAAAGTGTGGGGACCAGCACCGATTATTGCTAGGTCAGTTGTAGTGGGTAAGGATGGTGGAGTGGCTTCCATCTTTGTAAGGCATGAATATGATAATTATTATCATATTCATATTGAGGGTAAAATTGTAAAGTCAATTTGCTTACACTTTCACGTGACTACAGCATAATACTGAAACTAGATCAACAGTTCTCAGCCATTACCTCAGACTGGAACAATGCTAAACCCAATGCTTACGGATGTACTTTAGTATTTATAACCGAGTAAAGAGCCATATCTGATTGAGTTACTGGCCTTTGGCATCTATTACTTGCGCCTAAATTGCTGTAGCTACAATAAGCAGCACAGGAAGCATGGAGAAATCAGGGCCGTAGGTAGAATGCAGATACAATCAGGGTGTGTAGGAGTAACGTGTTGTAGCTGCGATAGTAACAGTATTAAAGGTACTAGCAAGTAGAAAGACGAACAAAGATATTGGTGCAAGACTGCGGCAAGAGTTTTAGTGCGAAGGAAGAAGTAAAATGTTTGACTTAGCAGTTTTTATTTATGATCAAACAGATGAAACAAAGGCTAATCCCATTGGTCAGTATAGAGCTAGATTTGGGGTTGTACCGAGAGTAGGAGATTATATTTATAGACATGTAGGTATAGAAGGAGCAATAGACTGTCAAGTAATAAAGGTAGCTGTTGTTCCTAAATTAGACCAGAATGCTACAGATGCGGATGCAATTATAAAAGCTATCCGCGTGGAACCTTTATATTGATTGTTGAACCCACTTTCTCCCCACGCCTATAAGGCGGGGGAGTTTAAGAATCACAAAGGTAATTCTGACATTACTTTAGAGGTTTGTAGTGGCGATCGCTTCTAACTGTTGGAGGAATCAATATCTCTAACTATAGAGTTATAAAAATTTCATTATAATTTTATTATTGTTTGGCTATTTCTATTCTCTCTTTTCTATCTTTAGCGGGCATAAAACTGTTCAGAAAATTACAAGAATAAATAATTAAAGAGAGTTTGGAGAGTATTTTATGAACAGCCCAGTTGATCAAACTGTGATTGTCGGCGGTGGTTTTGCTGATCTGTATAAATATACCTAGTCAAACTAAGTACAGGTACAAAGAATTAGAGCTATTGGCTTAACAGTAACAAATTGCGATTACTCAGCCAATTGACAATAAGTTCCGCAATTGACAGGTTATGTTACGCTATGTGCATTTGAAGTGTGGAGGAATCTTCAAATGACAAAGTTGCGCTTAGGATTACTGTTTGGTGGTTGTTCCGGAGAACATGAGGTGTCGATCAGTTCAGCACGGGCGATCGCTAAAGCTTTGAATACAGGAGAAAATACTAATAAGTACGAAATCTTGCCTTTTTACATTCAAAAAGATGGACGCTGGTTGGCAGGAGATGTACCGCAACAAGTCTTAGCATCCGGAAAACCACTGTCATTGCCTAACTCTGAAACCAGTAATCAATTAGTGAGTGCTAGTTCCCATTCTCTCAGTCGTTGGCAATCTCCCTCGCAAGTTGGAGAAGTAGATGTCTGGTTTCCCATTTTGCATGGCCCCAACGGCGAAGATGGTACAATACAGGGTTTGCTGACTTTAATGCAAGTACCTTTTGTGGGTTCTGGGGTGTTAGGTTCAGCACTGGGAATGGATAAAATAGCCATGAAAATGGTTTTTGCCCAAGCTGGACTACCGCAAGTCAAATACAAAGCAGTTAACCGTTCCCAAATTTGGTCAAATCCTTGTGTTTTTCCCAAAATATGTGATGAAATCGAGTTGAGTTTGGGTTATCCCTGTTTTATTAAACCTGCAAATTTAGGTTCATCAGTGGGAATTACCAAAGTGCGATCGCGTCAAGAATTAGAAACAGCCTTGGATAATGCTGCTAGTTATGATCGTCGAATTATTGTAGAAGCAGGAGTAGTTGCCAGAGAACTAGAATGTGCTGTCTTAGGAAACGATCAAGCAAAAGCTTCCATAGTAGGTGAAATTACTTATAAAAGCGATTTTTATGATTATGAAACTAAATATACAGAAGGGAAAGCAGATCTAGTTATTCCCGCAGCGGTACCAAATGCTATTACCCAGCAAATCCAGGAAATGGCTTTACAAGCTTTTGCTGCTGTTGATGCTGCGGGGTTGGCAAGAGTAGACTTTTTCTACGTAGAAGCAACAGGCGAAGTATTGATCAACGAAATTAATACGCTACCTGGCTTTACGGCTACAAGTATGTATCCCCTACTTTGGCAACACAGTGGTGTTTCTTTCCCAGAACTGGTTGATCAACTAATTCAACTCGCTGTTGAAAGATACTCTCCTGTGGAAGTAGCAGAATCTGAGTAGTAATTTCCCATTCCGGTATACAGTAGTAAAAAATACTGAAAATTTGTCATAAATTCGGTTTAAGTAGTCTTATTCTTTATAAAAAGGCTACTAAAATCCGAGCTTTTGCCACGGATACGTAATGGCTGACTCCTCCAGTACAATTAGTATCAAGAGGGGTAAACATTTGAAAGTAGTCATGGAAAATACTCAAAATGTACAGCAGCCATTGGAGGCAAAAGCACCCATAAATGAAGCTGTAAAAACTGGATCTGCACTACAAACAAGCAAAAACTCTCTGATAAATTTGTTAGTTCAACACCCTTGGTTGGTAATTGCAGGCGTGTTGCTAGCTTTGATCAGTGCTGCTGCTGTAGCTGTGTATAGTCTTGGTTACGTAGGACGTGTAAAACTTGAAGAACCAGAATTAATCCAGCTTGAAGCAGAATCACCCATAACTACAACCCCTCAAAGGACAAAAGCATTCTATAGTCCTGTTTCTTTGCAGATGATCGCAGCGATCACTATAAGTTGTGCTGGTGGATGCTTTATCGTTTGTTTTCTGCTTAACCGTCTGACACAGCAGAAAATCCAAGAAAATCCTAATCGAGTACAATCACGCTTGAAACAACGTCGTCAAAAGCAGTTAGAACCATCCCCTAGTGAGAATTTACCAGTTTTTGTACCACCAGCACCCGAATCTTCTCATACATCTTCAGAAGCAGCAAAACCTGTAGTTACTGTTTTACCACCAGAAGCAGATTTTAACAAAGATGGCAAAGACTCTTTGGCAAGCATGATGGATCTTCGTAAACAGACTTCTTTGTCTTCACTGTTGCGCGATTAAGTTTTGTGAACAACAAGATCTCCAACTTCGCAGAAGGATATAGCTGGCGAAGGTGGGGTTGATCGCTCTTTTGCCCACAAATTGGTTTGTGAGACGCGCCAATGGTGCTGTAGCGCATGGCTTTGCTAAGGCATGTCTCTAGCATAAATTTAATCTTTATTTGCGATCGCGTAGCGGCTGCTTTGCAGCATCGCTTTCACGTTTGTGGTGAATCTCAGAACACAATAGCTCCAACAGACTTAGCAATGCTACGCCTGGTACATCTGTTGGAATAACGAAAAATCGTTCAATGAGTGGTGTCACCACTGATTCGCCAACTATATCCTTCTGCGAAGTCGGGAATCTGACTCTCTCAATTTTCACAAATCCTACACGGATTGCTGTATGGGACTCCTATTTAATTTTTGTTGGTGTAGCCTGCACTCTGCGCTGAAAAAACTCAATACACATTCTGTTCCTTCTTAAGAGTCTTCACAAGTAAGTTCATAAATAAAATCTGATTCCTATAGTTATATAAAAAATATAAATTATGATTTAATTCTCTACTGTAAATCATAATTTATATTGCAAATTATATGTCTTTCACACAAGATACTATCGAATTTAATTACATAATTGCCATTCTGCCAAAATAAAGTTTTGAGTTCTATCTCTTCCTAATTACATAGTTTTAATACTAAAAAAACAGATGAGGGCTATAGGTCATGAAGGGTCATACCACTCACCCTAATATTAGCTAAAACTTTCTAAATACAGATAATTATCTAAAAAAGATAAAATTAATAAATATCTGTTGTAATGTTTATATCTATAACTATAAATAATGTTCAAGAGGCTACAACTTTCTGGTAAAAACGGCTATTTTCTGCTATATAACAACGTTTTATCAGGTTTTTTATAAGTAGGAAAACTTGCCAATCTGGCAACAAAGCTCTGATTTATTCAGTTAAATTGAATTCAAGATAAACGACTTCAAGGGTGTTGTTATCAGGGTGTACCACAATAAAATATTTTTTTATGTGGTATACCTCTACCGAATTATTTACAGGCAAAAACACAATATATCTAAATATGATATATAAAATTATTGCCTGATAAAATTCCAATTAGTTAGTTAGTTATGTACAAATGTGATAATAGAGTTGATTTTATTAATTTATTAGTTGGTGAAAAACAAATTGTTCAATAACCAACAATCAATAACCAACCACTAACAATATTCATCAGATTTGGCATTTACTGCACCAGGAAATTAAATATGTATTGGCGTTGTTGTTCCACACTTAGCCCCCTAAACAAATAACAACGCTTGTGCATATTCCTGTTCTCTTCAGTGGTAAATGTCTGGGTGGGAGTCAAAAGCGACTGGTATGCTGACTCCCACTCTTTTTTTATGGGTTTTATGTGTTCCCTGTTAAGAGTTCCCGGTTCCCTTTTATTTTTCCAAAGTCCAAAATTGTGTATCTTGCAAAAACTCTAAGATTGCTGCATTTAATTCCTTGGAAGCACCCGTGGAAGCATCATGACAGCAGTTAGCCAGAATTTGCAGCCTAGAATTAGGAAGGTGTTGATGCAATTTTTCCCCGTGACTAGCGGGAAACCAACTATCTTGTTTTCCCCACAAAACTAATGTCGGACAGTGGATAGAACCAAGATTATTTTGTACTTTGCTCAACAAATTGGGTTTGTTTGCTTTCTGGTTCTCAATTTCTCGTATCGCTATCTTTACTTCTTCGGCTACTTTAGTGAGAGTACCCCTGAGTTCAGTGTATGGGTAAGTTATCCAGTAAACATCTTCCTCTGTTAAAACAGATGGATCAAACAACACCCGACGCCGTTCTATGGCCATTACTTCTCTTACTAATGGAGCTAGTAAATTTGCCAAGCCTAATGTGTCTATTGTTTGTATGACTTCCAATGGAGTTTGGGCGAGCAATGACATCCCCCAATGGGGAAGACTTTCGGCAAAAATTGGTATGTTTACTACTACTAACCGTGCTACTAGCTGCGGATTTTCTTGAGCCAAAGCTAGGGCAACTAATCCACCTAAAGATTCTGCTACAATTGCCACAGGCTCATCACTTAGTGATTGAATTATTCGCTCTAATTCGATGACTTGATGACCATTGTGTTCTCTTCGCAACAATGGTTTTTCGGAAAATCCATAGCCTTTGGCATCAAAACAAATTACCCGAAAGTATTTCGATAAAGGCTGAATACTGTGACGCCAATTATAACTCCAGCTACCCAGACCATGTAAAAAAAATATAGGTCTGCCAGTACCTATTTCCCCATAAGCAATTTGTACAGGGTAGCCATTAGCATCAGAAATTGTTATACTTTGCCGCCCTTTTGGAAAAGTAACCTGCCACCAATCTTTCATTCTTTTTGTGAAAACTCATTTAACTACCGGTTAAGGCTCCCCACAGCAGTCTCATTAGTATCACAGGCAAGGCTACTAAGACAATGGCAACTAACAGTAATCCAATCAACACCGCAAATACAAACCACTTATCGGCGCTTTGATTTTGACTAGGAAACCTTAAATGTTCTTCTAATAGCTTGACATTATGCTCATTTGCTGTCCAAGTAAAATCAAACAAATCTCCCAGTACCGGGACAGCACCAACCAAGCCATCAATAATGATATTAAACACCATTTTGCCTAAAGTCCTTGTTGGCACACCTAAGCGTGCTGATTCTAGGACAATGTAAGCAGAAAGCATGACACCTAAAAAATCACCACCAACGGGTATTAGTCCCAAAATCGGATCTAAACCAATACCAACACGTGTTCCGGGAATAACAATGGCTTTATCTAGCAAGCGACTAAGCTGACGTAGACGCTTAAGGGTAGGTGCTTTAGCTTCAGATTCAATAGTAGAAAAACGACGACGTGGCTGAGACATGGAAGCGATCGCGCCTCTTATGATTAAATCCTAAATATCTTACTCCTATACTGGGAATTTGCAAGAATTTTTTTGGTATAAATAATACAATTGACTAAAATAGTTGGTTATTTGTCATTTATCTTAGTGTTTATATCATTGCGCTACATCATTTCTATATTTGTTAGAGTATCAAGTTGAGCTATATTAAAATTTGCGTCTACGCACTGTTGATGATTGGGTTGATATAGACGATGTCTATCGGCAAGCCGAAGAAGCGTCTACGCACCACAAAGTCGTAATACACTCAACGAGGAAGAATATCATCTAGGCGAAGTTGAAGACGAGGCAAAAGTGGTGAGTTAATAAATTGATTTAATCGATATTGTTGTTGAGTATAAGTGTCTTCAACTAGTTGACAGACAGTAAAGGTAGGTTGTTTGGGTTTACCAATAAATGCAACTCCACCCAATCCTCGATAATCTACAATCCAATATTCAGGAATCCCTAAAAGTGCATACTCTTCAACTTTGCGAGCATAATCAGTTTCCCAGTTTGTACTAACAACTTCCACCACTAATTTAATTGATCGCCCCAATGTAATTACGGGTTCTCCTTCCCAAAGAGGTTCACGATCAAGAACGGTTTCATCAAGAACCACAACGTCAGGACGACGAACTGTAGCTGCATCCGCGAAGGGGTAAATTAAACAAGTGCGAGGAATAAACCAGGGGAGTTTTTCCGCAACAAGGTGTATACCAATTTGGGTTGCAACTTTGCCACTCACGGTTTCGTGGGGGCCAGTGGGTTCCATGTCAATTAGTTCTCCGTCTGCTAATTCATAGTGGGGATTATCTCGGTATTGAGAGAGAAAATCTTCTTTAGTGAGGGTTTTTTGGGAGATATATGTCATTGAGCGAATCTCCTGAAGGTATTGTAGTTTTAATCGTTAGTTTTTACAGTTTACGAAAGGCTGAGGTTGAAGTTTTCTGGAAAAACCTAAGAAGCTCCTGAAGTAGAATACAGCACCTATAAAAAAGGATGCACAGCTAGATTGCCTAAACTAAATCAACCTGACAAAGGAGTTAGTGAGCAATGTGGGATAAAATGCCACCTTTGAAGTCTAAGAAGAATCCTTCTTTTGCATTCTTCATAGGTATCTTTTTCGGAGCACTAGGGGTTGCAATTTACTTCCAGAGCTTCCTTGATTTCTTAGTTCCGTTCGTAGTATTTATCGTAGCTACAATCGCAGGATTTGGCATTGGAGCTGTACCAGGTTGGCTCTTCGCTGGATTTTGGGGTATGGTACGGGCTTTAGATTCTAACCACAGGAGGGGCGAACATTGAGAGAAGCTTAACTAAACACTATAGCTTAATTAATAAAACTTAGAATATTGCAATTACCAAACTATAATTTTTTACTCATATTGAAATGGGAAATAGTTTAAGCCTGCTTCCCACTTCATTTTTACCTCTATTCTGTCAGAGTATCGAGTTTAGCCAGTAGTTTTAAGCCTGCTTCTGGGTCGCCAGTTGCAGCCATTGCTTTAAATCTCGTATGGGCATCAAATTCTGCTAAAGCTATGGTAGAAAGTTCTTCAATTAGCTTATTGACACTGATACCTTTAGCTTGAGCAAGTTCTTTCAATCTATTATGTTTATCGTCTGGTAAACGAATAGTTAAAGTTGCCATTTTTATTTAACTCCTAATAATTTCTTCGGGTTTTAATATTGATAAGTTAGGAAATAACAATTCAGCATTGTGGAAATCTTTGACATTGTGAGTGACAATAATCTGAGCATTTCCCGCAACTGCTAATTCAATTAAGTGATTATCAGCTTCGTCTTTTAAATTAGGTCGCCATAAATAGTAGATATAAACCCATGTACTGACACTCATTAATGATGCTGTTAAAGCAGAAATTTCTTCAGTAGTTAAAGGGCATTTGGCGATAATTTCTGAGCGATGAATAACTGACTCATACTCGGAAAATAAAGCGTTTCCCATCAAAGGCTGATATTCTCTTTTCAAGCAGCGTCGAATGAGTTCTCGACTGGAGCCTTTAGAGCTAATCAGCGCACTGATAAAAACGCTGGTATCAACTACAATTTTAATTACCATGTAATTATGATAGCATATATGCTGTCATGAGAATTTCAGTCAAAAGACTTATAAAAGCGAGCGCACTCTTGGCAACTGGTTTAGCGCTGTTTAAAAACTGGTATTGTCTAAAATCAACAGACATCATTGGTTTAAAATAGTGGACATTGCTGAGACAGCTTACATATGAGTCAAGAATTAACACAGCAGTGGTTAACTGAAGTCCAGACGCTGAAACAGCAACTGGCACATTTGCAACAAGAAAGGGATGCTGCTTGGGAAAGTTCTGAAAAATGGCGAAAACTCTATAACACTGAAGCAGAACAACGTCGTACAGATGCTCAACTCTCCAAACAGACGATCGCATCATTGCAAGCACAAATTCAACGCTTACAAGGTATTGAAGCAGCACAACTCAATGATGGTGCAGCTACAGCAGCTATTCAGCAAGAAATAGCCTCAATTAAATCCATAGAGGAATTAAAAGCGAAATTAGTGGCTGCGATCAAAGAACGCGATCGCCTACAACAGGCGTTGAAAAACGAACAAGACGAACACGCGCAAACTCGTAAAAGCCTGACTACTGCTTTGGGTGATGCGATTGATAGCTTAAGCCGTCAGCGTGCAGCAATAGGAGAATAAGTAGAGAAGATTTAAAGCAAGTGGATATAATTCAATGAGGAATTTTGACAGTAAATGTTGTGCCAACTCCTACTTTACTTTCTACAAAAATTTCTCCTTGGTGGAGTTCCACACATTTTTTGACAACTGCTAATCCTAACCCAGTGCCAACTATGTCTTCAACATTTTGTCCTCGATAAAATGGCTCATATATTTTCTGCTGTTCGGGTTGTAAAATACCTATTCCCTCATCTTTAACTTGAAAAATCGTAGCTTCTAATTCACATTTTAATACTAAATATATATTGCCTCCTTTAGGTGAATACTTAATTGCATTCAAAAGTAAATTACTGAGAATAGAATATAATAGCTTTTCATCTATATTGGCACTATAACAACGACCATGTTTAATAAAATTAACTATGGGAGCTTTTGTGTCAAAAAGCTGAAAATCTTCGAGTAAATTTAAACAAAAACTTTCTAAGTTAATCAATTGAGGATTGAAATCTAATTTGCCTGCTTCTGCTCTTGTTAAAGTCAATAAATCAGTGATCAGTCGATTCATTAATTTAGCTGAAGCTTGAATTCTGTATATATTTTTTAATTTATTTTCATCAACAAATTCTTGAAGAATTTCCCTTAATAATTGAGAGGAAAGCAAAATCACACTTAAAGGCGTACGAAATTCATGAGAAATCATGGAAAATAGGCGCAGTTTTAATTCGTTTAATTCTTTTTCTTGAGCTAAGGATCTTTCAAGAGCTTCAACCTCATCATGCTTTATCCATTGACGATAAAGTATAAAACACAAACTAGAAACTATAAAAAAGCTTAAAATTGTACCAATTATTTCGATTGTTGTTCTATATTGAATACTGTATTGCGATTGCTGAAGTGATTCTCTTAAATAAGTTTGTTCTTCTGCTTTAATTTCTTCTAGTACTTTGAGAATATTTTCTCGAATATTAACACTCTTTTTCGTAATCAATGATTGAGTTTGAAATGCTGATTTGTTTTTTGCATAAATTTCTATTGATTGCTGCAATAAATCTAATCTCTGAGCTACTAAAACGTGAAAAAGAGTTAACCGCTGTTGTTGATTAAAATCAGGATGTATTTGATGCTGGAGTGCATGAATTTCAGTCTGCATATTTTTAACAGCAGTTTGGTAACGTTCTAACTCTTGCGTACTTCCCAAAAAAATATATCCTCGCCTTCCTGATTCAGCAACTGACATCGCTGCATAAAAATTTGTCAGCGTATTGAGAGTTTCATAGGTATGCTGCACTCTATCAGCACTTTCTCTAATTTCGATAGTGTTTTTATAGGAAGCGAAGCCAACTAATCCCATCAGCAAGAGGGTGATGCAAAATCCTCCTGCTATCCATTTGCCTTGATCAGACCACTTCGTAAATTTTTGAGTCATGATAGAGTCAAATTACCTCCTTTGTACTTCTCTGTGCTGAACAAGAGTATGGTGGCAACTTTATGCGTATTCTGGTAGTTGAAGATGATACCCAATTGGCGGAGGTACTGTCAGAAGTATTAACTAGACGCCAATATGTAGTAGATGTTGCCAAAGATGGAGAAGCAGCCTGGAACTCGGTTGAATCAATCAAATATGATCTGTTGGTTTTAGACGTGACGTTGCCCAAATTAGATGGTATTCGTTTTTGCCAGCGTTTACGCACTATTCAAGCCAGCAACCCAGCACATCGTAACTCTGCTGCACCAGTACTGATGCTAACGGCTCGTGACACAGTCGCAGACAAAATTACTGGATTGGATGCGGGAGCGGATGATTATGTAGCGAAGCCATTTGACTTAGAAGAGTTAATGGCTCGTATACGAGCTTTGCTCAGACGCGGTAGTTCTGCAACCACATTAAGCTTATGTTGGGGAAACCTGCTTCTCAATCCCAGTACCTATGAGGTTACTTATGATGATAAACCTTTGAGCTTGACGCCAAAAGAATATGCCATTTTGGAATTATTGGTTGCTAATGGCAGACGTGTTTTAAGCTGCTCTAGTATTATAGAGCAGGTTTGGTCTATGGACGACTCGCCTGTTGAGGAAACTGTTAGATCTCACATCAAATCTCTCAGGCAAAAACTTAGGGTTTCAGGTGCTTGTGAAGATTTTATAGAAACTGTGCATGGGCTGGGCTATCGTCTCAAGTAGGGAGGTAGAGTTGCTGTTCGTCATGAAAACTCCACAATTTCTGCACAAATTCTACACGGAAATTACATATCTAGGTTTTATATTCTTCAGATATTGGAGGGGAACCAATACGCTTCGGTTAAAGGTGATGGGGAACATGGAGAAACCACCCTTCTAAATTTCCTGAATCCTTTGTCCGTTCGCCCTTTACCGATATTTATTCGGAGGGCAACACTAAGCAGTAAATCTATATGTTTCAAAAATAGTGGATGAAATGGAAGCAGTCTTATCATGGCTGGTTGATTGAAATTATACAAATGCCAACAGGATATTTATTTCAGTGTTGGATGCCAGATGAAAAGACTGGGTTTAGCGATCGCCAGATTTATCCGACTTTTGTGCAAGCTTTAACAGCAGCTAAGAAACGGGCTGATTTAGAAGCTGTGAGTCTGGCACTCATCCGTTTTCTCAAGCAATCTTACCAGTGGTGCAGTCTTAGCTCTGATGAATATAAGGCTTTGGAAAAGTCTATTTTCAACTTTGTTCAACAAGCTAGTAGAACTCAAATGCAAAACTCTTCGGCATTGCTGATAGAAAACCAAATTTTGTGTTTCTACAAAAACACAACTAGTCAGATTCAAATTATTCGCATCTCAAATATTGCTCACTCCTACTTTGAGCAAGTAGTTTTTCCTGGGGAACAGATGCTGTTTGAAGCTTTTCCCCAGGCAGAGTTAGAAATTCATATGGATAGTACAACGGGTGCAACTTTAACTAATAAAATTCTTTGTTCCAATTTACAAGTTTATGGCTGATTTTACATACCTTTGTCATGAGTTATATAAATGGCGCGATCGCATAGCGCGTCCAAATATACACAACACCTGCCAGCTAAAGATTTTATCAGGCGATCGCGGTTCTGGCAGGACTGTACGCTAGTTGTAATAATAAACACTAAAATTATACATCAAATCTGCGTAAATCCTGGGCGCGACAAAAACCAGTTTACGGCATTTTGGAGAGCTATCCTCAGAGGAGACTGAGGTAAACCCAATTCTTGCACAGCCTTAGAAGCATCATAGAACATAGTTTGCGTCGCCATACGCACACCATCTAGGGGAACAGATGGTGTTTTTCCTAAAGAAGCCAGAATTTTTTCATCAAACCAGGCTACACCCAGGGGTATGCAAGCAGGTATAGCCCTTTGCGGCGATTGCAAGCCTGTAATCTCAGCAAGTTGATCGAGTAGTTGTTTGAGCGTGAGATTTTGGTGTCCTAAAATATAGCGATCGCCAGATTTACCTTTTTGTAAAGCGAGCAAATGTCCCTTCGCCACATCTTGCACATCGATAAAATTCAGTCCTGTGTGCATATAAAAAGGCATTTGTCGTCGCAAAAACCGTACAATAATATCTCCTGTGGGTGTTGGCTTGATATCCCAAGCTCCAATTGGGCTACTAGGATTGACTATAACTACATCCTGACCACTTTTAGCTGCCTGCATCGCTTCTTGTTCAGCCCAAAACTTAGACTTTTTGTAGTCACCAACCAGTTTTTTTACAGGACTTTGGTAAGTTTCATCTACAACTTTACCACCAAGCCCCGCTCCAATCGCCGCTACGGAACTGGTATAAACTGTTCTAGCAATTTCAGCTTTCTTTGCAGCCGCTAGAACATTGCGCGTCCCCAAAACATTGTGATGATACAGTGCTTCTCGGTCTTTTTGCCAAAGAGAATAGTGAGCAGCGACGTGAAAAAGGTACTGACAACCTCGCATTTGCTGCCATAATTCTGGGTGATTTAAATCACCTTTGACAATTTCCACATTAAGATTTTGGAGATTGTCGAGTTGGCTACTAGGACGCACTAACGCCCTAACAGTGTATCCTTCTGCTAAAAGTAACCGCACTAAGTTCGCGCCAACAAAACCAGTACCACCTGTAACAAATACACGCATCAACTTATCTCTCTCTTACCGTAGCGAGGAAACCAATCATCGAGCCAAGCATACACGACTGGTACAACAATTAAACTCAAGATCGTTGAACTCACCAACCCACCTGCGATCGCTACAGCCATTGGCGATCGTAATTCTGAACCTGCTCCCAAACCCAAAGCGATGGGTAGCATACCTAAAATTGTCGATGCTGTAGTCATCATAATTGGGCGCAGGCGCATTGGCCCAGCTTGGAGAATCGCATCTGTACGTTTTAAACCAGAGTCTCGTAACTGGTTAATGCAGTCTACAATCAGAATGGCATTTTTGTTAGCTAGACCCAGCAAAAAGACAAAGCCAATCAACGAGATCATGCCAAAGTCGCTTTTAGTGGCTACTAGGGCCATCATGGCTCCTACTAAAGCTAAAGGCAGAGAAATGCCAATGACTACCGGATCTACCCAACTCCGGAATAGAGCAATCAATACAACGATAATACACAATACTGACAATGCCAGAGTAGTGCCGAAACTGCGGAAAACTTCGCCACTGCGCTCAGAGTCACCCCCTAAATTCAAACTGACACCAGCAGGAATTACAGTCTGAGCTTGAGCTACTAACTGATCAGTAGCATCACCTAGAGGTAAATCCTTGCCAAGATTGGCGCTAATATAAGCAACCCGTTGACTATTCAAACGTTCGATGTGAGAAACTTTTTCTGGTGTATTTGTTGTACCTGTAACTGTAACGTCAGCAAATCCTGGTAATTTTTGCATCCGTTCTTGGATGGTTTTGGCAGTTTTACTTAAACTGTTGAGATCGTTACCTTTTAATGCTACTTCTAAAGGTTTTTGAGTACCAGAATCCACAAATTGGATATCTTCAACGCCAATCGTCACACCCTCTAATTTCGGCAAATCGGAACGAAATTGATCTTGTAATTCTGAAGTTTTGATCGTGTGGTCATTTTTGAGTTTGACGTAAAGCCTACCTTTATTTGGTTCCCCCTCACGCGTACCCACAACAGTAAATACTGTCTCGACTTCTGGTGATTTTCTCACTACTTCCTCTAGTTTCTTGCCTACCTCAAGAGAGTTATTCAAAATAGTTGCGATCGGAGATTCTGAAGGGAGAAGAGATGAGACTGACTCGGAGACACTCAGACGGGGTGAGGTAGAAAATTCAGAAACAAAATTCTCCGCGTCTGGACTTCCCAGTGTGCCAGTATCTTCTGCTCCTTGTCCCAACTCTGAGAAATTCGGTAAGGCTGTGGTATAAACTATATTGAATTCACCCCGATCTAGTTTGGGAATAAACCCTTTGGGAACTAGGGGAATCAAGGCTATACCTGCAACAAAACTCAGCACAGCTAAACCTATGACTATGGCACGATGATTGAGTGACCAATTCAGCAAATTTCGGTAACCTTGGGCAAAATTCAACCATTTTCTTCCTTCGCGACGTCTAGAATCTAAAGGCTTGGGTTTGAGCCAGTAGATAGCTAAAACTGGTGATAAAGTCCGAGCAATTAATAAAGAAGCTAGCATGGCTGCGGAAACAGTGATCCCAAAGGGCTTGAAAAATTGACCAATGACTCCACCCATTAAACCTATAGGTAGAAACACGGCAACTGCTGTAAAAGTTGCTGCTGTCACTGTCAAGCCAATCTCATTCGTAGCTAAAGAAGCAGCTTGTCGGGGATGTTCTCCGTCCTCCATGTGCCGCATAATGTTTTCGACATCAACGATCGCATCATCAACAATACTCCCAATCACCAAAGCTAGAGCCAATAGTGTAATTGTCTCTAGGTTGAAGCCAAAGCTGGCCATGACAATAAAAGTTGCTAACAAAGATATGGGAATCGCCAATGCAGAAATCAGAGTCGCTCGCCAATTCCACAAAAACGGAAAAATTACGATTACTGCCAAGATTATGGCTTCAATTAAAGCATCAATGGTGGCGTTGGTGGCTTTGCGGATATACTCTGCTTGTGTAGCAGCCAGGGTAAGTTTAACATCGCTGAACTTGGAGCGTAGATTTTGCACCTGGTTCTCCACCTGGGAAACCACTTCCAAGGTATTAGCATCACCACGTTTGATCACCTGCATCGCCAGAGCATCTTTACCGTTGAATCTGACTAATGTTGCTCCTTGTTGAGTGACAGCAGTGGTGTTTGGATCAGATGTTGCTGAGGAAGATGTCGCAGGAGCGCCCAAAAGTGCAACTTTTAATACTCCTGCTTGTTTCGCGATCGCAGGGATAATTTGCTCGTTAGTTAACTTAATCAGTTCTGTTAAACTTCGCGATGGACTTTCTATGGCGTAACTAACAGCAGCCGACTCATTCAGTCTAATGGGAATAATATTAAAAGATGAACCCTCTGGTAGAGATGCTTGTTTGAGTTCTGTTTCTACCTTTTCACTAGACTTTTCCAGATCAGTACCAACAGCAAAAGACAAACTTACAACTGTTTGACCAGGATATATAGACGAACGAATTTCATCAAGTCCTTCTAAAGAATTAAGGCGCTGTTCTATGGGTTGGGTGAGCTTTGCTTCTGTATCCAAAGCAGTCGAAAGTGGAGTAGTAGCATTTACCACTACCACCGGAAAGGTAATATCTGGAAACAAAGCATACTTGAGGGAACTAAAAGCTAGTATTCCCGCGATCATCACAGCTAACCAAAAACTCACCGTCAGTCGGGGATGTTGAATCGCTAATTTGGAGATATTAAAGCGCTCACGGAGAGAATTAGAGCGATTTGGTTTTACCATTATGACTAAGACTATTGCTTGTTTTTGATTTTAGGGTTAATGACGCCCCACACAAAAGTATGGTCTCACGTCCATACTCTTTCTACTTCACCATACAGATATATAAATGTGGTCAGTTACACAAATAACAGACTAGTGTTTTATTTTACCGTTACTCCGATATATTTAGCCTAGCACCGCACAGACGAAGCAAATTCACGCAGGATGACTTTGTTACGGTGTAGGAGCTAAAAAACTACGCATTTCAATAACCATCGGAGTTTGAGGGTGAAGTCAAAAGTATCAATGTTTAATCAAACATCCATCCAAGCAATCCTGGTTTGTCAAGGCGCAGAGTACCAAGCTGTGTGTAGAGGCTTAAGCCGTGTCAGTGGCTATAAACCCCTAGTAATTCCTATACCTGTAGGCGGCAAACATGTACACACATACTTACAAAAAAGTCAAGAAATAAAAGATATTCTGAATCATCCACAATCCAAAATATTAGTGATGGGTTTGTGTGGCAGTCTCCAACCCCGCTATCAAGTAGGGGATATTGTACTCTACGCAGATTGTATTTATCAGCAAAATATTGGTGAGATTTTGATCTCTGAATGTGATTCAACTTTGACAGCATTTTTACAACATAATCTTAAAGAAAAAGCTGCTGTTGTCAAAGCATTCACAAGCGATCGCATGATTTGGTTGAGTAGTGAAAAACGCCATCTCGGTCAAATCTTAGCAGCCGATGTTGTTGACATGGAAGGATATGCTATTTTGGAATTTTTCAAATCAACTGGGCTAGGGGTGGGAATGGTGCGGGTAGTAAGTGATGGATGCTTACGCAATTTACCAAACCTAAATTCGACGCTGAATGCTGATGGTTCGCTTCAGCCTTTGTCTTTGGCTATAGCTATGCTGAAACAACCCTTTGCTGCAACTAGATTGGTTCGAGGTGCTTTACAGGGACTGCAAGTATTAGAGGAAGTGACAACTTGTTTATTTCAAAAAACTAAATAAAAGACGAAGGATAAAAAGTGAAAATATTGACTTCACCTTTTACCCTTCACTCTTCACCCTTTATTTGATTCTTCTGGGACAATATCTACTAATAGCTTGCGATTGTTACGCAAAACAGTTAGTTGCGATCGCACTCCGACACGTTCTGGTGTTAAAAACTTTTGCAAGTCTTCGATTCCGCGCAGTGGTGAATTATTAAAACCAACTATGACATCTCCTTGCAGCAAACCAGCTTTTTTCGCCGGACTATTTGGTTCAACGTGCATCACAAAAATACCAGTGTCCACAGCTAATTCGTTAAATAGCATGATGCGACGGGAAATTTGCACATTTTGTCCACCGATACCAATGTAACCACGCTGGACTTGACCATACCTCATTAAAGTCGGGATGACCATTTTGGCTGTGTTAATCGGTACTGCAAAACAAATTCCTTGTGCTGCCATGACAATAGCAGTATTTACACCAATAACTTCACCGTGAGAAGTAACTAAAGGCCCACCAGAATTACCGGGGTTTAAAGCAGCATCAGTTTGGATAATATTTTCAATCACTTTACCAGAACGGGATTGAAAGGAACGTCCTAATGCACTAATCACTCCAGTTGTTACTGTTGTTTGAAAACCATAAGGATGACCGATCGCGATCGCTAACTGACCGACTCGCAAGGCTTGGGAATCACCAAAACGTGCAGCGATCAAATTTGGCGCATGAATTCTAATTACTGCCAAATCTGTATCAGGATCATCACCAATCATTTCGGCATCGTAACTGCGACCATCAGAGAGTGTAACCTGAATTTTTGATGCACCGTGTATAACATGACTATTAGTAAGAATATAGCCATCTTGAGTGAAGAGCAATCCAGAACCATTGCCACGTACTTCTTGAGTTAAAGGTTGATAATTGCGCCCACGTCCTGTCATCCATTTTTGCACATCAATATTAACAACCGTAGGACTAACTTTTTCCACTACATTGATAACAGCTTGCGAATAAGCATCAAGAAGTTGTTCATCAGTTTTTGGGTTGTTTTGTGGCGATCGCGAATTATCAGGGGCAAAATTATCGTTTGATACCCATCCCAAATTTCTGAACATAATTTGTCAATCCTATCATTTTACAGGCAGAGATCAAGTGAGGAGGTGGGAATGTGGTGAGTGTAGGAGGATAAGCGAGAAAACAGAAAACCAACCACTAACCACCAACAGCCAACCATCAACTATGTCCTTATTTCCTGATTCTGACAAAAATTTTTTAGTTTTGACAAAAGGAACGTTTTGTGTGGGATTTTGCGATCGCAATAAATTTTACTGACAGACAAGATCCCCGACTTCTCAACAGAAGTCGGGGATCTGGGCTTTGCGATTCTCATAACTCACAAATATACCAAAAAAGTAGGTTATATTGAACGCAAAAAACCTAACCTACTCTTTAAATATGCTCAAATTTTCCCCAATCCCCGATTCCTAATCCCTAATCAAAACCTCAAACCGACACCACCTTGCAAAGAGAAAGTTGTACCCCCACCCCGCAAAGCATCAAAGCCAATAATGGCATTACCAAAAAGCACAGTATTACTATTAGGTACAACATAATCAATACCCGGCTGCAAAGCAAAGCTAATTTTATTACCAACGGGTGAAGGCGTATCACCACCAGCAAAAATTAGCCCAGCTCCTAAATAAGCATCAGTTTGCCAATTTAGCGGAAAATCATAGGAAACTGTTGGTACGATCGCGATGTTATTAGCCAAAAAAGCCTGACCGCGAAAGGAAACTGGTGTTTCCAAAAGCTTGTAACGGAAGGCTACAACCCCACCAATTTGAGTACCATCTGCAAAACCAACCGCAGGCCCAACACCCACGTAACTACCATACGCTGCTTGAGCATGTGCTGGTTGGCTAAATTGGCTCAAACTCAAAATTGAACTAGCCACAGCCACAAACACAGATATTAAATACTTCAGACGCTTCATTTCCCGACTCTCCTCACACTGATTTTTATTGGTGGTTGGTGGTTATTAACCATGTCCCATGCCCCATGCCCCATGCCCAATTCCCGAACCTACGGACACCGTGGATGAATACCACCTTGAGTACAAATGTAAGCTAATTGTTTGGGGTCTAAATTTTTTACTTGGCTAAAATCCACTCCTTTAACTACGGCAGATTGTGAACCTGTAGATGGAGTTTGAACAAATTGATCGGCTGGATCTTGTTTAGCAGGTAAGAAAATAGCGCCTTGAAAATCAGCTTCTGTGAGATTTGCTCCCCGTAAATCAGCAAGACTCAAATCGGCATTTCGGAAGTTGACACCCGTCAGGTTAGCAGAACGGAAATTAGCATTGGTTAAGCGAGTTGCACTGAGGTTAGCATTGGTGAGGTCTGCACGTTGCAAATTTGCTCCTGATAAGTCTGCTGCTTGCCAATCAGTTTTGCTCAAGTTGGCAAAGGGTAATTGCGTACCAATCGCAATGACACGACCCAAGCGAGCAGCATATAAATCAGCATCGTTAAATATAGCTTCGCTCAAATCTGCCCCGGTAAGGCTGACATTTTCTAAAACTGCACTACTGACATCAGCACCCATTAATTGAGCGCTGCTCAAGTTGGCACCAACTAGACGTGCATTAGATAATTTCGCTCCCCTTAAGTTAGCGCGGCTGAAATCTGTACCCACCATCAAGACACGGCTGAGATTAGCTTCGCTGAGATTGGCTTGTTTAAGTTGAGCGCCATTTAAATTGGCAATCCAATCATCGAAGGTATCCCAACGTCCATCGTCACCTACTCCCCGGAAGCTACTGCCTTTGAGACTAGCAAAGGAAAGATTTGCTCCTTTGAAATTGACTCCTGATAGATCAGCTTTATCTAGTGCCAAGTTAAATATAGGACGATCTGCGGCACCGTATTGAAACAATTGAGCGCGGCTGAGGTCGAGGTCGTTAACTTTAGCACTATTAACTGCAATAATTTTGTTAATTGCCTGTTGATTATTCTGCAAGCGCTTCTGTCGCAATTCCCGTTCGGGAGATGGATTGCTGGTTGATTCTAACTCTTCAGCCAAAGACTGATTCATGCGTTTTAAATCAGGGATGGCTGGGAGGCCGATATTTATCAAAGCTCGCTCTATTGTCTCGATTTGGCTGGGGTCAGTTTCTCTAGCCAAAAGTTCTACAAGGTATTTGGTGGCTTGGGGGTCATTGAGAGTACCCATTGCCAAAATAGCATTACGGCGATCTGCATTGCTGACGCCAGAGTTAGGACTTAATTGCTTAATCAGGGCAAGGAACTGTTGGCTATTACGCTGCTCGGATACCCGTCGATTCTGCTGAGTCTGGATGTATACTTGAGTACCTACAAGTGCTGTCAATACACCAGCCATACTCAACAGTGCGATCGCCAGCAGGGTCATACTTGGATTACGTTGCAACCATTGCCAAGGATTAGTAGGCGGTTGTGTTCTATCTGTGATCACAACTGAGGCGATCGCAGCGTCTTCATCTCCTGTTTCTGTCCACTGAGTCTGCTTTTGCTCCTCTAACTGCGCCGTGAGTGGTTTATTTGCGTCTATGGCGTAAGTACCTGCAATCACGTCATGGAGTGCGCGTCTTTTTCCCAATGGCAAGCCTCTGGCTTCTAAGAGCATCATCAAACCAGCCACAACAGTGAAAACACCTAAGTTCGGAAAAGTTGGGCTGTTGCGCCAGAGCATATAAGCTACAGATAAACTCAGAGTCCACCGCCCAATACCTTCTCGCACTAACACAGCCCCCACACCAGGTGGTTTGCCTTGAGAATTGACAACTCGCACGCCAAACCAGCTTTTGGGAAGGGTGCTACCTGTTTTTGCTAGTAGAAGCAATTGCCAAGCAGAAAGTGTCAGGGGCGCTAGTATCGCTACTGTCCACAAAAAATTTGTCGCCCAGGCAACATTACGAGTGCCATAGCTTATAGGCAGAGCTAGGGGACGAGCGATTTCTCTTTCTGTTACAATCAATACAGGGTTCAGTGGCACTCGGTTAAGATCAGTTCTCGTGTTCAGATATGCACCAAGGCTGAAAGGAACTAACCCACTGATCACTACTAGCGTCATTTCTGTCGCCCAGGCGGCTACACGCCTAGTTGTCAAAGGCAGTAATTTTGGTTTACCTGGTTCATTAGACTGACTAGAACTAGATTGATCATTACTTCTCCTCACAATTGGGGTTGCCATTGCAATATTTCCCTTGAACTTTATATATATATGCCGCTCTAGGCGTGTCAAAATATACTATTTGTTGCGTTGTGAACTACTAGACACAATAAATTTGTATCCGAAATAAACTAGTCCTGCCAAGAGTGCCAAACTAATTGCAGAAGCAACAAATTTAAACACTGCTTGCACCACCGCCAAGCCTAATAAAACACCGACACTCCCAACGACTATTTTTCCCGTTCCAGATAGGGTATTAAACCAATTCGACAATTGCCGTAATTGCGAATTTACATTGGAAAAACTAGGCATAGACGACTGATCAACTTGTTGTGACTTGGTTTTTTTCTCAGAAGACGAATCAATTTCTGCCTCCAATTTGCGAAGACGTTGTTGTAAGTCTTCTTCAGGTTGAGGATTCATATTGTTTTACCTCAGCTAGTAAACTTAATTCAACTAAACCCCAAATATATCTGAATCGTTAACTGTTGTCTTAGTGATTTTAGCGAATGTTATTGGCTTGCTCAGAATGCGATCGCCAATCACAGTAGGCAGAAGTTAAAAAGCTTATATTATTTCACCTTTATACTTAATTGTTGATTATTGAATTATTTGGGCTGTAACGTCATAGTATGTCTTTTTCAACTACTTGTATTTAAGGAATTAATTAAAATTTATACCAAATATTTTGTGGAACAAAAGTGAATTTGCGGTCGTCTATAAATTCAGAATATTATGTATGAATATCGCTCTTGATTAATCAGGAGCAAACAACATCATTAATTATGAAGACGCATAAATTATTTAATATTTTGTCATCGGTTCTAGCATTAACAGCAAGTTTGCTACTCAGTAATGCTAAATCTGCGATCGCAGATATGGTGACTATAAATCCTGATTTCCAGCCAGATCCAATGGTTCTAAATGGTAAGTCTGGCGGTTCAAAACCCAGTGATTGCGGTAATATCGCTGCTACACCTAATCAAGTTATTGAAGTTACAAAGCCGATACCTTACTTAAAGCTTGCAGTCACAAGCGATGGTAAACCAACTTTGTTAGTCGAAGGGCCTGGTGGACGTTTTTGTGTTTTACCAGATAATTATTCTGGAGACAAACCAGAAATTTCCGGTTTTTGGCAAGCTGGTAAATACCTTTTGTACGTTGGGGAACTAGTCGATGGAGAACATACATATACTCTTTCAATTTCCCAACAGAAAAATTAGTAATAGTCAATAGTCAATAGTTTCTCTGTTTGTCTCCCCTTGTCTCACCTCATTTCTTGGGCGTGATATCACCAAATTTAATGAGCAGTGCGATCGCAATACTTACAGCCAAAATTAACACCATACTCAACGCTGAACCAAATCCCCAATTTTGGGTAGCGCCAAGGAATTGGTTATAAACCAGTCGTGCTGCTGTGCTACTCGAAGCACCACCTAGTAATTCTGGATTAATAAAATCTCCTAAAGCAGTAATAAATACTAAAAAAGAAGCTGCTGCGATACCAGTGAGAGTTTGAGGTACGGTAACTTTCCAAAAAGTTTGTACAGGATTTGCACCTAAGTCAGATGCTGCTTCTAAAAAACGTTTGTCTAATTTTTCTAGCGATGCGTATAAAATCAATACCATGTAGGGCAGCAAACTATAACTCATACCAATTAAGACAGCAGGACTGCGGTTAAGCAAATCTAAAGTCGGTAAGCCTACACTATTTAAAACTGTGTTCAATAAACCTGTGGGACGTAAAATCGCAATCCAAGCATAGGTACGAAGTAACGAAGAAGTCCACAACGGTAAAACAAAACTGATTAAAAGCAAATTTCGCCAGCGCTGTGGTACAACCTGCGCGATCCAATAAGCGACAGGAAAACCCAAGATTAAACATATAACTGTAGTTCCAACGGCAAAAGATAGCGATCGCCTAATCACTCGCAGATACAAAGGATCAAACAGTCGAATATAGTTATCAAACCCACTAGGAATAACTAAATCACCCGGTCGAATTCCAGGTACTAAACTTAATTCTAAAATTAACAGCGTTGGCAATACTAGTAACAGTAACAACCAGATTCCAGAGGGTGCGAGTAATGCGAAAGGTTGTAACCAGTTTAAATTTGGACGCCATTTCGGAACTGGCGTAAACTCATCGCCTGTGGAATCAATTTGAGAAGAAGGAATTTGAGTAGACATAGCTTAGGCATTAATAAATGATGTTGCTCAAATTTATTTGAAGTTGTTACTTAACTCAATACAGATGTGTCTACAACAATTTTCATTGTTTGCGTCGCTGTTGTTTGTAGTCGTAATTTTCGTCGTAATCAATCGTTCCGAATAAGTCAAGTACCATTCGTTGCTTACGACGTTGAACATATTCACGCAATGCTTGTTCAACTACATCACGTTCAGTTTTTTGATTGCCAAGAGCTAGAGCTTCTTGGATTAAAGCTTCATCAATTTGGAGGTTGATCGTCATATTATTAACACTTATTCCTTAGTTGTGAGTGAAAAGCTCATGAGAGAATATCTTTGTTTATATTTACGCACTAGTTAATGCAGTCCAATAACGATCATATACTTCTTCAATATTTCCCAAAGGTGTAATGCGTTCACACTTTTCTAGTATCGAATCTGGGGGAAATATATTAGGATTATTTTTGATTCTTTTTGGTAATAACTCGAAAGCAGTCTGACTCGATGTCGTTACCCAAAGGCGCTGGCTAATTTCTGCTGCTACTTCGGGTTGAAAAACAAAATTTATCCAAGCATAAGCAGCATCAACATTGGGAGCTGTAGTTGGAATTACTATTGTATCTGTCCAGAGTGAAGAACCACTTTTAGGAACAATATATTTAAATTTCGGATTTTCTTGAGTAATTTTCACTGCATCTGAGGAATAACACATTGATAATACTAAATCTCCCGCCAAGATTTGATTGCGCCAAGCATCTGTATCGAAGGCTGCGATCGCAGGTTTGAGAACTTGCAATTTTTCATAAGCTTGTTTAATTTCACTTTCATTTTTAGAATTGTAGGAATAACCCAGCATTTTCAACACAGCCCCCATCACTTCCCTAACATCATTTAATAAAGTGATTTTTTTGTTGAGTTGCTGTTTGTTTTGCCAAAGATAATCCCAATCTTCAGGCGGATTCTTGAGAATTTCGGAATTATAAATTAAACCTGTTGTTCCCCAGTTAAAGGGAATACTGTAGCGGTTATTAGGGTCATAGCTAGGATTTTTAAAGCGAGCAAATAAATTATATAAGCCAATCAAACGTTGATGATTTAGTTCGATTAATAAACCCTTATCTGCCATTTTTTGCACCATGTAATCAGAAGGGTAAATTACACTATAAGTTCCACCACCACCAGCTTGTAATTTATTGAGCATGACTTCATTAGAGTCATACACATCTGTAAAGACTTTAATACCAGTTTCAGAATTGAAAGTTTTAAATAATTCTTGATCTACATATTGTGTCCAAGTATAGATATCCAATTGATCGCGGGAACCTGTATTATTAGAATTAGCCCGTACCTCAGCTAGTCTCCAACCACAACTAGTTAAAGATAAGCTAGAAATTAAGGCTAAATCTTTTAAAAATAATCGTCTTGTCGTCATTGGTTATTTGTCATTTTTCGTATTACAAAAATCTCTGATTAATCCTCATTTTCATTGACATTTTCTTATTTGTCATCACCTCATAACAAATTACCAATGAGCAATAACTATTGACTATTGACTAATTACTAAACAATCATTTTCTGTCCACCAAGCATAGATGGGGATATCAGGATTTGGTAAGCTACCAAAGGTGTTAGGTTGCATGACGGTGATACATACACCTTTTTTTAATTCAACAACATAATTAATGTGAGTTCCTAAATACATAACGTTCACTAGTCGCCCTTCAAAGCAGTTAGCTTGGACGCTGGGTTGATAAAGTGAAAGCTGAATTTTTTCTGGACGCACGCTTACTACTACTGGTTGTAATAATTCAGCAGGTGTATCAACAAAACGAGAGACTGTTATTTTTAATCCTGTTTTTGTTACCACTTCTACAGTGGATGCATTGACTTCTGTAATCTCGCCTGCAAATAAATTTGTATCACCAATAAAATCTGCAACAAATGCTGTTCGAGGATTTTCGTAAATTTCGTTGGGTGTACCAATTTGCTCTATTTTGCCATGATTCATCACGGCAATGCGATCGCTCAAAGATAGGGCTTCTTCTTGGTCATGTGTAACCATAATAAAAGTCAAGCCCAGTTCTTTGTGTAAATTCGACAGTTCCACCTGCATTTGTTTACGCAGTTTTAAATCTAACGCCCCTAATGGTTCATCCAATAACAACACAGCAGGACGGTTGACTAATGCTCGTGCTAATGCTACACGTTGTTGTTGACCACCAGAAAGTTGACTAGGGAAGCGCGATCGCAAGCCTTCCATTTTTACTAGTATTAAGGCTTCTTTAACTCTTGTTTGGATTTCAGCTTTACGTAATTTTTTTAACCGCAATCCAAAGGCGATGTTGTCCCAGACATTTAAGTGGTTAAATAAAGCATAACTTTGAAATACGGTATTAACCGATCGGCGATAGGGAGGAACATTAGTCATAGACTGACCCTGGATCAATACTTTACCAGCATCAGCTCTTTCAAATCCTGCTATTAAACGTAGCGTAGTTGTCTTACCACAACCAGATGGGCCGAGAATACTAAAGAATTCCCCCTGTCTGACATCTAAGTCAATTCCATGCACTGCTGGCTCTTGGTTAAAAAACTTAAAAACATTACGCAGTTCAACATCAAGGGACTCAAAAGCCATTATTTCCTCTTGGTTTTGCGTCACACTATGGGCCATTGTTATTATTTGGAAATTTTACAAGCATTGGGCATTGAGCATTGGGAAGAGACTTGTTAAATAATTATCCCTTGTCCTCCTTGTCAGCGTGTCTCCCCGTGCCTCCAAAGAATAAACTAGTTGACGGTCGGAACTAAATATTACATTTGGGTTTATTGTACCTGGCAAAAAAAAGTTTATATAGAGATATACTTTTTAGGTTATTTGTCACTAAATCCCTGATCATACAGAAGTATTATTATATACAAACAATCATAATCTTGGAATTGATTTTTGTTTTATGTCTTTATTACAATCATCTGGCATTGGTATTAAAAAAGATACGCGTACTGTTGGACGCGGCTATCAGTCTATATTTTTAATCATATTTACTCTGTTAACTGCGGCTGGAATTGAGGCTCGTTTGGCGTATCTCCAAATTAAGGAAGGAGCAAAATTTCGCGCCAAAGCTGAAGCAAACCGAATTCGCATGATTGACAAACAGCCAGAAAGAGGTAATATTTTTGACCGCAATGGTAAGTTACTAGCTACAACTCGCTATCCTCATTCTGTGTACTTGTGGCCAATGGCTCACACTAAACCTTCTTGGTCTGTTGTTGGGCCGCGTCTATCGCAAATTCTCAAAATTCCTTTAGAAGATATTGAAGAAAAACTAGAAGAAGCGGGCCCAGCTTCTACAACTCTTGTACGCATTAGCCGCGATCTCAATGATGCGGAAATTACGGCATTAAAAGAGTATGAAAATGAACTTTTAGAAGTACAAATTCATACGGAAGCAGTTCGCTATTACCCGCACGGAAAAGAGCTAGCCCATGTACTAGGATATACTCGCGAATTAACCTCTGAACAATTGAAGAAAAAGAAGAAGGACGGTTACAGACTCGGAGATGTCATCGGTCAAATGGGGATAGAAAAAGCTTACGAGAAGACACTGCGGGGTGAATGGGGTGGTCAGCAAGTAGAAGTAGATCGGGCTGGACATCCCCAGAAGATTTTAGGAGAAAAACAAGCCAAAGCTGGTAATGATTTACACTTAACTATTGATTTGAATGTCCAATTAGCAGCTGATAAAGCTTTAGGCGATCGCAAAGGAGCAATTGTCGCACTCGATCCCAACAATGGCGCAATTTTAGCGATGGTATCTCACCCCGGTTTCGACCCGAATATATTCTCTAAACAAAAACTCAGCCAAAAGGATTGGGAAAGCCTACAAAATCAAGCCCATCCTCTAGTTAACCGCGCTCTCAGCGCTTTTCCACCTGCCAGTACCTTTAAAATTATCACTACAACGGCGGGACTGGAATCAGGCAAATTCTCACCTGGTACAATTTTACCAACCTACGGTTCTCTGACTGTCGGTGGTGTAACTTTTGGCGAGTGGAACCACGCTGGGTTTGGAGCGTTGGGATTTCCAGGGGCGATGGCTATGAGTAGTGATACTTTTTTCTACCAAGTCGGGAGAAAAGTTGGTGGTCCCACGCTTATAGAATGGACTCGTAAATACGGGTTGGGTCAAAAAACTGGCTTTGAGTTCGCCTCAGAAGAATCTAGAGGTTTAGTTCCTGATGAAACCTGGAAACAAAAAGTTTGGAAAACTCCCTGGACTGTAGGAGACACCATCAACATGTCAATTGGTCAAGGTGCTTTGCAAGTCACACCCTTACAATCGGCTATTATTTTCTCTGTACCTGCCAATGGTGGTTTCCGTGTTAAGCCGCATTTGCTAAAAGATCATGAAGAAGCAAAAAGCTGGCGTTCATCGTTGAAAATGAAACCTTCCACTATCGCTGTGCTGCGTGATGGTTTACGGAAGGTAATTACCGAAGGTACAGGTAAGCTTTTGAATGTACCATCAATAGCCCCTGCATCTGGAAAAAGTGGTACAGCAGAAGCAGGTGTTGGTCGTCCCAATCATACTTGGTTTGGTGCTTATGCGCCTTACAACAAACCAGAAATTGTAGTTGTAGCCTTTGGTGAAAACTCAGGCGATCATGGTGGCACCATTTGTGGTCCAATGGTCTTGCAAGTGCTGGAAGCATACTTCCAGAAAAAGTACCCAGGCAAGTATGTTAAATCAGAATCAGTTCCTCAAACTCAAATTTCGGGAGATTGAGTCATTTGTTATTTGTCATTCGTCATTCGTCATTTGTTTGTAAAAATGACCAAGAACTAATGATTGATAACAACTCAAGTACAGCCTCTGCGTAACATGGCAAGATCCCGAATTAGCGGTAGCCTAGAACTAATATAGGCACGTATGACTTTGATTTCCTCACTGCTGAATAGTTTTTGGTTTTCCAGTCGCCTTAGCAACTGTTGAATTAGTTCGGCGTCATTTACTTCTAAAAGAATATTGGTCTGAGTGTCTTCGATCAAAGACCAAAGTTGACGTAATGTTGATGCGTTCACAGCACTTACCCCATTGCGACAGCTTACAGCAAAACATATAAATAGCTGACTTTGACAAAAGCCCCGGTTGAGAACCGGGGTATGTTTGTGTCGGTTATCGTGAACAATCTAAAGAAAATCTTAAGTTTAAAAGCTTAAGAAAATATTAAATATTACAAAATTTAACTAATTTGATGGGAATCTAAATAGCAGTTTACTTTTTGTAACAAAACGGGGTCAGCTTATATAAAGACCCTGAATATAAAATCCAAACCTCAAAGCATAAATACTTTGAGGTTTTATTTTTTTGATACAAAAGTACTATAAGGGAAAATTTTATAAGATTTCTCGGTATGCGTAAAACTCAGACCTGCTTGTAGCTATGAGTGGATGGATTCAAAGAAGGAAACTACGTGTGTCAAATGTGGTAACTAAAGATGTAGAAATTATCTCAGCTTGGCAATTTCCTGATGATTGAATAGTACGATCGCTCTTGTGCATGATTACTTCAATTGTGCGATCGCCCGATTTTCAAAACTTATGGTTACCACCACCCCTTAACAAGCTAAACAAGCTTGTCAACAGCATTGCTAAATTTCTCGTAAGGGGATAATCCTACGATTGTTTCTGCTAACTCACCATCTTTGAAAATTAAAACTGCTGGAATGCTGCGAAGACCAAATTTTTTGAACATCGGCTTGTTGTTATCCACGTCTACCTTAACGACTTTGACGCGACCTTTGTATTCCTCTGCAAGTTGATCCATTAACGGACTAACAAGACGACACGGCCCACACCAAGTAGCAGTAAAGTCAACAACAACAACTTTTTGTTCACTTAAAAGAGCATCAAATTCAGCTTCTTGAATGTAAGCAACTGTATCAGTGTCAGTAGACATTTTTTTATTCCTCAGCATCAAACTAAAATTTCAGTAAAAGTTCTGAAATAGGTTAGAAAATTGGTATATCAAGGTGACTGCACAAACTATATACTACGAGCGATCGCCGTCTCCCCAACAACTCATGCCCTCAAAATGTAGTCAGTTATCTCCCACACTACCATGAACTCTTGCCACTCTTGTTGAATCTGGGGTGGTTTGCCCAAAACTGTTTGCCATCCAAATATTTGACTTCCACTCCTTCAAACGCGACCCCAATATTACCCTTTCAAAATCACAACAAACGCACAGTGCGATCGCTTAACATTTAAAATACTGCTGTGGTCAATCACTAGAGGAAAAGTTAGATTGAACATGAATGAGACTCTAGCAGCTACATTAGGGAAACTACAAGCACAAATATATTGGTTACATGATGCTGAGAAATTTGCAGAATTAGCATCAGCAGCAACTACTATATATATGAAACTTGGTTACACTCAACAACAAGCAGAAACGGCAGGTAATTTAATTAGTGAAGCTTATCAATTAGCTGATGATGCTGCTTTAGCCCAACAAGCAGGTGATTTTGACAAGGAAATGCAGTTTTATCATCAAGCCAAATATAAATTAATTGCAGTAGAAAATACATTAGGTTATCAAACAAGTATTGCCATACATCAAGTGCAGTGGTGGATGTATTTTCGTCATCAACAAAAACTACAAATCCTGATCAACTTATTTTTACAACATTTGAAAGCGGTGGGAATGGTTAACTTATTTACTGCTATGAAACTGACATATTTTTTGATGGAAATAGGCAGAGTTCATAAATCACGTGACACAGAAACCACCAAACATAATGCTATCCAATATTGGACAGAATTATTGAAAATTAAACCGCCACAATATCCTTATCTTGGTTGAATTGATTATTTGGAGGCTTGGTTATCACCTTGTTAATACGGTTCAGTTAGAGCCAGTTTTCCATAACCGAGGTAAGCGATCGCCCCTAATCCCCACAAGCAAGGAGCGATGGCGCGGAGCGCCCGCCGGAGGCGAACGCACCCAATAGTAATTTGTGGTCTACCATTTGCAGTAGCACCCAACTGATAGGGAAATTGAGAATATGTTTCTTCTCAAAGAAAATGACAGCACCATGCGTGACGTGTTAACTCATGCCAAAACCATCGCCGTTGTTGGTCATTCTGATAAATCAGAGCGCACCAGTTATCAAATCGCCCAATTTTTGCGGAGTGTGGGCTATACCGTCTACCCTGTGAACCCAACTGTCAAGGAAATCGATGGTCAGCAGAGTTATTCTTCACTTCAAGAAATTCCGGGATCGGTGGATATTGTTAATATCTTTCGCCGTTCTGAGTATTTGAGTGAAATTGTTGATGAAGCAATAGTTATCAATGCCAAAACTGTATGGGCGCAACTGGGTGTTGCAGACCAACAAGCAGCACAAAAAGCCCTGGATGCGGGACTAAATGTAGTCATGGATGCTTGCATTAAAGTTGAGTATCTGCGATTGGGAATTGAATGAGTAAGCAAAATTAATCAATTAAAAAGAGAATTTAGGCTACCGTACCTGGTTTAATAGATAAGCGATCGCGTCGGTCAGATCGTCTAGTCTACTCAGTATAGTAATTTAGGTTTAGTACTCTTCCTTACCAATATCCCTGCATGGAGGTTTGCGTTATGGTAGAACCTGTTCATGACACACTCACTGATATCATTTGGCCCAGTCTGCCTGTTGCGGCATGGCAAGATACATATGCAACGCTGCATCTGTGGACTCAAATCATTGGTAAAATTCGGCTGGCACTGGCTCCCAAAATTAACCACTGGTGGCACTCTACATTGTATGTAACCTCACGTGGACTAACAACTTCTTCAATTCCTTACGAAACACGCACCTTAGAGATTAGCTTTGACTTTCTTGAGCATCAGTTACTTTTCGAGACTAGCGACGGTATGAGGCGAACAATCGCGCTTGCTCCTTGCTCCGTAGCTGACTTCTACCAAGATGTTATGGATACACTGAGCGCAATTGGTATTTCCGTTCGGATTTGGACAATGCCACAAGAAGTAGACCAGCCAATTCCCTTTGAGCAAGATCATGTACATGCAGCTTATGATCCTCAGTACGCCCAGAGGTTTTGGCGGATTCTGGTGCAAGCAGATAGGGTCATGAAAGTATTTCGCTCACGTTTTATTGGTAAATGCAGCCCCGTACACTTTTTCTGGGGCAGCTTTGACTTGGCTGTTACCCGCTTCTCTGGGCGTTGCGCTCCGGAGCATCCAGGCGGGGTTCCCAACATGGCGGATTGGGTAACAAAAGAGGCTTACTCCCATGAAGTGAGCAGCTGTGGGTTTTGGCTTGGTGGTGGGGCAGTGGCAGAACCTGTTTTTTACTCCTATGCCTACCCCGAACCGGAGGGATTTAAAGACTACCCCATCCAGCCAAAGGAGGCATTTTACAGTTCCGAAATGCGAGAGTTCATTTTGCCATATGAAGCAGTGCGGCGAGCTGATGATCCAGATGCAGTACTCCTTGCCTTTTTGCAGAGTACCTATGATGCAGCTGCAAATTTAGGAAATTGGGAGCGAGCAGCGTTGGAATCTACCTCATAACTTACAAGACGAATAAGCCTAAATATTTTTTTTCAAGTCAAAATTATTATTAACTGTGAATGGTGATGCAATCACCCTCTTTTTCTTAGAGGAAACAAGCGCAATAAACATACACATTTTTCTGATTTATACCTTTACTCCACAGGTCGTATAATAGTCGGCGAAGCTGGTTGCTCTGGCTGGAAAATAGCAGCAAATGCTTGTTCTAAAGTTTCTGCCATGACAATCTTATTTTCGTAGGCAACAATTACTGCTACAAATGTTGGCAAACTATTTTGTTCTGCTTCTAAATATAAAGGTTCAACATATAGAAGAGATTGGTCAATAGGAATAACTAAAAGATTTCCTTGAACTGCTTTTGAACCTTCACGATTCCACAGATTAATCTGTTGAGAAATTACCGGATCTTGGTTGATTAATGCTTCTATTTGTTGAGTCCCGTAGACTAACAATTGTTTAGGAAATTCATATAACAATAGTTTGCCGTAGTTCTCGCCATCAGAACGTGCTGCTAACCAAGCAATTAAATTTGCACGTTGGTTGGGCTTAAAAGGTAACAATAAAATAAACTCTTCTGTTTGTGCTTGTGGCAATTTCATGATCAGGTAGTATGGTTCTACCGATTGCTGTTCGCTACCATAAATTTCTGTCGGTATTTCCCATAAATCTTCTCGGTTGTAAAACACCTGTGGATCAATCATATGATAAGTTAGCAGGCGTTGTGATTGAATGCTAAAAAAATCTAGTGGGTAACGAATGTGGCTACGAAGTGCAGCTGGCATAGTTTGCAGAGGTTTGAGCATCCGAGGAAAAATGTTCCCCAGAGTTGTGATTACTGGATCTGTGGGATCGGCAACATAGAAATCTACTGTGCCATTGTAAGCATCAACAACAACTTTGACAGAATTACGAATGTAATTAAATGGACTTTGACCAGGATCAGAATAAGGATAGCGATCGCTTGTGGTGTAAGCGTCTATTATCCAGTAAAGATTTGTTGATTTACCTGTAACAGTTGTCCCTCCCCCATCCGCAGCAACTAGGTAGGGGTCACTGTCAAAACGTAAAAAAGGCGCGATCGCTTCTACTCTTTGACGAATATTGCGGCGGAATAATAATTTAGTTTGAGGAGTAAAATTACGCGTCAACAGCATTTGCCAATCTTTGAGATATTCAGCAAACAGTAACCGCCGCCACATCGCACCAATAGAAATTCCACCCTGTCCATCGTAGATATTGTAAACATTCTCGTTACCACTGGGATAATCTAACTCTTGGGTTCTTGTCCCAGTCATTATATAAGTATCTGTAATTTCACCGTAATAAATGCGTGGTTGGGTAATGGGAATGCTAGCACGAATTTCTTCTGTGGTGATTTGTAAAGCTCCTTGACTACCTGTATCTTCAACACCAATATCTTTAACGTAGTAATAGGGCAATCCACCAGGACCAACAAGATTTACGGGGCTAAGTGTAAAACCGTAACCATGCGTATAAATTAAATGCTGATTTATCCAAGTCTGTGCCTGCTGTGGAACATCACCGTAATCTAATTCCCTTGCTGCGATAATGGTTTGTTGATATTGCGTTGTTTTATTTTGAAGGTTTCGCAATAACGTATAGCGGTCAATATCAGCACCAGGAAACTTGTAATACGGTCTGATTTGTTGCAACTGACGATTTGTTTGTAACAAAGGACGAGTATCCCACAAACGAATATTACCAATTGTTTGCTGATTTTCCTTTAAGTCAGCTGCTGTCAGTTGACCTCGTGGATCGAAGGTTTCCGCATCGATCGCATCTAATTTAAATGCTTTGCGGGTGAAAGCAATAGTACGAGCAATATAAGGTCTTTCCTGAGCTAATTCGTTAGGTTGGACAACTAAACGCTGTACAATTGTGGGCAAGATTTCGCCAGAAACCCCTGCTACTACTAGGTACAATACGAGCAAGTAGACTAGTTGACGTGGAAAGGGAATTGGTCTTAATCTTGTTTTTTTTCGTCTAGATAAAATATATATTCGCCACAGTAAATAAACTGCGATCGCTACCGCCAATAAACTCAGTCCAGTATAAATCGGTAACTGTACCTTGACTTCTGTGTAGCTAGCACCAAAATTGAATCCACTCTTTGAATATAAAAGTTCGTAGCGCAACAACCAATAGTGCAAGCCTATTACCAGCATCAGCAAACTTGTCAACGCGTTTAAATGGAGTCGTTGCGGTACAGAAAACCCTGGAAACCATCCCTCACTCAAACTATTAGACGAACGCAGATAAATTAATGTTACAGAAGCTATACTGTATAAAAAAAGTCCTAGTAACCAAAATTTCAATAGCTCCCAAATTGGTAGAGAGAATACATAAAAACTAATATCTTGGTTAAAAAGAGGATCTGTACTGTTAAAACTTGTAGGTTGGAAATACTGCAAAACCAGTACCCAACGTGCTGATAGTAAAAATGCTAATAGGAAGCTAATCAATACGGCGATCGCTTTTAAAAAGAACTGATGATTAATTAAAATCGCGATCACCAAAACCACCAGCAAACCTGTGTTGACAACAGGTACGCGCATTTCTGCGGAGTTAAAAAGTTGTAAGAATAACTGTAATTGGGGCGGTAGTTGCCAAGATAAATTGAAGAGTTTGATATTGACAAACCACAACTCAAAAGCAGTCTGAGTGTAATAAATCAGAATCATTCCTGCTAAAGCACTCAGTCCTAAAACTGCTGGGAGAAGTAGGTGTAGCTTTAGATGAGAAGACGCGAACATCGAAAGACGCGGTGACGCTTGAGAAGACGCGGAGATATTTTGAGGCGGTGATGCAGAGAATATTTCATTTATACTCCCCACGTCCCCACGTCCCCACGTCCCCGTGTCCTCGCGTCCTCGCCCACGTCCCCGCATCCCAATCTTCCCAGAGTAGTACTTGAGACGATTGGCTATAACTAAATTCCCTAGTAAAAAACTGATTGAGATCAAAAAAGCGATCGCCCACAACCCCACTTGCGTCTGTAAGCGCAACAGAAATTCTTGTAAATATCCAACTTCATCAAACCAAAGAATTTCCGCAACTAAACGTGAGGCTAATTCCAGCAATAGCCACAAACCTAACACCAGTGCAATGACTCGAAAAAGGCGGTTCATATTGGTATTGGGGATCGGGGATCAGGTATTGGGCATTGGGCATTGGGCTAAACAAGTCAAAAGTCAAAAGTCAAAAGTCAAAAAGTTCTTAATTTTGAATTTTGAATTGATATGTCTCCCTTGTCCCCCTTGTCCCCCTTGTCTTCCCGCACTCCCTACTCTCCCTTGTCCCCATTCCTAACTAAATTGCTCTCCTACATCTAGGTTAAATAACATTTGCAGCGATTGCATACAACGGCGTCTGGCATCAACGTCTTGTTGCGCTCGTAGTTGTACCATTGGGTCATGTAAAATTTTGTTAACAATACCTCGTGTTAATGCCTCGATCACTTCTTGGTGTTTTTCGCCAAATTCTGAACCCAAACGGGATAAAGCTTTTTCTAGTTCTTGTTCTCGAATGGTTTCGATTTTATTACGTAAACAACTAATCGTGGTGACAGTTTCGAGCGATCGCCACCAAACATCAAAAGCTTCTACTTCTTCTTCTAAAAGTCCTTCAGCTTCTTGAGCCATCTTGCGGCGGCTTTCGTGGTTTTGGGCTACCACGGCTTTCAAATCATCGACGTTAAACGCTTTGACGTTTGCTAGTTCGTTAACATCTGCATGAACGTTGCGTGGGACGGAAATATCAATTAACATCAGTGCCCGACTGGCTTCTAACACAATTTCTAACTTGGCACGATCCAGAATTGGCTCTGTTGCAGACGTACTTGTAAATACTAAATCACTTTCGCAAATTACTGACATCATTTGCGAAAGTGGATGAGTTTGGATATTATGTTCGGAGAAAGTTTTCGCTAATTCTTCTGCTCTACTAACAGAGCGATTTAAAATACAAATTTTGACAGCACCTTTAGAAACTAGGTGTTGCACCAACAAGCGCGACATTTTGCCAGCACCGAGTATAGCCACTCGACAAGCTGCGAGATTTTCTATCTTCATCTGCGCCAATTCTACAGCCGCAGAACTAATAGAAACTGCACCAGTACCAATGCTAGTTTCAGTACGCACCCGCTTACCAGCAGTGATTGCTTGTTTGAATAATCGATTCAAAATAGTTTTTATACCGTTGTATTGCTGTCCTAGCTTATGAGTATTTTTTACCTGGGCGAGAATTTGACCTTCACCAAGTACCAAGCTATCTAAACCAGCAGCAACCCGCATCAAATGCATCACAGCATCTTGATGAAGCAAAACAAATAAGTGTTGGCGTAGAGATGTCACAGGTATTTTGCTGTGTTCCGAGAGGAATTGTGTGACTTCTCGAACACCCTGTTCACTTTCTTCGGTGACAATGTAAATTTCTAAACGGTTACAAGTACTGAGGATGGTAACTTCGTCAATATGAGGATAGCTAAGTAGTTGCGCGATCGCACTTTCGGTTTGTGGTTCTGGAATACTCAGCTTTTCCCGGACTTCGACTGGGGCTGTTTTATGGCTTAACCCCACTACTGCTATATTCATTTGCTAAATCGTATTTACTAATTGGGAATAGGAGATCGGGAATCGGGAATCGGGAATCAGGAATCGGGAATCGGGAATTGGGAATCGGGAATCGGGCATTGGGCAAAAATCAAAAGTTCTTAATTTTGAATTTTGAATTTTGACTTTTGAATTTTGACTTGTTTTGTCTCCCTTGTCTCCCTTGTCCTCCCAGTCCCCAATCCCCGATCCCCTATCCCTCAAATTTAGTGCAACTGCAATGTCTTGGGTTCTTCAAACATGTGGATGGTGTCCACAAAGCGAGCTGTTTTTGATTGGTTAGAAATTACCAAGCTTTGAGTTCTTGCGCCTCCGTTGAAGAAACGGACGCCTTGCATGAGATTACCAGAGGTAATACCGCAAGCAGCGAACAAAACGGTTTCGCCAGATGCTAGTTCATGAGCATCATAGACCTTATCAGGGTCGTTAATATTCATAGACTTCAACCGTTCGATGTTAGCTTCTTTGCTTTCGCCAATCAAACCAGTCTTGACTATTGCCGGATCATAGATTAACTGGCCTTGGAAGTGTCCACCCAAGGCGCGCATAGCCGCAGCAGAAATCACACCTTCAGGAGCCGCACCAATGCCCATGAGAGCATGAATATTGGTTCCAGCAAAACCACAGGATAAGGCTGCACCCACATCACCATCAGAAATGAGTTGGACTCTGGCTCCTGCTTCTCGGATTTCTTTGATCAGGTCGTTGTGGCGTTCACGCTTCATGACCACTACAACAAGTTCTTCAATGGTTCTATCTAGACATTCAGATAGAATTTTCAAATTTTCAGTGGCAGACTTGTTGATGTCTACTTTGCCCTTAGCAGCTGGGGGAGCAGCTAGTTTCTTCATGTAGAAGTCAGGAGCCGCAAACAAACCACCTTTTTGTGAAATTGCCAACACTGCCATTGAGCCTGGTTGACCATAAGCCACAAGGTTAGTACCTTCACAAGGATCAACAGCGATGTCAATTTCAATTAGTTCATCTGGGTTACAAAAATCCTTAGCATCTGGACGGCTACAGATACCGACTTCTTCTCCAATGTAAAGCATGGGAGCATCATCGCGTTCGCCTTCCCCAATTACAATGCGACCGCGCATATAAATTTTATTCATCCGCTCCCGCATAGCTTCTACAGCCACTTCGTCCGCAGTATTCTTTTCGCCCTTACCCATCCAACGAGCAGATGCGATCGCGGCTTGCTCAACTACCTCAATAATCTCTAACCCAAGAGTATTTTCCACAGAGTCTGCCCTCTCGATAGCTTGATTTTGCGACTTTTCATCAGGTGATTTCAGTTTTACAGTCTACCAAAGGGCGGATACCCGTGGAAAATACTCTCTGATGCAGACTTTGTTAAGTTTTGTAATTTATGTATAAAAATAACAAAAACTCTAAGAGTTAACACTTAAATATTGCTAGGTGTAGATTAGTAAAACTAAAAATTGAAATATCTAACTAAAAATAGATTTTTCTAATAAATATTTAAATTCAATCTTTAAGACTTAATAATGTATTACTTTTAAAGCACAAAAAAATACAAGTAAGTGAAATGAAATAAACATAACGCCAACTACGAAAAGTAAACATGCCTAAAACCCTTAGCAATGACAAAAGATAGTTGAAAAATAATGTTTAAACTAGATATTAATTACAAAATCGATTTAAGCAACAAATATGTTCAACTTCATCAACTCTTTTTTAAACCGTCATCCAGAAAATGTGAAAGCCAATGTAGAGATATATACTTGGCAAACTTGCCCTTACTGTATTCGTGCCAAAATGCTGTTGTGGTGGAAAGGGGTTCAATTTACTGAATACAAAATTGACGGTAACGAAACAGCTAGAACGACAATGGCAGAACGTGCCAACGGACGCCGCACTGTACCGCAGATTTTCATTAATAATCAACATATTGGTGGCTGTGATGACTTATATGAGTTGGATACAAAAGGTCAACTCGATACTCTTTTAGCCCAACCAGCGCTTTAATCTAAAAGTATTTTGATAGGTTTGTAGTAAGCACTTTAGTGCTTAAATATTGGAGGACTAAAGTCCTTACTACAAACTCATTAAAGTAATTAGCCCGTCCGCACGGGCTTTGTTTGTGTAGCCCTAGACTTATAGTTTGAGGTTATTCAATTTTAGTATTCATATGTCATACACATACTCGGAATATCTTATACATCGACAGTGGATGTATCACGCCTTACAATTGGCACAAATAGCTGGTGAAACAGGGGAAGTACCCGTTGGTGCTGTTATTATTGACCCATCAGGCAACTTGCTTGCTGAATGTGAAAATCGTAAAGAACGCGACCAAAACCCAACAGCCCATGCAGAAATCCTTGCCTTGAAAGCAGCAGCTAACAAGTTACAAACTTGGCGTCTGAACCAATGTACTCTCTATGTTACTCTCGAACCTTGTCCGATGTGTGCGGGTGCAATTGTCCAAGCGCGTGTTGGACTTCTTGTCTATGGCGTGGACGACCCAAAAACTGGTGCCATTCGTACTGTTGTTAATATCCCCGATAGTGCGGCTTCTAATCACCGTCTGCGTGTCATTGGAGGCATTTTGGAAACTGCTTGTCGTCAGCAGTTACAAATGTGGTTTGCAAATCGGCGACATCGCACCGAATAACGGACAGAGGTAAAACTGTCCAGCTGGTGCAACACAACTCTAGGAAGAAAATCTACGGTGTATCTAATTCCTATTTTTATTACTTTTCTAACCTACAGTCAGTTGCCCCGTGATCATGGAACTTCACTCTTGCGACGATCAAATCTGCCATGGAACAATTGCCCATAATCCAGTCAATGGTGAGACAGCAATTTCTACTAATACCTCATGGTTATCTCCTTGGTTAACCCCTCTGGCGTATTTGTTGGGAGGTCATCTTCTACCTTTATTTTTTGGACAGATTAGAATTACCGGACAAGAAAATATCCCCACAACAGGCCCTGTAATTCTTGCGCCTACCCATCGCGCCCGTTGGGATTCATTACTGTTACCCTATGCCAGTGGTCGTTGTGTCACAGGTAGAGACTTGCGATTTATGGTGACGATTGATGAATGTCAAGGTTTGCAGGGTTGGTTTGTGCGGCGCTTAGGAGGTTTTCCTGTAGATCCTCAACGCCCATCGATCGCCACTCTTCGCCATGCAGTGGAATTACTTCAGCGTGGAGAAATGTTAGTTATTTATCCCGAAGGCAATATTTTTCGTGATGGTGAACTTCATCCTCTCAAGTCTGGAATTGCTCGTTTAGCTTTAACTGCTGAATCTAGTCATCCAGATTTAGGAGTCAAAATTTTGCCAGTTGGTATCAACTATAGTCAACCTTATCCTGATTGGGGTACCGATGTTAGCATTCATATCGGATCTGTCATTAAAGTAGCAGATTATATCAAGGGTTCTGTAAAACAAGATGCTAAACGTCTGACAGTTGATTTAGCAAATGCACTTGAACAATTAAGTCATCAGGAATCAACGATTACTACTCATGCGTTTGCAGAAATGCCAAATTCGTAATTTGTTATTTGTCCTTTGTCATTTGTCATTTGCGATCAACCAATGACCAATAACTAAATTCCTAAAATTAATTCCCAGCTATTGAGTTTCCCTATATCTTGTAGTGCGTAGTCAATTACCCATAACTGCCAACGTCCTTTGGCTGGTAAAGATAATAACTGTCTGAGGATTGGATGCGATCGCACGGTGTAAGTTGCTTGCAGTTGACTGCGACGACCTAAAGTGCGACTTTGCAATAATACTAGGTGATTATTTGGCGCTATTAAGTAAATTTCTAAATCACCTAAAAAATCATGGGTAATGTTGACATTGATTTGAATATCTTTGACTAGGCTAGAATCAGAGATCGCGATCGCACTTTTAATTCCCTGTTTGTCATTGTCTGGAATTTCGACTTTGTTGTTATTTTCTCCTCGGACAAGTCCAGTAGTAGTTAATGTGGCTGTACGAAGTTTTTGGGCTACTTGTACCGCCCGTAAAGCATTCACTTTTCCATAACCAAACCATTGCGAATGGCCATTCTCATCATAAGTGCCATAACGCATCTTCAATTGAGGGTCTGGTTCTAGGTCAACAATTTTATCGGCGGTTTCTTCTAAAATACGTTTGACTTCTTGGGCGCTTAAGTCTGGATTCACTGACAAAATCAATGCTGCTACACCTGCGGCTACAGGAGTAGCACTGGAAGTTCCACCAAAATTGCTAGTAAAATCGCCTGGATTATATCCAGCAGCCCCTACTTGGTCTGTTGTTAATATTCCTCGTCCAGACAGTGCAGTGGCGATGCTTGGTTGGGTGTACACATAACCTTTGTCTTGAAACCACATTCCTGGTAAAGCATTATTACTAGGCGCACACACAGAAATATTAGTTCCCCAATTACTATAAGCGGCTTTTTTATTCAAACTTGTAGAAGCGGATACTGTAATCACATCAGGATGTACCGCAAATCCACTTAACCATTTAGTATTCCCTTTAACTAAATCTTTTTGCCATCCCTGCTCATTTACAGTACCACTTACCGGACGATTCGCATTACCTGCGGAAAAGAAAATTACACAACCTTTGCCATTACGTCCTTGAGTAGCAGCGCGGGTAATAGCAGCACGTTGGCGTAAGGAAAGGGGAAAGTAAACAGCCGATGCTCCCCAACTGCAAGAAATTATACTCGCTCCCTTATCGATCGCCCAACTAAAAATTTCTTCGATTGACTGATCATCTAAAAACCCTGGACTCCCAATTGGCATAAAAGCACAACCAGGAGCAACCCCAGCAATCCCTGTACCATTTTCTTCCGCTATGATGATGCCTGCACAAGCTGTACCGTGACTGGCTTGTTTTTCATTTGGTAAAGGTAAAAAATCGTTTTCTTTTAAATCTCTAGGGGCGACAATTTTGCCACTACCTTGAAAGTCTGGATGATTTAAATCAAAAGAATCATCTACCACCGCCACGACAACGGAACGAATACCGCGAGTAATATCCCAGGCTTGTTCCACAGCAATATGAGAACCATTCGCTAATTGATTACCGCCGTTGTGGTTAAGATACCATTGCTGCGGGTAGAGGGGGTCACGGGGTTGATAATGGGCTTGCTGATCCGTGATGATGTTGGGTTCAGCAACTACAACTTCTGGTAATGAAATTAATTGATTAGAAATTTTAATAGGGTTTGCCTGTGCTTGTTCACTGACATTGAAAACAAAGGTATTAGGAAGACTAGGAACAGATTTTTGTAGAACTAAGCCGAATTTGGTGGCGATCGCATTAATTGTAGCGCTGTCTACCGAAGCAGCAAATTGAATGGTGATCTGATCACTCAGATAAACTTTGGTGCTAGGACTATCTTTGATTTGATAAACATGACTGGCGAACGCCACATCGTTAGAGTCCCGCGCTACAGACATCGCCCCTTCTAGCTGGGAAGGTGGAACAGTGAATAAGGCTAGCTGTGCTGTCGGAATATTGTGACGCCAATTGCCCCAATTTGCCTGAGATAGTGCTTGGGGTGAGAGATCATCATGAGGACGAACGGTGAAGCGATCGCTCACCTTTTCTAAGATTAATTCTTCACCACCACGTTGTAAGATAAATCCCTGGCTACTTGCAGGCATTTCTGTGGGAGGATAATCAGAGCAATTTAGGCGATCGTTCATAGCAGTGATTTAAGCTACTGTAAGAAAGCAATGGGAACATGATTTCACCGGTTTTCGTTTTAGATCGGAGAAACTATATTCGGTCTCGTGACCATCGTACCTTTTGCAATATGTGGGAAAAAGCTAAAAAGTAAAGGGGAAAAGAGTTTTAAACTTTTCTTTTTGGAAAAATTAACTCTATCCCTGATCCTGATTCCTTGAAAGAGTAAAGATATTAAGTTCCTCTTTACCCTTATTTCCCCACTTCTGTAAGCAGTTTATTACGTGGCTTTGTTTTGTTAAAGTCCAAAACAAAGTTAAGATACCCGAAGTTTCTATCTTTTTTTGTTGAGTTGTTGCATAAATTTATCCCATGAAGTCTTTAGCTAATGTTCCCTTAATTCGCTTCACTTCTTTATCAGTCATAACAGCCCTGAGTCTGCTGTTACCTGTTCATGCTCAACAAGCACAGATTATAAATATCCCTAACCAAGCACAACCTATTGACCCCAACAACCCTAATAACTTGCGTCCAACAGCCCAAAATAATAGCATTTTAAGCGTTGATGGTGGCAAGCGGTTAATGTCAGATGCAAGTCAAGCAGTCAATTCTCAAAACTATGATGCTGCTGCGAAGAAACTTCAGGAAGCAAGATTAGTTTTTAATCAGTTATCAAATTTTTATCAAGAACTCAATTCCAGCTTTTCTGGAATTGACAATAGAGTTGCTGATTCCCAGCGTAAATTGGCGCTAGAAACTGCACAATTGCGTGATGAAGCCACTTATCAACTAGCATTAGTACATCGATCGCAAAATAAGCCAGAATTAGCAGTTCCTTTACTAGTCCAAATTATCAAGAGTCAAAACCCCACACGAGACTTAGGTAAGAAAGCTTATCAGCAACTATTGGAGTTGGGTTTTGTGAATGCACCTTTTTCAACAGGAGGAAGCAACACTTCTTCTTCGTCTCAACCAAAAAAATAATCGTAAAATAATATCTACCATAAGTTCATCCAATAGACCGCCGCCATCAGGTGAGCGGATTTTTGAATGCTTAAATGATAGAATATTTTGGCTTGTGAATAGTATTTATACTCAGGGTTTCAGAACTCGCAGATTGGCAATGTCTCAGTCTCTTTGTTGATAATAATATATAAAGAAGTTTGATTAGGAATCGCGATGATTAGTCCGCAACAGATTGAGGAAATGATCAAGGCGGAACTGCCAGATGCCCAAGTTCAAGTACAAGACCTGACTGGTGGTGGTGATCACTACCAGGTGACAGTAGTTTCATCGCAGTTCGCAGGTAAAGGACTGGTGCAGCAACACCAGTTAATTTATAGGGCTTTAGGACAGGCTATGTCCAGTGAAGCAATCCATGCTTTAGCACTAAAAACATATACTCCCGAAGCATTTGCTAGTAATAGTTAATAGTCCATAGTCATTAGTCATTTGTTCTAAGTAAATGACCAATAACCAATGACAACTAAAGAGTAGGAACACAAAAATTATGACACCTGAACTTAAAGAACGTATTGACAGTTTAGTCAAAGAAAACAAAATTTTGGTTTTTATGAAGGGAACCAAATTAATGCCTATGTGTGGCTTTTCCAACAATGTTGTGCAAATTTTGAACACATTAGGAGTACCCTTTGAGACTGTTAATATTTTGGACGACTACGAACTTCGTCAAGGAATAAAAGAATATTCCAATTGGCCAACAATTCCCCAAGTCTATATCAACGGGGAGTTTGTCGGTGGTTCAGACATCTTGATTGAACTTTATCAAAAAGGTGAATTGCAGCAAAAGGTAGAAGTCGCTTTAGCTTCTTAGTTATTTGTCATTTGTCCTTGGTTTTCGTAAAACACCAATGACTATTGTACAGACGCGATTAATCGCGTCTCTACTAATGACCAAGGACAAATTTACCAAAAATCCCCCCTGTCGAAAAGCGAAAACGTCACAGAGGGGATTCATCACTAAAAATCTCCAAATCTTACACTGCTACCATCATTGACGGGGATAGACAACGTGCTATAATTGTCTGCGTCAATCAGGAGTGAGCATCTTGTGACTAGTCGAAAGTCACCTGTAGTAATCTGGCTCTGGTTCTGGTAGTGTCATCGTGAAATTCGATACATCGTACAAATAGCGGGTAGCTTCCTCCTCTAAGCGATGGATCAAATATGGCTCAATGGCGTTACCATGTCGCAGCGCGGCTAGATAACCATCCAAATACATCCGCATATCATCAGTCCGATAACCGCGATTCCATAACTCGACGAAGGCGTCGGTTAGTCTTTGGTAATAGCGGATGGTTTGTGTGTCTTGGAGCATACTGCTGTAAAAACTCTTTGGAATGAGAATTGTAAATTATTCAAGCTGAAATGTGAAGTACATTTCAGTTTGACATCTATTTAAAATCCCTATCTTCTGCTGTAGGGAGTACCCTTGCGTGAGCTACAACCTAAACTGATCCTATTCCAGAAAAACATGATTTTGATGGGTTGGTAAGTTATTGTTATATTTGGCTCTCACAAAAACATCATCTTTACACTTGTTGACGTATTTGGTGGTTATTTGTGCCTGGCAGTATCTGTTTTGAATCAAACAGATGGACTATGTCATTGCTTATCAATCAAGTTACCACAATTACTTTTTTGGTGCTTTTTTGGTAAACGACACCCTGTATTTGGAATGCGATACTTAACTAAAAAAATATTTAACAATTATAACAAAAATTTAAGAATGTTGCCAATTCGTTTCTGGATAAGGCTTTTGATGAAATTTATTGCCAGATTGTGCATGAGTAAATTAAAAATTATTAGCAATTGAAGTAACAAGGGTTACAAAACCTAAGACATAGGCTTTGTTACTTTGAAAGTCATGCACGCTAAGGGGTCTTGCCACCGTGGGTTCGGTTTGTATTGAAATCGTAGAGGGAAATCCCCATCTGAGGTCGTTGCTTGGCTGGCACTTGCAACAGCTGGACTATCGGGTGCATCAAGCTGCAAGTATTTATCAGGCCAGGGAAGTTTTTTTAACTAACCATCCAACACTAATCATTTTAGATGCGGATTTGCCTGATGGAGATGGCATTGAGTTTTGTCGATGGTTGCATCGTCAGCAGCAGCCATTAATCTTAATGCTATCTGCGCGCAGTAATGAAGCTGATATTGTTGCCGGCTTGAAAGCGGGGGCGGATGATTACCTGACTAAGCCATTTGGAATGCAGGAATTTTTAGCACGGGTAGAGGCGCTAATACGCCGCAACCGTACACCTGTGGCCCCAGCTTATTTAGATTATGGGACTTTGCAAATTGATTTAGTACAGCGCCGTGTCCGTTTTCAAGGAGAATTTATAGATTTAACACCGCAGGAATTTAGTTTGTTATATGTTTTAGCACAAGCAGGAGGAGTACCTTTGAGTAGGTCAGAATTACTGCGACGTGCTTGGCCTGATGCGATCGATAATCCTCGCACAATTGATACTCACGTTTTATCGCTGCGGAAAAAAGTAGAACTTGATCCGCGACAACCTAGCTTAATTCAAACTATCCGTAACGTAGGATATCGGTTTAATATGGAGATTTTGAATATCAATTTGCCACAATCACTGACAAAGTTAACGGCAGAAAAATTCAACAATCAACATTCAACAATCAGTAGTCAGAGGTAATAGTTGTTAGTTGTTAGTGTTTTTCTACTATCCACTATCTACTAACTAACAAATAACTAACCCCATTCTTCATTAGCTTGTGTTTGTGCCTGTATCAAGCTTTCTCGTAATTTAGCCCAGTCTATATCAGTAGCACTTTGATTTAGTATTAGCCGTCCCTGTTGTAAGTGCAACAGCCGATCGCAAAAAATTTCAGCCATTTCTAGCTGGTGATTTACCATTAAAACTGTAGTTTGACGACTTTGGGCTAATTGAGTCAGAATTGCCATCACACGAGAAGCAGTACCTACATCTAAGGCAGAAGTAGGCTCATCTAATAATAAAATTTGTGGTTGAATGATTAACGCTCGTGCGATCGCAATTAATTGGCGCTGTCCACCAGAAAGTTGCACTTCCGTTTTTCCTAGCCAATCATCGGGGATGTGCAGCTGTTCAATCCAGTTACTCAGTCTTTGCTGAATATTCTGTTTAGGCAAACCACGCAAAACCAAAGGATATGTTAAAGCTTCTTTGACAGTCATTCCTAGCAGTTTTGACTCTTGCGGAACAAGTGTGACACAAGCGCGTAGCTGTAAAACTGGTATTTGACGGTATTCTTGATTATTTAAATAAATTTTGCCATTAGTAGGCTCACTCAAACGGTTGAGGAGGCGTAATAAATAAGTTTTTCCAGCACCAGATGGGCCAACAATAGCAACGCGATCGCCCTCAAATACCTCAAAAGAAATATCTTGTAAAATCGGGTATCCTTGCTGATGACCTTGTAAAGTTGTGTATAAATTAACTTTTTCTAGTCTGAGTTTTGCTTTTGGCAAAGTTTCCAAGTTGAACCTTTTGCTAATAATGAATGATAAATGATGAAAAATCTGATTTTCAACATTCATCATTCATGGTACTTAACTCATTACTAGTGGTTCATCGCATTAGTTTTGATAGGTTTGTAATAAGCACTTTAGTGCTTAAATATTTGAGGACTGTACGCGCAGCGTTCCCGCAGGGTAGTCCTCACTACAAATACATTACCCCTCATAATTAATGCGATAGACCACTAGCTCCCAAATTATTTTGTAAATAAAACTTTAACTGAAATTACCTTGCGTTATGGCGGTAGCAATTGTCCAACCATCCACCAACAAAAGCAATAAGGTAAAGCCAAATAAAATTAAATACATCCATGGCTGGGCTAAAGGATAAACATCATTGGTATCAATACCTGTTTTTTCTTGTACCAGTTTTACCATCTGAGCAAAACCCGCCACACGCATAGGTAATAAATAAGCTTTTCCGTCTTGACTAAGAAAATAGTAAACTAGCCCTCCCTGTCCAGTTGTGCGGGGTTTTAACTGCTTTACCTCCGACCAAGGTAACGACCAACCTTTACGAAAAAAACCTGGAATCCAATTTGGATAAGTTACCTGAATTCCTTGGTCATCTAAAATTACACGTTCCGTTAAAACTGCATACAAGCCAATAAAACCAATGCTAATTCCTAGCCAAAATAACGTTGGTGGAATGGGCGCATTTGTGACTTCAGCTAAAAAAGGTAAAGGTAGGGTTAGTGCTAGATATAAGCTTAAAAGCGTAATCCGAATTAGAGGAGATAGGCGAAAAATTACAGGCGAAGTATTGACTGAGTTTGCTGTCACGGCTTCATTACAATTCTTAACTTTCAACTATATACTAGCTAGAAAATGGGTGTGAGAGTGTAAGGGTTTAGGGATGTAGGAGGAGTCATATTTTTATTTGTATTTTTTAGTTGACAGAGCGATCAGGAGTAGCTTGTTCAAGTTTGACCTGGTAAATCTAACGCAATTAATAAAGCTTGATTTAATAGAATCATTGCTTCATCACTAAGCATCCCACGTATATGCAAAAAGTGAGTTTTGGATAATACCCGTACCTGATCTGCCATAGCAATAGAGTTGTTGGTTAATCCACCGTCTGGGGATTGAATTAACACCTGAGTGGGATAAACTCGTTTACCAGTTTGATAAGTAGTACAGGGAACAGCCAAAACTACCGAACTATAAGCATTAATTGCATCTCGACTAACGATGATAACGGGACGAGTTCCAACTTGTTCAGAACCTTCACTAGGTTCAAGTCGAGCGTCATACACTTCTCCCCGCTTCATGCTGGAGATTCTTCCAATTGCAGAGCTTCCCAACTCGCTACGGCAAACTCAGCCTCCATCTGTAGTACTTGAGCTTGATATTCTGGATCTTGTGCCATTTCAACCAGTGCTGCATCAATTTCTGCTCGTTTGAGTGATTCAAGCTCGTGTAGAAGCGCCTGTGCTACAAATTCATTGCGATTCTTAGCTTTTCCTTGGCTAACTATCTTGTCAGCGGCGGCTAAAAGCTCCGCAGGTAGAGTGATTGTCGTGCGGATAGTCTGATTTTTCATAACTATATTTGATGCTTAAACTGATGTAAATAACAGCATCTATTTAAGCATAGCTTAAATATTTTAATCAGTCCCGCGTGATCGCTCTATTCCTACTTTGGATCTCAAGGTAGAAGGATTCAGTTAGTCAAGAGTACCCAGCAGTTAGCGAGCAATAGAACGTTTTATAGGTAATGCGATCGCACTTCATAACTTCATCATCTTAATAAGTGATCGCAATTATTTAGATAATATTTCAATTACCAATTAACTATTACCAATCTCAACAGAGAATATTAAGTATTCAAGCAAAAATGATCTCAAGGCAAATACTTTTGCACCACACTCCAACCAGTTAACGATACCCAAGCAAAAGCAAAGAATATAGCAACATTAGCACCAATGTGAATCCGTCTTGCCCAAGGATGTCCAACACGAATTTGTGTAGCACTTCCAGCTGATAGTAAAACTAACATGACAGTTGTTAATCCAGCCCAGAGATGTTGTGAGTGTCCTAAAGAACCAAAGTGACCATAAGTACCAATAATGCCAATCAGTAGCAGTAATAATACCAAACTCACCAGGCAGATACCGATTTTATAATGAAGAAAACGCAACCAGCCTGATTCTCTTTGCTGCAAAGTTCTAGCACGAAACATCCGCATACCGATGAGCGCTAAAAGCACATAGGCTACTAGCGACAAACCCATCGCCCATGCCGCTATTTTCCACAACCACAAAAATGAAGGTAGATCCATAATTAATGATTGTAGATGGTAATGGGGATTGGGGATTAGGGATTAGGGGGACACGGGAGCTATGACCAACGACTATTGTACAGACGCGTAGACGCTCGTAACGAGGCGAATAAAAGAAAAAGAGGGGAGGCTTCTATTAGAGATCCAATTGGCCCACAGATTAATCAGGGGGCTTTAAGCCTCCCCTCTTTTTCCCAAGCCAAATGCGGTAAGAGCGGCTTCAAGGTAAGAGTAGAATCGCGTCTGTACTAATGACCAAAAATAAAAAAAGGCTGCTATATTGTGCAACCCTGAAAGAAATTAAATAAATTTTTTTTAATCAACAGCTGCCAAACCAGAAATTGTTAAAGGTTTTGTTGTATCTTCAGTTTTTGTTTTAATGGACTGTGCTATCGGTTTTTTATTGATAGAGTCGTTTGCTTGTTCTGAGTTTTCTAATTCATAACTACTAGGTTCGTTAAGTGCAAGGCGATCGCACGGAATTTTATCCGATAAAATAGCACTTGCCATCATGCCCGTATGAATTTCAAGTTGAGCTTCAATGGGCGCTTCAAACGCTAGCCTCTGTCCAGGAAAAACAACCCTTTCAAAGTACCAGTTAGGAATATTCGAGATGCGAGCCACCTGTATTTTGCTCGTGGCATTTACGTAACAGCAGAGAATCTTTCGTGATTGCTCCGGTGGTAGAGGATCTAATATTTGAGCCATAACTGCTGAGGAGCTTTACGCCACAATTTTATCTTACATATAAAAACTAACACTGACTGATCCCCAGTTGCTGTAACTCCGACTACCAACTGAAGTTTTCTCAATTATTTTCTACCTAAAGAAATACAAATTTTTAGTTATGAATTTTTCGTAAAAATTTATGCTTTTTTTACAATTATATATTAAGCATGAACAATTCATCAATACTTTGAAGGCAAGTCAATTAGAGCTAACTCTTACGAGCGAAGGATTAGGGACTTCCAAACAAAAAAACATTCTGTTGTAGCAGAAACGACTTGGAGATCAAGGAAGGAAGAAATCGCCTTGGGTAAAAATTGGATAATTTATTTTTTGGATTTCCCTTAGAGGAAAGGAAACAGCTTTTTTGCTCCTGTTTATTTCGTGATCCCATTTCATAGGTAATAGTTTAGTTGCTTTCATTAACCTTAAGAGCTATTTTTTGTGTTTTCTTTTCAGACTTAGCAGGTGCTGATGATCGCTTCTAGAGTGAAGTCGATGTTATTGTAAAGCTATAGATATACTACTTTCATAAAATTCTATCCATGCTATGCATTTGTGATACAGGGCAATATTAGCTATTTTCATCATCACTTAAACCAAGCTATGAACATCAGTAATCGTCATTAATGTCAAGGACGATTTTGATACGAACACTAAAACCAAAATACAACGACTACAAAATCAAAGTTTGCTCTTTTACCCCTGAGAAACGGCAAGATGGAAGCTCAAACATTCAATAAAATTCTCTATGTTCGCCTTCCGTGTAACCCCATCTTTCCTATTGGGGTTGTATACCTTAGCGATCACGTCCACAAGCAGTTCCCTAACATTGAACAGCGTATCTTTGATTTAGGAACAGTGCCACCTTTAGATTATGCTAAAGCCCTAGATCGCTGTATCGACGAATTTCAGCCGACACTGCTAGTCTTCTCGTGGCGAGATATCCAAATTTATGCTCCAGTTGGTGGACGTGGTGGTAATCCATTGCAGTATACCTTTGAGTTTTTCTACTCCCGCAATCCATTTCTTAAAGTACAGGGAGCTTTTGGTTTGCTACGGATAGCATCGGGATACTACGGTGAACTGTGGCGAAATCTAGGATTACTGAAGCGGGGTATCAAGCGCGCTCAACGTTATCACCCGAATGCTCGTGTAATTGTTGGTGGTGGTGCTGTCAGCGTCTTTTACGAACAGCTAGGTAAAAGCTTGCCAAAAAACACTATTGTCTCTGTAGGTGAAGGCGAAACTTTGCTGACAAAACTACTTAACGAACAAGAATTTCGGGACGAAAGATGTTATGTAGTAGGAGAAGATCAACCACGCGATCGCCTCATTCATGAACAACCCACACCACTAGAGAAAACCGCTTGTAACTACGACTACATCGAAACCATCTGGCCAGAGTTTAAATACTATCTCCAAGACGGAGACTTTTACATCGGTGTTCAAACCAAACGCGGTTGTCCTCACAACTGCTGCTACTGTGTTTACACTGTTGTCGAAGGTAAACAAGTACGCATTAACCCCGCCGATGAAGTTGTTGCTGAAATGCGACAGTTATACGAGCGCGGTGTTCGCAATTTCTGGTTTACTGACGCCCAATTTATCCCAGCCCGTAAATTTATGGCTGATGCTGTTGAACTTTTGCAAAAAATCGTCGATTCTGGAATGGAAGATATTCACTGGGCAGCATACATCCGGGCTGATAATCTCACTCCCCAATTGTGTGATTTGATGGTGAAAACTGGGATGAACTACTTTGAAATTGGTATCACTAGTGGTTCTCAAGAATTGGTGCGGAAAATGCGGATGGGCTACAATCTCCGTACTGTATTGCAAAACTGTCGGGATTTAAAAGCGGCTGGGTTTAACGATTTAGTTTCCGTCAATTATTCTTTTAATGTGATTGACGAACGCCCGGAAACGATTCGCCAAACCATCGCCTATCACCGCGAACTAGAACGGATTTTTGGGGTAGATAAAGTCGAACCTGCGATCTTTTTTATCGGACTACAACCCCACACCCACCTAGAAGAATATGCTTTCAAAGCAAATATTTTGAAACCAGGGTATGATCCGATGAACATCACACCTTGGACTGTCCAAAAGATGCTGTGGAACCCAGAACCCCTTGGTTCCTTCTTTGGTGAAGTTTGCTTGCAAGCTTGGCGACAAAACCCCAATGACTTTGGACGCGAAGTCATGAAGATATTAGAGGAAAAACTTGGTTGTGCTGAACTAGAAGAAGCACTTTCTGCACCCATTGAGCCAAAACCAAAAGAATTGGTGGGTGTTTAAAACTAACTATCGTTAGTCAAAACTAAGAGCAAGGCTAAAGGGCTAGAGAGATTTTCTCTTACCCTTTAACCTTTACCCATGTTTTTCAAAGTAAACTAAATAATCAGAAGCATAAATTAAATTTATATCCCCAGCACCTGCGCGGTTCATTTAACAAAACCCCATGTTAGAAGGTTCAATACTCCAACAACTGGAAATAGCTCATCGCCATAGCAAAAGACCGATTAGATTCGGAGTGTACTATAAAAATACCTTAGTCGCTCTGTGTCATGCCCTAGAAGATCACATATTAAATGATGTCACTTCACCCTTGGTAATTACCGCCTTTGAACAAGGGAAATGGTATCTTCAAGAAGCAGAAAGATATGCAGACATCGCCAAAAAATCCCGTCACATAGCCATCATGGCAGCCCCGGATACTGGCTGGGCAGAACATCCTACCAGTCAGTTACCTAATGTCAGCTTAGTTGCTTTAGATCCCGCTGATCCAGTGGCTCAGGAATGGCACTTGATTATCCTATCCCCAAAATACACAGCCATGGTAATTTGTCAAGAATTATCAGAGGCTGATTATGGTGCTTCTGGATTGCCTGCGTCAGACTTAGAAAGAAAATTTTACGGCTTGTGGACATTTGAACCAGAATTAGTCAAAGAAACAAGCAGATTAGCGATCGCTCACATTCAACGCTACGATCCAGAATTAGCAGCAAAACTCATTGCCTATCAAGATGCGATTCAGCCTAGCTTGGCTACACCAGAAGAATTGAGTGCGGTAGTTTCCCGTGTAGTTGATTACCTCCAAATCGGACAGCAAAACATATCTGTTCCCACCAACATCCGCCACCAAGCCCTAGATACTAACTTAGTTTCCAATGAAATCCAGGCATTTTTGCGGATGGCACAAATAATAGATGCTGCTGATATTACCAATCCTATGGCAGCAGTAGAAGTTGTGACGCTCGTGGAAACAATGGGACAACTTTTAGATTTGCCCGCATGGCAGATCAAAAGATTGCGCCTAGCTGGATTGCTACACCGATTAGATCCACTGCAAAGAGTAGAAAGTGTATTAACTCCTGGTACAACTACTTATTACCAAGAAGATGCACCTAGTTGTCCTTTAACTTGTTCTCTTGTACCAGGAGCGCAAGTACTACGAACTATGCCACGACTACGAGCGGTAGCACAAATTATTACTCACCAAACCGAGTATTGGGATGGAACTGGTGAACCTGCGGGATTAGCTGGTGATGAAATTCCTCTAGAATCGAGAATTTTGGCACTCATTGTTGAATTTCAATGGCGAGTGCATCAAAAACAATCATCTCAATTGACTCGTGAAGAAATAATTAATCAAGCTTTAGAAGAATGCAGACAACAATCGCGACGCTTTGATCCAAAACTGATAGATACCTTGACACTATTAGTCATGGGTTTACAACAAGGACTAGAGTTACCTATAATTACACCGAAACTCAGCGTTGGTATGTGGTTATTGGATTCTCGACTCGATAGTGAAACCAAGACTATTGTTGAAAGAAATCAAAATTTACGCATACAATAAGTGTTTTTTAAGCTTAACTAGTACTTAGGCAGAAATTTTTTGAAACTCTTATTTCTTTGTGTGCTTCCCCCAGGGTTGGACACAAAGATCACAAAGAAATTTTTTGTAGATTTTATGAATATAGAAGCTATTAAATCAGGAAAAGTTAAGCACTTAGCAGGAGCTAATTTAGAAGATGAAGATTTATCAAATTTGGATTTAAACCGCATTAATTTTGCTGGTGCTACTCTTGTGGGTACAAATTTCACTGGTTCTAAACTTGAAAGCGGGCATTTGGAAGGTGCTAATTTGATGGGAGCAAACCTACAAGCAACTGATTTGCGGGCGAATTTGATGGGCGCGAACTTGATGCAAGCAGATTTGACAGGTGCTGACTTAAGGGGTAGCAATTTACGTGGTGCTAATTTAATGGGGGCGAGACTGAGTGAAGTATCTTTTGCTGGTGCTTTCTTGAGTGGTGCAAATTTGATGAATGTCAACTTACAAGGAGTTGACTTACGGGGTGCTGACTTACGAGGAGCCAACCTGACAGGAGCGAATCTCAAAGGCGCAGACTTAAGCCGTGCAGATTTGCAAGGGGCGTTGTTGAGTGAAGCAAATTTAGAAGAAGCAGATATAAGAGAGGCTAATTTGTCAGGGGCAAATTTGGCAAGCGCAAATTTACTGTGTGCAGAGTTAGAAGGGGCGAATTTAAATGGAGTAAATTTAGACCGGGCTTGTTTGGTAGGAACAATGGTTGAGATGAGTTTGTAAGGATTTTTGCCATTGTTAGAATTTTAGCAGGTAAAGCAGGTGAAAATTTGTGAGTTTACAAGAAGTAGTTCTATGTAGATACGTTACAGGAACAAATTAAAGCAATACCTGCTCTTAAAATGTTAATCCAACTTAAGAAGTAGAACTTATTTTTAATTGTCTTCCCCTCATCAACAACGCCAACACGCCCATCAATACTAACCCCATTACTCCCATCAAAGGATTGTTATTTACCCCTGTCACCCAATCAGGAACCCGATTCGTGTATTCAATTAATCCGCCAATATCAACGATGTAATAACCCCAAACTATACCCATATGTAAACCAATAGGTAATCCCAAACGCCCTCGTCGCCAGCGCTTTCCCCATACCTGCGTCAACCCCAGTAGCACTAAAGCCGGAAGTTGTGGCAATGTATGAATAATTGCTTCCAAAGGCTTAATAAAATGCGACACTCCATAAATTATTGCACTTGCCCAGAGTGCTACACGGGGAGAATAATCTCGCTGCAATTCATCTAACAACCAGCCTCGAAATAACAATTCTTCGGCAAACCCAATACCCAAACCTGTAAGGGAACCTTCTAATACTATTTTTAATAAAAAAACTTTGGGTTGTTGCCACACCAAAAATCCAAACAACCCTTCTAAAGCAAATAAAATCAAAATGCTAATTAATCCTATAGCTAAACCATGTAGTAAATCTACGCCGTTTAATCGCGTGAACTGTAAACCGTAGTGCTGGAAAATTTGGGGTTGTTTGTAAACTTGCTTACCCCATATTCTGAGTAGAAAAATAAATTCTATATATAGTAGTACCATTGTTAAAATAGTTACTAAATTCCTATCAGGTATTAGTAAATATATTGGTATAGCAAAAGGCAACCACAGCACTAATAAAATCACAATAAAAGAACCCAGCCTGATCAATACAGAACGCTGGGCTAAAAAAACAAGGTTTATTTTCATACCAAATTGGTTAGACTTTTAAGCATTTCAGCTAGTTTATCAATAATGTTCTCACTTATAGACCAACTTGATTTTAAAATTTGTGAGTGTTCAGACTAACAGACTAACCACTGATGACTGAATAACTGTTCACTGATTTATTCTTCTGGTTCAATTGTACTAATCAATCCATGATTTTTTAAAGTCTCACAATAAAACTCAGCAGGCTCCTGAGCACAAGTAATGACTAAAGCTATACCATTGCTATGGGCCTCCATCATGATGCTAACAGCCTGTGGTTGAGTAAGGCTGGGTACTGTAGTTAATAGAACCTGCACCACATACTCCATAGTGTTGTAGTCGTCGTTATGGAGCAAAACTCGATATTGAGGCGCTAGTTTTCTGGAAGTTGAAGGCTTCTGTTTGGTTTCGACTGACACGGCTGCTTGCTCTGCTGATAATTTACTACAACAAATTTTTTTCTAGAGGTTGCTTACTAGAGTTAGCTATACAGTTACTTATGAATTATTGTATAGCACCAAAAAGGTTGTTGGTAGTAATTGGTTGGTTGTTAGTCAAAGGTAATTTGTCAAAAGTCATTGGTCAAAAATCATTTATCATTAGGCATTGAGCATGGGGCATTGGTTATTCTCCCTTGTCCCCCTTTCCCCGCTCCCAATACTTAGATTGCTATTGATTCTGGTAGCTTTTAAAATAGAAACAGCAGCAGCAAAATTAATGCCACTGCCAAAGCTATAAGAATATGGAGATTACACTGAATTTTCACCCAGGGCAAATAGTATCTTTGGAGCATGATGACAGCAAGCTATACGCAGAAGTTATTCAAGTTGTTATTTCCCGTCATTTGTGCTGGGTACGTCCTTTGCTATTATTGGTAAAATCTTCGGAATCGGAACCTCCACTCATAAATGATTTACGAGAGGCTTCCGATTTGCTTTGGCCATTGGATTTCTTTCGACCAGCTTTAGATACAGAAGTAATTCCCATCTTGAGTCAGGTATTAGCAAAAGAACCAAAACCCGAAATAGACTCCTCTACTAAGCAGCTACTTCATCAGTTTATTCATGAAGTTTGGCAAGCCTACAAGAAAGAATCTACAGGCTAGTGCTACACCACACCAAACTAGCTAGGTAATGCGAGGTTCGTAGTCAGGACTTTAATCTTCTTTCACCTTTAATTTAAGTGCTGGAGCCGCTTACTACAACCTCCGCATACCTTGTGTGGCAGACTGCTAGTACTGCTGTCGAAAGTTATAAATTACACTTAAATTATTCCTGAAGGTAACTGAAAACTTCTATTCCCATGTTCTTAAATTAAGCATTTTTATACTTATATGTTTGAAATAACAATATTTCAAAATGAAATATTACACAATGATTAGCAGTCATATTCGTTAAGATAACAAGCTTGCTGCAAGAAAATGTATGTAACAAAATTGTTCAGCTTAATTAAGTGTGGTAAAGATGTATCACCAATAACCTACTAACTAAATATTATTCTTTAGATGTTGGGAACTAATTGAATTCGGCCAGCATCCATTTCTGCCATTAATAATTCTAAGGCTTCGTAATCAATATCAGAGATGTAACCCATTTGTGTCAGTTCTGAATTAATTTCATTTTCTATTTCAGGAGTTAATTTTTTAATCAAAAGGGCTTTTTCTACTAGCTGACGAATGATATACCTGGTTTTCATACATAATTAACCAACTATTTCTCTTTATATAGTTATTATCTCAGTCGCAATTTTGTATAAAATGTGATCTGATACTTATGTTAGCAGTGATCTGGAGCACAAGTTATGAGTGATTTGATTCGCGATCGCCTCCTGTATCTATCACATGGTTGAAGTGAAGTCAGGATCTAGATCATTGTCTTACCGTTTGCATTCACCAACTTTAGCAATAACTAACTAAGAACTAGTTGGTATGGCAAGTAATATATTTAATCTCTATTGTAACAAAAGTATACTTAAATACATTTTTTCGGGTTTATGACAATCTTTAAATAGATATAGCAAAGCAATAAAGATTCGGCTAAGAGAAGTAATACGCATGGTCGATGTAAGCAGAAAGAGTATATGGTCAAATACATCTATCTTTCATTATTGAAAAACTTTACATTTAGGATGCTATTATGCAAACGCTGCTTAAAAATCCAACAATTACAGTGATTCGTCCTCAAGGTAGTTTAAATGCTGCTAATGCTCTAAAATTTCAACAAGATTTAACAAAAGCACTGGCACAAAACACAAGTAATCAATTGCTAGTAGATTTGGAGCAGGTAGAAGCATTAGATAGTGCTGGCTTAATGGCGCTAGTATCTGCACTCAAATTTGCTCAAGAATTAGGAAGGCAATTTAGCCTTTGCTCGGTTTCCCCATCTATTAGAATTGTTTTTGAACTAACCCAACTAGATAAAGTTTTTGAAATATCTTAGGCATTACACATAACTACAGGCTGTAGGACTAATTCATAACTTGTCCCTACTGTGCTCGTCAAACTTTCGGCTATTGTTTGCGTAGCTCTTGATATCTGAAATTAAAGTACTATTTTAGGTGAGTTGTAACTCAGCTTGGAGTTGATTGACATCAAAAAACTTTGAAACACTAATTAACACTCTGAAACTGCCTAATCAATGCTAATGTTGGAGGTGAGTAAGAGTCATTTATTTGAAATCGCTAGAAAAATAGCACAGTGGCTATTGCAGTAGAAAAATTAATCACCTCGGATATCGTCAAACCAGCTCGTTACCTGGGTAATGAACGTCTAGCCATACACAAGCCGTGGGAAACGGCAGTGATTCGCTGGGTATTAACTTATCCCGAAGTATACGAAGTGGGAGCCTCTAACTTGGGGCATGTTATTCTCTATAACATCTTGAATGCCCAACCACGCCAGTTATGTGATCGCGCTTACTTACCAAATCCAGACCTATCGGCTAAACTACGGGCAACCAAGACACCATTATTTGCTGTTGAATCAAAGCGATCGCTCACAGAATTTGATATTTTGGGCTTTAGCCTCAGTTATGAACTTGGCGCCACCAATATTTTAGAAATGTTGGACTTGGCTGGTATTCCCTTAACTTGGAAAGAAAGAAATGAAGGGACAAGGGAGACAAGGGGACAAGGGAGTATTACCCAATCCTTTTCTTATCCTTTGATTTTTGCTGGTGGACAGACGGCGACATCTAACCCAGAACCCTATGCTGATTTCTTTGACTTTTTCGCCTTGGGCGATGGTGAAGAACTCCTGCCAGAAATTGGTTTAGTTTTAGAAGAAGGTAAACAAGCAGGTTTAAGTCGTCAAGAACTTTTACTGGACTTGGCACAAGTACCAGGTGTATACGTTCCTCAGTTTTATGACATGGCTGCGGATGGATCTGTCCATCCCAATCGTCCAGATGTACCCCAACGAATTTTACGACGAGTGGCTACGCCCATTCCTGCCTATTCGATTGGATTGGTTCCTTACGTTGAGACAGTCCATGATCGCCTAACGATTGAAATTCGACGTGGTTGCACTCGTGGTTGTCGCTTTTGTCAACCAGGAATGCTGACTCGACCAGCGCGAGATGTAGAACCAGAAAAGGTGGTGACGGCAATTGAGAAGGGAATGAGGGAAACTGGCTATAATGAGTTTTCTTTGCTTTCTCTGAGTTGTTCTGATTATTTGTCCCTGCCAGCAGTAGGGATGGAAATCAAAAACCGTCTCAAAAATGACAATATTTCTCTTTCCCTACCCAGCCAAAGGGTAGACAGATTTGATGAAAATATCGCTAACATCCTGGGTGGAATGCGGCAAAGTGGTCTAACCTTTGCTCCAGAGGCAGGAACCCAACGAATGCGAGATATTATCAATAAAGGTTTAACCAATGAAGAGTTATTACGAGGAGTAAAAACAGCTTGGGAACAAGGCTGGGATAAAATTAAGTTATATTTCATGATTGGTTTGCCTGGTGAAACCGATTCAGATGTTTTGGGCATTGCAGAAACAGTCCGTTGGTTACAACGGGAATGTCGAGCCAAAGGTAGAAAACCACTGGCGTTCAATTTGACAATTTCTAACTTTACTCCCAAGCCCCATACTCCATTTCAATGGCACTCGGTTGCAACTGCGGAGTTTGGACGGAAGCAAAAGCTGCTGCAACAAGAATTCCGCCGCATCAGAGGAGTCAAGGTAAACTTTACCGATGTGCGGCTGTCGGCGATGGAAGATTTTATCGGTAGGGGCGATCGCTCTCTCGGTCAAGTTTTGCGTCGAGCCTGGGAATTAGGCGCAGGTATGGATTCCTGGTATGACAGCATTGAGCGTGCATACAATGCTTGGGGAGTGGCGATCGCCGAAGCTGGCCTCAGTTGGAAATACCGCCAAATAGAGAATGGCGAGTGGAATTTGTTTGGTACAGAGGAGATAAGGGGACAAGGGGGACAAGGGAAACAGGGAGGACAAGGAGGACAAGGAGGACAGGGAGGAGAAGAAATTGTTTCCTTGTCTTCCCACACTTCCCACACTTCCCCCACTTCCCCCACTCCACTCCCCCCTTCCCTCGACAAACCTCTACCTTGGGATCACATCGACACAGGTATCGATAAAAAGTGGCTGCAAGAAGACTTAAAACGTGCCTTAGAAGCTGCGATCGTTCCGGATTGCTCTTTTGATGGTTGCTCTCACTGTGGTGTCTGCGGCACAGACTTCGGTCATAATATTGTCATTCCCCCGCCATCAATCCCAGAATTCGCGGGACAGTTTGTACCAAATACTACTAAAGTTCAGAGACTACGGGTATGGTTTGGAAAACAAGGTGATATGGCTTTGGTCAGCCATCTAGATATGATGCGCTTGTTTGACCGAGCTATGCGACGAGCTGGATTGCCAATAGCTTTTACTGGCGGGTATCATCCGTCACCGCGAATATCAGTGGCTTCGGCTTTGCCTTTAGGAGCTACCAGTAGCGGTGAAATTGTCGATTTTGAGTTTACTCAGCCACTGGATCTGAATGTTTTTCGAGAAAAATTGGTACAGGTACTACCCAGTGACATACCTATATATGATGTGGTAGAGCTAGATTTAAAAGCTCCTGCTGCTACCCAAGGCTTAGAAACTGCCGAGTATATACTCACTATTGCTGTACCAGATTCATCAACTCCTACACAATTGCAAGATTGGCTGGATACAATTAAACAAAAAAGTGAGATTTGGTACGAGCAAACAACAAAGTCTGGTAAAACTCATTTAGTAAATCTGCGCGATCGCTTGTTTGAAATTGAATTAGTGAAACCTACTAATCTCGTGACATCGGCTGTTAGTTTGCGCTATCTAGGTAGTTGTCGTCCAGATGGTACACTGTTGCGTCCAGAACAAGTTCTGTTTATGCTAGAACAAGTGGCAGGCATAGAATTCCAGCTACTGCAAATCCATCGTCATCGTTTGGTTTTGCAGGATTAGTTAATTGCTTGAGAGCAACTTGCGATTGAGCTGCTTCTCAATTTTGGCTATGGGGAATTGATTTTTAACAAGGTTGCGTTAGAATGATATGAAGAGAATTTTTCTGGCGCTGCATTGAGTTATTTGGTTCACAATCCTGGTACTGAGGGTTTAAAAGCAGAGATTTAGAGAGCGACATCTAGGATTTTATCCCAGACTACCACCAGGCAGATTCAAGAACACTCTCTCTTGATGGTTATCTTGTGAATCAGTGACTAAATAAAAGGCTTCGTCGGCTTCTCTAAACTTTATGATTTTTAACACACATGCTGAATGCCTAATTCTTAGAGAATGAGCGCATTGCATTAAAAATTAACCATGGACGGGTGATTAAATTGCTTAAATAATATGCAGCCGTTCTGGAACAATCGGGCGTGTAAACGCATTTCTCCAGTCAATAGCTCTTTGAGTTTGGGCTTGAATTCACAGTTTTTACTAACAGCAGCGCCTGTTTGGGCTTGCAGGGGCAAGAGGGACTACATACCCCCAAGTCTATTTTTGCTGCCAATTTTTGAGGAAATTGAATGCCGAAACAAATTATTATCGCGGAGCAGCATCAAATAGCTGCCGTATTTTCCGAAGATCAAATACAAGAATTAGTTGTTGCTACAGGTCATCACCAAATTGGTGATATCTACTTAGGAGTAGTAGAAAATGTATTACCTGGGATAGATGCTGCTTTCGTCAATATCGGCGATCCAGAACGTAACGGATTTATTCATGTTACAGACTTAGGCCCATTACGACTAAAGCGTACAGCAGCAGCGATCACAGAATTGCTAGCACCACAGCAAAAAGTATTGGTGCAAGTAATGAAGGAGCCAACAGGAACAAAAGGACCAAGGCTTACAGGTAATATCACTTTACCAGGACGTTATGTTGTACTCATGCCCTACGGTCGGGGTGTAAATTTATCCCGGCGAATAAAAAATGAAAATGAGCGTAACCGCTTACGAGCATTAGCAATTTTGATTAAACCTGCGGGTATGGGTTTGTTGGTTCGTACAGAAGCAGAAGGCAAACCCGAAGAAGCAATCATTGAGGATTTAGAAAACCTGCAAAAACAATGGGAAGCGATTCAGCAAGAAGCAGTTTCTACCCGCGCACCTGCACTACTCAACCGGGATGATGACTTTATCCAGCGTGTACTGCGAGATATGTACGGTGCGGATGTCAATCGAATCGTTGTAGACTCCAGTACTGGGTTAAAACGGGTAAAACAGTATTTGCAAAACTGGAGTGGTGGACAAGTGCCACAAGGATTATTGATCGACCACCACCGCGATCGCGCAGCGATTTTAGAATACTTCCGGATCAATGCTGCAATTAAAGAGGCTCTGAAACCCAGAGTAGATCTACCTTCTGGTGGCTACATTATTATCCAGCCCACTGAAGCATTAACGGTGATCGATGTCAACTCTGGTTCATTTACGCGATCGGCAACAGCCAGAGAAACAGTTTTATGGACAAACTGTGAAGCAGCCACAGAAATTGCTCGTCAGCTACGTTTACGGAATATAGCTGGTGTGATTGTTGTTGATTTCATTGATATGGAAACACGGCGTGATCAACAGCATGTCCTTGAACACTTTAATAAGGCTCTGAAATCAGACAAAGCCCGTCCTCAGATTGCTCAATTAACGGAACTGGGTCTAGTAGAACTCACCCGTAAGCGCCAAGGTCAAAATATTTACGAATTGTTTAGTGAATCTTGTCAAACCTGTGGTGGTTTAGGGCATGTTGTGCATTTACCTGGAGAAACCGAAAGCCGTTCCATCGCACCACCACCCGAATTACCAGAACGCTTCGTATCTTTGCCTCACAGAGAACCTCGTCTCCCATCTCCTCGGTTGAGCGAACCACGGGAAAGCTACGATGGATTTGGGGAAGGATACGAACACGAGAACGAATTAAGTGGATTGAATCTAACCAATCATCCCAGCTATCAGGAAATTAGTGACAACAAAAGACGTCGCCGTCGTCGCATCGGACTAAATGGTGGTAACGGTAAAGAAGAGCCACGCATCAATGGTAATCCCTTATCACTGGTGAATGACCCAGATATGGACATTGATGGAGAGGCAGAATTAGTAGAGACTTCTGATCTACCCATACCCAACATTAGTAAACCAGGTTGGGTAGAAAGAGGAGAACGGGCTAAAATCTCAAGACCAGAGATAGTCAAACCAGTAGTAGAACCACCAGAGATTGTGACTGTGGAAATGACACCACCGGAACAAGATGTATACGCTTTGATGGGAGTTTCACCTTTGGTGAAATTGAACCGAGAAGTCAGAAATCCCAAGTCTGTAATCATTAATGTTACTCTCCCCGGTCAAACTGCTACACAAATAGAAACAACTCCAGAAATTGCTCAAACAGCAACTAGTACCATAGAAAGTCCGGTACAAAAAGAAACAGTGTCATCAGTTGTAGATGAAACATCAGATTCGTCCATGATGACAGATGAAACAGAAGCCACTACTAGTACTGCTGTTCGTCGTCGTCGTCGTCGTTCTTCCGCTTTGGAGACAGATCCATCAACAGCTGACAGCTAAAGCTAAAAGTTAAAGACTTTAAAATATGGTCATGAGCAAGCCAGATACCGCTTCTGTTGATTCGTCAACACTTCAACAGGAAGCGAGTTGGCTGGAATTTTCTGCATTTTCAAACATCTGTGGACTAGTCGCAGGTGTCGATGAAGTAGGGCGGGGCTGTTTGTTTGGGCCTGTAGTAGCTGCTGCTGTGATACTACCAAATGATGCTCTGCCTGCATTGATGGCAGCAAAAATCAAAGATAGTAAAAAGTTGTCTAGTTCTCGTAGGAGTCAGCTAGCCCAACATATCCAGACTGTTGCAATCGACTACAAAATAGGCTTTGCTTCAGTTATGGAAATTGATCAAATAAATATTTTGCAGGCTACACTTTTAGCAATGAAGCGAGCAGTATTAAAGCTAAAGGTGCAGCCTACACTCTGCTTGATTGATGGTAAGCAATCAATTCAAGATTTGCCACTTCTGCAACAAACAATAGTTAAGGGAGATGAGCGATCGCTCGCGATTGCTGCTGCTAGCATTATTGCCAAAGTGTGGCGAGATGACTTAATTGTCAGGCTTGCTTCTAAGTATCCCATGTACGACTTGGCGCATAATAAGGGTTATGGAAGTCCAAAGCATTTAATAGCATTGCAAGAATACGGGGCTTCACCTTTACATCGCAAGTCTTTTCGTCCTTGTCGAATTTGATGGACGCGGGGAAGGAGAGACACGGTGACACGGAGAATGTTGACTCTAAATTCTCCTTGTCTTCCTTATCCCCCGTGTCCCCGCGTTAATCTTAATGATAATTACTCAATATTCAAAATGGGTAAGTCTGGATTTTGCTCATCGCTACTAAGTTGTCCTTTTTGAGTTTGCAATGTTACCCAGCGACGATAATCTACTATTAATTGATGTAACAATCTTTGCTTAATTGTTAAGAGTACGCTTTTCAATAAACCATTGCCAGTGGTTTCTAAGATTGGTTTGGGGGTAAAGGAAAATGGCGGTGGTAACTCTACCTCTACTTCTAAATCTGCTCTACCTTGTAAACGAGTGCCAGTCAGGGATTGAGATGGTGACAAATGCCCTTTTAAATTCAGATTGAAGCGCTGGTTAATATACTCAATGCCAAGGATTTCACAACCTTGCGATCGCAACTGAATTTTACCATTAGATTCGGCCCAGACTTTCATGTCTACGGTAGGCTGAATACTTAGTGACATAAAACTAAGGGGACGCATTTTTAAACGGAAAATATCATCAGCTAATGGCTGAATTCGATTTGGATCTACTAATGCATAAACCAGACGTTGGGGCTGACGCAAATAGTGCTGAATGGGAATAGGCTGTTGTGGAACAGCAATTTCTACCGACTGGAAGGCGGTAAACTTGGTAGACATGCGTTCGTCAAAATAATTGTTTTATAATTCTATTATTTTTTAATTTTTGGAGTTTTTGAGAAAAAATGATAGCCAGAAGGCTAAAATGTTTTTGGAAACTATATTGATTAACAGTTATACATCAAATATTTTCTATTTTTAAACAAACTTATACTTTGAACAAAATCCATGACTTTATCGATCGCACATTTGGGTCCACCTGGTACTTATGCAGAACAAGCAGCCATTTTATACGTAAATTGGTTGAGCCAAAATCAAGGACTTCAAGCTACCTTGTGTCCCTATCCTAGCATTGCCCAAACACTCCGAGCTGTTGCCCAATCTCAGGTAAATCTAGCTATCGTACCTGTGGAAAATTCAATTGAGGGTAGTGTGACAATGACTATGGATACCCTATGGCAACTGGATAATTTACAAATTCAGATGGCTTTGGTAATGCCAATTGTTAATACGTTGATTTCCTGCGCTGATAGCATAGAGAGCATCAAAACAGTTTATTCTCACCCCCAAGCTTTAGCGCAATGCCAAAAATGGTTAGAGCAATTTCTTCCCAATGTACAATTAATTCCTGCTAATTCTACAACCGAGGCATTGCAGACACTCAAGCAAGATTTGACAGTGGCGACTATCTCATCTGAGCGAGCAGCACAACTTTACAATCTACCTATATTAGTTAATGGTATCAATGATCACCCAGAAAATTGTACTCGTTTTTGGGTTGTAAGTCAGGGTGATGTGCCTAATAACTATCAAAAATCTTCTCTCAAAATCAGTCACACTTCGTTAGCTTTTAGTGTTGGTGCTAATTTACCAGGAGCCTTGGTTAAGCCACTACAAGTATTTGCCCAATTAAATATTAACCTCAGCCGGATTGAGTCTCGTCCTACGAAGCGATCGCTAGGGGAATACTTATTTTTTATTGATGCGGAAGCAGACACATCTCAAATACAAATGCAATCTGCCTTACAAGAATTAACTGCATACACAGAAATACTAAAAATTTTTGGTAGTTATGGTGTTTTGCCTATGGGATAGGGGATTGGGGATCGGTGATCAGGAATCGGGGCGAGAATTGGGCATCGGGCATAGTAATATCCCAATTACCAATTACCCATTACCAATTAAGTAACTCGCCGGGAATAAACATAACTAGAGTTACGAAAACTAAACATGCCTAAAACGCTGACCAATGGCCAATGACAAATGACAAATGACGACCCCAACTAGTAGAGACGTGCCATAGCACGTCTCTACATTTGTGCCGACTTACTGAATTTACAACTTCTGATTAAAAGTATCTTTGAGAACAGTTCTAGCTGCTAAGTGATTGCGAGTAGAAGTCAAAATTTCTGTTTCCCGCTCTAAACGAGCAACAGTGTCTTGCATTTCTAGCAATGCTTGTTGTTCTAAAGCAACACCATAAAGATTGCTGGCTACCCAATAAGAAAGTTCTAGAGGCAAATCAGGTAAATCTTCTGGGAGTTCAATTTGTTGTTCAGTTAACTTGGCTGAGAGGCGAACAACATCTTTTAGCAGCTGAGATAACTCGTTAGCCAAAGGACGTAAATCTTTTGTGGGCGGATGATCTTCAATCCATTCGACTAAACCAACAGGATAGGGTTTCTCACGTACATATTCTAAAACACGAAATCTTTGCTGTCCCAAAGTCAACATTTTCATCCGATCATCGGGTAAACGTTGGTAATGAACAATTTCAGCACAGCAACCGACATTAGCGATCGCACCTTTTGCTGGATCAACCATTAATACGCCAAACCTGCGATCGCTTTCCAGAATCGTGTTCATCATGATTCTGTAGCGAAATTCAAAGATGTGCAAGGGCAATTGCTTTGTAGGGAACAACACTACTTCTGACAACGGGAACAGAGGTAGTTCACGAACGGCAATTTTAGAAGAGGATGTCATTTTTACCTTGTTAGAACTTTGGTATAAGTTTTATCTGATGATTCTCTTTAAAAATTTTTTTATATTTTTATTTTTGCCGTACTATATCTAAATTCTAGCATCTGTTTCCCAGCAAATAAAAAGCCCTGAAGATATATCTTTCAGGGCAAGGTAAATATTCACACTAAATAAGGTCATTAGTTATTTTTTTTTGTCTTTACTAATGACAAATAACCAATGACTAATGACTAATTTATAGTTTTACTTCAATATCCACGCCTGAAGGCAGATCCAGTTTCATCAAAGCATCAATAGTTTTAGAAGAAGGCTGGTAAATATCAATAATGCGGCGATGGGTACGTGTTTCAAAATGTTCTCGTGAATCTTTATCTACGTGTGGCGATCGCAGCACACAGTAGATCCGGCGTTTTGTAGGTAAGGGAATAGGGCCAATCGCTGTAGCGTTAGTACGATTTGCAGTATCTACTATCTTCTCGCAAGATGTATCTAGTAAGCGACGGTCAAATGCCTGTAAACGAATTCTAATCTTTTGCTGCTGCAAAGTAGCCATTTTCGGTTGTCCTGGTTCTGATGATTTTAGATTTTAGATTTTGGATTTTGGATTAAATCTAAAATCCAAAATCCAAAATTTTATTGGGGGAATATAAAAGAGCAGAGAGGAATTATACCACCTCTGCTCCTTGTTTAATCAAGATAAACAGATGCTATTTGACGATTTTGGAAACGACACCAGCACCGATGGTACGACCGCCTTCACGGATAGCGAAGCGCATTCCTTGTTCAATAGCGATCGCGTTGATCAGTTCAACTGTCATCTTGATCCGGTCTCCGGGCATAACCATTTCTGCGGCATCACCTTCATCGGAGGTAAAGGTCGTGATGGTACCTGTTACGTCGGTTGTCCGTACGTAAAATTGAGGACGATAACCTGGGAAGAAAGGAGTTTTACGACCGCCTTCTTTCTCAGTCAGAACGTACACTTCCCCTTCAAATTGAGTATGAGGAGTGATAGAACCAGGTTTGGCAATCACCATACCTCGTTCAATATCAGCTTTTTGGACACCGCGCAACAGTATACCAGCGTTATCCCCAGCCATACCTTCTTCGAGACTCTTCTTGAACATCTCGATCCCGGTGACTGTGGTGGAGCGAGTATCTTTGATACCTACTAGCTCTACGTTATCGCCGATCTTGACTTTACCCCGTTCAATACGTCCGGTAGCTACTGTACCACGACCTGTGATTGAGAACACGTCTTCTACAGCCATCAGGAAGGGCTTATCAACATCACGCTCTGGTGTGGGAATGTAAGCATCTACGGCATCCATCAGTTCGTAGATTTTGTCTACCCACTTATCTTCACCCTTCTGAGTCTTGGGGTTAGCTGTCATTTTTTCCAGCGCTTGCAGACCAGAACCTTTGATAACTGGGATGTCGTCACCAGGGAAATCATAGCTGGAAAGCAGTTCGCGAACTTCCAACTCTACCAGTTCCAACAATTCTTCATCATCCACCATGTCTTCTTTGTTTAAGAAGACAACTAGGTTGGGTACACCCACCTGGCGTGCTAGGAGAATGTGTTCACGAGTTTGGGGCATTGGGCCATCCGCAGCCGAAACCACCAGAATAGCACCATCCATTTGCGCTGCACCAGTGATCATGTTCTTCACATAGTCAGCGTGTCCAGGACAGTCTACGTGAGCATAGTGACGGTTTTCTGTTTCATACTCAACGTGAGCGGTATTAATGGTAATACCCCGTGCTTTTTCTTCAGGTGCGTTATCGATTTGATCGTAACCTTTACCGGTAGCCTTACCGATCGCAGCCAAAGTCATGGTAATAGCTGCTGTTAATGTGGTTTTACCGTGGTCAACGTGGCCAATAGTGCCGATATTAACGTGGGGTTTAGTCCTTTCAAACTTTGCGCGTGCCATGAATGCTCGTTTCCTTTTTTAATTAAGCGTTCCCTTTGCTTTTAGCTATGATTGCTTCAGCCACGTTGCGAGGTACTTCATCGTAGTGGCTAAATTCCATCGAGAATATACCTCGACCTTGGGTCTTCGACCGGATGTCAGTGGCGTAGCCAAACATTTCTGCCAATGGGACTTTAGCAGTCACTTTGGCGAGTCCTTGTTCAGAACCCATCCCCTCAATTTGTCCGCGACGGGAATTGAGGTCGCCCATTACATCCCCAAGGAAGTTTTCGGGAACTTCAACCTCAACTTTCATCATAGGCTCTAAAAGGACGGGTGAAGCTTTCATTACAGCTTCTTTCATTGCCATTGAGCCAGCGATTTTGAAGGCCATTTCCGAGGAGTCCACTTCATGGTAAGACCCATCAACCAGCGTCGCTTTGACGTCAATGAGTGGATATCCAGCTAGAATACCCGATTCGCAGGTTTCTTTCATACCTGCTTCTACTGGGGAAATGTACTCTTTCGGTACAGTACCACCAACAATTTTGGAGACGAATTCAAAGCCGCTTCCTGGTTCTCCTGGTGCTAAGTCAATCACTACATGACCGTACTGACCTTTACCACCGCTTTGGCGGATGAATTTACCTTCAATTCTGTTGACTTGTTTGCGAATGGTTTCGCGGTAAGCTACTTGTGGCGCACCAACGTTTGCTTCTACCTTGAATTCGCGTAACATCCGGTCTACAAGAATTTCTAGGTGTAACTCTCCCATTCCAGCAATTACCGTTTGATTGGTTTCTGGATCGACGTTCACGCGGAAAGTCGGATCTTCTTCGGAGAGAGATTGTAGAGCTTTGGACAGTTTGTCCATGTCGTTCTTGGTTTTGGGTTCTACCGCCACCGAGATCACTGGCTCTGGAATAAACAAGGATTCCAGAATCACTGGTGAGCCTTCATCGGTAAGAGTGTCACCGGTCAACGTGTCTTTTAAGCCGACTGCGGCTCCTAGATCACCTGCTCTGAGTTCATCTACGTCAATGCGGTTATCCGCCTTCAAAACTACCAGACGAGAAATTCTTTCTTTCTTGTTTTTAGTGGCGTTGAGGACGTAGCTACCTTTCTTCAGAACACCAGAATACACACGAACAAACGTCAGACGACCATAAGGGTCAGCCATAATCTTGAACGCAAGCGCCGACAAAGGTTCATTGTCGTCAGCATGGCGTTCTACAGTTTCGCCATTGGGCAGTGTACCCTGGATTGCTGGTACGTCAGGAGGTGCTGGCAGGTAATCGACTACAGCATCAAGCAGGAGTTGTACACCTTTGTTTTTGAAAGCTGAACCACAAAGCATTGGCACAATCGTACCTCCAACAGTGCCTTTACGCAGAGCAGTGCGGATTTCTGCTTCTGTGAGTTCTTCGCCCTCAAAGTACTTGTTCATCAAATCGTCATCGGTTTCAGCTACCGCTTCAATCAGCTTGTTACGGTACTCCTGAACCAAATCCTGCATATCTGCGGGAATATCCTCATCCTTGATGTCTGTTCCTTGGTCATTGCCGTAGACATACGCCCGCATTTTAACTAGATCAACCAGACCCAGGAAATCACTTTCGCTACCAATAGGCAATTGAATAGGAATAGCATTAGCTCGCAAGCGATCGCGCACTTGTTCGTAAACTTTGTAGAAGTTCGCCCCAGTGCGATCCATCTTGTTAACAAAGACGATACGTGGAACTTTATAACGATCCGCTTGTCGCCATACTGTTTCTGTTTGTGGTTGCACACCACCCACAGAACATAAAACTGTGATTACACCATCCAAAACCCGCATGGAACGTTCCACTTCAATCGTGAAGTCCACGTGTCCTGGAGTGTCGATAATGTTAATTTGATGATCTCTCCAACTGGTGCTAATCGCAGCAGCTGTAATAGTAATTCCCCGCTCACGCTCCTGATCCATCCAGTCAGTGACAGCGGTTCCTTCATGGACTTCGCCAATTTTATGAATTATGCCAGAGTAAAATAAAATTCTCTCTGTTGTTGTTGTCTTGCCCGCATCTATATGCGCCGCAATACCGATATTGCGTACTTTCTCTAGCGGGTTCGTACGTGCCACAGCTGCCTCCTATACTTTTCGCCTCATGATATCTTGTATATTACACTTTGTTAAGATTTTATCTTTTCTGGTAAACCGTCTTTTTATTTAGTAACTACCACGATTATTTTTGCCTCTCGTAGAAACGCGCTCAGGCGCGTCTCTACAATTTTAGTAGCGGTAATGTGCAAAGGCTTTATTTGCTTCTGCCATCCGGTGCGTTTCTTCACGCTTACGAATTGAACTACCAGTTTCGTTAGCAGCATCCATCAATTCTTGAGCTAGTCTGCCAGCCATTGTCCGACCAGGTCTAGATCTAGAAAATTGTACTAACCAACGCAATGCCAAACTTGTACCACGCTCCGCTCGTACTTCCATGGGAACTTGATAGGTAGCACCACCTACTCGTCGAGCTTTTACTTCTACCAATGGCGTTGCATTCCGCACTGCTCTTTCAAACGTTTCCAATGGATCGCTACCGGTTCTTTCCTCGATATTTTTCATCGCAGCATAAACAATCCTTGCGGCAAGTGATTTTTTGCCACTACGCATCACCCGACGGATCATCATGCTTACTAGGCGACTGTTATAAACAGAGTCAGGTGGAACTGGGCGCTTTTGAGTAACACCACGACGAGACATACTTCAACCTTAAATTTCTGAATTTAGCAACTAGATGATTTATGCTTAGACAGCTTTTCATTGCTGAAATCGCAATGGAACTGACCTCTTTAAACTTGCTGCCCTCAACTAGACATACAAGGCGACAATAATTATATACCTTAATAGCTAATTTAATAGCTAATCAAACTCAATTTAAAATGCTGCTGTCGCTGATAGCATTCTAAAAATTCCCATATTCACAGCAAACACGGCGTAAGAGGCTTTACTAATCTAACTTAATCTAACTTATAAGTTTCTTAGACACTCATACTTTTTGACAAAAGCAATGCGATCGCACTTCAGGTTGCCTGCGAGTAATTACTTTTATGCAGGTCTTACATTCTGATGTACTTAGCTTTGTCCCTTTGAAAACTATAGGAACACCTGCCTGCTTTTGATGGCATTGATTCCCGTGCGTCTGCACAGAATCAATTCAAATTCTACCATTGATTTTTGTTGAACAGTGGCACTACAAACCATAGCAAAAACAAAAAAAGTAAACTTTTTTTGCTGATGCAGACACACACCTTAATCATTAAAAGGTTTAGCTTGTATGAGCTATGTCAACTGCTCTACAAAACAATGCAAAGGCGAATTAGTCTCCAAAAGCGATTAATCGAGCTTAAGCGCGATTAATCGCGCCTTTCTCTATTTTTTTGGACGCTTGGTTCCATATTTGGAACGACCTTGTTTGCGGTCTTTGACTCCGGCTGTATCTAAAGTGCCACGAATGATGTGGTATCTCACGCCTGGTAAGTCCTTAACCCGACCGCCACGAATCATTACAACAGAGTGTTCTTGCAAGTTATGACCAATACCTGGAATGTAGGCTGTGACTTCAAATCCAGAAGTTAGTCTTACCCTTGCGACTTTACGCAGAGCCGAATTCGGTTTTTTCGGTGTGGTCGTGTATACTCTAGTACAAACGCCCCGACGTTGTGGGCATTGTTTTAGAGCTGGGGACTTGGTTTTTTGACGCGCTTTTTCGCGTTCGTTACGTATTAGCTGCTGTATGGTGGGCATGAGTTACAGCGCGTGAAGCTGCTTATAGTTTAACTTTTGACAACAAATTCTGATTATATCTTTTTTAGGTGTTAAAAGTCAATATAATATTATTTTTGTTGTTTGGAATCACCACCAACTACTAACAATCAACCAATAGCAAACGAATTACCACAACCACAAGTAGCGTTTGCTTGGGGATTTTGGAAGCGAAAAGCGCCACCCATTAGATCCTCAGAATAATCTATGGTTAGACCATCAACGTAATTAAAGGTTTCAGGATCTATAACTACTTGAATACCGTCACATTCTAAAGTGCGATCGCCCATTTTAACAGTTTCATCAAAATCAATGTCGTAATACCAGCCAGAACAACCACCGACTCTAACTGCCAACCGAAACAACGGACTTGGTTGTTGCTGCTTAGATTTTAATCTTCTAATCTCACTGACTGCTGCTGGACTCAGATGAATCATGGAATGGATCTGGGAATTGAAAGCTTTACCTTACAAATATTACAGTTTATGGTTGGTGGTTGCTCAAGGGTTAATTGGGTATTGGGCATTGGGAAGAGACTTGTTAAATAATTCTCCCCTATCCCCTATCCCCTATCCCCTATATCCACTTGGCTATTATGACTTTAATCCTCTGCGCGAGCGTAATCGTCTTGGAAACGGATAATATCATCTTCGCCTAAATATTCTCCGTTTTGGACTTCAATTAATACCAAAGGAATCACGCCAGGATTCTCTAAACGATGGGCTGTACATTGAGGTACATATGTAGACTGATTATTGCCCAGCAAGACTTCTTGTTCACCACAAACTACCCTCGCTGTACCAGAAACAACTATCCAGTGTTCGCTGCGATGATGATGCATTTGTAAACTCAGCCGATGTCCGGGTTTAACTTCGATACGCTTAATTTTATAACCGCGCCCTTCTTCCAAAACTGTAAAAGAACCCCAAGGACGCAGTTCTGTAGCTGCAACACCTCTTGCAGTAATAGCTGAAGGCAAAGGCAGTGCATTAGTTTGTGTTGTTTCTTGGTATTGAGCCATAGTTACCTCATTCGGAGATATAACAAAACCGTTAGTACTCTTAACCATTGATGGAAAAATATGACGCTATGTTGCAACCGTATAAATCAGCAATCTAGCCCACACCTGCCAAACATAGCAAAATCACAGTCGAAGGTGTAATCAATGACTGCTACCACTAACATATCTATATCAAGTCTTCACGAATTTAAGCGGTAACTTTTAGTTAGCTTTAAATTTGGGGATTGGGGATTGGGGACAAGGAAGACAAGGGGGACGGGGGTACGGAGATATTATTAACATTTCTCCGCGTCTCCTCCCAATACTCCATGCACCATCCCGACCCCTGATCCCTTATCCCAGTCACCTCAACGTGGTTGCAAGAAAATACCTATACCGTTGTGAACACGAGCTGCGGTATTGGGGAAACGATCCAGAAGTTGTCCTCCTAAGTAAAGACTGGTAGAACTACCACCATCCAGATTTAAAGCATCAACACAACCCATTTGCTGCATTAACTGAGCATGTTCTGCTAAGGTAGGCCCAGCACCACCAGCACGGTTATGGACGGCAGCGATGATGAGGTTGCCTGTTGTTGTTCTACAAATACCACTACGGATTGCTTTTTGGACAACAAAAGCATTACTGAATTGTTCGCCTTTGCCATTCAAGACAATTTGACGATTTTGTACAAGTAGGGGGCCTGCTCCGAGAATATAAGGGTAATTACTAAACTCTCCAGGACTGGTAGAACTGTCAATTTTGACTGAAGAACCAATAGGCAAAATAGAAGCGTTGGTGACAGCATTAGCACGTAGTACAAGCAAATATCCGTCCGCAGGAATTGGAAAAGTAGTTTGACCGACTTTACCTGCTGGTAAGTGATTGGTAATTTGATCTTTCTGGACAGTAAGGATAATTTCGTTGTCGGTTAAGGGCGAATAGTTCACTCCCCAAGCAGGAGTATAACGAGCTATACCACTTTGCACGTAACCACTATTGAGAGTTAAAATCGGCAATTTTTGGTTATTAGCAGTAATGACATTTTCTAACAGAGCTAGACGACCCAGATAAAATTGACCAGAATCATTCCAAGCGATCGCACCTCGGTTCAAAATAGGACTAGATAACCATTGACCATCTCGACGAATTGCACCCAAAGGTAGGCGATTATTGCGGTTAAAATAGCCACCATTAATCGCTGCGATTGCTAACTGTTGTTGTGCTGTTTGGATTAAAGGAGCAGTCCCCTCTAGGGTATTAGGGCTTGTAATAATCGGTCTAATTTTTAACCCAACAGTACGCGGATTGATTTCTAACCAAACAACTGGAAAGCGTTCTTGACCTAAATTTACATACTGCTGGCGCCAGTTTAATCCCGGCGCCCAAGTAATTGCTCGTGGTAGTAGTGTATCTGGGCGAACATCGATGTTCAGGCGATTCGGTGCAGTGCTAACTAGAGGGGCTAACCCAATGGGAATCTCTAGACGGATAATTGTCTGATTGTTAACTACCTGTACTTGCTTAATTAATGGTGGGGGAGTGGGAGTAGTGTTTTGTTGATTCTGGTTTGATGGAAATATTTGTTTTAAGAGATTTTCCGGAAATGGCGCGGGGGTAGGAATCTTTTCGATTGGCGGTGGTGGCGGGGGGGTGTAACGTTGAATTAAAGCAGGATCGGCGATACCATTTAAAGTTATTGTCCAATCTCTAGTGGTTGGAGCAGAGGGTTTGAGAATTGGGTTATTTGGATCGTCGCTTAAAGGCTGATTTTGTTTAACTGGAGCTTCTTGGTTGATTTGCCAAGGAGTAGGGCGATCTAAGTTGACGGTGACCTGTTCTATTAAAGATTCTTTGGTTTGATTAATCTCTGTGATTTTGGCGTTCGGTGTAGATATTACTAAGGTATTACCCTGTACTTGCATTTGCCATTCAGATGTTTTGGCAAAATTGGTAATATCCAAGTAGCGATAACCTCCCGCCAAGGTACTAACCAAAATCGGTGGTTTAGCTGCGGATGAATACCACTGGATTGGCTGTTTGGTAGGACTGTTGCTGTTTAATAAATCTACGCCGAAAAACTGCCGAATTGCTGCATCGCTGATCTGAGTTGTCAGTTGACCAGCACTCAGCCGTCTTTGTAACCATGCCCCTGGTAAGATTCGACCATTCAGAGAAATTTGATTACCATAGTATATTACCCCTTGTAAAGGAGGTGCAGGTGATTTTGGTTTCGGGACTGGTTTTGGTTGAGTTGTAGTTGTAGATTGGGCAACTTTTGTCTTGTTCTGTTTTTCAGAAGCAATTGATTCGTGAGGAATAGCAGTATAGGCGATCGCACAATCTGCAAGTGCTGTGAAGCACAGTACAGATAAAACCATCGGTGATGCCAAAAACTTGACAAACCCACTGATGCTACCAACTGCAACATGACGAGGTTGGCGTTGGCAAGAATTTAATGTTTTTACCATAAAGGATTCAGTATTTTGGGAAAAATCTCACACACAAACTAACTGAACTTTCTAAAATATCAAAAAATAATGACGTAAGTTTGGAACACGAACGTGATAATGTATATATGGGCTTTTTGTTTCTTGTTCAAGCGACAAGCAATTCTGCCACTATGAAGACTGCGATTTTAAGTGCACTAAATTACAATTAGTGCTAAAAAATATATAACAGCAGTCAAAAGCTTTTAAGCTGACTCTAGGTGGACCATCCTCACTAATTACTTGCTACTTAGGTGAGGTTTAGCTAGTAGCAACACAGGTAACAAAGGGTGGTCAGTGAAAATCTAGACAGCTAATCCAGAGAGATTTAGGAATTGCCAAATGGGTATATAGTGTAATACGCTGATTTTGTTGCTGAATCAGGATAATTTTTGTCTCAAAAATTAGAGAAGTGAAGAATTTAATTTTTTTAGTGAAGCCGAAAAAGGCTACAGCAAAGAAGTGAATTGTGTTGGAAAATAAAGGCCATTGAGGAGTACATAGCTTCACGATATAAATAAAACACTGCGTGGGCAAACGTCGTTTGCTTAACTCAGCAAAAACCCATAAGAAACGACGCATAGATTTTAACACGGGTATGATAAACATCAGCTCGAAGTTAAAATTTTTTTTCCTTAAATTTCGGTTATTGTGATTTTTTCATCTGTGTATTTAGAAAATTTTTCCCAGTTGCAAAGACCTAATTGTTAATTCATTGTCGGCATTACGATAGCAGGGATAATCTATGAATAAAAAATCGGTGAATCAAGAGCATCAAATTAGTTTTGCAGACAATTCTCAGGAGTGTACCTACCAAGGACAAAGGTGGCTGGTTGAAGAAAGAGATGCCTGTGGTGTGGGTTTTATTGCCCATCGTTTAAAATATTCTAGTTATGAAATTGTCTCCAAAGCTTTAGCAGCTTTGACTTGTCTAGAACACCGGGGTGGTTGCAGTGCTGACCAAGACTCTGGTGATGGTGCAGGAATTTTGACCGCAATTCCGTGGGAGTTGTTCCAAAAAGATTTTGCCACACGGGGAATACAAATTCCTGCTGATAACAATGTTGCTGTGGGAATGATATTTTTACCGCAAAACCCACAGGTAGCACAAAAGGCTAAGGCTGTAGTTGAGCAATTAGCAGCTGAGGAAAATTTGACTGTACTGGGCTGGCGAGTAGTACCAGTAGTACCAGAGATATTGGGTGTACAGGCTAGAGAAAATCAACCCCAAATCGAGCAAGTTTTTTTAGTCTCTGCTGATAAAAGTGGTGACGAACTCGAACGGCAATTATATATTACCCGTCGCCTCATTGCTAAAGCCATCCGCAATCATAATCACGATTGGTCAGAAGAATTTTACATTTGTTCCCTGTCAAGCCGCACAATCGTTTACAAAGGCATGGTGCGTTCAGCGGTTTTGGGAGATTTTTATCTCGATTTAAAAAATCCAGCTTATAAAAGTGCTTTTGCTGTATACCACCGTCGCTTTAGCACCAACACGATGCCGAAATGGCCCTTGGCACAACCGATGCGGCTTTTGGGTCACAATGGCGAAATTAATACCTTGTTGGGTAATATTAACTGGATGACAGCTAGACAAGCAAGTTTAGAGCATCCACTTTGGGGCGATCGCATCGACGAACTCAAGCCTTTTGTCAATGTTAATAACAGTGACTCTGCGACCTTAGATAATGTATTTGAGTTACTTGTACGCTCTGGTCGTAGCCCCCTGGAAGCTCTGATGATCATGGTTCCAGAAGCTTATCAAAATCAACCTTCTCTGCGTGATTTCCCGGAGATTGTTGATTTCTATGAATACTATAGTGGCCTCCAGGAAGCATGGGACGGCCCAGCACTTTTGGTATTTAGCGATGGTCGTAAAGTCGGCGCAACCCTAGACAGGAATGGTTTAAGACCTGCTCGCTATTGCATTACCAAAGACGACTATATTATTGTTGCTTCCGAAGCTGGTGTGGTGGCAGTAGATGAAGCTAGTATCATCGAAAAAGGCAGACTCGGTCCAGGACAAATGATCGCTGTAGATTTAGACAGCAATGAAGTGCTGAAAAACTGGGAAATCAAACAGCGCATTGCGAAAAAACAACCCTATGGAGAATGGTTGCAACAGCATCGCCAAGAACTCAAAACTTTGGTCAATGGTCATTTGTCATCAGTCAATGGGAACGGAGTCCACGCCAACGGACATCGAACAATCACCAGCGAACAACCGACAATTAATATAGATAGACAAAGCCTACTACGACATCAAATTGCTTTTGGCTACACCACAGAAGATGTGGAAATGGTGATTCAGCCAATGGCAATAGATGGCAAAGAAGCAACTTTCTGCATGGGTGATGATATTCCCTTAGCAGTTCTCTCGGAAAAACCTCACCTGCTGTACGACTACTTTAAACAGCGTTTTGCTCAAGTGACAAATCCCGCCATTGATCCTCTGCGGGAAAAATTGGTGATGTCGTTAAAAGTCGAACTGGGTGAACGGGGTAATTTGTTAGACCCCAAACCAGAGTATGCTCGCAGATTAAAACTAGAGTCCCCAGTGCTGACACAAGTCGAACTCGAAGCGATTAAAAATTCCGAGTTTACGACAACTGAGTTATCCACACTATTTACAATTGCCAAAGGGCCAGAAGAATTAAAAGCCGCAGTCAAGTCTTTGCAAGCCAAAGCAGTAGAAGCAGTGCGTGCTGGTGCGAAGATTTTAGTCCTGAGCGATCGCGCCGATGAAGGAATCAGTTCCGAATATTCTTACATTCCGCCTTTATTGGCGGTAGGTGCGGTACATCATCATCTGATTGAGTCAGGCTTGCGGATGAAAGCATCCTTGGTGGTTGACACAGCTCAGTGCTGGAGTACTCATCACTTTGCTTGTTTAATTGGCTACGGTGCTGGTGCGATTTGTCCCTACATGGCTTTAGAAACAGTAACTGATTGGTGGGCAGATCCGAAAACCCAGCAATTTATGGAGCGGGGTAAAATTGCTAACCTCACTCTAGACCAAGCTATCAGTAACTATCGCCAAGCTGTGGAAAGCGGTTTGCTGAAAATTCTCTCGAAGATGGGAATTTCGTTACTTTCCAGTTACCAAGCAGCCCAAATATTTGAAGCGATTGGTATTGGTGGTGATTTACTACAACTAGGATTTAAAGGTACAACTTCCCGCATCGGTGGTTTGAGTGTCAGCGATCTGGCTCAAGAAGTGCTATCTTTCCACAGCAAGGCTTTCCCGGAACTGACAACCAAGAAATTACAAAACCTGGGTTTTGTCAATTACCGTCCCGGCGGCGAATACCACATGAATAGCCCCGAATTGGCAAAAGCGTTACACAAGGCTGTTGATGGCAAGAACTACGACCACTACGAAGTTTACAAGAAGTATCTGCAACAAAGACCGTTAACTGCACTGCGAGACTTGCTCGACATGCAGAGCGATCGCGCTCCAATTCCGATTGAAGAAGTAGAGCCAGTCAGCGAAATTGTCAAGCGCTTTTGTACTGGTGGTATGTCCTTGGGGGCTTTATCACGGGAAGCTCATGAAATTTTAGCGATCGCCATGAATCGCATCGGGGGTAAATCGAACTCTGGAGAAGGGGGAGAAGATCCAGTCCGGTTCACAGTCCTAGATGATGTCGATGCTTCTGGTCATTCGCCGACTTTGGCTCACCTCAAAGGATTACGCAACGGTGATACCGCTTCCAGCGCCATCAAGCAAGTAGCTTCAGGACGTTTTGGTGTCACACCACAGTACCTGATGAGCGCCAAACAAATTGAAATCAAAATCGCTCAAGGTGCAAAACCAGGGGAAGGCGGACAATTACCAGGAAAGAAAGTCAGCCCCTACATTGCGATGCTGCGGCGCTCGAAGCCTGGTGTCACCCTGATTTCACCGCCACCACACCACGATATTTATTCGATTGAAGACCTAGCACAGTTAATTTTTGACCTGCACCAAATCAACCCGCAAGCCCAAGTATCGGTGAAGCTAGTTGCAGAAATTGGAATTGGCACAATCGCGGCGGGTGTAGCAAAAGCCAACGCTGATATTATCCAGGTTTCCGGTCATGATGGTGGTACAGGCGCATCACCATTGAGTTCGATTAAACACGCGGGTTCACCCTGGGAACTCGGTTTAACCGAAGTGCATCGTGTGCTGATGGAAAATAGTTTGCGCGATCGCGTGATTCTGCGTGTAGACGGTGGGATAAAAAGTGGTTGGGATGTGATCATGGGTGCGTTGATGGGAGCAGAAGAATTTGGCTTCGGTTCCATCGCCATGATTGCCGAAGGTTGTATCATGGCTCGCATCTGTCATACAAATAACTGTCCTGTGGGTGTCGCTTCCCAGAGAGAAGAACTACGGAAGCGGTTTACAGGTATGCCAGAACACGTAGTTAACTTCTTCTACTTTATCGCCGAAGAAGTCCGCAGCTTACTAGCAAGGCTTGGTTATCGTTCACTATTAGATATAGTTGGACGTGCTGATTTGTTGAAAGCACGACAAGATGTGCATATCAACAAGACACAAACACTGAACCTCGACTGTTTATTACTGCTACCAGATACCAAAACCGACCGTAGCTGGTTAGTCCATGAAAAAGTTCACAGCAATGGCGTTGTTTTAGATGACCAATTGCTTGCTGATCCTGAAATTCAAGCCGCGATTAGTAATCATGGTGTGGTTACAAAGACAGTACCTGTTGTGAATACTGACAGAACCGTTGGTACGCGCCTAGCGGGAGCGATCGCTTCTCAATACGGTGACGATGGCTTTGGTGGGCAGATTCACCTCAACTTCCAAGGTAGCGTCGGACAAAGCTTTGGTGCTTTCAACTTACCTGGAATGACTTTGACTTTGGAAGGAGAAGCCAACGACTACGTAGGTAAGGGGATGAATGGTGGTGAAATTATCATCAAACCACCAACAGCAGCTAACTACGAATTATCACAAAACGTGATTATTGGCAATACATGTCTCTATGGTGCTACTGGGGGGATGTTGTTTGCTAATGGTTTGGCTGGAGAACGCTTTGCTGTCCGTAACTCCAAAGGTACAGCAGTCATTGAGGGAGCAGGAGATCACTGCTGCGAGTACATGACTGGTGGAGTGGTGGTTGTGCTTGGTAAAGTCGGACGTAACGTTGGTGCTGGTATGACTGGTGGACTAGGTTACTTCTTAGATGAAGATGGTAGGTTCTCAGAATTAGTTAACCGGGAAATTGTGAAAATTCAGCGAGTGATTACAGCAGCTGGTGAAAAGCAACTCAAAGAATTAATCACAGCTCATCTGCATCGCACCGAATCGCCAAAAGCAAAAATGATTCTCGAAAACTGGGAAGAATTCTTGCCTAAATTCTGGCAATTAGTTCCACCTTCTGAAGCCGAAGGACCAGAAGCAAATCCTCAACAAGAAAAGCAGTTGAGTCCAGTTTAGTTTAATAGGTAGAAGACATTTATCTTTGTCATTCTGCCTATAAATTTTCCTCTTGATTGAGATTAAAGGCGCAAACTTTTGCGCCTTTTCTATTTTTGGTTAGTAAATAATAATATATTTTTAAACGCAGAGTCACGCAAAGGTAGGCGCAGAGTAACGCAGAGTTTTTGGACTCGTATGTTGAGTTTTTCCCCTTACAATATAAAAAATAGAAAGACTTTGCGTCTCTGTTGCTTATTCTGCGAGCTTCTGCATTTAAATACACTACGATTTCACGCAAACTTATACTTACTTATTACCGAGCCACTTGTTTCTTTGTATTTGCAATTAAATTATAGTTTTTATCTTGTAATTGTAATAATTCTGGGATAGTAACAAAGCGATAACCTTGTTGTTTTAATTTATTAATAATTTGTGGTAAAGCTGCTACTGTATGAGAGCGATTACCGCCCCCGTCATGCATTAACACAATACCACCCGGCTTGGCCTGTTTTAGGACTCTACTCGTTAATGTCGAAGCATTCGGACGATTGTAATCTACAGAATCAGCCGACCACATTACTACTGTATACTTATTGTTTTTGGCATAACTAGCTAAACCATTGTGTAGCATTCCACCAGGAGGACGAAATAAAGTTGTTTTCGCACCTGTAACTTGAGATATTAATTCTGATGTATGGTCAATTTCAAAGGCTGCTGCTTGTTGGTTAAAAAAGTGATACCAGTGATGCCAAGTGTGGTTGCCAATGACGTGACCATCTGCTACAACTTGTTTAGCTAAATTAGGATAATTTTTAAGATTTTGTCCAACTACAAAAAATGTGGCTTTAATATTGTTTTCTCTCAGAACATTTAAGACTTTTATAGTGTAATCAGGCCAGGGACCATCATCAAAGGTAAGAGCTATGACTTTATCATTTGGGGGAAGTTTTGCTTGATTAATTATTACCCCTTGAAAGCGCGATGGTATGGTGTAGGAAATGCCTTTTAATGTTGCCTGTTGTTGCCAACTTGCTAGCATGGCAGTCTTGAATTGTTTCAGGCGTCTTTGAGTCCCTGTTTTGACGCCTGGATCATTTATGGTGTTTATAGTAGATTGCGTCTGGATTTCAGAGGTACTCTGATTAATAGGCATAATCAAACCAAGGCTCAAGCTGCCGCACAAGGCAATTAATGAAATCAATATTCCTTGCGGCCAGACAACAGATTTATTGTTTTCCACGTCATAGCTCCTTCAGTGATTTAACCATCAGCCACCTTTCTGACGGTAATTTATAACACAGTTCTTCAAATTATTTTTAGATAATCTGCTATTTTCTGGTAACCCTAGAAATGATCCAGAGCAACAAAAAATAAAAAATTAAATATCGGACAGAGAGATTGTAGAGGCCTAACTGAATCCTATATGATTTAGCTTTGGAAGGCCAATGCTTGTAATTTAATATATTTATTAGTTGTTAATATTTCGTTGTTTTTAATATTTAAAGTATAGTTTTTATTTTTACCTAAAAAATATTCTAATTGTAGGTAACATTTTATCATTGAAAAAAAATATTAATTTTTTGGTTAAATATCATAGTTCAATTTACATAGACTAGATAAGACGTACATCAGTCAAAATAGTTTCTTTGTTTGATACTTTTAAAACCTTATTTCTACAATTATTTATTTACGTATTTTATACAGATAAAAAATAAAGTTTTGTCTTGTTGCTTAAGTCTACTGTGTTACAAAACTCCAAAACATAAGTTGTCCAACTCCCGCAACTAATAAAATTTATTCCTCTTTGTCTCCTTTGTCTGTTAACAGCATTTGATTTTGGAGTTAGTCAGAGTTGGGTGCAAAGCGTCACGCCTGATAACCGTCTCTGACTGTGTTGTTTCCTTTATACCAATTTCCAAAAAGAATGCAACAGATAGACTTACAAAACTCTTATGCATGAAAGAGTTTCCCGATCCAAAATCTATAGACGCACTTCGTGCGTCTTCTCGACAGAGTCATCCAAAACCCAAAATGGTATTAGCCTACCCAACGATCTTGAGCAAAGCCAATAGCAATTCTGGCCAGCAAAACAGAAAACCAGCCTAAAATCAGGTATGCTTGGCGGGGATAGCGCTCCAAAAAAACACCGAAAGCAACACTCAAGGGTACAATACCGTAAGCTAGACGACTCAATGATATCGTACCGCCAGAAGCTAGTAGTAAAGCGATACCACAAAAGCCGTAAAAAACAGTAACCGAGGTCAATTCTTTACGTAAGTGCCATAAAAGATAAGCACCTCCCAAAACCATGACCGCGTTGAGTAAGTTAGTAATATATCGATCATTAACCAGTATGAGAGAAAATGTAACCACAGCATAAAAGCCGTAAATCTTCGTAACCGAACTCAACTTTTGTTGATGACGCCACAACAGACAAGCACTGCTAACTATAATGCTAAACAAGAGTGGATGTAATAATCTGTGAATCCAGTTTTGCTGTGCATCGGATCTACCAAGTGCGATTTCTGACAGCATATTCCACCAACCTTGCCTATCAAATCCAAAAGAGGGACGCCATCCTTTTTGAGCATTGATAAAGGCGATCGCATCACCAAAGTCAATTGCACAATATAAACTAAATGCAAGCAGCCCTATAGCTGTAGCAATAGCAGCTAAGTAGGCGACTTTTGGACGACGTTCTCTCCAAGCTGCGAGCAAAAATGCTGGGATTAATGCTATACCGGTAGGACGTGTCGCTGTCGCCATTGCACCCCAAAAAGCAGTCCAGCGATATTGATGACGATCAAAAGCACGCAAAGCAGCTGCACTTAGAAACAGATACAGTCCTTCGGTATAAATTACTGTTCCAAATAATGAGAGAGGACACCAGGCTAACACAGTAGTTGTCCATCTGGCTTTGCTTGTTCCATGATTTTCCGAAACCCAAAAGTATACACAGTAAAGTGCTGCTAAAAATGCGATGTTATTTACTAATAAACCTGCCACTTGAAAAGGTAAACCCAGATCCATGACACCGCGAACCATTAGGGGAAATAATGGGAAAAAAGCAACGTTATGTTGACGTCCATCATTAATAAATTCATATCCAGAAGTGGCAATGGTACGGTAATGTATGCTATCCCAACCGTCAAATACTCCCAAACCAAAACTGGGTAAAATTCCTTCTACAGGTTTGGGTAGGTTTGGTGCAATTAACAACATAGCAGCCCAAATAAATAATCGGCTGACTAACCAAATTGTTGCGGGAAAAAGAAAATCACTTTCCCATATACTTTTTTTGATAAATACCTGAACTTGAGCCATAAGCATTGATTGTTTAAACTCCTCGATAAATGTTTATGCTTATGGCTGTAAACAAAATGTCTGTTGGTAATATTTTGTGCATTTCACTCCTCCACCAAAATCAATAACTTACTGAAAGCAAACTGAAATGATTAAAATATTTGGAGTTACTATTCAGTAGTCAATATCGAAGTAATATTTCTCTTAGCCTAAGCATTTGTTGTTGCATATATAGTATTGTTGTTAACAGTTTTGCAAAAAAATCAAACTACACACGTATATAAAAATATTACATAGCAATATTTATTTTAAATATTGATAATAAAAAACTAATTTTTATGGTAATGACAAGTTAGTATAAAATATACTGTTCTTCGCTTTTAGCTGTATTTTCATAAGTTTTGAAATAATTAACATTGATGTAATCCATAATGTTTTTATCTTTCTTAATTTGAGTAGTCCATCTTGTTAATATAATTTGCTCTGGACGATACTTTTTTAATATGGCAAGCATTTTGGCAAACGTCAAATCTCCAGAATTTATTCTTTTATAAGACATAACAGCAATTTCCGGCGGGACAATTAAATCGTTGTAAAAAGCATACATAGGATTATCTGTAAATACCCAATTTGTAAAATATTTGTATTTTTCAACCATTTTCATCAATTCTAAATTTTTGGGTACACTCCCACGAGGATTAGGGGGAGTCATAATTATTAAACTAATTAATATGACAATTAAAGAAAAAGGAATAAGGATTTTTTTGATATTTATTGTTTGAAGATCTTTATGTAAACTCCGAGAAAATAAATTATATAATAAAGCCACTCCATAAGCAGCAAGCCAACAAATTGGGATAGCTAGTAAGGGATAATAGTGATACCAAAGTGGTTGATGATTAAGCAAAATTAATGTGGAAGTAACTAACCAACTGAATGGCAGCAAGCCATCCTTATTTTTTTGAGATACAATTGCCCAGATACCGATAAAAGCAAGAAAAATATAGTCATAGTCTTGATGAATCATGTAGCCGAGGTACTTCAGATTATGAAAGTTTTCCACCTCTAAATTTTGTGGTTGTTTGAGATGAGTTAAGATTAATTGTTCTTGGTTATCAAATTGTTGATATAGGACTCCAAATAAGCTATAAACTGAGCCTAGAACAATCAACCATAAACCTATATGCTTGAATGAGACTATTCTATTTTTTTGAATACCCTTAAGTTTGTTGTCAGAAGCTAACAAATCGAATAATATTAAAGGAATTAAAAATACAGTAAATAATTTAGTTTGTAAAGATAACGCCAAGCATCCAGCAGAGAGTGTCAAATATAAGTTATTGGATTTATGTTTATATATTTTTAATAAATAAATAGATAGCATCGCTAAAGCTAAGGATGGGATGCCAATCATTACCGAAATACTTAATCGAATATATAACCAAGAAGTAAATAATAAAATTGCCCCTACTAAAGCTGCAAACTTACCTAATTCAAGGAAGATTATTTGATAAAAACACCAGATTAATACTGCTGAAAATAGAAGTGTCAGTAAGCGTGCAGTAAATATAGAATCACCAAATAGTTTTAGCCAATTTGATAAAATAACTGTAAAGAGAGGTGGTTGATCATTCCAAATTTGACTATAGAGAGAAAAACCCTTTGAGTAAAGAAACGCTTTCATTAAATTAAAGCCTTCATCATAGTCAAATTGAAATGTTTGTGTGATTGGTTCAAACCTAATTGAAATGACTAAAATAATAAATAACAATATTGTTGATAATTGAAATAAAATATTTTTTATTTTGGAAATATTCATGCTATGTCTCAGATTTATATTCTTGTTAAAAGCGAGTTTCGATAAATTATTTCTGGAATTTATCTTATATTGCTACTAAATTTGCTCCTACAAAGAACGCAAAGAAGAAGATAATGAAAATATCTGCTATGATTTAGAATGACTAGAGACAAGTTAACTATTAAATAATAGATAATCACTAAATTATTTATTGAGTTCGCTTGACAAATAAATACACGTCATCGCGTTGGTAAATTAGTTGAAATATTTGATTAGTTTTCAGTTGATTTACTAAGTTGGCAGCAAATTCTGGGTTGCGAGTGCCGTCTGGGTGACGCACGTTCAGCAATATATACTCAAATGGAGTGAAGTCTGTCGGTGGGCCGCTAATATCATCTACAAATTGAATCATCGGACGGTGACTTAAATGTGGGGCGATGCTGTGGGTAGTTAAAACAGGGCCTTTTGTTTGAACTTGAGCGATCGCTTGATTTGTTGCTTGCCAATTATCAACTGTTCTCAGATATCGTGACCAAAAATAGCCGTATTTTCCTAATACCATGAAAGCCAATAATGCCCACAAAATTATTTTCTTTTTGGAACGCAGCCATCCTTTATTAGCAGCAAGACTAGCAATTACAGCCAAAATTAAAAATGGCAGTATCGGCAAAGAATATTGATGAATTAAGTCACGTTGGGCTGATTTTTCGGAAAGAATATTTAAAGCTAATGCTGGAATTGCACTTACCAAAGGAGTTAAATGTTGAGGTGTGAGTCCCCAAATTACAGGTGCAACTAACAATGCTAAATATTCCAGTGTATCTAGTGAAAGTACTTTCCCAAAAATGATATTTGGTTTTAGGAAAATATTACTAGCAATTGCGAAAACAGAATTGCCTAAATAGCTGTAACGTTCTACTGCTGCTGCTTCATTATTGCTAAATAAGGGAATAATTACTTGGCTAGAAATTAAAAACCAACTGATACCAGCAATCAGAGCAAATGTACCGCAAAAACGCCGCCGTTCAAACACCAGCAGCCAGAAACCCATCGCCACCACCGTCAGCGATAAGACGGCTTTACAACCCAAAATAAAAATAGTACTAAGACAAAACCACAATATTTTACCTAACCGTGCTGCCAAAACAACTCCCAGAAATACGGGAATTGCCATTACTTCTGGGTGAAATTCAAAGATATTGACATTAAAAATCAATGGATACAGTAGATAAACTGCTGCCATTGCTACTGCTTGGCTTTGCTTCAGTCCTGCTTGTAAGGCAAGATAATAAGTGGGTACAGCACCTAAAGCCAGGGAAACAGCTTGCACGGCTAACAACCAGTAGGCGCTGGGATAAATTTTGTAAAGTAAAGCCAATGGATAGACTGAAAAAGCTGCATGGTTCCCCATGTGATGAAAGCCCAGGAAAGAGGAAATAGGGGGTTGTCCTTGGCTGATTAAGTAAACAACCTGGTCGTAAATTCCTAAATCCAGAACTCCTGACTGAAACAGTGTATGTCTGATGCTGCTGCATGCAAACAACACTAAGGCACTGACGCCAGTCATCCAACCGATAATGCCAAACTGAAAAAGTTGTTTTTTCACTCCTCGTTACAAGTAAGAAATATTGTTAATATTTTCTTAACCTAATTATTTTACGATTTTCTGGAAAAAAGACAGAAATAGAGACATTTAAGTTTCAATTAACTCTTTTATCTCTAGCAGAAGAGTTTTTCACAAATAAATAAACGTCGTCTTGCTGGTAGTTGAGTTGAAACTGTTGAGTATTTTTGAGCTGATTGACCAACTTCATGGCAAAATCGCGATTACTTAGCCAACCGGGATGACGGGTATTTAAGAGTATATACTCATATTTCGTCATATCTGCTGGTGGGGAATTTGCATCTGTAAACTCGATCAGTGAACGATGGGTTAAATGAGAGGCAATTTCGGCAGTCGTATAAACACTTCCTTGGGTTTTAACTTGGGCGATCGCTTGTCGTGTAGATTGCCAAGTATCAAATGAGTCTATATAAATTGTCCAAAAATATCCGTATTTAGCTAGTGCAAAAAAAGCTACTAATGACCAAAGAATAATTATCCTTGATCTTTGTATCCACCCTTTTTTAGCAGCCAGAGTTTGAATTACAACTACTAACAAAAAAGGTAGGATTGGTAAAGAATACTGATGCACTAAGTTTCTTTGCTGACTCGCATTCGCAAGAATATTCAACATCAGCGTGGGGAAAGCACCAATCAAAGGTAGTAAATGTCGAGGCGAAATTCCCCAAATGACAGGCGCAAACAATAAAGCTAAATATTCCAGAGTATTAAGAGAGAAAATTTTTCCTAGTACTAACTTGGGATTGAAGAGTAAATTTTGAGCAATTTCAACAAATGAATTTCCCAGGTAGCTATAGCGTGAAATGTGGCGAGTGACTGAGGCTGCTTCACCACCAAAAAAAGGGATAATTACTTTGGTGGCGATCGCAAACCAAATTATTCCACTAAATATGGCGATCGCACCATACAACCGTCTTTTTTCAAATACCAGTAGCCAGACTCCCATAGCTGCAACCGTGAGAGACAATACTGCTTTACATCCCAACACAAGAAAAATACTGAAACAAAACCAGCCAAATTTTGCCAAACGCGCAGCTAAAATTGCTCCTAAGAGTGCAGGTAGGGCTATTACTTCTGGGTGAAAATCATACAGATTAATGTTAAATACCAATGGATACAACAGATAAACTGCTGTCACTGCTATTGCTTGTCGCGTCGTTAATCCAGCTTGACGCGCTATGGAATTAGTCAACAGTGCGCCTGATGCTAAGGCAATTGCTTGTACAAACAACAACCAGTAAACACTAGGATAGATTTTATAAAGTAAAGCCAATGGATATAAAATCGTAGCCCCATGATCCCCAAGAATGTGAAACCCCAAGAATGAGGAAATAGGGGATTGTCCTTGGCTAATCAAGTAGACGGCTTGATCAAAAATTCCTAAATCCCAAGCAGCAGAATGAAACAGTTCGTGTCGTAAACTGCTACACCCAAATAATACTAAGGCACTAATGCAAGTTATGAAGGAGACGCGATTAATCACGAGAGACGCGATTAATCGCGTCTGTACAACATTGGGCATTGGGCTTAAGAGTTATCTTTCGTAAACAAGTATTTGTATTCCGCTAATGAGTCTTTTATACTCGACGACGAGTCTTTGATACTCAACGACGAGTCTTTGATACTCGGCGATGAGTCTTTGATACTCAACGACGAGTGTTTGATACTCAACGATGAATCTTTGATACTCAACGACGAGTGTTTGATACTCAACGACGAGTGTTTGATACTCAACGACGAGTCTTTGATACTCGCTGACAAAGGAGAGTCACAGACGCGACGCGAAGAATCTATCAAAAATATTCGACTTGTCCGGGAGCATCCCAAATGTTCAAAAAAACGCCTGCGATTGAAATCGCAGTCTTATAGTGAAAGTCTGCTTTAAGCAGACTGTTTGATTTTATGAAGTCGTATAAAGACGACTTGTGCTATTAGCAAAGAGTTTAAACCCTTTGCTTTGGGGTATTTTGAAAAAATTGGGATGCTCCCACCTGTCCCCGATCCCCGTACTCTATGAGAAGCCCTACCCTCTGGGAACGTCTTCGACGAACGGGTAGTTCCCTCCGGGACGCTACCTGCGGAAGCCGCTCCGCGTCTACGCGAACGCAGTCGCACTCTACGAGAAGCCGCTTGCGCGTCTACATGGGGGAAACCCCCAAGACCGCGCTGTCTCACCGCTGACGCGTCTACGCGTAGCGTCTCCTCTGGAGAATCCCCAATCGCCGATCCCCAATTGCCAATCCCCTTCATCCAACCCAAAGTTCCTGGGCAAATCGGACGGAGAAACTGGCAAGTAAAATCGTGAAAAAGCACAGGGTTAAGTATCCGTAACGAGGATTGCGAGATAACAACACACCAAGGGCGATGCTGAATGAAACTATTCCGTAGACAATCCGATTAAGTGACCAAGTTCCACCGGAGGCAAAAATTAATCCCAAACCACAGAAACCATAAATTACTGTGATCAAAGTTAATTGTCTGCGTAAATGCCATAACAAGTAACCACCACCTAAAACCGACAAAGTGTTAAGCAGGGGATCGCCTACGAGTATCCATAAGAGTAAAAATAAAGCTGCAAAACCATAATCTACTTTCGCTGCACCTAAGCGTTTGCGATCGCGCCAGATCAAAAAACCAATCAAAACGATTGCAGTAAATAATAGCGGATGCAGGGGATCTTTAATCCAGCCGTGTTTCCAATTAGTTGTGCCGATTGTAATTTGCATCAGCATTTTCCACCAACCCTGCCAATCAAATCCCAAAGAAGAACGCCAGCCTTTTTGGGCGTGAATAAATGCCAAGGGATCGGCAAATTCCAAATCACAATACAGGCTAAATAGCAATATTCCCGTCGCAGTGGCTAAACCAGCAAGATAAGCAACAGGCGATCGCTTTTGTTTCCAAGCAGTAATTAAAAAAGCCGGGATCAATGCTAACCCTGTGGGACGTGTCGCTGTAGCCATTGCTCCCCAAAAGCCACTCCAAACATACTGATGTTTATCAAAAGCCCGTAAAGCCGCCGCACTCAAAGATAAATACAATCCCTCAGTATAAATTACTGCTGTAAATAACGACGGTGGACACCATGCCAGTACAGCTGTTGCCCAACGTGCGCCCTGTATGCTGTGAAATTCCTTCACCCAAAAATATACACAGTAAAGTGTGGCTAAAAAAGCAACATTATTAACTATCACTCCTGCAACTTCAAACGGGAAACCAAAATTCATCGTTCCCCGCACAAGTAAAGGAAATAAAGGGAAAAAGGCTATATTGTGTCCTTTGCCATCATCCAGGTATTCATACCCAGAGGTGGTGATATTGCGGTAATGGATGCTATCCCAAGCATCAAAAACCCCCCAGCCAAAAACAGCAGCTTTTCCTCCTGATGGTGCATCCAACAAAGGAGCAAGCAATAACATAGCACTCCAAATCACCAGCCTGGTGGAAAACCAGATTGTTATGGGAAAGAGTAAATCATTTTTTAACAGGTATTTTTTGATATGAAGCATAAAAGGGAACGGGGATCAGGAATCGGGGAGCGGGGATTGGGGATTAAGCAACTAGTTCTTAATTTTGACTTTTGACTTTTGACTTTTGACTTTTGACTTTTGACTTGTTTTGTCCCCTATCCCCAAGAGTACGAAGCAATTTAAGATTGGAGTTGTCTGTTGATCCCTAAATAATTGTGAAAACAATAACTCTTCTTGGTTCTACTGGCTCTATCGGTACTCAGACTTTAGATATTGTCGCTAATAATCCGGATAAGTTTCGGATTGTGGGTTTAGCGGCTGGGAATAATGTGGAATTGTTAGCTGCTCAAATTCGGCAATTTCGACCGAGTATAGCAGCGATTTGTGCAGAGGAAAAATTACCAGCCCTAAAAGAAGCGATCGCGGATCTTGATTACCAACCAATTCTCTTGGCTGGTGATGCAGGAATCGTCGAAGTTGCACGCTACGGAGATGCTGAAACTGTGGTGACAGGTATTGTTGGCTGTGCAGGATTATTACCAACAATTGCAGCAATTGAAGCTGGTAAAGATATTGCTTTAGCTAACAAAGAAACTCTCATTGCTGGTGGCCCTGTTGTTCTACCTTTAATTGAGAAATATGGGATAAAATTATTACCAGCAGATTCGGAACATTCGGCGATATTTCAGTGTTTGCAAGGTGTACCTAAAGGTGGCTTGCGAAAGATTTTACTTACAGCTTCTGGTGGTGCTTTCCGGGATTGGCCTACAGAAAAATTAGCAGAAGTGACTGTTGCTGATGCCCTTAAACATCCTAATTGGTCGATGGGCCGGAAAATTACTGTGGATTCTGCCACTTTGATGAATAAGGGATTGGAAGTAATTGAAGCTCATTTTTTGTTTGGCTTGGATTATAAAGACATTGAAATTGTTATCCATCCCCAAAGTATTATTCACTCTTTAATAGAACTTCAGGATACCTCTGTGTTAGCTCAACTGGGCTGGCCTGATATGCGCTTACCTTTGCTATATGCTTTATCTTGGCCAGAACGAATTTACACCGACTGGGAAAGATTAGATTTGGTAAAAGCTGGCAATTTGACCTTCCGCGAACCAGACCACAAGAAGTATCCTTGTATGCAGTTGGCTTATGCTGCTGGTAAGGCTGGTGGTTCTATGCCAGCTGTTTTAAATGCAGCAAATGAACAAGCCGTAGCTTTATTTTTGTCAGAAAAAATTAGTTATTTAGATATCGCTCGGTGCATCGAATGGGTATGCGATCGCTTCTCATCTGAAAACCGTTCAAATCCCAATTTAGATGACATATTGGTTGCTGATCAATGGGCTAGACAAGAAGTTTTGACTGCCACTAAAAATTTAGAATCTCACCCCAAAATAATTTCCTTCAGATAAAAAATAAAAGACTTCAATTAATTAGCGTTCAGTATAAGGCTGAACGCTGAAGTTTTCAGAAATTAATTATTTTAAATTTAAGCAAAAATACTTTATATTTTTTTATAGAAATTATTACAAAAAATTAGATAAATTATGTTATCGTATTGTGTACTAAATCTTTAGAGAAAATAAACACAAAGTCTAATAATTTATTTTAAATAATAGTTGTACTTTGTGGTTATAAAAAATATTTTTATAACTGCATAAGTATAATTTATCGGCATTATTCAAACAGAGTTGAGAACCACAATTTAATTTAAAATCCAATCACCTTTTCTGACGTCATCTTAATTGACAGTAAAGGCTCGATTTTTTTGTTGATGATTATGCTTATAGCCCTAATTGTTGCTTGGTTAATATTCACAATCTTAATTAAAGTAGTCAAAACGACTGTCAAAACCGCCTTTATCATTGCTGCGATCGTCGTCTTGCTACAGGTTGGCTATGGTATTGGACCTCAAGAAATATGGAATTATATAGTGCAAATTCCCCAGAAGTTACCGCAGATGGGTAGGTAGTGGGGGAGCGGGGATTGGGGATTGGGAATAGGAGACAAGGGAGATTTATCAATTAAAAATAAAAAATTGGTAAGAGGGACAAGGGAGACAAGGGAGTATTATTTAACAAGTGTGTTTTCCATGGCCAATTACAAATGACAAATGAAAATTGACCGAAGCGATTTTAGATTTTAGATTTTGGATTAAATGAAAATCACCAAATCTAAAATAAAGGGTTACCTACGGAAGCCGCTCCGCGTCTACAAGTCTCTGGGTTTACGGAGATAAAAAATCAAAAAAATCGTTGCTGCAAGCCTCTTCCTTATAGGGAGAGGTCAATCCAAAATCGTAAATCCAAAATCCAAAATTGATTGACCACCAATCATTTCTTCAATGAAGCTGAGATTTTTGCCAACGCATCTTGAACATTGGCAGGTAGTTGACGCATGATTTTACCTCTTTCTCGGTCTACAGCTACTAACGTGACTTTGCCTGTAACATACAATTCTTGCCTATCTGGAGATTCAATCACGTAATCCCAGTTGATGCGGACGCTAGTCACTTCAGTCATACGTGTTTTGACTACTGCTACCATACCCAATTGAATGGAACGGTGGTAGCGTAGCGAAAGTTCCACTACTGGCAAATCGCAACCTAAAGCCACCAAGTCTGCATATTGTACACCTATAGAACGCAAGCACTCTACCCGTGCTTCTTCCATCCACGCTATGTAAGTACCGTGCCATACTACACCTAAATAGTCGGTGTGATGAGGCTGTACTCTGACAGGATATTCAAACCAATACTCAAGTGTCTGACTTGTGGGACTGTCTATAGCAGTTGTAGGTAGTTGGGGTAAGTTTGTTTTTTCTTCAGACATCTTAAATTTTCTTAGGATTTCTCAGAGATTTTCCACTTTTTGAAATAGCATAAACAATAGTAGCTTTATGTAACTATTTTCCTTGAGTCAAAAGTAAACCAACACTGGGAGGGTTTTTATGCACCCTCGGAAAACATATTTAAATATTTTTACTGCTGGCTTGGTGTTTTTTCTGGGTTCAGGAATGTTACTTTTAGAAATTATCCCGGTAACAGCAAATACAAGTATACAAAAGAAAGATGCTGAAATAACTAAAATTTCACTCCAAAACACTAGTCGTTATGAGCAGATTAAGCAACTTAATCAAGAGGCAATCAAACTATCTCAGCAAAAGCGGTTTCAAGATGCGTTACGGAAATTACAAACAGCTTTAGAGATTAGCAGAAATACTCAGCAAAGATCGCTGGAAGCAATTACTTTCAATAATATTGGCAGAGTTTACCAACAACAAAATAAGTTTTCCAAAGCATTTAATGCTTATTTGCAAGCTTTAGCTATCAATAAAGAACTTAGTATTAATGAAAAAAATCCTGGACAGGCTCATATTGCTTTTGGGAAAACATACAGTAATTTAGGCTACCTATTAGCTATTCAGAATCAACCTGAGTTAGCTATGTTCTTTTATAAGCATTGTGTTAACAATCGCGAAAAAGTCCGCCTCAATCCAGCAGCTTTTTCTGGAGAACAATTAGATGCTTATAATCTCACTGTTCGCCAGACATACCAAGCTTTAGGTGAAGGATTACTGAAAAGCGATCGCACCGCAGAAGGACAACGTATTCTGGACTTAATCAAAGTCGAAGAATTGGAAGAGTATCTCCAAAATGTTGAAGGTAATCAAAGAACTGCCAAAGGGATTGAGATTACCCCAACCGAAAAACCAATTAAGCAAAAACTAGATCAAACCCTTGATAGTGCAGTAGTACTAGGCAAAGAACTGAGCAAATTACGTCAGATTCCTCCAGAGAAGCGATCGCCACAACAAAAACAACGCATCCAACAAATAGTAGAAAATCAGCAGCAAATTTTGGATGAGTTCAATAATTTTATTAATAGTTCAGATGTCAAAACACAGGTAGAACAAATTAGCCGTACAGCTAGGCGGCAAAATTTAGATTTGGAAAGTCTCAACGAAATTCGTGATAACTTAGCGCGACTACCTGACAAATCTGTAATTTTGTATCCTCTGGTTTTAGAAAATAGTTTGGAATTGGTATTAGTAACTCCTGATTCACCACCAATTCATCGTAAGGTTGCTGTGAGAAAAGCCAACCTCCAGCAAACAATTCTTAGCTTTCGCAAAGCTTTAGAGAACCCTAGCTTAGATGTCAAAAAACCTGCACGTCAATTGTATGATTGGCTGATCAAACCGATAGAAAAAGAACTTACCCAAGCAGGTACCAAAACTATAGTTTACGCACCAGATGGGCAATTACGTTACATTCCTTTAGCAGCTTTATTTGATGGCAAACAATGGTTAGTGCAGCGCTATAGTATCAATCACATCACTGCTGCCAGTTTAACAAACTTTAACACACCGCCCTCACCAAATTTACGCATTTTGGCAGCAGCCTTTACTAAAGGCAGTTATGAAGTCAAAGTTGCTAATCGCCAAGAAACTTTTTCTGGATTGCCTTTTGCAGCCAAGGAAGTAGAAAATTTAGCCACTCTAGTTCCAGGAACAAAGAAAGTTTTAGATGATGCCTTTAACCCAGAAATGACTGTGCCACAAATGGATGATTTTACAATTGTCCATATGGCAACCCATGCGGCATTTGTAGTAGGCAAACCAGAAGATTCTTTTATTTTGTTTGGGAACGGTGAACGAGCTACCCTCAAAGACGTTGCCACTTGGTCACTGCCACGAGTAGATTTAGTAGTGCTGAGTGCCTGCGAGACAGGATTAGGAGGCAAATTAGGTAACGGTGAGGAAATTTTAGGTTTTGGATATCAGATGCAAAAAACTGGTGCGAGATCAGCCATTGCTTCACTCTGGGCTGTAGATGATGGCGGTACACAGGCATTGATGAGTGCTTTTTATGCCCTACTATCTTCAGGAAAATTAACAAAAGCTGAAGCTTTACGACAAGCACAAATAGCGCTAATCACGGGAAATTCGTCTAGTTTGAGTCAGCAGCAAACCAGGAGTCAGAATCTACTAGTATCTGTTTCGGGTAGCCTTAGTCATCCCTACTATTGGGCGCCCTTTATTTTGATCGGAAACGGATTGTAATAAATAATAACGTTTGAACTCGTACAAGGAGGCAACAGTAAAATTTCAAAACATTTAGTTGCAAGTTTTCTGTCTATCTTTAAACGCTAAATTACTTGATGGGCTACCGTTGTCCGAGCCAATAGCCAATTGTTAACAGTTTGTAGACTATTGACTTGGGCTATTGACTTCAAAGTAGCTCTTGCTTCCCTATGTGTCATTTTTTTCTATTACGAATTTGTCCGTACTACCTGAGCAGTGACAGTTTTAGTATTTAGTAACGTTTAGCCAGGGTTTTATTAGTTACAGAAGCTTGCGTAGGGACTTTGACAATGTTGGCTAGTTCCTGTAATTGGTTAACTGCCTCGGCACCCTCTAACTTCATGAGTTCGCGATCATCGCGCATTTCTGTCCAAGTAATTCCGTAATCAGATACTAAAAACCGAATTAAATGGTTTTCTCCCAAGCTAACCATAAATGAAGCACTGTTCATCTGGTCGCCGCATGTGTAACAAGACGCTGGGTATCCACGTCGCTCTAGAACAATCGCCAAAGCTTGCAGATTCATTACTAGGTCTTGAACGAATTGCCGATGTTGTTGCGCTAGTCTTAGAAACACTAATTTCCTCCTAACACCACAGTCATGTGATCCCTTTTATATTTTCTTTAGATTTTCCCATCCACTGGTATTGTAAACTATTCATTACAATTCCCAGACAAAAAACTTTTAAGTCGTTACAAACCTACCTAGCTTAAGGTAGTACATTACGGCTTATGTTGCCGTATCAAAATATTCAATTTGCAAACATCAAATTTCAGACAGAAGAGTCAAATTTAATATTATTTTTATACGTTTCTGTCAGGGTAGATGATTCAGTTAAAACAACCCGCTATAAGATTAACTCATATTTAGCACAAGTCAACCACCAAAAAACTACATATCGCACTTTAATCGACGATTTGTAGTGAAATATTGAGTTCATCAATGGCTATTACGCCATTTAGCTTTGATTTAGGTTGATTTTTGTACGCAATGAGCTTTTGTACTATTCACCAATCCAAATCTGGCATTACCCAACTATTGATTTATTTACTCACTTACTCCTGAATACATAGAATTTAGTAGATGACCGTGGTGATTTGAGATTGCTAATTTACGGGTAATGCTTTTGACAACTTTTGTTTGTACTCTGACTTTACTGATTCACAATCTCAAATAAAACTCAATTCGTTTGACTTATTCCCTGACAATAACTAAACGTTACCAGGTGATGTTGCCATTTCGGCAGTATTTCAGATTAAAGCATTGTTAAATTGTCACAAATGATACTTTTTAGTCGGGATTGGGGATCAGGGATCGGGGGCAAGGAGGACAAGGGTACAGGGTGCAGGGTGCAGGGAGAATAACCAATGCCCAATGCCCGATCCCTTTTAGTACTTCCGCTCCTGTGGCTCAAACATGGTAATTGTCACTGGACGATACTGAATATCAATTCCTGCTGCTGAATAATAAGCCATTGTGTGTTTGAGGAAATTCTGATCATCTCGTTGAGAATAATCCTCACGGAAGTGAGCGCCACGACTTTCTTGGCGATTGAGAGCTGAGGCCAGAATCATTTGTCCGACAACCATCAAGCTTTGTAGTTCTAAAGCTTCAATAATTTCTGTATTCCAACAGTTACCTTTATCATCTAAGTATATCTGCGAATATTGATATTGCAATTGTTGTAATTTTTGTAGACCTTCACTCATTAAATCTGCGGTGCGGAAGACACCACAAAATTGAGTCATTGTGTCCTGAAATGTCTGACGGATTTGGTTAATCCGGTACTGTCCTGACTGATCCAGTAAAGCCTGAATTTGTTGTTTAGCTTCGCTGAGGTAGCGTTGTTCATTGATCTCCGGTAACTTGCGATTTTGTACGTATTCTGCGATCGCAGCTCCGGTTCTGCGTCCATAAACTACGCATTCTAGTAAAGAATTGCTACCAAGACGATTAGCACCATGCACGGAAACACAAGCAGTTTCACCAGCAGCAAAGAAACCTTCGACAAGATGATCCCCGCTACTGCGGACTCGACCATCAGTGTTAACAGGGATACCACCCATACAATAATGGATAGTTGGACGTACGGGCATCGGTTGAGTTACCGCATCTACACCTACTAAACGATGAGCTTCTTCCCAACAGAAGGGAATGCGGCTCATAATTTTTTCCCTACCCATGTGGCGCAAGTCCAGATAAACAAAGGGGCCACCAGCGCTGCCATCAGGATGAATACCGCGCCCAGCCCGAATTTCGTAAGCGATCGCGCGTGAGGTAATATCACGGGGAGCAAGTTCCATGCGACTGGGAGCATATCTAGCCATAAACCGTTCTCCCTCGCTGTTGATCAAATACGCCCCCTCACCACGCACCGCCTCCGAAATTAACACCCCGACTGGATACAACCCTGTAGGATGAAACTGTACAAATTCCATATCTTCTAAGGGCAAACCAGCCAGTGCGGTCATTGCCAAACCATCGCCCGTGGAAGCGTAATCATTAGAAGTAGTATTATATACCCTCCCATACCCACCAGTGGCAAACATGATTGCTTTAGCGCAGATCACCTCAACATGCCCATCTAAGATGTGATACATCACCACACCCTTGGCCTGATTTTCTTCCAAAATCAAGCGCATCACATACCACTCTTCATAAACTTGCACACCATAACGTCGCAAATTATTTACCAGTTCATGCAAAATAGCATGACCAGTCTTATCGGCAGCATAGCAAGTACGATTGTGTGAATGTCCACCAAAAGCACGTTGAGCAATGCGTCCATCACTCAAGCGGGAAAACAACACGCCCATGTGTTCTAAATCAATTACTACATCCGGTGCTTCACGAGTCAGAATTTTGACTGCATCTTGATCTGCTAGGTAGTCAGAACCCTTAACCGTATCAAAAGCGTGTGCTTCCCAAGTATCAGATGAGTCAACATTTTTGAGCGTCGCTGCAATTCCACCTTGAGCAGCGACAGAGTGAGAACGAATTGGGTGGGTTTTAGCAACCACAGCAACATTCAAACTGGGATTTTTTTTAGCTATTTCTACTGCGGCGCGACATCCCGCCAAGCCACCACCAATAATAATTACATCATGTTCTAGCATAAATAGTTCTCAACTGTAAAAAAAGCCACTTTTCTATTTTAAGAAGGCGATTAATTTCATCTGCAAAAAAATTCCCTGCCAATCGACAGGGAATTTATGCCCAATATCCAGACTTAAATCTAAAAAGTAAAATCTAAAATTTATTAACTGGTTGCTTCTACAGGTTTTTGCTGCGAAACATTACCAGAGATTGGTTCCATTTTTGTTCCTGGTTCTACAGGAGACAATTCTATATGATTTAACAAAGTAGTTACAAAAGCAAAAAGCAAGAAAGGCAAAGACAACAAAACAACAAGCCCAACCGCAGCTAAAGCATAAACTGGTCGTCTTGCACCCATTAGTGCTAAGGCTGATGCCAAACTAATGGTAATCGTAATCAACCAAACAATGATTTGACCGTAAATATCACCGAAGGTCAGAGTACAGACAAATCTATACTTTTGAATGTTATTTATCATTTTATTTGCCTCTAGTATCTCCTTTGGTTCTACGTTAGAACCAGGTTTGACTTTTTGACAATTTCTAAATATTTTTGAAACTATTGTAATATGACTTAACAATTAATCATGCTTTCAGAGAAAGTAATTGCCAAATTAAATCAGTCTTTGGATATAAATAGTTGGACAAAATTAAATTAACTTCATTCTAAGTACTATGTCTTGACTCAGACCAAGAAACTCTGTGTGAAGTATCCATGGGGTTAATTTGAACTTATGTTAAATTAATTTATCTTTCCTTGATTTACTTTCTTTCTTAGTAAAAAAACGGGAATGTTGTCAACAATAAGTAAACAAAAATTATGAAAAATATATTTTTTTAGTTTTAGTTTGTAAAATCAACGATGTTTTCTCAATTAAAAGAAATTCCTTCGTTGCTAATCAGCGACTCATTGCAAAAATTTGTTCAGCCGTTAGGGGAATGTTCGGAAATAATCTAGAATCAATTCGATCCTGTCCTCGAAATACCTTTGCGGGTAAATACTCTCCATTTTCAAGTTGATAGATTGTAATGGTCGGCTGCTTGGGAGAGCCAATGAACCGAATGCCACCAAAAGCAGCATAGTCCACGATCATGTACTCGAAAACACCCAAATCCTCATATTCAGCAAGTTTTGTCAGATAGTCGTCCTTCCAGTTGTTGCTAACGACCTCAATAATTCCGGGTGGTGGAATATATGCAGCAGCAGAACTAGAGCTAGTTTTCATCCTCTGCCATTCTTCCCTAGAAAATATGACAATATCTGCTTTTCGGCTTTTTTCCTTTTCTCCTGCTACTGTCTTAAGCCGAACCTGTTTGGACTGTCGCGACACGTAAGGTAAGTTATTTTCTTGGCAGTGATTTTCGAGGTAGGCACACAGCCGCTCGATCAAATCCTCATGATTTGCATTTGGTTCTGATAATGGCACAGGAATCCCATCCAATAGCTCAAACTCTCTGCCTGAACCATCGTCCCAGGCAAGAAATTCTTCAAAAGTCAGTGGTTGTGTGACGGTTGCGTACATCGCCCTCGCTCCATTGCTGACGGATACTTGACTCAATGTTACCAAGATGGACAGGTTTGTCTATTGAGTCCTAGTTGACTTTAATGCCATAGTGCTGAAATAACGGCTTGAGGTTGGGTAACAGAAGGCGATCACTGGTCTGTGAATTTTCTGACTTTAAAGATTTAATTATATTCTGTGACTGTAACAAAGGTATTATATGTGGCAATTGGTACTTATCCTAAACTCCTAGAAAATTAGGATGGGTAATTTCTACTCGCCATAAAATAAATTCTTTTATACAAAAAAATAAGTAATATTTACTAAAGAATACAACCACAGATGAATATTGATTTGCGGGCATATCGTCAGAAGGCAGGCATGGATCAAGTACAGGTTGCTAATATCCTGGGCATCTCTCACGAAGAAGTTTGTCTTTATGAACAGGCTCCTGAAACAGTTCCAATGGGGCTTTTAATAAAATGGCTACAAATATTTGGGGTTGACATAGCAGTAGCAATGTCAGCACCGATACCACAACTTAAAGCGATTGATCCAGGAACTCCATATACTGAACTTTATCGCAGGCTGAATTTAGTGAATCAGTACATTGATGCGGCTTCTCCTGTAGACACCTTTAATCTGCCAACACAACCAACTACTCCGAATGATCTCAAAAAACAACTAAAGCTTTACAAGCAAAAGCCGAATGTGGTCTTAACTGGAGGCTTTGATGCAGGCAAATCACATATGGCAAACGCTCTTTTGGGTGGCAAAAATTTGCCAGTTGGCTATCAACCTGCAACACGAGTAATCACATTTATTCGTCATATTGATGATCGTCCTGAATGGTTAAAAGAAAATGTTTTGATTTTTGATGAGGACTTTTGGTTCAAAGATGAGAAAGGCAAGCAAATCATTGACTTATTATTTTTAGACAACCAGGAACGTTGCGAGACACATTGCGTACAATCGGGAAACTTTGATATTTTGCAGAAATATGGAGTGCATGGAGAATATGAAGATATAGCAGCCCATGCAGCCCTAGTCTATATGGATTCCCCCCTGCTAAAAGCTTGTAATTTGATAGACCTCCCTGGATACTCAGATCAACCAGATGAAGTTTCAAAGGATGTTGCAAAGGCTAATAGTGCCGCACAAATAGCCGATGTCTTACTGTATGCTTCGCCTGCTAAAGGTCATATTAATGGTCAAGACATGATACGCCTTGGCAGCTTAATGCGTTTACTTCCTGCTCCAGAAAATGAATGCAGTAATTTTCCAACACTTGGCAATCTTTTTATTGTGGCGACCCATGCTGATCCCAGTATCTCTGACGAAGACTTGAAAGGAATATCAGATAAAGCTGCAAAAAGATTATACAACAACCTAAGCGAAACGGTTTTAGAGCGTCGGAGAGAACAAACAAATCGCGCTATTACTGAAGCAGATTTACGACAAAGACTTTTCACATTTTGGTCAGAAAGACCTGACCGATGTCAGCATTTATTTGATGAATTGACCAAAATATTGGGTGAATCTCTCCCTGATGTACGTATGCATCGTATTGACAGAGAAATGAAAGCAATCAAGGAGGATAACGCAAAAAAGTACGTTAGTTTGATTGAGGTATACGAAACAAATCTTACTGCTATAGAAGCAAAAAATGCACAGCGATCGCAATTAGAAGCACTTGAAGCAAATGAATCTAGTCGTCAACAAGAAACTGAGCAGAAACGCGAAAAAGTTTGTCAACGTATTCAACATTTAAAACAAGATACGAGAACTTCATTTCAAAAGTATACACAGCAACTATTGACCGTCGAATCTGTAGAAAGCATTATCCGCAACAAATATGACGAAAAAAAAGAAGCAAAGGAGTTTCTTGCTGGTTATCTAATTGAGAAACTTCAAAATGAGATTGAACAAATCATAAAAGTAAATTCTGATAAATTCAGACATGAAATTGAAGATTTCTTGAAGTCATATGAAGTAAAGCTTCCAAATTTAAATGTATGTATAAACATACCATTTGATTTTCTAGGTGCTTTTTTAGGTGGACTTGCAGGTCTAAATAGCATCGGAGCCTTATCTGCTTGGGCAGCAGCACTGGGAAATCTTGGTGGTTACATCTTAGTTGCTAAATTGGTCAGCCTTCTATCAGCACTCGGAATTGGTTTTGGTTTTACAGGTGGGACTGCTGGAGTTATTGCTGCCGTTGCAGCTATTGGTGGTCCTATCGTGCTTTTTATAGGTTTATCTGCTGCATTTGCTTTTGGAGTGTGGGGCTTATTGGGTGAATCTTGGCAAAAACGTTTAGCAAAGCAGACAGTTAAATATTTTGAGGAACAAAATATATGCCAAAAGTTCTGTGAAGGAATTGATGAATATTGGCAAGATACAGCTAATAGTTTTGAAAAAGGTGCTGATGCAGTAGAAACTGACTGGAGCAATAAGTATCTTCCACATCTGAGGGATATTACTTCTGCCACTCCTGAGTCTAAGGAACATATTGAGGAGATTGTCAAAAAGCTTCAGCAACTTACAGATTTCTTTGCTGAAATTCCTTGGTTGAATATTAATTTGCAATGTTGATTTAATAGGTAAACTTCTGTCGTCAAGCACGTAGATAACTATCTTGTCATTGTGGTTGGCGACATGCTCCGGTACGGTACTTTTAAGATGCCACTATGATCACAAATTTGATTAATGTTATTGCGTATTATGCTAGCACTCTACCTGCTAAATTAAGAAGATATTTTGGTAATGCGATCGCACTTGATTACAACTAATTATATTTACACTTCTACATTAACCCACAACATATTCTGCATTTTCAGCACTTTTCTACGATACAAGAGCTATTTACTGTAATACTTTTACTGTCGGCGATCGCCAACAGCAGAGCGTAGCATCGTCGCAATTCCCGCGTCTCCACCTCTGGGCCTCACCGCGTCAACCTCTAATAGGATTTTGGATTGACCGACTACCATTTTGAGTACTTTGGGCCTCAAAGAAAGATATAGTTAATATTTGTTGAATATTGAGAAATTTCGTAAGCAATACCTATGACAGCAGTATCGTCAATTTTTCTGGCTGGGGCGAGTCGAGGTGTGGGTCGAGAAATAGCCCAATGCTTGGTTTCGCAAAAATCTCAAGTCAAAGCACTCTTAAGAACTGATGCAACTCGTCATGAACTAGAAGCACTGGGAATAAAAGTGGTTCTAGGAGATGCGATGAATGTTGAGGATGTCGAACGTGCAATGCTGGGAGATGAATCCATTGATGTTGTGATCACAACGATTGGTGGTTTAGCTAAAGATAACAGTAGAGCAGATTATATAGGTAATAAAAATCTCATTGATGTGGCGGTCAAAGCAGGAGTCAAAAAGTTTATTTTGGTAACTTCTATTGGTAGTGGGAACAGTGTTGTAGCTTTATCTCCACAAATCTTAGAAGCATTACAGCCAGTTTTAATTGATAAGGAAAAAGCCGAACAACATTTAATTGCCAGTGGGCTTAATTATACTATTATTCGCCCTGGTGGATTGCAGTCTGAATCTGCAACTGGGAATGGAGTTTTAACTGAAAATCCTGCTATTGCTGGTATGATTAATCGGGCAGATGTGGCACAATTAGTTTGCCGTTGTTTAAATTCTGATGCTGCTAACAATAAAGTTTTGTCAGCACTAGATGCAAATATGTTGTTTGGACAACCAGAGTTTGAAAAATTTCATCTAGATTGATTTGAGAAAGTTCTGCTTGGCAGTTAAGATTTGATATTAGTAACGTAAGATACTATGTGACATGACTGTTCGTGCGTTCTTTCAAACAGCAAAAGTCGAAACTGTTAAGCCTCCTTACGATACGATTTATCTCAAAATCTTGTATCCAGCACAAATGTCAGGTAGCCATACAGAAAATAACCTGGGAATTGTGCCTGTCGATCGCCAAAAAGCCCCCTTTCCAGTGGTAATTTTTTTAACGGGTTTAACTGTGAAGCCCATATATATCAATGGTTAGCAGTGAAACTGGTTGAACGTGGACTAGTGGTGGTTACATTTAACTGGGTTGCAGAAAACCTTCCAGGAGTCGTCAGCCTAACTCCAGGAGTGGATATCACTACATGGAAACCTGAAATCTATGGTACTGTTCCCACTGCTTCTGCTTTACCGACACTGCTAGCAAAACTACAACAGTTGCAAGCAGAGGGAATTCTAGCTGGGATGCTTGACTTAGAACAGGTAATTTTAGGTGGACACTCAGCAGGTGGGAGAGTGGCGATCGAAAACGCTAACCCAAGTTTTTTCCCACAGGTAGCAGCATCTTTTGCTTATGCTGGCCATTCTATGGGAGGGACAATTATGGGATACGAAGCAGGTACGATTTTACCTCTACCAGATTCTCTACCGATGTTATTGATTGGGGGAACTCGTGATGGAGTGATTGCAAATAGTAGCGATCGCTATGGGATCACTTCAGGTGATGCAACCACTGCTGTAACACGTACATTCCAAGAAGCAATTGCTGGAGGACGAAATGATAGCTATTTGGTGTTTCTAGAGGGAGCAAACCATTTTATCATTGCTGATCCTTTCGACTTCACCACAGGTAGAGCATTTCTTGACTTTCCCACTACTCAAAGTCCAGAAGCATTGCGGTCATTAATGGCAGATATGATTGGTTTATTTATTGATGCCCATGTTCGCCATCAAACAGAAGCATTTAATGAATTAAATCGATTATTGAATAATTCTAAGACTTTGATTCAATCATGGCAAAGTAAATAGTTAAATCAATTGAGGATTATAACAGTTTTTTGCATATTTTCTTTGAGGAATGATTTAAAACTAGATTAGCATCTACTCTCCAGAAACTTGACATAATATAGTTCTTTTACGCGGCCCATCTAATTCAAAAAATAAAACTGACTGATAAGTTCCCAATCCTAATTTTCCATCAACAATAGGGATGAGTTCACTATTATTCAGCATCATTGCCATCAGATGAGAATGAGCATTCATTGGTTCATCTGGTGGAATGTTTTTTCTTAGATGCAAATCATTATGTAAGTAGCTATCTGATTCTGGTGCTATCTTTTGTAAAAATACTTTGATATCTGCTAGTAATCTCTCTTCATATTCATTAATAGCTAAAGCAGTTGTCGTATGACGAGAAAATACTAAGACTTGACCATTTTGAATTGGAGTTGAAGAAATAAAAGCCTCAATTTGAGGAGTAATATTATGAATATTAATTCCCAGATTCGTTTCTACTTCAATGAATTTACTAATAATTGGCATTTCTTAGAAATTATTAGAATCAACAATTAATCTTCACACTATATAGTTAACCACAAAGGCTCCAATAAAATCATTCTTTGTGTCTACCCTTACAGGTAGGCGCGTAAGCGACTTCTGCAAGTAGCCGCTCCGCGTCTATGTGTCTTTGTGTTTTATTACCCAAATTTTAACTATTAACAATCTTTTTCAAACCTCTAACTAATCTTTCTATTCCCTCTTTGGCTGTCTCTTTTTGCAATGCACCGTAAGCAACACGCAGGTAACATCCCTTATTCATACCAAAAGTAGTCCCAGGGATGACTGCTATTTGATGTTCCTGAATTAATCTTTTAACTAATTCAAAAGTATCGATTTCGGTATTAACTTTAAGAAAGAAATAGAAAGCACCCTCAGCAGGAGCAATTTTACATAATCCTTCTAAACATTGAAGAGAATCAATGACCAATTCTCGCACTTGAGCGATCGCTTGAATATTATTTTTCAAATAATCCGGTTTTGTCTGCAAAGCACCCAAGGCTGCATACTGGGAAACCACAGGTGGACAAATCAAATTTGTATCCTGGACTTTTTTCACAGCGACAAGCAGGTGTTTGGGGATCACCATATAACCAATACGCCAGCTAGCAAAACCGTAAGCTTTGGAAAGGCTGTATAGAGAAATAGTATATTCACTACTATCAGGAAATGCAGCCGGGGAAGTATGTTTGACTCCGTTATAAGTAAAGTATTCATAGGCTTCATCGCTGATGTGGTAGATACCGCGATCGCGACAAATTTGATTTACCTCTTGCAAGACTGCTTGGCTATATACAACCCCAGTCGGATTATTAGGGGAAATTGTCACTACAGCTTTTGTTTTTGAGGTGATAGCTTGGGCGATCGCATCGGGACGCAGTTGATAATTTTCATCAGTTTCTACTAATACTGGATGACAACCCGCCATTGTAGTTGCCATTTCATGATTGAAATAGTAGGGGGTATTCAAAATAATTTCATCCCCAACATTAGTAATAGCAAGAATGGCATTCATAAATGCCATGTTGCTACCAGCAGTCACAACAATACAATTATCTGTATTGATTTTGATATGATTAAAAGTCTGTAATTTTGCTGCAATTACTGTTAGTAACGAGGGTATTCCTTCTACAGCTTTGTAGAGATGATTAGTTGGTTCAGCGAAAAATTTTGCTAAATATTCGGTGGCTTCTGGTGGTGGCGCGTAAGCAACTACACCTTGTCCCAAAGAAATTGTTCCGGGATTGTTATTAATCAATTCGCCAACTAAAGGAATAATAGGCGACTGCACCGCCTCCATACGGGAGGTAAAATTTTGCTTGACAATAGCTTGATTCATCGAATGCGATGGCTACATTACATGAATTCGAGAAGTGCAATTAATATAGTTTAATTGATCCCTATCATATGTCATTATTAGTAGGTTCATAGTTATGTTGATTTTTGTGCATGAAAGGTGGCTGCGGAGGTAAAACTTTTAGTAAGTGCCTTTCTGCTATATCTAGTAATTTATCTGCAACAGTGGGTGAGGTCAGGAAGCCCCGCACATAGTTTTACAAAGTGTAGGGTATTTCACGTATGCCTCTAACTTAAATATTTGCGAAGATTATTTATGAGTAGGCGATCGCAACACAAAAATTTAGTCACACCACTCGCCTTATCTATATAAAAAGGTTAGTAGTGTGACTAACATAAGTTCTCTCATTCTGGAGGGACGATTTAGCTAAGTGATCGTTACCAGTCTTGCGAATACCCTAGTATAGAGCGATCATCGTCTGGAATTCGCGTTGGTACACCCAAGTGTTTGCGAGCTTCTTGTTCTGCTAGATTTCGGTCTTTTTGGTTGTTAAACTGCCCTTCTTCCAGTAGATACTTGCTGCGTGCTGCCTTGTCACGGGAAGGGACAGAGCCATTTTTCCATTTGTACTTAAAACCCATGAGCAAGCAATGCCTCAATTTTTATTCAGGTTCAATTTCATCGATGACTAAGACCACCGTTCCTAGTACTGGCTTTTCCCTTGCACCATATCTGGTATGGGGGTAAACCTTTTATGGTATGGCTAACAACATATTAGGATCAAGCGAAGCAACTTTAATGAGTGAGATCTTTACTCTTGGATAATCAAAATTTTTTGCTCCAAATAATGCTGAAGCAAACGATCACTCTTGATAAATTGCCGTATTTCAGTTAACTGTTCGCTGCTAACTTCAGTTACTCCAGGAACAAAACGTATTCCTAAAATAAATATCTGAGGTGGGAGATATTTTCCTGTTAGTTTATAATTTACTGTTGCCACAAACTCACCATTTTTTCTAAAGCAAACGCGGAGTGTAAATCTTCTATTGGGCTATTTATCTGGACAAGTAAGCTACACTAAATCATGTGACTAATACCCAATAGAAATATACGGATTAGATAGTTGAGTGATAAACTCAAATTGCTCCGCAAGCGCAATTCCTTCATGGATAACCCTTAAGAAATTCCCCATAAGATTCAGTTACTATCATTGGCTTGCAATTTATATTTCAAGATTGCAGGCTTAACTAGAGACATAGGCAGTAATTTTGCAGTTGTTTGTAGCAAACTCCACAATTCTTCTTTCCATTTAAGGTTTAAAACCTCTGGATTTTTGATTCCCAAAGCTTTCAGACATTTAATTATGTCTTTTTTCCTTAATGAATTTGGCTCCACTTCTAAAGCTACAAAACGAGCAAAGCTAGGTGAGACAACTAGAGGCATTTCAAAATTCATTTAAACCTCACGAGAGTATAGAAGTAGTTAAATTAAGTGCAATTTGTCATTAATGGGGTTTAGAAATTAAACCATGAGATCACAAGAATAAGATTTAGCAGCAAGAGGTAAACATGCTCATCTGAACTAAATATCAAATTCTTCTTATGCAATAAACAGCTTACACATGAGACGATGATCTTTTGTCTACCTTCGTAATAGCTTTATTAACTCTGAGATTACGACCCATAAATTCAGTGTCTAAGAGTGAGTAAATTGCTGCTGCTTCTTCAGCCTCTGTTTTCATTTCTACAAAAGCAAATCCTCTCCTCTCACCACTTTGCTGACATTTAGGCAAGCGAACTTTAATTACAGATCCATATTCTGAAAATATCTGTTTGAGGTCATCTTCCTGAACCTCTTCAGAGAGATTTCCCACATAGATTGACATAAGAATCTCCAATATCTAATAGGGTGTAGAGATTTAGATCCGGAGAGGTGCTAATTGTGGTCAATCACATAGCCGAAAATAATTCTCGATGCTTTAACCCTAACATAGAATATTGATTTACGCTTATGAGATTCTACATTGAGCCTTTTACCTATTTCACTAACACACGAATGTAGATCTCATTTATCCTACGCTATAGGCTGGCATTTCTTGATAACAATGACCACAACGCCAGTAAATACCTCCTAAACGTATATGACACAGTAGAGCATATGAACAGCAAGGACAAGTATGCTTACCCTGCATAGATTCCCAAATATATGTGGCTGTATTCGCTTGACTGTTATCAGTTGTAAAATGAGTCAGTGCTTGACTCGACCTATTGAATAAAAGTTGCATTTTTTATCCTAAATTTTGGTGAAATTAGATAAATATTTCACCATATATGACAATAGTAATTTGTAATTTATTTTGCAATTGTTCTTGATAATTCAAATTTTAAATCTCTAGATAATTGATGGCCATTTTTTTATTTAACTAGAGTAATTTTTTTAAAATTATCAATTGTTTAGTCACTCTACACACATTTCTCAAATGCTGTACTCAGTCATGGCTCTATTAACTTTGAGGCTATGTCCCATCAACTCAATACCTCTCAAAGCTCGAATTGCTGCTGCTTCCTCAGCACCTGTAGCCATTTCGACAACCGCAAATCCTCTCTTCTCACCAGTTTTTTGATTCAAAGATACTTGAATTTTCTTAACATATCCATATTCAGAAAAAATCACTTTGAGGTCATTTTCTTCAACTTCATCAGATAGATTACTAATATAAATTGACATAAAAAATCTCCTGAATCAAAAGATGTAGAGATTTAGATTCGGAGAGGCGTTTGTTTAGATATAAATTTCATTTACATAGCCGAAAATAATTCTCGATAATTTAATCATAACATTATGCAAAAATAATGTGTGTGTAAATCTCTGCTATTTAACCTCTACAATTCTTATGCAGAATGAGGTAGACACAGAGAGCGGCGTATATTTGGTGGCGTGAACTACCTACACTGTATGCAGTTAACCACCAAGATCACAACATCATTAACGATTTCATCCTAATAAAACCTTAACCATATCTGTCTCTTCCCACGGCACATTTCCCAGATCCATCCTACCAACATGACCATAGACGGCTAGGTTGCGATAAAATCCTCCCTTAGCGATCGCACTCAACAACCGCAAGTTAAATTTCTTGATAATTCCTGCCAATCGAAAATCAAAATTCTTTTCCAAAAGTATCGTAATTTCTTCATCAGAAATCTTGCCTGTACCAAAGGTTTCTACCTGAATGCTGACAGGTCTAGCCAGTCCCATTGAGTAAGTTAGCTGCACTTCACATTCTTCTGCCAAACCTGCTGCGACAACATTTTTACCCGCATAACGTGCAGCATAAGCACCAACCCTATCTATACGGGTGGGATCTTTACCACTTAAAGCCGCACCACTGTGGCGAGAATATTCTCCGTAGGTATCAATAGCATTCTTTCTCCCAGTTAACCCCGAATGTACAGACGGGCCACCAATGGCAAAAGGTTGGTCAAAGTCAATAAATATTCTCGTCTTTTGATCAGGCTGAAATTCGGCTTTTGCAAAGACATGATCAATAATCATCTCTTTAACTTCTTGCTGGAGTGTCTTCTCATCAGCAATATTTAATGTAGAACTAGACTTTTTACTAGCCAGAATTGAGATACTGTGGATTCTGTAGGGTTTGCGATCGCGATATTCAATCCCGACTTGAGTTTTACCATCCGGTGCAATATAAGGAAGTATTTTCTCGTGTCGTACAGTAGTTAGTCGCCTAGCTAATTGGTGCGCCAACCATATTGGAAGTGGGATCAAAGCAGGAGTTTGATTACAAGCAAAACCAAATACTGTCACCTGATCCGTAGCAGGAATTAACTCAATTTCATCATCTGATAATTTCTTTGCATCCCAATAACGGTAGTTGTTAGACTGCAATTCTTTAACACTAGTAACAATACTGCAAGTTTTAGCATTAAAATCAGGCTCATCATAACCAACTTGCTCAATTACCTTTCTAGCTATTTTCGCAAAATCTACAACTGCATCCGATTCAAATCTAGCAGCAATAAATACTATCGCCGTTGCAACTGCACATTCTGCAATTACATGAGAATAAGGATCTTTCTGAAGGAACTTATCAACAATTGCATCACTAATTTGATCGCAAAGTTTATCCGGGTGTCCCTCCGTGACGGATTCAGAACTAAACATGAAGTCTTTTTTCATATATTTAATTTTGTCTTAATTCATAACTAAAACTCTGCATTTCTCTGCGTTCTCTGCGTTCTCTACGGTTTAAAAGTTATTTATTTAACCGCAGAGGCACAGAGAACACAGAGATAAGAGCTTACAGAGGAGTTGATTGTCGAGAATTTTGCTCCACCTTGAAAGGGTTAGGAATTAATCTTAAACGGAAAGGTACGGCATTACCGTACCTCTCTCAATGCGCTATTGATTATCCGAATTAAGAGACAACAACAGCAACAGTTTGTAACTCAACTTCTTGTTCTTCTGCTGCTTCCAATACACGGCTAGTAGCAGAGTCATCTTTACTACCAGGAAGCAGACGTGAAGAGTTGTGTTCTCCTCGCAAATATCTAGTCGCTATTTCCTTCCTACCCTCATTAAATAGGAATGGTAATACCGCACTACTACCGATTACCGCAGTATCAACAAGGTTGATCGGCGAGATTTGCAGCAGACCTTTGAGTCCAGGTACGATCGCGGCTACAATCTGGAGGGCTAAGGAGCCACCGATCGCCATATTTAAGTATTTGTTCGGCGGCAATTTTTGCTTGCTGAAGATTGTGTGAGTCTGCGAACGACAGGTAAAGGTATGCAACAGCTGGGCGATTGTCAAACTCATAAACCCGATGGTGCTGGCTTGTGGGCCGAAACCATAACGGCTGATACCATACCAGTAGGCTCCCAAGGTGCTGGCAGATAATGCTGCTGATTCCACCAGGATTCTACCAAAGTCTGAACTTCTAATGATTGGTTCCTTGGGATCACGGGGTGGTGTGAGCAATACATCCGGTTCTGGTGCTTCCATTGCCAAGGCTAAAGCTGGGAAGATGTCTGATACCAAGTTCACCCACAATAGTTGTATGGCTGTCAGGGGATGACCAATACCAGCTGTGGTTGCTGCTAACATCACCATGATTTCGCTGGCGTTGGTAGATAGCAGGTAGTGGACAGATTTGCGGATGTTGTTATAAATTGTCCGTCCGTGGCTGACAGCAATAATCATGGTTTCCAGATTATCGTCTTCCAGGATGACGTCTGCAACTTCACGGGCAACATCTGTACCAGTATGTCCCATGGCGATCCCAACGTCAGCAGCTTTCAACGCTGGGGCGTCGTTAATGCCATCGCCTGTCATTGCCACTACTTTACCACTACTCTGCAATGCTTGCACAACTTGTAATTTGTTGGCAGGGCTGATTCTGGCGAAAACATGGACGCGATGCAACAGTCCTTTCATTACCTCTGGTTCGAGGTTATTCAGGTGAGTGGAATCGAGAATTTGCAGTTGTTCGCCTTTGCTCAGATTGAGTTCTTTGCCAATAGCGTAAGCTGTTGGGCTTTGATCGCCAGTAATCATCACTGTATCGATCCCCGCTTGATGGAAACCTCCCATCAATCCTTGGACACCATTTCTGATGGGATCGATCATACCGACCAATCCCAGCCAGATTAAGTCGTGAGTATGGATTTTTTCAGACTCATCAAGTTGGTAAGCAACTCCCAATACCCGCAGCGCCTTACCAGCCATATCATCGTTGTCGTTTTCAATGGCTTGTCTGTCTGCTTCGGTGAGAGGAACTTTTTCTCCGTTCTTGATTTGCCAATTGCACAGACTGAGAACTTCAGACGGACTACCTTTAACTGCAATGAGCTTTTGCTGTTCGTCTGGGGTCGCGTGGAGTGTGGCCATGTAATTGCGTTCTTGGGAACGGTGATTGATCTTCAGTCGCGGATAATTTGCTCGCAGACTGAGAACATTCACTCCTCCTTTCATCGCCACATCGATCAGAGCATTTTCAGTGGCGGAACCTCTGACGGTATACTCATCACCTTCTTGTTCAACTTCGCTTTCGTTGCACAGCGTTAAGACATGAATCAGCTTTAAGAGCTGTTCGTTTTCATAAGGATTAACCGCTTCGTTACCGAAAAGCAATTGATCAGCAGATGCTTGGATACATTTGTTATCTGTACACAGTTCTACAACTGTCATCCGGTTAGCGGTAATCGTTCCAGTTTTATCCATACAGATTGTCTGCACAGAACCAAGGGTTTCTACCGCATCCAAACGCCGAATGAGGACGTTGTGCTTCCTCATGTTAGCGATCCCCAAAGCCAGAGTTGTAGTCGCGACTGTGGGTAAACCTTCGGGAACTGCTGCTACTGCTAGAGAAATCGATGATTTGAGCATTTGCAGCAAACTATTACCGCGCAGGATGCCAATACCAAAGAATAAGGCACATACTGCGCCGGATACCATAACTAGCTGGCTACCGGCTCGGTCTAGCTGTTTTTCCATCGGCGTTTCGGGCAATGTGGCCTCACTGACCATCATTTGGATATTGCCCATCTCAGTGTATTTACCAGTAGCAACTACTACCGCTGTTCCTTGTCCACCAGTAACTAAGGTTCCCATGTAAACCATGTTGGTGCGATCGCCCAAGGCAATATTTTCACCAACTAGAGTCTGAGCCGATTTAGTCACGGGCATACTCTCACCAGTCAGCGCTGACTCATCTATACTGAGGCGACGTGCTTCTAAAAGTCTGGCATCTGCTGGTACATAACTACCGGGTTTGAGAATCAGAATATCCCCGATGACGATTTCTTGAGCGCTAATTTCTACAATGTTGCGATCGCGAAGTACAAACGCTGTGGGATTAACTAGATTCTTCAGGGAACGAATCACCTTTTCCGAGTTGCTTTCTGTGGCGTAACCAATGGCAGCATTGATCACCACCACCCCCATAATTACCACAGCATCAACCAAGCCTCCAGTAGCAACTGAAACACCAGCCGCTACAGCTAAAAGTCCTACGGGTAAAGATTTAAACTGGTCAATAAACATACTTAACCCGGAGCGGGGATCGGCTTCCGGTAAAGCATTTGGCCCGTATTTTTTTAGCTTTTGTTCTGCTTTCTTGGTTGTTAATCCTGATTCTTGAGAAGTTTTTAACTCCGTAATGACTGCATCAGTTTCTTTCAGATGCCAAGTAGCTATTTGTTGTTGATGAGTATTAGCTGTCAGCTGATGGGATTTTTTGTTGCTTGCAGGTAATTTTTTCGCCTTTTTCTGAAATCGGTTGATTTTTTTTGTTGCCCCGACTATAGAGTGCTGACTTTGTTTGGCATACTCTATAACCAGGCGTTCAATCTGTGCAGCAAGCGCTAAAACACTATGTTCTGGTTGGTAGAGTACCAGAACATTGCCACTAGAGGGATTGGCACTTACTTTTGTAATGCCCTGCACCTCTGACAACTTCAACTCTAGGTATTTCTTGAAAGCTTCTGAGCCTTGCAAGCCATTGATCTTATACCTAGCCCTCCCCTCCACAGCAGTATGCAATGCACGCACAAAAGCACCCCGACTGCGATGGGAGACGTTGCAGTGATTGTTCATTTCTTCATTCAGTTGTGAGAAAAACTACTTCACTTAGAATTTATAATTGTAATCTTTATTCTAGTCTTAACCTAGTTTTCATGCAAAAAATTAACTAACTTTATTGATTCTAGAACTCAATAAAGCTAGAAAGTGCTATGTGGCGGTATTTATTTTGTAAACAAAGATTAATCTCAACTAATCCTCTGTGTCTGGTTGGAAATATGGATCATTTATAGTTTTGATTTTTTGTATTTTGGTACACATTTTGCTGAAAATAATTGTTTTTAAACGCAGAGGAACACGAAGTGTTTGTTAATTTTACTGGTTAGCAATTTGTTGTTTTTGGTTGTTGAAATTTATAGATGTCTTTGATGGTTTGTACCCAACCATCGGCTAATGATTCCCAGATGCGATCGCCTTTTGCTTTTGTTGCTGTGCTTGGATCTCCGAGTACACCACTTTGGGATAAGTCTTTTGTTGCCCAAGCAAAGGGTAGCTTTCCTTCCATACTCAGAACGCTATCTTTAGGTAGATTTTGCGGATACTCGGTAACTGCGTTTACCATTTTTACTTGTTCGGGTAAAATTGCCAGCATCAGAGAAGTTTCTGCATCTCCAGCGTGAATCCCTAATTCTAATTCTTTGGGTGTGAGCAATTCTTTAGCGATATTTGGTACTCGCCAAGTAAATAAAGGAAAAATACAAAAGTCATCATATTTTACATGTAAATCCCTGGCAACTATTTCTATAATTTGCGGTTGTCCACCATGAGAATTCATAAATACTAATTTCCGAAATCCTGCTCGATAAATACTCTCGCCAACTTCCATTAATAAAGAAATTAATGTTTGAGAATTTAGGGTAATAGTACCGGGGAAATGCCAATGTTCGTTTGATTTGCCGTAATAAATATTAGGTAAGGCGTAGGCTGGGATATCGGCATCTAATTTAGATAGTGCTTTGCCTAAAACGGCTATACTAATTGCGGAATCGACAATTAATGGTAAGTGCAAACCGTGTTGTTCAATTGCACCAATGGGTTGAATGATGACGACATTTTGTTTATCTGGCATTTTTTCAATATCTTGCCAAGTAAGATAGGGAAAAAATCTGGATGGGGGAATGAAAGAATGCAACATAAATTAGTTATTTGTCAATAGTAGAGACGCAATTATACTCTTACCTTGAAGCCGCTCTTACCCTGGTCTACGCGTTTGTACAATAGTCATTTAGTAGAGATGCGATGTTCCTCGCGTCTGTACAAAGTCAAAAGTCAAAAGAATTGTTTCCCAGCTTTTGTGCCATTAGAGAACATCAAAGCGTTTGTTCAATACG